>DXZP01000017.1:0-46882 GCA_019419605.1 Collinsella sp.
GGGGACGAGGGCTTAGTTCCCCAATCTTTCCGCAGGGGGCAAAAAGCCTCGCCGCACGAAGTGCGCAGCGAGGCTTTTTGCATGCCCGAGGACGATTGGGGAACTAAGCCCTCGTCCCTCCCCGGGATATGTAGCGAGTCGGAGTACCCTTGCTGTTACTCTGCTTTGCCCACGGAGTTGAGGTTGGTCATGCGGATCTTAACCAGCTCGGTGATCTCACGCATACCCTCCTTGGCCGGCTTCTTGGGATCGAAGCAGGCGGGGTTCTCGGCCATGTAGGCCATGAAGCCCTTGGTGTAGGCCTGACGCAGCTCGGTGGCGTAGTTAACCTTGCAGATGCCGTTCTTCACAGCCTCGGCAACCTGCTCATCGGGCACACCAGAGGTGCCGTGCAGAACCAGCGGCACGTCGACGGCGTCGCGGATGGCCTTGACCACGGACTGCTCGATGTGCGGATCGCTCGTGTACACACCGTGGCTGGTGCCAACGCCAATAGCGAGAGAGGTGCAGCCAGTGCGCTCGACGAACTCCTTGGCCTCAGCCGGATCGGTGTAGGGGCTCTCGCCCTCAACCGCGGGACCGTCGTCCTCCTTGCCGCCAACCTTACCAAGCTCAGCCTCGACGGGCACGCCCATGGCGCGGCCAGCGTCGGCGACGGACTTGGTCAGAGCGATGTTGTCCTCGAAGGACTCGTGCGAGCCGTCGATCATGACAGAGGTGTAGCCCGTGCGGAAAGCCTGCATGCAGCGGTCATAGCCATCGCCGTGATCGAGGTGCAGAGCGACGGGCACGGAAGCGCGCTCGGCGGCAGCCTTGACCATGCCGTAGAAGTAGTCCAGACCAGCGGTCTTGATGGTGCCCGGGGTGGTCTGCATGATGACGGGGGACTTGGTCTCCTCGGCAGCGGCCAGAACGGCCATAACAAACTCGAGGTTCTCGACGTTGAACGCGCCGACGGCGTAGTGGCCGGCCTGAGCGTCCTTGAGCATCTTTTCGGTGGTAACAAGTGCCATGAGCGTTTGCTCCTCTCCCTCGCCCGCATCTGGACATCGGGCGTAGTTGTTCACAAGGCGTTTTACCTTGCGTTTTACTGCGCTCATTGTATGAAATTCAGCGGCTTTACACGCGCGAGATATTGAGCCCATGCAGGTCAATACCGTCGTTTTTGAAAAGTAAACGGAAGGGGTCGAACCCGAGCGTGCGTGTTCGAAATTGAGTTTTGAGCCTTGATCATCTTTCTTTTATAGAAAAAGTAAGTAATCGAAAGGTGTTTTCTTACTCAAAAAGAAAATGAACGAAAATAGACTCAACACAATTCCTACAAATTTAGCCGAGAATGGAGCAGATATGGCCCACGCAACAACCCGAGCTTTCGCCGACGAGCGTCGTTCCGCCATCATGGAGATGCTCGAACATAACGCCTCTGTGCAGGTGGCAGAAATCGCCCAGACCTTTGGCGTATCCTCCGTCACCGCCCGCGCCGACCTGGACGCGCTAGCCGAGTCCGGCAAGTTGCGCCGCACGCACGGCGGCGCCGTGTCGCTCCAGAAGCGACTGACCGTATCCACCCAGGATCGCCGTATCAACGTCAATGTCGCCGCCAAGCAGGCCATCGCGCAAAGCGCCATCGAACTCGTCAGCGACGGTGACACCCTGCTCGTCGACTCGGGCACCACCGCGCTCGAATTTGTCCGCCTGCTCGACCAGCGCGACGGCATCACCGTCATCACGGCCGACATCACCATCGCCGATTATATCGACGAGAGCATGCCCTCGGTCGATGTCGTCATGCTGGGCGGAGCACTGCGCAAAGGTCATCGTTATTTGTACGGTCCGCTCACCATGCAGGCGCTCCAAATAATCCATGCCGATCTGGCCGTCATGTGCCCCGGCGCTTTTGTCCCCCGTTGCGGCTTTACGACCGACTTTCCCCAGATGGCCGAGACCAAAACGGCCATGATCGCCGCAGCCCATCAAAGCGTCGCCCTCATGGACGCCAGCAAGGTTTACGGACGCGGCATGTACCGTTTTGCTGAGCTTGCCGACGTCGGCACCATCGTGATGGACCGTGACCCCGATCATGCCGTCGCCACCTCAATCGCCGAGATCGTCGACAACGCCCGCCCAAATCTCGTCATCGCCGGCGCTTAAACAAAAACCACCACAAAGGTGCCTGTCCCCTTTGTGGTGGTTTGAGCGTTAAAAGTGAGCGTATCGCTACTTGGAGAGCTCGTCAGCGAGGGCCTCGATCTGAGCGCGCGAGGCGTCGTTGAGCGAACCCAGGACAGTCACCTTGTTCTCCGTCAGGGTGATGTCCTTCATGCCCTCGAGCTCCTTGGTCATAACCTTAGCGGCGGCAGGTGCCCAAGAGCCGGCCTCAACGAGCGCCACGGTACGGTTCTGGTAGGCATGCTCGGCGAGCGTATGGATAAAGGTGCTCATAAACGGGAAGATCTCGCCCTGATAGGTGATGGAAGCGAGCACCAGACGGTCATAGCGGAACGCGTCCTCAACGGCCTCGGCCATGTCGTCGCGAGCCAGGTCAAAGACGGAGACCTTCTGGCCGCGAGCCTCGAGCGCTGCGGCGAGCTCCTCGACGGCGGCCTTCAGGTGGCCATAGACGCTCGCGTAGGCAATGGTGATGCCCTCGTCCTCGGGCTGATAGCTCGACCAGATGTTGTAGGTGTCGAGGTAGTAGCCCAGGTTCTCGGTCAGCACGGGGCCGTGGAGCGGGCAGATGATCTGGATGTCCAGGTCGGCGGCCTTCTTGAGCACGGCCTGCACGAACTTGCCGAACTTGCCGACGATGCCAAAGTAGTAGCGGCGCGCCTCGCAGGCCCACCCTTCCGGATCCTCGATGTCATTGGCACCAAACTTGCCAAAGCCGTCGGCACTAAAGAGCACCTTGTCGGTGGCCTCGTAAGAGAACAGCACCTCGGGCCAGTGAACGTTGGGGGCGCCGACAAACGTCAGGCTGTGGCCGCCCAGGTCGAGCACGTCGCCCTCTTTGACGACCATCTTGCGCTCGGGATAATCGGTGCCAAAGTAGTTGACCATCATGCGGAAGGCGCCCATGCTGGCCACAATCTGTGCCTGGGGATAGCGCTCCATAAAGGCGGCGATGCCGGCGGAGTGATCGGGCTCCATGTGATGGATGACCAGGTAGTCGGGCGTGCGGCCGTCGAGCACGGCCTCGAGGTTGCCGAGCCACTCGTCGACAAAACCGCCATCGACCGAATCGGCGACAGCGATCTTCTCGCCCAAGATAACGTAGCTGTTGTATGCCATACCGTTCTCGGACACATCGTACTGGCCCTCGAACAGGTCAATGTCGTGATCGTCAACGCCAATGTAGCGGATATCCTTGGTGATCTCCATCAGGCAAAGCCTCCTAGATAGACAAATGAACCCGTCTATCATAGCACTCGCCCGCATCCCAACAGCTATCTGCCGGCATCCTTACCGATTGTTATTGAAATGCGATAAATCGCCGTTTACCAGCACAAACTATGAGCGCGGTATCGCCGTGCTATGTCGAATGATGAGCTGGCCGGGAATACGAATGGCAACGGTTTTGCCCACCGTACCCGCCTCGGGAACCGCATGCTCAAACACCTCGCGTCCGCGCTGATGCAGATCGAATCGCACGGTCGTGAGCTCGTTGTGCGCGACAAAGTCGTCGAGCGAATCGTCGACGCCCACCACGCTCACGTCCTCGGGCACGCGCAAACCGCTATCACGCAGCGCGGCAATCGCGCCATTTGCCATCTGATCGTTTGCCGCATAGATCGCCGTCATGGTGCGGTCGTGCTCGGCCAGGTACCTGCCGGCTTCGTAACCGCTGTTGGCAGACCAGTCGCCTTCGAGCGGCTCTGCCGGCTCGATGTGTTTACGCTCGAGTGCATCTTGCCAACCGGCGCGACGAAATTGCTCGTCGACTGAGAACGACGGGCCGCCAATATAGCGAATCTGCTCGTGCCCCAGCTCAAACAGGTGATCCATAAGCAATAGCGAGCAGCCGTAATGATCAGAGTCAACTGTGGTCACGCGCGGATGCGCGTACATGGTAACGATGACCGTGCCAATGCCCGGCAGTGGATCAAACGTCTCAAAATCGGGCGCCATGCGACTCATGCCGATAATGATGCCGTCCACGGGCAGCGCGGCCATACGACGCGTGGCCTCGGCAAGCGAAAACTCCTCGGTCTTGGACATCTCGACCAGCGTAATGGCGCAATTATGCTCGCGAGCAGCGCTGGCGATGCCGTCGATCATCGTCAGGTTGCCGAACTTGGTGACATCGTTGACGCACAGGCCGACCGAATGGTAACGGCCGTCGCGCAGCGAGCGACCGGCATAACTCGGACGGAAGCCGAGCTCCTGCATGGCGGCTTGCACGCGCTGGCGCGTCTGCTCGTTGACGTTAGGGAGGCCGTTGGCAACGCGCGAAACCGTCTGCTGCGAAACGCCAGCAGCGCGGGCGACGTCGGCCATGGAGACCGGACGCGTACCTGTATCGTTGGACGGGCGCCTTACCACAGGATCACCTTCACCCTCGCGAGATCTGAATAGCGTGCATGCCGGCCCGGGCAGAAATACGCCCCGCGCCGAAGCCCGCTATCGTCGGACGCATGTTAACGTACTCTACTTTTTCAATCCGCAACTCTTCTGCTCTATAAGTCCATACGGCAATACCGTTCACGGCTGGATTTCTACCGATTACCAGATTCTCAAAAAGTGATAAGTGTTGTGTTATGAGTACGTTAACATAGCCCGTAACGTGCGGCATCGTAGATGCTGAGTTTATGCCACTTCAGATTGTTAACGTACTCACTACGACGGAAAACTCGTCAGTATGCGCCAAGGAAAGGACCCTCATGACCACCCCCGACGAAAAGACACTCGCCACGCTCACCAAGCTGTTTGAGGAGGAGTTTGGCCCCATTGGCGATCGCCAGGTGCTCTATGTGCACGCGCCCGGCCGTTCCGAGATCAGCGGCAACCACACCGATCACGAGGGCGGCCACGTCATCGCCGGCTCGCTCGATGTCGCTGTCGACGGCATCGCCGTGGCAACCGATTCCAACAAGGTTCGCGTTGCCGACGAGGGCTATCCCACCTTTGAGATCGCGCTCAACACGCTAGACGTTCAGGAGTCCGAGAAGGGCACGTCCGCGAGCCTCGTCCGCGGCATGGCCCACGAGATTGCAGCCCTTGGCGTTGAGCCCCACGGCTTCGATTTCGCCTTCACCTGCTCCGTCCCCTCGGGCGGCGGCCTATCCAGCTCCGCTGCCGTCGAGGCCGCATACGGCCGCGCCATGGAGACGCTCTGGGGCGCGCCCGCCATTGAGCCCGTCGCGCTTGCGCAGATGAGCCAGCGCACCGAGAACAACTACTACGGCAAGCCCTGCGGTCTGATGGACCAGGCAGCCGTATGTCTGGGCGGCCTCGCCTACATGGACTTTGAGGATCAGGCCCAGCCTAAAACCCAGAAGCTCGAGCTCAACTTTGAGGATCACGGTTACGCGCTCGTGCTCGTTAAGGTCGGTGCCGATCACGTGGCAGCCACCGACGACTACGCCGCCGTTCCGCGCGAGATGCAGGACGTCGCCGCCGAGTTTGGCAAGGAACGCCTGTGCGAGGTCGATGTTGCCGACTTTGACGCCAAGCTCCCCGAGCTGCGCGCCAAGCTGGGCGACCGCGCCTGCCTGCGCGCCGTTCACTACTGGTACGAGAACGGCCTGGTCGATAAGCGCTGGGCGGCCCTGAACGCCGGCGACATCGACCAGTTCCTGGTCCTGACGCGCGAGTCCGGCGCCAGCTCTGCCATGTACCTGCAGAATGTCGTCGCCAAGCTGGGCTCCGAGCAGCCCTCAATGTATGCCCTGGCACTGGCCGAGCACGTGCTCGACGGTCGCGGTGCCGTTCGTATTCACGGTGGCGGCTTTGGTGGCACCATCCAGGCCTTCGTGCCGATCGACCTGGTCGACACCTTTATCACCAAGATGAACGGCTGGCTGGGCGAGGGTTCCGCCCGCCACTACACTATCTCTGACAAGGGGGCTTACGCGGCATGGCTGTAATGACTGACGTGCGCGAGGCCGCGCAGAACCTGATCGAGTACGCTATCCACCGATCGATGATCGGCCAGGACGATCGCATCTGGGCATACAACACCATTTTGGAGTGCATCGGCGCCACGGGCCCCGCGCTCGACATGGCTTGGGCGCTCAAGACCGAGAAGATTTCGCTCTTGCACCCCGATACCCTACCCGACTTTGACCTTGAAGGCACGCTCGCCGCGCTTGCCGAGGCCGCCGTTGCCAACGGCGCCGCCGAGGACACGGCATCGGGCCGCGACCGCATCGCCATGCGCATCATGGGCGCACTCATGCCGAGGCCTTCGGTTGTAAACGAGGAGTTCAACGGACGCATGGGCGTCAACGAGCCCCGCGCCGCGACCGACTGGTTCTACGGCCTGTGCTGCGACGCCGGCTACGTGCGCCGTGCCGCCATCGCGCGCAACATCAAATGGAACACCCCAACCAACTGGGGCGACCTGGAGATTACCATCAACCTGTCCAAGCCCGAGAAGGACCCGCGAGATATCGCTGTGGCAGGTGCAGCCAAGAACACGGGCGAGAAGTATCCCGCCTGCCAGCTCTGCATCGAAAACGAGGGCTATCCCGGACGCTCCGCCGCAGCCGACGGCGGCGCCCATCCCGCCCGCCAGAATCTGCGCGTTATTCCCATTCAGCTTAATGGCGAGCGCTGGGGCTTCCAGTACAGCCCGTACGCGTACTTTAACGAGCACTGCATTGCCATGAGCTCCGAGCATCGTCCGATGCACGTCGACCGCAAGGGCCTGACCTGTCTGCTCGACTTTGTGGACCTGTTCCCGCACTATTTCATTGGCTCCAACGCCGACCTGCCCATCGTGGGCGGCTCGATCTTGTCGCACGACCACTTCCAGGGCGGCGCGCACGAGTTCCCCATGATGCATGCCGCCGAGGTCTCGCAGTTTAGCGTGCCCGGTTTTGACCAGGTCAGCGGTACCGTGCTGCAGTGGCCGCTCTCGGTGCTGCGCCTGCGCTCGCATGACCGCGCCCAGCTGCTCGACGCTGCCGAGAAGATTATCCTCGCCTGGCGCGAGTGGACCGATGAGTCTGTGGGCGTCATCGCGTACACAGCCGATGGCGTGGCGCACAACAGCGTGACGCCCGTCATCCGCCGCGTCGACTCTCGCGGAAATGCCGGCGGCGAAATCTACGAGGCCTACCTGGCGCTTCGCTGCAACATCACGACCGACGAGCATCCGCTGGGCGTGTTCCACCCGCATGCCGAGTACCACCACATTAAGAAGGAGAACATCGGCCTGATCGAGGTCATGGGCCTGGCCATTCTTCCGCCGCGCCTGGTTCCCGAGCTCGGCGCTGTCCGCGAGCACCTGCTGGCGGCCAAGGTCGATGCCAGCTACGACCTTGCCGGTGCGCTCGAGGGCGATGATCTTTGCCGCAGCCACGCCGCATGGGCTGAGGACGTCTTTGCCCGCCGCGCCGACGAGCTTACGGCCGACAACGCCATCGATATCCTGCACGAGGAGGTCGGCGTGGTGTTTGGCCACGTGCTCGACAACGCCGGCGTCTTTAAGTGGGACGAGGCAGGACGTGCCGCCCAGCAGCGCTTTATCGACTCGCTGTAGAGCACAGACCCGGACGCTCAACGGCAGCCCCCACGACATAGCCACCTACACGACAACGGCGCCCGCCGGCAACATCGCCGGCGGGCGCCGTTTTCTGATGCAAGGGTAGCTAATTTGCACCAAAACAAGGAGTGTTCCAAACTGCCGGCAGAGAAGGAGCGCCCCAGGTGCCGACCTAAACCCCACATTATTCGATGGAAAAACGTGGTTACCTCCCACATTATTCGATGGAAAAACGTGGTTTACTCCCACATTTTTCGATGGAAAGACCAAAACGGTCTTATACTAACCATGATCGTTAGGAGGCAGTATGCAGCGACAGCTAATGGACGAACTCATCGCTTGGAAATCTAGGGCAAACCGCAAGCCCCTCCTGCTTAAGGGGGCCCGCCAGACGGGAAAAACCTGGCTTCTTAACGAATTCGCAGGCCAGCAGTATCAAAACGTCATCCGCTTTGACTTTATGCTCGAACCGGGCGCACGTTCGCTGTTCGACGGAAGCCTTGACCCCAAACGCATCATCTCCCAGATAGAGCTCCTGCGCGGCCAGACCATAACGCCGACAGACACACTCATCATCTTCGACGAAATCCAAGAGGCACCGCGTGGCATCACCTCGCTCAAATACTTCAACGAGCTGGCGCCGGAATACCATATCGTGGCAGCCGGCTCCTATATGGGGCTCGCGCTCCGACGCGAAAACGAGTCGTTCCCCGTCGGCAAGATTGACCAGCTTACCATGCGCCCCATGGGGTTTGTCGAGTTCGTTCGTGCCGTCGATGGCGATCCGCTCGCAGATGCCATCCTTGCCGCAGACATGGACCTGCTGGCAAACGTTTCCGAAAAGCTCGAGCGCCTGCTCAAGGAATACCTCGTTGTCGGTGGCATGCCAGAAGTTGTCTCCGCTTTCGCCACCTCCCACGATTTCATCGAGGCCCGCAGGCTTCAGCAGCAAATCATCGAAGCTTACGAATCCGATTTTGGCAAGCATGCGCCAGCCCGCATCGTCGAGCGCATGAGGCTGGTTTGGAAATCCCTTACCGGCCAGCTCGCAAAGGAAAACAAGAAGTTCGTCTACGGTGCGCTCCGTCCCGGGGCGCGCGCACGCGATTTTGAGGAAAGCCTCCAGTGGCTCATGGACTATGGAATCGTTCATAAGGTACCACGTGTTTCCGCCCTAAGAGCACCGCTCACAAGCTACGAGGATCTCTCGGGCTTCAAGCTGTTCTGCATCGATACCGGCATCCTCGGAGCACTCTCCGGCCTCTCGCCAGCCATTGTTCTGAACGGGCCCGCTGTTTTTACGGAGTTCAAAGGCTCGCTGACCGAGCAATACGTCGCACAGGAGCTTTTGCTCCAAGGCAAAACTCCCGCGTATTGGTCATCCTCATCCGGCAATGCAGAGACTGACTTTGCCATCGACCATGCGGGGACCGTGCTTCCGCTCGAGGTCAAGGCGGCAGAGAACCTCAAAGCAAAGAGCCTGAGGATTGCCTGCGAGAAGTTCAAGCTCGAGCGCTGCGTGAGAACATCGTTAGCGGCATATAGAGACGAGGGCACGCTCGTCAACATTCCGCTCTGGGAGATTGGGCAAATCGAAAAGCTGGCATAGGCGCTGTGGAGGGGGTGTCCCGTAAGGAGTGTCCCAAACTGCCGGCAGAAAAGGAACGTCCCTATCTGCCGCATTCCCGAAGCAAGGCAACGCCGATGTTTTGGCAACGGCAGCGAGCGGGCCGCATTTGAGACAAGGTGACGTGAAACGAAAGGGCGCTGACCTTCTGGTCGCGCCCTTGAAGTTGAACGTCAGATTGTCCAAATGCGGCCCGCGCAGCGTCGAGCCGTTACGCGGTTTGGTAAAACCGCGTAACCCTAAAGCTCCGTTACTTCAACGTTGTTGTAGATCTCGTCCCAGCGGTCCATGACCAGGTGACCGGTCTTGGGATCCATAGCGTTGAGTTTGCCGCAGGTATTGGCGGTCTTGAGCACCGTGACGTCGTCGGCGCCAGCAGCAATGGCATGTGCAAAGCCGGCGATGGTCGAGTCGCCGGAACCCGTTGCGTTCACAGCCGCAATCGCGGGCGTCTTGGCGCGGAACGCGCGACCCTCATGGAAGCCAACCGAACCGGCAGCGCCCATCGAAACGACAACCCAGGGGATACCGGCAAAACGGTCATCGGCGGCGAGCGCCTCGCGCAGGGCATCGACATCATCGGTCGTAAAGGACGTACCCAGCAGGCCGTTAGTCTCGGTCAGGTTGGGCTTTACGAGCTCAGGCTTAGCGTCGGACTCCAGCGCGGCCTCCAGCGATGCACCCGAGGTGTCGAGCAGCACCTTGGCGCCCGCCTCCTCGGCGATCTTGACGAGGTCGGCATAGTAGCCGGCATCGACGCCACGCGGCAGCGAGCCCGAAAGCGTCACGACGTCCGCCTTCGCTGCGAGCTCGGCGAACTTGGCCGTAAAGGCCTCGAGCTCGGCCGGGGCGATCTGCGGGCCGCTCTCCAGCAGCTCGGTCTGATTACCCTCGTGCAGGATATTCAGGCAGATGCGCGTCTCACCGGCAATAGGCACAAAGTCGTTCTTGACGCCGTCGGCATCCATAAGCTCGGCCATATAGGCACCCATGTGGCCGCCGAGCAGGCCGGTCGCGAGCACGTCGTCACCCAGCTGCAGCAGCACGCGACTCACGTTGAGGCCCTTGCCGCCAGCAGTCTTTTCGGGTGTCACACGGTTAACATCGTCGATGATCAGCTTGTCGAGCTGATAGCGCGTATCAATCGACGGGTTCATGGTAACGGTCAGAATCATGTTGAACTCCTGTTCCGGGGCGGCATAACCCGCCCCAAACATACGATAGCTCGTTAAAGGATCTCGATCTCAAAGCCGCGGGTGACGGTCTCTCCCGGCTTGGCCACCAGGCAGCCGCGCTTGTGCTCCAGAATATCGTCCTCGTCGGAGCAGGTGGACAGGCCGCCCCACGGTTCCACGGCCACAAAGTCGCCCTCGGGCTTGCTCCACACAATCAGGTATGGCATATCGGGGAACGTCAGGCGCACGCCCTTGTCCTCGGTTTTCTTGGTAAGCGTAACCACGTGGCTCTCGAGCACGTCAAAGATGGTCTCTGCGAAGTCAAAGAGTTCGTGGGTCAGCGGCAGGTCATGGCCAACCATCGGGTTCTTGCTGCGATGCTCAACATCAATCAGGCCCGTCGAGGGAACGGCAGTACAGAGCTCGGCGGCCTCGCGCTGCTCAAAACGGAGCTCGTAGTCGTCGTAGGACTCGCCCTCGTCAAGCGGGCACTTAAAGCCAGGGTGACCGCCCACAAAGAACAGCATGTCCTCGGTGCCCTCATTGGTCACCTCGTACGACACGGCCACCTTCTCCGCATCGATCGTGTAACGAGCAACGATCTTAAACGGATACGGGTACTGCTCGAGCAACTCGGCATGGTCGGCAGAGCTTAAGCTCAGCACAACCATGTTGTCGCTCTGCTCCTCGAGCTTCCACTCCTGCTTGCGAGCAAAGCCGTGGCGGGCGAGCTTGACCTCGCGGCCGCCCATGGTCATTGCGCGACCGTCACGAAGGCCGCCGCAGATCGGGAAACAAATGGGTGCCTGGCCCGACCACACCGCCGGGTCGCCCTGCCACAGGTACTCACGGCCGTTGGCCGTAATAGAAGTGAACGACCCGCCCGCCGTGCTCAGTGCCACGCGGATAGAACCGTTATCAAGAACAAACTCCATAGGAGCCTTCCCTTTCTTACGACAGCCCGCCAAGTCAATAGGGCTGATAGAAAACCGGCCCGCGCCCCCTCACAGAAACGCGAGCCGTCAATTGAAAAGCTGCAGAATACCGGGTCCCGCCAAAACGAAGCCCACAAGCTCAGCAAGCAAACGTGTTATCGGAGCAGCTTACTGAACCAGAAAGCTTCGCAACAACAGCGGCGACCCCACAGGCACCCCCAACGTCAGCGAGCGGCGCGCAGCGTCGACCCGTTACGCGGTTTGGCAAAACCGCGTAACCTCCTTAGTCGTGGTATTCGCCGCGGTCCCACTTCTCGAGGAACTCGTCAAAGAAGTGCGGGTCAGCCTGAGCCTCGGCGTCGGCCTTGTTGCAGGCATCGATCTTGGCGATCAGGGCGTCGTGCTCGGGGGTCTTCTCGTAGGGCTCCTCCAGGAAGGCAAGCATGATATCGGCCATCAGGAACTCGCCGGTAATCTTGCCGCCAAAGCCCACGATGTTGGCGTTGAGCTCGCGACGGGCATACAGGGCAGAGGTCATGTCGCGGACCAGGGCGCAGCGGGCGCCGGGAACCTTGTTGACGGCGTTGGTGATGCCGATGCCGGTGCCGCACAGGGCCACGCCAAAGTCGGCCTTGCCGCTGGCAACAGCCTCGCCCACGGCCTTACCGTAGATGGGATAGTGCGTACGGGTGTGGCTGTAGGTGCCGCAGTCGAGCACCTTGTAACCAGCCTGCTCCAGGCGGTCGGCCAGATAGATCTTCTCGTCCGTAACGATATGGTCGCAACCGATTGCGATGGTCTTCTTCATCAGAACGTCCTTTCGTCTGAATTCACAAGTTGAGGTAGAAGTTCGAGTTCTCGGTGGCTCTCGTTAGGCCATCTTGTTGAGCATGTCGACACGGATCTGGTGACGGCCGCCGGCGTACTGTGCACGCAGGAACTCGCGGGCGATCTTCTTGGCGACCTCGGTGCCCACAACGCCCGGGCCCATGGTGACCATGCGCGAGCCGTTGTGCTCGCGGGTCATGTAAGCGGAACGCTCGTCGGAAATGTTGGCGACGACCATGCCCTTGATCTTGACGGCGGCCATATAGGAGCCGACGCCGTACTTATCGAATGCGAAGCCCTGGGAATCCTTGTGCTCCAGCAGGTCCTTGGCAACGGCGGTCGCGGAATCGACAAAGTCCGCGGCAGGGGTCTCGGAATAGTCGACGACCTCGTGACCGTCGGCGATGAGCATCTCCTTGATAGACTCCTTCATCGACATACCGTCGGCATCGGAAGCGATTACAACCCTCATGACATCCTCCTTGAGAGATACGCAGGTGCGTAGTTTCTGTTTGGAAGTGTTGAATCGCGTTCAGGTCCGGGCATCTGAATGTGCGGTTCTTCACTGTTCGTGTTTATTTGAACACATTCGAACACCGACTGCAACAATAATTTGTTTATCTTTGTTCTTTTTTGAACAAACACCATTCACGGATGATTGCTGACCGTTTGAGCCCGGCGCGGACGTAGCGCCCACGTGTTCAACAAACAAAAGGGCGACCGAGAACGTGTCTCGGCCGCCCTTCTTACGGTTGATCTTCCAAAGATCGCTTTGCCGCCTACTCAGACTGCCCGCTCTTCTTGGCATGTCTGGACGGAGCGCTCAAGAAACGACCCGTCAGATAGTTCGCGGGACCGGAGATATCGATCCCCAGCAGCACGTGTCCTAGCCATAGGAACGCCACGAGCACCAGTAGAGGAATCACACACGAGGTCACGATCATCACGATGACGCCTTCGATGAGGTCGGTCACCTGCTGCACGATCTCATCGGTCATCTGCTTGGCGCCGCTGGTCACCGACGTGACGAGGCCCGAGGCACCGTCGGCAAGCTGCTCGAGCACGCTCTTGGACTCTGCGGACTCGGTCTTTTTCTTGCTTGTTTTGGAGCTATCGCTATCTGCCGCACTCGCAGCGTCGGCCGCCTTTTGCTCGGCCGCCTCGATGCTAACGCGATACGTTTCGTCGACCTTCTGCGACACCCAAACGCTTGCAGGCACCAACGCCATGCCAATTATGGCGACCACCAGCACACGCGTTGCCACGCGGCGAATGGCCGCGCTCGTGCTCCAGCGTCCGTGAATGCCAAGCGACACCGCGAAGAGTACGAGCGAGAACGGAATCAGGATGCCCAGCCCGACCGACCATAAAATGGTCAGCAGATATTTTTCGAGGTAGAGCACGGCAAGCACGATACCCAAGTTTCCCGAAAGCTGCGCGAGCTGCTCGGCAACTGGCGTTCCCGTATCGCCCGGCAGCGCAGTTATACCCGCAGATAGGGCGACGCACGAGGTCGTGAGCGCCAAAACGTTGCCCTTCTTTTGATCGATGACCTCGATGGTGGAGTCCCAAGTCTTGGTATCGGCGAAATGCGGACGAGCTACAAAGCCCGACAGCAGCGCCAGTACCACGAGCGCAACGATAAAGCCAATCTGCAGCTTTTTGTTTGCGCACACGACATCGGACAGGCTGGGCTGCAGCTCGGTTACCGTCGTATGCTCGGTTATCTGGACAGGACGCCCATGAGCCATCTCGTGCGCATCTGTCTTTTGAATCAATCCGTTGTCCGGCATTTGGACACCTCCTCATTCCGGCCTGCATTGCGGATGGAAGTATACCCACCCATCGAAAAACCGAACGGGAGGGCGTGCAGAAGCTCCAAGACTGCCCCCAACGACTAGTCGTTTAAGAACGTCCCCAATGACTGTCTCGGGATGAGTTGCGGTGGAATAGGGATTGTTTTGCGCCCGCCGGCCCCTATTCAGTCCCCATTTCACCGCAACTTGGAGGAGGACAGAAAAAGCCCTGCCGCGGGTAGCGGCAGAGCTTTTGGAAGGGGACTTGATTGTGCGGACTCGTTAGGCGAGCTTGGCCTCGAGCTCAGCGATGCGCTTGTAAGCATCGATGGTAAAGCGGGCCTGCTTCTCCAGAATCATAGTGGTCATGAGAGTGTCCTGAGCGTGAGCCATGATGAAGGTCATCTCCATCTCGCCACCGCCGGCCTCCTGCGAAAGCAGCTTGGTCTGCGTGTCGTGGGCACCGATGAGCGCATCGCTCGCATCCTTGTGCAGCTGCTCGGCCTTCTCAAAGTCACCCTCGCGAGCAGCATCGAGCGCTGCAAGCAGATCGGTCTGGGCGTCACCTGCATATGCGACAATCTCGAATCCAACCATCGAGATTTCTTCTTTGGTTGCCATATTGCGTTCCTTTCACATATGAACCAATGGAGAGCATCGCGTCCGGGCATACGTGCTGCGTTGTGTATGACAGAAACAATAACATTCAAACAAAAAAGAACAGCGTAAAACGTAATTTCGAGCTATGAACGGTCGCTTTTCGCCCGTGAACGGTTTTTAAACCAATCTGAACAATATCGAACACAATTAGCGGCAACCCAAACAGACCTGCGCCCTAGCGTACATCGCGCACCGTATCGCCCTCGACGAGCACGCCCGGAAACAGCATGTGCTCCACACCGGGCGCAACGCCCTCGGCGCCGGCAATCTTGTCGACCGCCCACATGCCGACGCGCTTGTTGTCAAAGCGCACCGTGGTCAGGCGACGGTCGGGCACGATATCGCCCAGGCTGTCATCAACACCCACCACACTCACGTCCTCGGGCACGCGCTTTCCGCGCGACTCGAGCCCGCGAATGCAGCCGTAGGCCATGGCGTCGTTGGAAGCATAAATGGCCGTACAGGTCGGATCATCCGCCAGGGCCTGACCTGCGGCATATCCGCTCTGCGCCGTCCAATCGCCACGGATAAGTCGCGGTGGCTCAATGCCATGCGCGCGCAATGTCTCGCGCCAGCCTTCCTCGCGCCGCATGCCCGAAAGCGAGCGCTCGGGACACGAGATAAAGTGCACGGTCTTGTGCCCCCGCTCCAGCAAGTACTCGACCACCTGGCGCGAGCAATCGAACTGGTCGTTATCGACCGTCGAGCACAGCGGGTGCTCCAGCATGGTAACGAGCACCGTCTGCATGCCGGGCAGCGGCTCAAAAGTGCCAAAGTCCGCCGGCATGCGGTTCATAATCACGACTATACCGTCCACCGGCAGTGCGCTCATACGCGACGATGCGCTCTCGAGGGTATAGGGGTGTCCATCTACTTTAGTGAGGGTGATGGCATAGCCGTGCTTATCGGCCGCGGCGGCAAAGCCCTCCATACGGTCGAGATTGCCGGTGCCGGTAATGTTGAACATGGCGACGCCGACGGTCTTAAACTTACCGCGGCGCAGCGATCGACCGGCAAAATTGGGGCGATACCCCAGCTCGCGCATGGCGGCACGCACGCGTTCCTTGGTCTCGGGGCGCACGCTGGGCGAATCGTGCACGGTGCGCGAGACCGTCTGCTCCGAGACGCCCGCGAGGCGCGCTACGTCTTTGACGGATACCGATTTTTTAACAGCGGCCATAGGTCGATCTTTCTATGTCAACGATGCCATTGGTGGCACCTTGCGCAGTCATTTTTAACGCCTTCAAGTATATCCAACGCCTCCCCCACCATACGCTCACCACCCAAAACCTACCGTTCACCGACATTTTTGCTTCCCCGAACGGCTTTTGTCGCCCAAATGTTAACGTTGCCATTGTGCAAACACAGAGCCACCGGGCGGCTCAAACGTTTACGCATAAGGAATCGACGGTTCGCAGGCACAGGAACCACCGGTTCGCGTCTTATTTTGTGTCGCAAAATGGCAACGTCAGCATTTTGGCAACCAAACGTCAAAAGCTACCATCGTTGCCAACCCACCGACTCTTAGGAGCTTTGCATGGAGCAACTCATCGCCATCATCGAAAAGGGGCAGCCCTTTTTCAACGCGATCGCCCGCAACAAGTACCTCAAGGCGATCCGCGACGGTTTTATCTCCGTCATCCCCATCATCATCTTCTCGTCCATCTTCTGCCTGGTAGCCTCGGTTCCCAATATCTGGGGTTTCTACTGGCCCGATGACATCAACAACGCCCTGTGGAAGTGCTACAACTACTCCATGGGCATCCTGGCCATCGCCTGTGCCGCACCACGGCCAAGCACTTCGCCGACGCTCAGAACCGCGATCTGCCCAAGAACAACCAGATCAACTTCATCTCGTGCATGTGCGCGGCCATCATCGGCTTCTTGCTCCTTTCGAGCGACACGATCGCCACGGACGCCGCCAGCGGCTTCAACACCACCTACCTTGGTTCCAAAGGCCTGCTGACCGCCTTTATCGCTGCGTTTGTGACCGGCATCATCTACAAGTTCTTCATTAAGCGCAACATCACCGTCAAGATGCCCGAGCAGGTTCCGCCCAACATCTCGCAGACCTTTAAGGACATCATCCCCTTCTCCGTCTGCATCACCGTCTTTTGGGTCTTTGACATCGCCTTCCGCGCTGCTTTTGGCTTCTGCTTTGCCCAGGGCGTCATCCAGGTGTTCCAGCCCCTGTTCACCGCTGCCGACGGCTACATCGGCCTCGCTGTGATCTACGGCGCTATGAGCCTGTTCTGGTTCGTCGGCGTCCACGGCCCCTCGATCGTCGAGCCCGCCATCGCCGCCGCCCTCGTTGCCAACATGACCGACAACCTGGCTGCGTTCCAGGCCGGCCAGCACGCTTCCGCTGTCCTGACCCAGGGTGCCCAGTACTTCGTCGTCTGCATGGGCGGCACCGGCGCCACGCTCGTCCTGGTCTTTATGTTCTGCTTCCTGGCCAAGTCCCAGGAGATGCGCGCCGTCGGTAAGGCCGCCATCGTCCCCGTGTGCTTTGCCGTTAACGAGCCGCTGCTGTTCGCCGCACCTATCGTGCTCAATCCCGTCTTCTTTGTCCCGTTTGTCTTTGCCCCGATCGCCAACATCCGGATCCTCAAGATCTTTATCGACTTCTTGGGCATGAACGGCTTTATGTACACCCTGCCTTGGACCGTCCCCGGCCCCATCGGCACCATCATGGGCCTGGGCTTCCAGCCGCTCGCCTTTGTGATGCTCGCCCTTATCCTGGTCGTCGACTTCGTTCTGTACTATCCGTTCTTCCGTGCCTATGACGCCCAGAAGTGCGCCGAGGAGGCCGAGATTTCCGAGGAGGAGCTCGCCGCCAAGAACGCCGAGAAGGCCGCTAAGCTCAACGATGCCTTCCAGGGCAAGGCTGACGCCAAGAGCGTTGCCGCCGGCGCTGCTGCCGAGGCCGTGAAGGCCGACTCCCCCGCCGCTTCTGCAGCATCCGCTGCCGAGGCAACGACCGCCAGCGACCTCAACGGCAAGCGCGTGCTCGTGCTCTGCCAGGGCGGCGGAACCTCGGGCCTGCTCGCCAACGCGCTGGCCAAGGCTGCCAAGGAGCGCGGCATCAATCTTGAAACCGCTGCTGAGGCCTATGGCAACCACGTTGACATGCTCCCCGACTTTGACCTGGTCGTCCTGGCCCCGCAGGCCGCCAGCTACCTGGCCGACCTGCAGAAGGACTGCGAGCGCGTGGGCAACAAGTGCGTCGCCTGCCGTGGTAAGCAGTACATCGAGCTCTCCCAGAACGGCGATAAGTCTCTCGCCTTCGTAAGCGAGCAACTTTCGAAGTAAGTAACGCCCAAGGCCAGCCGACCATCCAAGACCGGCTGGCCCTTCGATTTAGACGATTGGATCATCATGTCCGTTAACCCTGCTAGCGTCACCAACCCGCCTGCGCAGTTTCCCGAGGACTTTGTCTTTGGCGGTGCTACCGCTGCCTACCAGGTAGAGGGTGAGACCCGCACTCACGGTAAGGGCAAGGTTGCCTGGGACGACTTCCTGGAGGCCCAGGGGCGCTTTTCCCCCGATCCCGCTTCGGACTTCTACAACCAGTACCCCGTCGACTTGGAGCTGTGCGAGGAGTTCGGTATCAACGGCATCCGCCTCTCCATCGCCTGGAGCCGCATCTTCCCCAACGGTACCGGCGAAATCAACCCCGAGGGTGTCCAGTTCTACCACGATCTCTTCGCCGAGTGCCACAAGCACCATGTTGAGCCGTTTGTCACGCTGCATCACTTTGACACGCCGCTGCCCCTCTTTGAGAAGGGCGATTTCCTCAACCGCGAGACCATCGACGCCTTTGTGGACTTTGCCACCTTCTGCTTTAAGGAGTACGCCGACCAGGTGACCTACTGGTTCACCTTTAACGAGATCTGGGCCGACGCCTCCAACACCTACATCGAGGGCACCTTCCCCGGTGGCGTCAAAGCTCATCTGGCCGAGGCCTTCCAGTGCGAGCACAACATGATGCTCGCCCACGCCAAGGCCGTGCTGGCTTTCCACAACGGCGGTTTTAAGGGCAAAATCGGCGTCATCCAGTCGCTGGAGTTCAAGTATCCGCTCAACGAGAACGACCCCGCCGACATCAAGGCCGCCAACAACGAGCACGTGCTGCAGAACCAGTTCTTGCTCGACGCCACCTTCCGCGGCGACTACGCGCCCGACACCCTCGAGTGCGCCAACCGCTTGGCGGCCATCTCGGGCGGCACCATCGAGATCCTGGACGAGGATCTCGAGATCATGCGCGAGGCCGCGCTCTACAACGACTACCTGGGCGTTAACAACTACCAGTGCCGCTTCTTGAAGGCTTATGACGGCGAGAACGACCTGCACCACAACGGTACGGGCGAGAAGGGCACCGGCCGCTGGCGCGTTAAGGGCATTGGCGAGCATGTGAACAAGCCTGGCATCCCCACCACCGACTGGGACTGGATCATCTATCCCGAGGGCCTGTTCGATCTGCTCGTCTACATTAAGCAGCGCTACCCCAACTACAAGCAAATCTTCATCACCGAGAACGGCATGGGCTACAAGGACCCCTACAAGGACGGTTTTGTGGACGACCAGCCGCGCATCGACTACATCGAGCAGCACCTGCGCTGGTTGCTCAAAGCCATGGAGGTGGGCGTCAACGTGGGTGGCTACTTCCTGTGGAGCCTGCAGGATCAGTTCTCCTGGACCAATGGTTACAACAAGCGTTACGGCTTCTTCTACGTTGACTTTGAAACCCAGAAGCGCACGCCCAAGGCAAGCGCCTACTGGTATAAGCACGTGGCGCAGACCCGTCGTCTGGACTAGCGGCTTGCGGGGTTGTCTGCCCACATAACCTGTCCCCATTTCTCAGCCGGGGGCGGCACGTCACACGACGCGCCGCCCCCGGCCTTTTTGTGCAGGTCGGAAGCCGTTTGTCTCAATCTGTAACATCTAGCCGAGTTTTTTGGTCCTAGCTGCTACAGATCGAGACAAACAGAACGCCCGAGCAGAAATATCTCAATCTGTAACATCTAGCTGGTTATTTCACCCTTAACTGTTACAGATCGAGACAAATGGAATAGGCGGGGCAGAATTGTCTAAATCCGTAACACTAAAACCGGTTTTGGACGTCTGGTTGTTACAGATTGAGATGAACGAGCCGAGCACGTCTACGCCCGCAGGTCTTTCACGCTGGAACGCTCGACCAACACGCCCGAGACGAGCGTACGGCTTCTGGAGCTCGGGGCTTCCAGACCTGCGACGACCTCGTTAAGCGCACGGATGCCCAGCTCGCGGTGGCGAAACTTCACCGACGTCAGAATCGAGTTGGGAATCGTCTTGTAGAGCTCATCGTCGAAGCCGATCACGGACACGTCGTCGGGCACACTGAGCCCTTTGTCACGTAGAGCCATCATCACGCCGTTTGCCATGCAGTCGTTAGCAGCGAGGACCGCCGTGCAATCGGGCTTATCGGCAAGCACAAGGCCCGCGGCATAGCCACTATCCGCATTCCAATCGCCTTGCAGAGGCTCGGGCGGCTCAATGCCACGTGCCTCGAGTGCCGCACGCCAACCTTTCATACGGCACTGGCTCGACAGCGACTCTTTCTTACCAGAGACGAAGTACACGTTCTTGTGCCCGCGATTTAAGAAGCACTCGCACGCCATGCGCGCGCCGCCCTCTTGGTCGTCACTGACGGTTGAGCAGGTAGGATGTTCCATCGGCGTGATAATCACCGTCTTGAGGTCCTTCGGTGCCTCAAAGGTATCAAAGTCATCGACCATCTGGCGCAGGTTGAAGATCATGCCATCAACAGGCAGCTGCGACATCCTGCGCGCCGCTTCGGCAAGGGTCATCTTCTCCCCCGCGCGCTTCTTAATCATCGTGAGCGCAAAGCCGCGTTCTTCGGCGGCATCGGCGATACCGTCAATCATGTCCACGGCGCCGCCCGACAAGTGGAACATCACCACGCCGATGCACCCGTAACGGCCCAACTTGAGTGAACGCGCGGCAAAGTTGGCTCGAAACCCGAGCGCCTCCATTGCCGAATGGACCTTATCGCGTGTCGACTCTCGCACGCTATCGGGCTCGTTGATCACGCGCGACACCGTCTTGAGAGAAACGCCCGCGGCAACTGCCACATCATTCATTGAGACATTTTTCTTGTCCATCGTTGCCACTACTTCTCCAGTCGGTTTTACATCGCTTGTTTTTTGCGTTCTAGCATACACTACCTGCCCGACTGACAAATCAGCCGTTTATCGGACAATATCGACCGTTCACCCGTAAATCCTTGTTGCTCTTCCAAAAATGTCTTACGTTGTCATTAACGAAATGACAACGTTGTCATTTCGCAATGCCTTCCTTAAGCAGGAAGGTTCCGGGCAGTCCTGACCATCCATCGACGACCAGTTCCATCCACATGCGTCGCGCATTAAGTAGCAAAGGAGCTCTATGGACGCCATCGTAAAGATGCTCGAAAAGCATCAACCGTTCTTTGAGAAGATCTCGAGGAACGTCTACCTCCAGGCCATTAAGGACGGATTCCTTGGGTGCATGCCCATCGTCCTCACCTCTTCGATCTTCCTGCTGATCGCCACCCTTCCCGGCGTAGTCGGCATCACGCTGCCCCAGCCGCTTATCGACTGGTGCAACAAGCTGTACAACTTCACCATGGGCGTTATGGGCATCATGGTTGCTGGCACCACTGCCAAGAACTTCACGGCTTCCATGAACCGTCGCATGCCCGCCGGCAAAGTGCTCAACGACGGTTCCACCATGGTGGCCGCCCAGTGCAGCATGCTGCTGCTCGCCGTTACGCAGTTCACCACCAAGTTCAACGGCTCCGAACTTTCGGTCTTCGATTGCACCAGCATGGGCACGCGCGGTCTGTTCTCGGCCTATATCGCCGCGTTCATCACCGTGTGGGTCTACAAATTCTGCGTCTCGCGCGATCTGACCATTAAGCTGCCCAAGGAGGTCCCGGGCGCCATCGCTCAGAACTTCCGCGACATTATCCCCTTTGGCGGCGCCGTCATCATCTGCGGCATCATCGATGTCGTCGTGCGCAACCTCATGGGCGTTCCGTTCTCCGAGCTGCTTATCAAACTGCTCTCCCCGCTCTTTACCGCTGCAGAAACCTATCCTGGCCTTATCCTTATCCAGGCAGCCACCGCGTTCTTCTGGTTCATCGGCGTCCACGGCCCCTCGATCGTCCAGCCGGGCATCGACCCCATCCGTCTTGCCAACCAGGCCGAGAACCTGCAGGTTCTGCTGGCAGGCGGCCACCCCGCCCACTCCCTCACCTTTAACATGTCGCTCGTGGGTGAGTTCGGCGGCACCGGCGCCACGTTCATCGTGCCGCTTCTGCTGATTCTCTTCATGAAGTCCAAGCAGCTCAAAGCCGTCGGTAAGGCCTCGATTGTCCCTGTTGCCTTCGCCGTCAACGAACCGCTGCTCTTTGGCGCGCCGATGATCCTTAACCCCTACATGCTCATCCCCTTTGTTGCCGCCGGCTGCGTCAACGTGAGTGTTGCCAAGTTCTTTATCGACAATGTGGGTATGAACGGCTTCTCCTTCGTGGTGCCTTGGGCTACCCCTGCCCCCATCGGCATCTTCATCACCACGAACTTCCAGCTTATCGCCCTGGTATTTGTCGCGATCATCATCTTGCTGGACGCCATCATCTACCTGCCGTTCTTGAAGGCATACGATAAGCTGCTCTGCGACCAGGAGGCCGAGCGCGCCGCCGAGCTGGGACTCGAGTCCGATGGTGCCGCTTCCGTCGCCGCCAACGCCTCTACGCCCGCTGTCGAGCAGGCCACCGCTTCCGTCGAGACGACCGTTGCCGCCGCCGACAGCAAGCCTGTCGCCGATCAGCCCGAGCCCGCTGCCGATGCATCCGCCAAGAAGGATGTCGATGGCCTGAAGGTCCTCGTCCTGTGCGCCGGCGCCGGCACCTCTGCCATGCTTGCCAACGCCATCAAGGAAGGTGCCGCACAGACCGGAGAGAACATCGCTTCCTCCGCAGGCGCCTATGGCCAGCACACTGCCATCATGGATCAGTACGACGTCATCGTGCTCGCTCCGCAGGTTCGTAGCTACTACAACGACATGAAGGCCGACACCGATCGTCTGGGCATTAAGCTGCTCGCCCCGCGCGGTAAGGAATATATCGACCTTACTCGCGACCCCGCTGGCGCCATCAAGTGGCTCCGCGAGAACCTCGACTAGTTCCTCCCTCTGTTGGTGCCCGGATCCCCAGTTCGGGCACCTCTCCCTATTCGTATCCCACAGAAAGGATGACTCATGACCAACCCCATGCAGTTCCCCGACGGCTTTGTGTTTGGCGGCGCCACCGCCGCTTACCAGGTTGAGGGTGAGACCCGCACGCACGGCAAGGGCAAAGTGCCCTGGGACGATTTCCTGGCTGCTCAGGGTCGCTTCTCCCCCGACCCCGCAAGCGACTTCTACAACAAATATCCGGTCGATATCGACTTGTGCCAGCGCTTCGGCATTAACGGCATTCGCGTCTCCATCGCTTGGAGCCGCATCTTCCCCAGTGGCACCGGCGAGATTAACCCCGAGGGTGTCGCTTTCTATCACGAGCTTTTCGCCACCTGCAACAAAGCTGGCGTTATCCCCTATGTCACGCTCGATCACTTCGATACGCCCGAGGCCTTTTACCAGAACGGCGGCGAGGGTTTCCTGACGCGCACGACCATCGACGCCTTCGTCGAGTACGCCAAGTTCTGCTTTGCCGAGTTCACCGAGGTCAAGCACTGGTTTACCTTTAACGAGATTCCCGCAACCGCCGAGGGCAGCTTTATCGTCGGCAACTGGCCGCACGGCGAGAAGTACCGCCTGGACAAGGCCTTCCAGCTCATGCACAACATGATGGTGGCCCACGCCAAGGCTGTCGTCGCCTTCCATGAGGGCGGCTTTGAGGGCGAGATCGGCATTGTCCAGAACCTGGAGCCCAAGTATCCCCTCGATCCCAACAGCGCTGCCGACTGCGAGGCGGCTCGTATGGCCGACGTCATCAACAACCGCTGGGTACTCGACGCCACCTTCCGCGGCCACTATGCAGCCGACACCATGGAGGCCGCGACCAAGCTGGCCCATATCGCCGGCGGCGAGCTCGACGTCCGCGACGAGGACATCGCCGCGCTGACCGCCGCGCTCCCCTACAACGATTGCCTGGGCGTCAACACCTACAAGTGCCAGTTCCTGCGTGCCGCCGAGGGCGAAAACGACATCAACCACAATGGCACCGGCGACAAGGGCTCCTCGCGCTGGTTCCTCAAGGGCGTGGGCGAGTCATGCGTGCGCGAAGGCGTACCCACCACCGATTGGGACTGGATCATCTATCCCGAGGGCCTCTACGACCTGCTGCTCCGCATTAAGAACGATTACCCCAACTACAAGAAGATCTACATCACCGAGAACGGCATGGGCTATAAGGACGACTTCGAGGACGGCTTTATCGACGACGCCCCTCGCATCGACTATATGCGTCAGCATCTCGCATGGGTCCTCAAGGCAATCGACGGCGGCGTAAACGTCGACGGTTACTTTGTGTGGTCGCTGCAGGACCAGTTCTCCTGGACCAACGGCTACAACAAGCGCTACGGCCTGTTCTACATCGACTTCGAGACCCAGAAGCGCTATCCCAAGGCGAGCGCGTACTGGTACAAGAACGTCGCGGAGACCGGCCTGCTCATGGCCTAATTCAAGCCGCATACCCCCTGTCGGCCGCATGCGAATCCCTCCACGGGTTCGCATGCGGCTTTTTTGTTTTGGCTCGACCCGAGCAGGCCGTTTGTCTCGATTTGTAACATCTAGCAGGGATTTTCGGCCCCAATTGTTACAGATTGAGATGAACGGGGGCACCCGGTTCGAAATATCTAGATCTGTAATACCTAAGCTAGCAGATGACCTGCGTGTGTTCCTCGATGGCGGCGCGATTCTCGGCGGCGATGCCCGGCTCGCACACCACGGCGTCCAAGCTGTCCAGGCGGCAGAAGGTGTAGAAGTCGCGCTTGCCGATCTTGCTTGAATCGGCGATCAAGTAGCGCGAGTCTGCCTTGCTAAAGGCGAGCTGCTGGATACGGCCCTCGTCCATATTGGACGTAGACACATCGCCATCCAGAATGCCGTTGGCGCCGATAAACGCCGCGTCGATGCCCAACGCACGCAGGGTATCCTCGGCCGTTGGTCCCACAAAAGCGGCGGTGCGGCGACGGTACATGCCGCCCACGAGGCACAGGTCGCAGTCTTCGCGCGCCTCAAGCAAGTTAAACACCGAAAGCGAATTGGTCACGATGCGCAGGCGAAACGCCGGCAGCA
Source organism: Collinsella sp. (assembly GCA_019419605.1). Lineage (GTDB taxonomy): Bacteria > Actinomycetota > Coriobacteriia > Coriobacteriales > Coriobacteriaceae > Collinsella. Next base: position 25,068 of record DXZP01000017.1, read on the forward strand.
TCGAGGCCATCTGCTCAACCGTGGTGCCCGTACCCAAAAAGATGGTCGAGCCCTCCTCGATGAGCTCAACGGCGCGGCGCGCGATCTGCAGCTTTTCCTCGGCATGCTTGGTACGCTTTTCGCTGTGCGAATACTCGTGGCGCAACATAGCATGTGGACGGCCCTGCGCGCTACGGGCTCCACCGTGCACGCGCTCAATCTCACCTAGGCTCGCAAGCTCCTCAAGATCGCGGCGGATCGTCATATCCGAGACGCCCAGTGCGTCCGAGATCTCCTTGACCGAGACCGTGCCCTGTTCCTCGAGCAGCTGACGAACCTTATCCTGTCGCTCCGCCTTAATCACGATGAATCCTCGCCGTTCTTTGCGCACATATCATTCAAACAGTAACGAACAAATTGTATCAGACTCGTGCGCGTCAAAAATCAACGCCAGCACAGCTCCAATCATCACTTTTTTGAGAAAAATACCCCCTGCTTTAGTGGGGTGTAGTGATAATCTCACCTGTTCGCGCTACAGTTTGTCGGAAATACCTCGATGTTAGGAACCAAATGATCACTTCCGAGCTTTTCGGCACCGCGCCGTGCGGTACCCCCGTTCATCGTTACACCCTCAACGGGCCCGAGATCTGCGTTCGCATTATGGACTATGGCGCCACCGTGCTGGGTATCGATGTGCCCGACATTCCCGGCAACGTGCGCGATGTGGTGCTGGGCTTCGATAAGCTCGAGGATTACTTTGACAACCCCGCCTGCTTTGGCGCGACCATCGGCCCCGTGGCAAACCGCACCGCGGGCGCCACGATCACCATCGACGGCACGGACTGGCATATGCCGGCCAACGAAGGCGTCAACAACCTGCACAGCGATCTTGAGCATGGTCTGCACAAGCGCGTATGGGACGTTGAGCTCGACGAGACTCACAACGCCGTGCGCATGACCACCTCGCTTAAGGATGGCGAGCTGGGCCTGCCCGGCAACCGAATCTTTACGGCTGTGTTTACCGTTACGCGCACCGGAGTCTTCCGCATCGAGTATGGTTGCGAGAGCGACCGCGCCACCTACGTGTCCATGACCAACCACACGTACTTTAACCTTGCCGGCCATAACGCCGGCATGGACTGTGAGCACTTCTTTATCGCCAACGCTGCCCACTACTTGCCCATTAACGAGCAGAACATCCCCACCGGCGAAATCGCTCCGGTCGAGGGAACACCGTTTGACTTTCGCGAGCTGCGCCCCGTCGCACCCGGCATGGAGGCCGACGACCCGCAGATTAAGCAGGCCCGTGGCTACGATCACTGCCTGTGCATCGATGGCTATCAGTACGGCCGCAACCTGCGTCGCGCCCTACATGTCGAGGAGATGTGGACCGGTCGTGAGCTGGACTACTACACCACCGCCCCGGGCGTGCAACTCTACACCGGCAACTGGCTGGGCGACGAGCACGCCAAGGACGATGCCAACTATGGCTGGGGCGCCGGCTTTGCCCTCGAGGCCGAGATGTACCCCGACACGCCGCACCAGCCGCTGTTCCCGCAGGGCATTGTGGGTCCGGGTCACCCCTACAGCAATATGATCGAATACCACTTTATGAGGCACTAGGCCCACAACGCGACATCTCGCACAGCAACGCCCGCCGGCACCACCGCCGACGGGCGCTGCTTCATGCCTAAATCCTTCTTTTCGATGCCACCGAATTGGTGACATAACAAAACTATGCCGAATTACTACGATGAACCCACTATGTCCGACCACGCGCTGGTTTATAAAAAATTAGCAACTCGTCTACCTGCGGTTTTATTCTCTGCAAATTTGGCATGCTCGGCGATAAGCAATTCATCGTAGTAAACCGGCATAGTTTTGGCGGACAGCGCCACACAGATCCCCTACGAAGGCAAAATGATCCGTTTTCCTCCGTCCCCAAGGGATCAGTTGAACAGATTGCCAATGGGGTCGGGGGCGGAACTGGGGAGATAACGGATTTCTAGCTCTATGCCGAGCTTTTGCAACTCTTTGAAGGCGGCAATGTCCGTATCGTCTACGGCAATGGCAGGCGTTGCAGAGCGCTTGCCCTCCCTCGCCCGCATATGGCCGATGCTGATCTTGGTTATTGGCACACCGACCTTAACCAGCGCGAGTGCATCCGTGGGCGACGCCACCATGATGAGAATCCATTGGCGCGGCGTTGCGGTATAAATGATGTCGATGGTCCTTTGCACCGAGAAAAACCGCGTCCAAACGCCTTCTGGCGCCGCCACCCTCATGGGTGCCCATTGGCGCGAATCCGCCGCGATCTCATCGTTGACGATTAAGACAAGATTGGAACCCACGGCTTCGTTCCACAGCTCAACGTCTTGCCCGTAAATGAAACGGTCATCGATACGCGTGAGAAGGATCTTGGGTTGAGCCATGGCTGCCCCATTCTGTTTGAGACCCATACGAGCGGGACGTCGGCCACCAACTCAACAGCAGGTCAAGTACCAAATGGGCACTGCAGACATCACGCCTCTAATATTAGTGCATTTAAAGTGAGAAAAGCCGTCAGAACACTTGCGCGGATGTGCGATGTCCCGTATCATAAACAGCCGTTGACGCCTCAGTTGCGTCATCACATGGCCGCCAGCGTAGCTCAGTTGGTAGAGCACCGCTCTCGTAAAGCGGGGGTCACCGGTTCGAGCCCGGTCGCTGGCTCCATTGCACAAGATAGCCGCCTTCGGGCGGCTTTTTTGTTGCCGATTTCGGGCGCACATCCGCCAATCCAAGCACAACGCCGCCGGCAACTCCCCTACTCAACAAAAAGCCCCGCCAACCGCAATCCCCAAAGGAACCGCGATCAGCGGGGCCCAAGCGCGCTCCTCAATGGAATCACGCCATCAGACGAGCAGCTCAGACGAGCAGCGCGTTACTCCTCCCAGTAAGCGTCGGCAAGCAACTTAAAGCAGATCTTCTTGACCGGCTGTGCGCCATCGCCCGGGAACTCGAGCGTGGGCATGTGGGGCTCGCCGGCAACGAACAGCGCGAATTTGTCGTCGGCAAGATCGCCGGCGATCGAGGCGTCGGAATCGACCAGATCATAGTCGTCCTTCTCGTCAAACTCCTGGACCAGTGTCAGGCTGCCCGTAGCGACCTTGAAGGCCTCGCGACCCTCGACGTCGATCTGCAGGTCGTGATAGCGCTGATGCGTCTCATAGTGAGCCTCAGCCTCGGGACGCGTCGTGGGAGACATGACGTTCGCAAAGACCTTCTCACCCAAAATCGGATGGCTGCCGACCTCGAGCTGTGCCGGGTCGTTCTCCTCGAGCCAGTCGATCAGCACGTCGAGGCCCTTGAGCATTCCGCGGTATTCCTCGATATCGCCCAATGCACCGTAAATCATCTAAATCCCCTCTCGGATCGTTTATTTAGCAGCTACTCGGTAAATGCATTACCGACGCTGTTGCCACCCACATACGTCTCGACCAGGGTAAGGTCGGGATTGAACACGACAAACTCGGCGTCGCGCCCCAGCATAATGCTACCGCACTTGTCGTCGACATGAGCTAGCAAGCAATGCCGGGGCCGACGCCCAGGCTTTTACAGCTCGGTCACGACAACGCCGTTGTAGACCTCGTCCCAACGGTCCATGACCAGATGGCCGGTCATGGGATCCATGGCATTGAGCTTGCCGCAGGTGTTGGCGGTACGCAGCACCGTCTCGTCATCCGCGCCAGCAGCAATCGCATGCGCGAAGCCGGCAATGGTCGAATCGCCAGAGCCCGTAGCGTTAACGGCGGGGATATCGGGGGTCTTGGCGCGGAATGCACGGCCATTATGGAAGCCCACGGAGCCGGCAGCGCCCATGGACACGACGACCCAGGGGATATCGGAGAAGCGGGCATCAGAGGCGAGCGCGGCGCGGAGCTCGTCCACATCGTCGGTGGTAAAGCTCGTGCCCAGAAGGCCGTTAATCTCGGTCAGGTTAGGTTTAACCAGCTCGGGCTTAATTTCGGACTTAAGGGCGGCCTCGAGCGAAGCACCCGAGGTATCGAGCAGCACCTTGGCGCCGGCGTTCTCGGCAATACCCGTGATCTTGGCGTAGTAGCCCGCCTCGACACCACGGGGCAGCGAACCCGAGATGGTAACGACAGCGGCCTTGCTCGCAAGCTCGGCGAACTTGGCGGTAAAGGCATCGAGCTCCTCGGGGGCAATCGTCGGGCCGCTCTCGAGTAGCTCGGTCTGGTTGCCGGCGTGGAGGATGTTAAGGCAAATGCGAGTCTCGCCCTTGATGGGTACAAAATCATTCTTAATGCCGTTGGCATCCATGAGCTCGGCCATGTAGGCGCCCATGTGGCCGCCGAGTAGACCGGTTGCCACAACGTCGTCGCCCAGCTGACCCAGTACACGGGCCACGTTGAGACCCTTGCCGCCGGCGGTCTTTTCGGGCGTCACACGGTTAACGTCGTCGATAATGAGCTCATCGAGCTGATAGCGTGTATCGACGGACGGGTTCATCGTAACGGTGAGGATCATTTTTAGCTCCTTATCTCGCAGGCTCCTTGTGCCTCGCGATACGAGTCGACAAAACGGAATTACAGAATCTCAATCGTGAACGAGCGAACGACGGTCTCCTTGGGCTTGGCGACAAGGCAGCCACGCTTATGCTCAAGCACGTCGTCCTCATCGGAGCAGGTCGAAAGGCCGCCCCAAGGCTCAACTGCCACAAAATCACCCTCGGGCTTGCTCCACACAATGAGATATGGGAAGCCCTCAAAGCTCAGGCGAACGCCCTTGTCCTCGCCCTTTTTGGAAAGCGTGACCTGGCGGCTCTCGAGCACGTCAAAGATGGTCTCCGCAAAATCGAAGAGCTCGTGCGACAGGGGCAGCGTCTTTCCCACCATGGGGTTCTTGGAGCGCTTGTCCACGTCAATCAAGCCAGTCGAAGGGACAGCGGTGCAAAGCTCTGCAGCCTCTTCTTTCTCAAAGCGCAACTCGTAGTCCGTATAGGCCTCGCCCTCATCGAGCGGGCACCTAAAGCCGGGATGCCCACCGATAAAGAACGGCATGTCCTCGGTGCCCTCGTTGGTAACCTCATAGGAGACACGCACGGCGGCGTCCTCGAGCGTATAGCGGGCGACGAGCCTAAACGGATACGGATAATCGCTCAGCAGCGCGGCGTTATCCTCCGAAGCCAGGCACATAGCCAACTCGTTCTCGCCTTGGCTCAGCAGCTTCCATTCCTGCTTGCGCGCAAAGCCGTGGCGAGCGAGCTTTACATGATGCCCGGCAAACGTCATGGCGCTGTTGTCGCGCAAGCCTCCGCAAATCGGGAAGCAAATCGGCGCCTGGCCGGACCACACGGTGGGATCACCCTGCCACAAGTACTCGCGACCTCCGGCCTCAATCGAGGTAAACGAGCCACCAGCCGTGGAAACCTTAATAGAAATCGAATCGTTGGAGAGAGCGTATTCCATTACCCATCCTTTCGAACAACTGCTTTATTTCACGCAAGCGCCCGTTTCAATCCTAACCATAGAACAAACCCGCACGCTCATCGATGCGTCCGGTATCCCGGCCATGTAACGGGGTACCATACAGACATTGATGCAATTACAGCTGAAAGGCCTTCTTATGCGAACCATCATTCTTTATGCCTCACGCCACCACGGCAATACGAAAAAGCTCGTGGACGCCATCGTCGAGGCGCACCCCGAAATCGATACCCTCGATGTGAAAACGCTCGGCAAAAACGAGTATCCCAACCTGCACGAATACCATCTGATTGGTGTCGCCACGGGCATCTATTACTCCGAAATCGACAAGGACATGGCACGCGTGCTCACGAACGTGCTGCAGCCGCAGGACAAGGTGTTTGGCCTTATGACCTACGGTGGCAAAAACAAGTGGTACGGCAAGGATATCGATGGCATCTGCCGCATGAGGCAGGCCATCTTTATGGGCGTCTACGGCTGTCCCGGCTTTGATACGTGGGGGCCGTTCAAACTCACCGGCGGCGTCCAGAAGGGACACCCGACCGCTGAGGAAATTAAGGGCGCCGTCGACTTCTTCGACAAGATCGAAGACGAGTATGGCGACATCATCGTCGAAGAGTACGCCAAGCGCGAGAAGCGTCTAGCATACGAAAAGGAGCATCCCGCGGGGGGTCTTGTGGCCGGCGTCAAGCGCACGGCAAAGAAGATCGTTAACAAGCTGTAACTGTTAAGGTGCTTTTGAGCGTTTAACCCATACGGCGGGTCCGAGCAGATTCGGGCCCGCCGTCTTTTTCTATCGTTAATCGGTAAAGGCGTTGCCGACGCTCTGGCCGCCAACATACGTCTCGACGAGGGTGAGCTCATGGTCGAACACGACAAAGTCGGCGTCGCGACCCGGCATGATGCTGCCGCACTTATCCTCGATGTGCGCAGAGCGAGCCGGCACCTCGGTTGCCATGCGAATGGCGATATCAGCGCTGGCGATGCCCCAATCGACAATGTTCTTGACGCCCTGGGCAAGCGTGAGCACCGAGCCGGCAATGCTTTTGCCGTCGGCGAGCCAGCACAGGTTGTCCTTCATGATGACGTCCATGCCACCACTGGTGTAGCTGCCCTCGGGCATGCCGCCGCAGCCCAGGCAGTCGGTGATGAGCACCGTGTGCTGCCAGCCCTTTGCCTGCAGCAGTGCCTTGACGGCGGCAGGGTTTACGTGCTTGCCGTCACAGATGATCTCGGCGTAGGTCTCGGGCGTGGACATGGCAGCACCCACGACACCGGGCTCACGGTGATGCAGACCGCGCTGGCCGTTATAGGTATGCGTAAAGCAGCTGGCACCGGCATTGATAGCGGCGATGCACTCATCGTAGGTGGCGTCGGAGTGACCGATGCTGGTCACCACGCCCTTGGCGTTCAGAGCAGCCGCATAAGCAGCGGCACCGTCGCGCTCGGCGGCCATGGCGCTCTTAACGATGCGACCGCCCGCAGCCTCCTGCCACTGGTCGAAAACCTCCTCGGAGGGGTCAATCAGGTAAGCGGGGTTCTGCGCGCCCACGTGCTTCATGGTAAAGAAGGGGCCCTCCAGGTAGATGCCCTGAATGCGGGCACCGCAGAAGTCGGGGCCGCGGCCCTCGTCCGCCTTGGCGATAGCAGCGCAGGCGTCCTTGATCTGTTCGACGCCATCGGTGAACGTCGTGGGCAGCCAGCTGGTGGTACCGCGACGGGCGAGCTCGGTTGAGCTGATATCGATGCCCTCGGGATCGTTATCGGTAGTTGAGTGGTTGTAGAAGCCATGGATGTGAGTATCGACCATACCCGGTGCGATCCACGATCCCGTGTAGTCCTTAATCTCGCAAGAGGGCTCGTCGGCCTGCCAGGCGCCAAAAACGCCATCCTCGACCATAAGATAGCCGCCCAGTTGCGGGCCTGCCGGCAAGAAGAACTTGTCAGCCTTAATTGCGTACGTGCTCATATGCACTCCTCGCTTCTAAAGCAGTTGACTGTGGTAATGCTTATACCCAGCTCACGTAAAACAAAAAGCGCCCGCCCGCCGTTATGAGCGGACGGGCGCCCTTACAGGGGGACGCGATTAAGCGGTGAAGGGGTGAATCGTCACGCCCTTAACCACGCGGTTGACCGTGCCGGTGGGGCTCGGCGTATCGGGCGTGTTGCCCACGCGGACGGAGTTGAGCAGGCTGATAGCCTGGGCAAACATCACGAACGGCAGAGCAAGGTAACCCTCGGGAAGTGCCTCGTAGCCCTTAAAGGTGAAGGACTCACCCTCATAGACGGTGGCACCTTCCTGCTGAACGGCGATGGTGTGCTGAGCGATCTCGTCGCCACCGATCTCGTTGAGGATGTCGATGTCGTACTGACGGGTGTAGGCGTCGTTGTTGACGAACACGAAGACGAGCGTCTTATCGTCGACGAAGGACTTAGGTCCGTGACGATAGCCCATGGAGGTGTCGTAGGAAGTAGCGACCAGACCGTGAGCGAGCTCGAGGATCTTGAGCTGGCTCTCCTGAGCAAGGCCACCGAAGGAGCCAGAACCCAAGTAGGTCACGCGGTTGAAATCGCCAGCCAGGTAATCGGCGATCTCGGGCTCACGGGAGATGACCTCCTCGCCCATCTTGGCAATCGTCTCGACCCACTCGGCCTTCTGCTCGTCAGAGGCAGTGTCGAAAATAAGGGTGGAGAGCAGGGTCATGCAGGAATAAGAACCGGTCATGGCGAAGCCCTTGTCGTTGGCGCGCGGAATGAGCAGCGTCAGCGCATTGGGATCATCGGCAGACTCGACGGCAAGCTTGCCCTCGGGAGCGCAGGTGATGTTGAGGAACTTGACGTTGTGGACGAGCTCCTTGGCAACGGCAACGGCGGCAAGGCTCTCGGGGCTGTTGCCAGAGCGGGCAAAGGAAACCACGAGCGTGGGATCCTCGGCGCGCAGGAAGTCGCGCGGGGCGCTCACGATGTCGGTCGTGGCGATGGGCTTAAAGTCGTAGAGATCAGTGTTGCCAGCGTGACGCAGGTACGGGGCGCAGGTATCGCCAACGTAGTCGGACGTACCGGCACCGGTGAAGACAACGGACAGACGACCCTCGCCCATAGCGCGAGCCTCGGCCAGGAAGGCCTCGATGGCCTCCTTGTTCTCGCGATAGATGTTGAGCGTATCACGCCAAAGCTCGGGCTGCTGAGCAATCTCGGCCGTGGTGATCTGGGCGCCGAGCTCGGTGAGCTCCTCGACACTCTTCTCGAACATTTCTAATACCTCTCTCTAGAAGTAATCCTCTGACGTGCAATTATACACTTCGGTTGGTTATCTGGTAGTAACCAGTTAAATGCAAAGAATCACCATATGGAAACGATGCGAGCACTAGTTACTGCGCTGGTGGTAAACCTTGTATTTAAACTGATCGGCACGAGCAACCGAAAGTGTGTACTCCACTACCTCGTTTGACTCGTTATACGTAGTCCTGACCAAATCGAGCACAGGCGAGCCCTCGACAATTCCCAAAAGGTGGGCATCGGTGGGACGGGCTATGCTCGCATAGAACTCCTCTTCGGCCACGCGAATCTTTTGCTGAAAGTCCTGCTCAATCACATCGTAAAGCGGCTTACGCTCCAGCAGCGGTCGCTTTAGGGACAGAAATTGACGAACCGGTAGATAGCTGCGTTCGACCATCATGGGCATGTTGTCGGCAGAGCGAAGACGCTTGAGCTTAAAAATGCGATCACCGATGCGCAATCCCATATGCTCGGCCAGATTCTTATCGGCCTCCATCTCGCAAAACTCGAGAATCGTGGTCTCGGGTTCTCGACCCATCGCGCGCATCTGCTCGGTAAAGCTGTAGGACTGCATAAGATTGGTTGCTTTTGCCGAACGGTCGGTCACAAAGGTACCGCGACCGTGCTGCCGAACCACCAGTCCTAAACGCTCCAGTTCCTGCAGAGCCAGGCGTACCGTAGTGCGCGAGAGACCATAGCGCTCCGAAAGTTCGCGCTCGGAAGGAATCATGTCACCGGCGCGATATTCATGGTCAATCTTTTCGGTCAGAATATCGACCAGCTGATCGTACAGCGGTTGCTTACGCGCTCCGATCGCCATCCTATCCTCCCTTTTGCTCGAATTCGGCTAACTACCTAGGGTGTTATGCATTATCTGTCTGCCACACCCGAATCATTAAGAAAACAAAAGCCGCGCGCTCTTTCGAGCACGCGGCTTTTAACATACACATGGCTTAAGGGGTCGGGGTGTGAGCCGCGTAGGGACACACCCCTCAAGCTAGAGCCTTACCAGATGCTCGGCCAGAGACCAAGCGGGCCAGCGCCCAGGATGCCAAGGACGAAGAGCAGGAGAATGCCCTTGGTCGGGGTCCAGCTGTGCTTAGCGAACATGTAGTAAAGCAGCAGCGTAAGCATAAGCGGGACGAGCTTCGGGACGATGGTGTTGAGGGTGTCGGCAACAGAGAAGTTGACCGGATCCTCGGTAACGGTGCCGTAGGTCACGGACTCCATGCCGTTACCCAGATCGGTGACGCCGCACTCGACAGCGTTGCCGTCGGCATCGGAAGCGGTAAGGGCGTTGCCGTCCTTATCGGTCATGGCGATGGTACCGGCCTCAGCGGTCTCGGTATCGATGCCCTCCATACCGGTGAAGTTCTCGGCCTCCTTCTCGGAGACGATCACGGTAGTAGCGGAGAGACCACGGGTGGTGCCGTTGGGGATCTGGAGGTTGATCTGGGTGCCACCCATGGTGACGACCAGGCAACCGACGACGAAGACGCCCATGATGGAAGCGGCACGCGTGAAGGCCTGCATGTTGGCGGTCAGAGCGTCAATAGCGCTGGTGCCAAGCTTGTAGGACCAGTTCATGAGCCAGAAGCGCAGAGCGAACTGGACGACGTTGAAGATCACCAGGAAGATGATCGGTGCAGCGGCGTTGCCGTTGATGGCCATGTTGGAGGTGATGCCGGCCGTGATAGGCACGAGCGTCAGCCAGAACAGGGCGTCACCGATACCACCGAGCGGGCCCATTGCGGCGACGCGGACGGCGCGGATCGTGGGGATGTCAACCTTGTTCTGCTCGAGCGAAAGCACGATGCCCATAACAAAGGTGACAAGGAACGGGTGGGTGTTGAAGAACTCCAGGTTGTGGCTCATGGAAGCCGCGAGGTCGTTCTTGTTGGTGTGGATCTTCTCCAGACCGGGGATGATGGAGTAAAGCCAGCCAGCGGCCTGCATGCGCTCGTAGTTGAACGATGCCTGCAGGAAGCAGGAGCGCCAAGCCATCTTGTTGAGGGTCTTCTGGTCGAGCTGCGGAGCAGGAGTGAGATCCTCGTAGTGCTCCGGGATCACATACTCATTAGATGCCATCTTCGAAGTCACCTCCGTCAGAAACAGCTGCACCCTTCAGCTCGGTCTGCTGCTGGAAGTCCCAGAAAGCGATGCCGAAGCCGATGAGAGCGAGGATGAGCAGAGCAGGGGTTGCCAGCGAATCGTTGGCAACGGTGATGAGCGCGAGGCCAAAGCCCATGAGGAAGAAGCCCCACATATCGCGGTTCATCATAACCTTGAGCAGGACGGCGAAGCCGACGAAGCGCATCATGCCGCCTGCAGCGGAGAGACCGGTCTGCAGCCAAGTCGGGATGGCAGAAGCGATGGTCTGACCGATGGTAGCGCCAGCGATGAAGAACAGGGTGACGACGACAGCGAAGATCAGGCCGAGCAGAGCCATGGCGAAGTAGTTCAGGCGCTCGATGCCCTTGGTGTCCGCGTTGTGAGCCATGTTATCGGCCGTGGACATAAGCGGGGACATAAGCGTGAAGACCAGGGTAACGCCAAGCTGGCCAAGCAGAGCGAACGGAATGGCGAGGCCGACTGCCGCGTTGGGCTCGAGGCCCGTGGCGATAGCGAGAATGGCTGCCATGATGCCGCCGATGACGGCGTTAGGCGGCTGAGCGCCTCCGATCGGCATGTTGCCGATCGTCATGAGCTGATAGGTACCACCCACGAGAAGACCGGTGTTAAGGTCGCCAAGGATAAGACCGATGACGGCGCCGGTGACGATGGGCTGATAGAGAGACTCGAGGAAGTCAAACTGGTCGATTGCCGCGATGAACGTGACGACGAAGACCAGAGCGATCTGGATGATCGAGTATTCCATCTTGCTCCTCCTTTCAAAATGTATGTACGCACTTTGGATTTCACGTACAGAACGTCAGGGTTTCACTCCTGACAACGTGGATCACGAGGATTACGAGAAGAGCTTGCTCGTGTCCTCAACAGGCGTGCTCGGAACGCGCCTGATCTCCAACTCCACCCCCAATTCCTGCAGCTCTTTAAACGCAGCGACATCCTCGTCGTTAACTGCGACGGAGGTGGCGACTTGGCGCTTTCCTTCCGACATGTGCATGTTGCCGATGTTTACCTTCTTTATAGGCACACCGCCCTTGACGAGCGTAAGCACGTCTTCCGGTGTTTCGGCCACGATGAAGATCTTCTGGCGCGGGCTCGCCTTGCCAATGACGTCGATGGTCTTCTGCAGAGAGAAGAAACGCGTAGCGACGCCGGCGGGAGCGGCCATCTTCATGAGGTTCTGGCGCATGGTGTTGGACGCCACGTCGTCGTTGGCGACGAGGATGAGGTTGGAGCCCAGGGTGGAGTTCCACTGGGTGGCAACCTGACCATGAACCAGTCGGTTATCGATGCGGGTAAGAAGAATGTTGGGTTCTGCCATGTTGATCAGCTTCCTTTCGTTATTTGCTGACGACAGTTACTTGATCTCCTGAATCGCGTAACGCGAAACATCTACGACGGCTCCGGATCGGACTTTGATCTGGACCTTCTCGCCTTCGATGCCTTTGACGGTTCCGTAGATACCGCCGGCGAAAAGAACCTCTTGACCCGGCTTGAGCTCGGTGTGCAGCTCCTTGAAGTACTTCTGCTTCTTCTTCATGTTGATTTGCGACCAGATGGTGTAAATCAAGCCCATGATGACAAGCAGGCCTAAAAGGGCGACCGAGGAGCTCAGGACGTTGGCTCCGAAATCGGCCATTAGATGCCGTCCTCGTCGCCGAAGATATCCTCTTCCTCGGAGCCGGCAACGGATGCGACCGTCTGGGCGGTGACGCCCGTCTGTCCAACGGTCACGGCCTGCTCGCCAAGCTCGGCGAGCGTGGCATTGCCTCGGAGGAACAGAAGCTCAATAACCATGGGAAGGTTGGTGCCAGTCAGAACCTCGACGTTGTCGACATCCTGGGCAATCATCATCGACTGGTTGAACGGGGTGCCGCCAAGCAGGTCGGTAAAGACGAGCACGCCATCGCACTCCTCGCGCATGGCGGTAATAGCGGCGCGGAGATCCTCACCGTAGGATGCGGCCTGGTCGCCCTCAAAAGGAACGACGGTAAAAGCAGGCTGGTCGCCGGCAACCATCGCGATAGCGCTTGCAAGGCCGGGTGCGAACTGTCCATGACCGGTAAGAATAAAGCCAACCATTCAAATTTCCCTTCCGAAGGTGTGTACAATCTGAGTCCGATGATTTTCGGAAGCCAGCGGGCGCTCGCCCTTAAAGCTTCTTGGAAAGCGTTCTTTGAAGACCAGTGGTTTCTAAACTGGTAGTAACCACGTGACGTGTTGTTGTCACTATATCACCCCAGAAGAGGTCGCTTTCCTTGATTCATACGGTAAAACGTTTTTGCACCGCTCACGGTGATAAATCGACCGTTTACCGGTCGTTAACACTTTTACCTGCGGTTTTGAAACCGTTTCGAAATGCTTTGGCAAAAGATCGGATCTTTTCCTGTGTCTAAACAACGCAGGGCGGCTAAAAATAGCGTGAAGAAAAATTGCAGGTCATTGTGAAGATATGTGAATTGGTCTTTTTGACTTAATACCAGTTAGAACCAGTTTTGAGATTATCGGTGAACGGTAGTTTTCGACCGTTCACCGGTTACTTGCAATCGTTTGCAGCCTTTTTCCTAGATGAATTGGGGAGACTCGATGAAGCACTTGCGCGGGCGCGGGGCCTATCCCAGTGCTTTCGGTAGCAAAAAGCCCGCCAGAACGTTGTCGTTCTGGCGGGCGTAATCAGGCAGATTGGTTAGCGCGCAGTAGTGCAGGCAACCTTTAAGCAAACAGGCCGTAGATGCTGATGTTGGCCTTGGCGTAGAGGCCGTTAGCATACTCGGTCCACTTGGAGCTGGCGCTCGAAGCCTGCGAGGAATACTGCTGATAAGCAGTGTAGTAGGCGGTCATGGCCTGCTTGTAGGTGGCGCTATCGGCCGTAAAGGCATCGTTAGCGAAGGCCTTAGCGTAGGTGCTGTTCTCGTCCTTCCAGGTGCCCTTCGAGCTATCCCACTCGTCACCGGCAAGGTTGATGATGTAATCGGCGTAATCCTTGCTCGCGGTCTCCTCGTTGCCGTCAGAAGGCTCGGTCGGAGCGGTCGGCATGCTCGCGGAAGCATCGCCCACCTTCTTCTTGTAGAGCTTCTGCAGCGTCGCGGACTGGCGGACGATCTGCTTGGCCTGGTCCTTGGACACGCCGTACTGTTTTGCCATGGTCTTGTAGTCGGAGGTGCCGATGGAATCCTCGGCGTACTTCTTCATCTCCTTAGAAGAGACGGTAATGCCCTCGTCCTCGGCAGCGTCGAGCAGGATCTTGTTGCGCACATAGGACAGGATGACGTCGGCAGAAGGAGCGGTGTAGTTGCCATCGCTATCCTTGACGGTATCGAGGCTGTACTGGCTCTCGATGGCCTCGCGCGCGGTGATGTCGCTCTTCTTGCCGTTATAGCTATAGCTTGCCACAGTCGAATCGAGCTGGTCCTCGGTGAGGATCGCCGAGCCGACGCCCTTGCCGCCAAAGCCGCCGTTGCCAATAAAGAAGCCGACCACAGCAGCGATCACGACTGCAACCACGAAGGCGGCAATCATCGTCTTCTTGTGCTTGGAAGCATGGTCGTCCGCATCGGAGTCGTCCTCGTCCTGCTCCTCGGGCATGAGGTTCTCGTCGGCGGCGTCCGCGGCGATCTTTGCCTCCAAGCGAGCATCCTCCTCCTCGGCCGTCGTGCCGGCGGCAATGTGCTCGGCAGACATACCGGCGACCAGGTCGATCTTCTCGTCCTCGTCACCGTCGGGGCCTTCGCCGCGCTCGATGATCTGGATGCCGTCGATCTCGTCCTTCTCGTCCTTCTTTTGAATCAGACCCATATCGGTTACTCCTTGTTAGGAAACATAGTCCCCAATAGAATACGCCCGACAGAGCGCCGGGCGTATTGATTCTTAGGTTATACGCAAACACTTAAGTACTATTTAGGCGTTTGCAGTGTGCATGCCTTAGGCCAGGTGCGCGATAACGGCATCGGCAAATGCCTGCGTACCCACAGCGCCCTCGACGGAGCCGGTCTGGGCACGACGCACGTCACCGGTAACCTGCTCGCCCTCGTCGAGCGTGGCAGACACGGCGGCGCGGATACGATTGGCCGCATCGTTCTCGCCCAGATGATCGAGCATCATAGCCGCAGACAGAATCTCGGCCGTGGGGTTGGCGATATCCTGGCCCGCAATATCGGGCGCGGAGCCGTGCGTTGCCTCAAAGATGGCGCAATCGGCACCGATGTTGGAACCCGGAGCCATACCCAGACCACCCACCAGGCCGGCGCACAGGTCGCTCACGATGTCGCCGTACAGGTTGGGCAGCACCAGGACATCGAAGTCGTTGGGGTTTTGGACCAGGCCCATGCAGGTGGCGTCGACGATCTTGTCGTTGAACTCGATATCGGGATAGTTGGCGGCCACCTCGCGCGCCACGCGCAGGAACAAGCCGTCGGTCGCCTTCATGATGTTGGCTTTGTGCACGGCCGTCACCTTTTTGCGGCCGCAGCGGCGGGCATACTCAAAGGCATACTCCACAATGCGGCGGCTCTTGGCGATAGAGATCGGCTTGATCGAAATCGCGGAATCAGCGGCGAAGGTCTTTTGACCCGAACGCTCGACGAGCTGCGAGAGTTCCTCGACCTCGGCAGCGCCCTCGTCGAACTCGATGCCGGCGTAGAGGTCCTCGGTGTTCTCGCGCACGATAACCAGGTCGACATTGCGGAAGCGCGAGCCGTCGCCCGGCTGCGACAGGCAGGGGCGCACGCAGGCGTACAGGTCGAAGTGCTTGCGCAGGGCCACGTTGACGCTGCGGAAGCCCGTGCCGACCGGTGTGGTGATGGGGCCCTTGATGGCAACCTTGGTCTCGGCGACCGCATCGAGCACATGCTGGGGCAGCGGCGTGCCAAACTCGTCCATGACGCCGGCACCGGCCTCCTGGACGTTCCAGTTGATCTGGACACCGGTGGCCTCGACCACGCGGCGCATGGCCTGCGTAATCTCGGGACCGATACCGTCACCGGGAATCAGGACTACATCGTGCGCCATAATCTGTTACTCCTCGTCTTCGGCGGCCTCAGATTTTTTAACGCTAGCACGCTTCTTCTTTTTGGAGAGATCCAGGCCAAAACGTTTAACAAGCATTTCGCAAATCTCGCTCGAACGGGCCTTGAGATAGCTGCCCTTGCCGTTCTCGGCGTCGAACTTAAGGC
Organism: Collinsella sp.; assembly: GCA_019419605.1. Classification (GTDB taxonomy): domain Bacteria; phylum Actinomycetota; class Coriobacteriia; order Coriobacteriales; family Coriobacteriaceae; genus Collinsella. The sequence goes on from DXZP01000017.1 coordinate 41,116, forward strand.
GCAGCGCGAGCTTCTCGGCAACCTCGGCATCGATCTCGCCCTGGCAAAACTCGTACAGGCAACCGAGCATATCGCGATACTCAAGGTCGCCGTGGTAGCACTGGATGGCCTCATCCAGGATCGGCCAAGCCTCGCGCGAACGCTCGACGCCCGTGGCTCCCCACACGCACAGCAGGCGGAAGGCGGCGTAGCGCAGCGTGGAGGAAATCTCGTCGAACAGCGCGGTCTCGACGCCCTCAAAGGCATCGCCCAGCTGTTCGGGGCAGGTGGTGGCGAGCGCCGTCAGGGCATCGAGGGCCTCCCAGCGGGTCTGCGCCTCGGGGCGGTCGAGCGCCTCGATCAGCGCGGGCACGCAGGGCACGACGCGCTGGGGATCGCGCTCGGCAAGCAGATGCAGCACGCGGGCGGCAAACTGGCGGATGCGGCGCGTGGGACAGCCGAGCTCTTGGACCAGGCGGTCGACGGCGTTCTCGTTCTCCTCTGCCAGCTGAAGCTGTGCCAGCTCCTCGTCGGTGAGCTGTTCTTCCTTATTATTTTCTGCCATAGTTACCTCTTCTTACTATTTCTTAGCGTGCTTGCCAGCACCCTTGCTGTCATCGGTGACCGAGATGAGCTGTCGGTCGGCAGCGCCATTGCGGCGTGCGCGACGGCGGTCCTCGGCGTCGCCCGCATCGGCGGCAGCGCGATGGGCCTTGTTGACATTAAAGACCTCGTCGTGCTTGCGCCACGGGCCGACGGACTCGCCAAAGCTCATCTTAAGGCCGGCGATAAAGCCGCCGAGCCAGCCGATCGGCGCAAACTGCACCAGCGGGAACAACGAGAACACCCAGGTCAGCAGGACGACTGCCGCCGCTCCTGCAAAGTTGGCAATCCAGTAGTCGCGCTTGGTAATGACGCGCTTTTCGCACGCCCACTGGCCGCACAAAAAGCCGATGTAGATCGCAAAGATAAAGAGCACCAACGCGAGCACCACGAACGTCCAGCTCATGGGCACTACTCCCCGTGATGGTGGCCGCAGCAGCACTCGTGGCCGTCATCATGGCCGTGGCCGCCGCAGCACTCGTGGTCCTCGCCGTGATGGTGGCCGCAACCGCACTCATGGTCGTCGCCGTGCTCGCCGCAACCGCAGCCGTCCTCGTGAGCACCGTGCTCTTCGGGACGATACTGCGACCAGTCCAGACCGGCGGCGATGGCGTCGGCCTCCTCCTTGTAGAGGACCGTGATGGCCTGGGTGCCCAGCTTGGCGCCACCGATGGCGTCGAGCATGTCGTAGAGCGTAAAGGCCACGTCGGCGCCGGGCAGCGCGAGCTCGCGATCATCGGCGTAGGCGAGCGCCAAACGCAGGTCCTTAATGAAGTGCTCGACCATAAAGCCGGGCTTGTAGTCGCCGTCGAGCGCCTTGGGAGCCAGGCTCTCCATGGCGCCGGACTTGCCGGTACCGCCCAGGATCATCTGGCGGGTCTTCTCCAGATCGAGGCCGCTCAGCTCGGCAAACGCCAGCGCATCGGCCATGCCGACCATGCAGGCGCCCAGCGACACCTGGTTGGCGAGCTTGGCAGCCTGGCCCTTGCCGGCGCCGTCGAAGCAGCAGATGGTTGCCGCAAAGGTGGAAAGGATATCGCGGACCGGTGCAATGTCGTTCTCGGTAGCGCCCACGATAGCCGTAAGCGTGCCGGCGATAGCACCCGACTCGCCGCCGGTGACGGGGCAGTCAAACGCCATGCGGCCGGAAACCTGGGCGGCCTCGGCAATGTCGCGCGCCAGCTCGGGCGAGCTCGTGGTGAGGTCGATCAGGACCGCGCCGGGCTTAGTGCACGCGAGCAGGCCGTCGCCCGCCAGGTAGAGCTCCTCGACCTCGGAGGGATAGCCCACCATGGTAAAGACGACGTCGGCGTTCGCCGCGGCATCTGCCGGCGTATCGGCCCAGACGGCACCGCGCTCAACGAGCGCTGCAGCCTTGGACTTGGTGCGGTTGTTGACCGTGACGGGATAGCCAGCGTCCAGAATGTGGCCGGCGATGGGGGCACCCATAATTCCGGTGCCGATGAATGCGACGGAGAGCTTGTTTGCCATGAAACCTTTCCTTTTGGGTTGGGTGTTGTTACCAGGTTGAATACTCGGTGCCAGCGTTTGGGCTGTGAGTCGAGGGCGATTACGGACGCAGCGCTTGCCTACTGACCGCGCACGCGGCGGGCGATACGGTCGGAAAGCGACGCCTTGTCGGCGCGGTTCTTACCCCAAAACGCGCAGCCCACCATGCCGGGGCCCACGTGCGAGCCGATGGTGGGACCCACGGAGCCGCGAATGATCGTGACGTCGGCGCAACCCTCCTCCTTGCGGATGGCGGCTTCGAGCCAGTCACCATCCTTTTCGGCATCGGCCGTCATGATGGCGATGGGCATGGTGCGATCGGGCACGTAGTTCTCGCGGAACGACTTGAGGATGGACTTGAGCGCCTTCTTGCGGCCGCGGTTGACGCCGATCAGCGACAGCGAGCCGGCCAGGTCGTAGGAGAGCTCGGGCTTGACGTCGAGCTTTGCCGTGAGCTGCGCCGCCGCGGGAGGAATGCGGCCGCCGGCAGCCAGTGCGTCGAAGCTCTCGAGCGTAAAGTAGCCGTGCACGTAGGTCTTTGCCTCGTTTGCCCAATCGACCAGCTGCTTGGCGGTCAGTCCCGCCGAACGCTGGCGCACGGCCTCGAGCGCCAAGAGCGCACCGGTCGCGCAGGGCAGAGCGTTGTCGACCACGTAGAGCTCAAAGTTGGGATACTCGGCGCGCACGACATCTGCCGCCTGGCACGCGGAGTTGTAGCTCGACGACAGCGCCGAGGTAAAGCACAGGTAGACCGTGGGCGTGCCCTCTTTGGCGCACTCGGTAAAAAACTCGATATAGCGACCGAGCGACACAGCCGAGGTGGACACGCGGGCACCGGCGCGCATGCGGTCGTAGAACTCCTTAGGGCTCATGCTCGACCAGATGTCGTCTGTGCGCTCCTCGCCATCGATAATGAAAGGGAAACCCAGGATATCGACATCGAGGTTCGCGGCGACCTCGGGGCTAAAGTCGCAGCAGGTATCGACGACGATGCGGCAACGGTTCGAATGACCGGCGGATGCGGCCTTGTCCATCAAAGCGACTCCTTACGTAAAAAGGCGGCCACCCGCATGGGATGGCCGCCAACCGTTAACTCATGCAAGTTAACGTATTTTACTCGTCAAGTGTTTCGATGCGGGGCTTGATGATGCCATATCCACCATTCTTACGGTGATACACCACATTGATGAGACCGGTCGTCGCGTTCTCGAACACGTAGAAGTCGTGGCCCAGCAAATCGGTCTGCACCAGCGCCTGCTCCTCGGTCATCGGGGTGACATCGATGACCTTCTCGCGGACGAGCAGGTCGTCGTCCTCCTCGGGCAGCAGCAGGTCGGCCAGATCCTCAACGCGCTCGACCGGCGCGACATCCGCGGCACTGGCACCACCCTGGCGGTTGTCCACGACCTTGGTCTTGAACTTGCGCAGCTGGCGGGTGACCTTATCGGCGGAGAGGTCGATGGCAGCATACATATCTGCGCCGTGCTCGGCAACGCGAATCACCGAACCGCGGGCACGAGCCGTGACCTCGACGATTGCCGGGTTGGGGTTCGAGGGGTTCTTCTCATAACGAAGCACGACGTCGACTGTCATGGGCTCGATGTCGAAAACCTTGAGCGCCTCGCCGATTTTCTCATCCACATGCGCACGCAGAGCATCGGTTACCGTCGTCTTGCGTCCAGAAACCTTGATATCCATACGTGGCTCCAATCTGCCTCGGGGACTTACTGTACTGGCTATGTACCCATTGCCGTGCATTTAATCACGCGAATTCCCAAAGACCCGAATAACGACTGCTTGATACCGCATACCGAAGTCTCGCACTTTTCCGTGACAAAGTGCGCTATAGGAGGGCGTCGACAAAGCTAGTTTTTTTCCTGGAAATCAGCTTTTACCTGCCGTTTTTACCAAAATAGAAAAGCCGGGCTCCCTTATTGGGGAGACCCGGCCATGCGTGTTGAAACCGTGAAGAAGCGCCTTGTTCAGCGTGTGGCAGGCGCCACCCCTACCAATAACTAGCTATTGAGCTTGTTGATGTCATCGTCGGTGATGGTGCCCTCCTGGCTAGACGGCGGGCCGTCGCTGTTGTTATCAGAGGCGTCGTCATCGGAGGACTCGGTCTCGTTGGACGTGGAGTCGGATGCCTGCACATTGGCCCCCGAAACGGTCTTGGCGGTAAGGTCATAGGGCATCTGTCCGTACCAGACGCAGTGGACTGCCTCGAGCGTGCCATCGACCGTGATGCCATCGAGGGCATCGCTCACGGCACGGCACAGCTCATCATTAGAGCTAAGACCTGCGACGCCAAGCGTGGAGGGCGCCTCGAGCGTACCGACATAGGAGATCTGGCTCATCAGACGCGCGAGGTAGCCACCAGCCGTGGAATCACAGATCACGTAATCGACCTCGCCCGACTCGAGCGCCTCAAAGCACTCATTGATGTTGGAAAAGGTCTTTTGGTTGGCGGTGATGCTTTGCTTGGCGAGCGCCTCCTGCGAGGCCGAGGAGGTCTGAACGCCCAGGGTAGCGGTGTTAAGCGTTTCGGTGGAAACGCTCAGCGACTCGCCGTCACTGCTCTTGCCGAATACGGCGGCGGCATCGTACAGACAGGTGCCAAGCGAGCTGATGTCGCCGCCCGCAGACTTGATGTCGCCAATGAAGATGTCCGCCTTTTTATCGCTGAGCGCGGAATCGGCCGAGGACGCATCGACAAAGGCGACCTTGAGACCCATGCGGCATGCGAGGGCACGAGCGGCATCGACCGCATAGCCCGTGAGGTTTCCGTCGGCATCCTGCATGGCCTGCGGTGCATCGGACGTATCGAGGGCGACCGTCAGGGTTCCCGGCGTGACCAGGGCATCGTCCGATACCGTGGGGGTAACGGTCTCGCGCTCGATCTGGTCGATCGTGGGCGTCGTGAACGTGGACAGTGGATTGAACGCGCATCCGCTCAGGCCCAAAACGGCAATGACCGCCGCGGCCCCAGCACCTAACCGAGCCGCATGCATCAAGCTGCCCCTCACCATGTCCACTACCCTGCCTTCTGTGTCGTATACGATCCGTGCCCCGCACGGAATATCGGGTTGTTCCCACCAGCTGACCTGGTATTTGACCCCACACTTGCGCACCGGGGCGTTTGCTCGGGAGGCCGCAGCCACCTTCACGACTGGCCCGCTCGCCCGCGAGGCGGTATTGCCCCAAAGAAAGTAGAACGGACGGTGCGGCTTACATCTAGGACGCGCCATGATCGCGCCGCGCGCACGCGGTCGCTTACGTGGATCCCTTTGACCGCGTCTGTCTTGGACTAGGATGGGCATTTCGTCCGTCCGCAACCACAGCCTGGCAGGAACGTAGCGCATTATAGCTAAGTTCAAGCTATAGTTTAAGGTTAGGGACGTTATTCGCATCGCGAGCACAGATTTCGCAGGTCGGGGCGGACCATTCGTGCCCCCATGAAGCCCGGAGCTCCCCCACGGGGAGCCCCGGGGCACCCGTCTCAGGGTGCCGTGTGCAAAAAACGGCAAATATGAGTACTGCTACCAATTTAGTAGCAGCGTATTTCCGCCCCACGAGCCCTTTTTGAGTTCCGCACAGCCCGCTTGGCGCCAAGATATTCCACATTCGTTTATTATCTCTGGTGGCGCGCGCAGACGTGGTGTAAGAGCGTCCCGAGGTC
>DXZP01000018.1:0-42813 GCA_019419605.1 Collinsella sp.
TGGACGAGCTCATCGACCTCTTTGCCGAGGGCGATGAGCTCGTCTCCAATACCGCTTTTGAGGATTTGGATCTTGCCTGCGACGTGGCGAACGGCGCGACCTTCGATGGCGTCGTGTTCCGATCTTGCGAGTTCGATAGCGTTGACTGGAGCGGCTCGACGTTTCGCGACGTGGTGTTTCGCGGTTGCCGCTTTATCCGCTGCAACATGGAAGGCTGCTGGCTCAACCGCTGCGACTTCGTTGACTGCTCGGCGCCGGGGCTCAACTTGCTCAGGGCGCGTCTGTCGAGCGTGTCGTTTACATCGTGCGATTTGAGCTATGCGAACCTTTCGGAGGGACGCATTGGCCCCATGGCTGCGCATGACACGCGTTTGACCGAGGCCGCGTTTCAGGGTGCCAAGCTGGGTCAGATACGCCTGGATGGCTGTGACCTGACGCGTATGGATGTGTTTAAGACGTCGCTTTCCGGCGTGGATGTATCGCGTTGTACATTCGCGGCGCCCGTTGTTTCGGGCGATTACCATGAGTTGCGTGGCTTGACGGTCAATGCCGAGCAGGCGCTGGCACTCTCGGGTTTGTTGGGAATTCAACTCGCCGACGAATAGGCGCTCTGGTCCTTTGCTCGACCGCTATCTAAAATCAAACCGTCGCAACATTTAATGATTTTTCGCGTTTGCACGATTTTCATCGAATGTTGCGACGGTTTTTGGTGCAAGGTAGCCTGTCTTTTTTTGGCAGGTTACTGGCTATTTAGTACTGCCACATGTGGTTGACGGGGCCAGAGCCTTTGCCCATGTCAAAGCCGGCGGCGAGAGCGCCCGTTAGGTAGGCCTTGCCGGCGTTGACGGCATCGGCAAGATCCATGCCCTGGGCCAGCGCGCAGGCGATGGCGGACGAAAGCGTGCAGCCGGTGCCGTGTGTGTTGTCGGTCTCGATGCGCTTGTGGCGGAACCACGTGGTGAGCGGATCGCCCAGATGGTTGCCCTCGTCATCGAGTGGCGCGGGTTCGGCCAATACATCGTTGGCCTCGTTGACAAGATGCCCACCCTTAACGAGGGATGCGCAACCAAAGCGGCGGGTGAGGAGCATGGCAGCATTTTGCTGTGTGCGCTCGGAGTCGACCTCGTAGTCAAGCAGGGCCATGGCCTCGGGAATATTGGGCGTGATGACGGTTGCTAGTGGGAACAGGCGGCGGGTGAGCGCCTCGGCGGCATCTTCGGCAATCAGCCGTGCGCCCGAGGTGGCTACCATGACGGGGTCGACGACCACGTTTGTCGCGTTCCAGGCGCTCAGGCGGTCGGCGATAACCTCGATAATCTCGGCAGAGGAAACCATGCCGATCTTGACGGCGCTGGGGCGGATATCGTCAAATACGGCGTCGATCTGCGCAGCGACGATATCAGGGGAGATATTCTGCACGGCGGTGACACCGAGCGTGTTTTGTGCGGTGATGGCGGTGATGGCCGTCTCGGCATACAGACGGTGCGCCGTGATGGTCTTGATGTCGGCCTGAATGCCGGCGCCACCGCTGGAATCGGATCCTGCGATGGATAGAACGGCAGGTACCTTGCTGCGATCCATGTTCGCTCCCTTGTTCGGTCGGATTCAAATGGGTCTTCTGCCTGCATTATAAAGTTGCCCGGGCCGGCTGTATGCCGATCCCGGGCGAGCGGTGCAATCTTTACGTAAATGTAAGAAAATGTTCACATGTCAACAATTGATGAGCACCTTGTGACCGATTGTGGCTCCGGAGACGCGTTAATCCTCCATGCCGAGGTCGATCGTCGTGCCTTCGAACACCTTGTTAACGGTGCGGACGGCGCACATCTTGCCACACATGGTGCAAGTGCCCTCGGTCGCGGCGGGGGATTCCTCGTAGCGCTTCTTGCCGGTGACCGGGTCGAGCGCGCACTTCCACATCTCTTCCCAGTCGAGCTTGCGGCGTGCCTGGCCCATCTTGTCGTCCATGTCGCGGGCGTGGGGCACCTTTTTGGCGATGTCGGCGGCGTGTGCGGCGATCTTGGTGGCCATGAGGCCATCGAGCACGTCCTGGGCGTTGGGCAGGCACAGGTGCTCGGCCGGCGTCACGTAGCACAGGAAGTCGGCGCCGGAGCTGGCGGAGATGGCGCCACCGATGGCGGCGGTGATGTGGTCGTAACCCACGCCGATATCGGTCACCAGCGGCCCGAGCACATAGAACGGGGCGTTGTGGCACAGGCGCTTCTGCAGTTTCATGTTGGCGGCGATCTCGTCGAGCGCCATGTGACCCGGGCCCTCGACCATGACCTGGACGCCGGCGGCCCAGGCGCGCTTACACAGCTTGCCCAGCTCGATCATCTCGGCGGTCTCGGTTGCGTCGTTGGAGTCGTAGAGGCAGCCCGGGCGGCAGGAGTCGCCAAGCGAAATCGTCACGTCGTACTCGTGGCAGATCTCGAGCACCTCATCGTAGAACTCGTAGAAGGGGTTCTCATTGCCGGTGACCTCCATCCAGCCAAACAGCAGCGAGCCGCCGCGGCTGACGATGTTCATGAGGCGGCCGGTCTCCTTAAAGGTCTTGATGACCGACTTGTTGATGCCGCAGTGGATGGTCATGAAGTCCACGCCGTCCTCGGCGTGCGCGCGAACGACCTCGAGCAGGTCGTCCTTGGTGAGCTTGACCAGCGGCTTTTCCATGTAGCCGATGGCGTCGTACATGGGGACGGTGCCCACCATAAGCGGCGTCTCGTCGATGAGCTGCTGGCGGAACTGGCGCGTCTTGCCCGAGTTGGAGAGGTCCATGATGGCGTCGGCGCCAAAGTCCTCGGCAATCTTGACCTTCTTCCATTCCTCGGCGGCATCGGCCTTGTCGCCCGAGATGCCCAAGTTCACGTTGACCTTGGTGGACAGGCCCTCGCCGACACCAAAGGCGCGCATCCCCTTTTTGATATGCACGATGTTGGCGGGAATGGCGATGCGGCCGTCTGCCACGCGCTCGCGGATGTACTCGGGGTCGCGATGTTCGCGCTCGGCGACCTCTTTCATCTGAGGTGTGATCTGCCCAGCGCGGGCGAAGTCGATTTGCGTGACGAGCTTGGGCTCGGTCTGTGTGCTCATTGGCACGGCTCCCTTCGTTGGCATTACCCATATCAGGTTTGCGGGTCAGGGCGGGCGCGCCCAATCTCAGCCTGCCGTCTTGTCCCGCAAGCTCCCCGTTTATGTAATAGGCTCAAGTATAGCTCGAATGGGTACGATTGGCCTAACGAGCGTGCCTGTGGGGAGGCGAACATGGAAGACAAGCATCTATATCGAGAGACGCAGTGGGATGTGTCGGCCGAGGAGGGCCGTGCCCATCATGACCTTGTTGCGATTGGTTTTGCGGTGCTTGCCGTGTTGGTGATTGCCTTTTGTATTTGGACGTTTGGCGGTCGCGGCGGCGCTGGCTGGGAGTTCGAGGCTGATGATAGCCTACCGATTATGACGGTGAGGAGTACTGGCGGTAATGCCAATACGCTCGCCGTTCCGGGCGATTATTGGTACCCGCGCGATGAGTTTGTGCAGTTGCAGCTGAGTGGTGGGTCCATTCCAGGTGAAGAAATCGAACGCGTGACGTTTGACGCGGCGCTCAAAACGCTCACGGTGAAGCTCAAAGATCAAGGAGATGTGCCCACGACGATGGATATCGCGCTGACGGAATGGCGCCTGGAGCCCCCGTCGGGCGTCAAGGTGTCCGAGGTGGAACATGTCAAGATTACCTATCAGGACGGCTCGACAAATGAAATCGCCAAAGCCGAGGGCTTGGCGGGATAGACGCCGTGCCTAGGCAGCACATTCAAAAGTAGCGGTGGTCCTACAAGGCCTGTTCGTTCAGGAAGACCAAAGTGTTTTTATTTGAAAGCTCGGGAAAGTGACGATAACCAACGTCGAACGCGGTGAGCCCGCTTACATCCTCGAGCTTGTTTTCTGCCATCCAGCGCACCATGGAGCCGCGTGCCTTTTTGCTGGCGGTCGACCGTTGGACGGGCTTGCCGTTGCGGATGCCTTCGCCAAAGAGGCATGTGACGACCGTGACATCGGTGGTGAGGCGGGGCAGAACGGCTTTGGCGTATTCCGCGCTGGCGAGGTTGACGATCGTAGCGTTGGAGCCCGCCGGAGCGATGGCCCGTGCGAGCTTGTCGCCCCAAAACGCGTAGAGGTCTCGGGAATCGTCGACGGCAAGCTTCGCGCCCATCTCCAGCCGATACGGTTCAACGGCATGAAAGGGGCGTACGCATCCGTAAAGGCCCGAGAGGATCCATAGATGGTCTTGCATCCATGCGAGCTGCGCGGAATCCATCACCTCGGGCGCCATGCTCTGGTATTGAATGCCGTGGTAGGACATGACGGCAGGGGAGAGGTGACAGGCGAGTGCGGGATTGTCGAGATCGCCGTTTTTCAGGATGGGCCCGAACTCATGCAGGGTGTTGAGGCAAGGCCCCAGCAGTTTGTCACTCACGTTCCATAGCGCCTGCAGGCTGTCGCTGCCTTCATTCCGCTCGATATCTAGCAGTGCGCGGTGGAGGCGAGCCGTCTCGCGCGCAAAGGGTGGAATGCCCAGGACTTCAAAAGCATCTTGGGCCGCGCGCATCTGCTTGGCGGGCGAAATGACGACCTGCAGCATGGACTCTCCTCTGCCAAAAAGGAAGTTGCGGTGGAATACGGTCTGTTTTGGCCGTTTATGGGCCAGTTTAGTCTGTATTTCACCGCAACTGATGAAGGGTTGGTTACGCGCGCTCGATGAAGGCCTTGTAGCCGCGATAGGCCTCGTAGATATCGGCCTTGTTAGCGACCTCCCACAGGGCGTGCATGGACAGGACGGCAACGCCAGAGTCGATGACGTTCATGCCGTACTTAGCCATGATGTATGCGATGGTGCCGCCGCCGCCCGCGTTGACGCGACCAAGCTCGCAGGTCTGGAAGTCCACGCCGGCCTCGTCCATGATGTCGCGGATGAGGGCCACATACTCGGCGTCGGCGTCGTTAGAGCCGCCCTTGCCGCGGCTGCCCGTGTACTTGTTAAAGCACAGGCCGCGACCCATAAAGGCTGCGTTCTTGGTTTCGAACTTGCCGGCGTAGCCCGGGTCGAAGCCGGCGGACACGTCGGAGGAGAGCATGCGGCTGCGGGCGAGCGCGCGGCGCAGGGCCAGCGGGCTATCCTCGCCGGCGAGCGTCATGATCTCGGCGACGGTGTTCTCGAAGAAGCGGCTCGTCATGCCGGTGGCACCTACGGAACCGATCTCCTCCTTGTCGACGATGAGTGTGATGCTCGTGCGCTCCACGTTGGCGACGTTGATCTGGGCGAGCATGGACGGATAGGCGCAGACACGGTCGTCGTGGCCATAGCCCAGAATCATGGAGCGGTCGAGGCCCATGTCACGGGCGGGGCCGGCGGGCACGACCTCGATCTCGGCGGAGAGGAAGTCCTCCTCCTCGACGTCGTACTGCTCCTTGAGGATATCCAGGAACATCTGCTTGACGGGCTCTTTGGGAGCGTCCTTGTCGTCCTCGTCAAACTTGACGGGGCGGCCGCCCACGATCACGTCGAGGATCTCGGCGTCGACGGCGTCCTTGGCGGGCTTGGCCATCTGCTCGCTCGAGAGGTGGATCAGCAGGTCGGAGATGGTAAAGACCGGGTCGTCGGCCTTGTCACCGATGTTGATGTCGACGGTGGTGCCGTCCTTTTTGCAGATGACGCCCACGAGTGCGAGCGGGGAAGCGACCCAGTGGTAGCTCTTGACGCCGCCATAGTAGTGCGTGTCGAGATAAGCCATGTCGCCGGCCTCGAAGGCGGGATTTTGCTTGAGGTCCAGGCGAGGCGAGTCCACGTGGGCGCCCAGGATGTTAAAGCCCTGCTCGAGCGGGGCGGTTCCAAGGTTGACGAGCATAAGGTCCTTGCCGTGGTTGGCGGCGTACACCTTGTCGCCTGCCTTGAGCTCGCGGCCTTCGGCGATCACGGTCTCCAGGTCGACGTAGCCCGCCTCCTCGGCCATCTTGATGCCGGCCTTGACACACAGGCGCTCGGTCTTGTTCTCACTCAAAAACTGCTTATAGCCGCGGCAAAGCTCCTCGAGCTCCTCGATCTGCTGTGGCGTGTACTTTTTCCATGCGCAGGGACGCTCCATGACGCAGGCTCCTTTCGGATCGATCGTGCTGGTTAATGTACCGTGAGCCATCGTATCACGCGTGGGCGCGCGGTGGCGGAGGAGCTTGATGTGCGGTGGCCGCGAGGCGGGGAGCGTGTAAACTGGTGGGAGCAAATCGTGCCCAGCCCAAAGCGAGGTATTCAATATGTCTGACAAGCGCCGCACCTTTGCCGTTATCGACGGCAACTCGCTCATGCACCGCGCCTTCCACGCCGTGCCGCCCACCATGAACGCGCCGGACGGTCGCCCCACCAACGCGATCTTTGGCTTTTTAAACATGTTTCTCAAGATGATCGACGCCTTTAACCCCGACGGTGTGGTCGTGGCGTTTGATAAGGGCAAGCCGCGCGTGCGCATGGAGATGCTGCCGCAGTATAAGGCGCAGCGCCCGCCCATGGACCCCGACCTGCACGCGCAGTTCCCCATGATCAAGGAGCTGCTCGCCGCGCTCAACGTGCCCATTTTGCAGTCCGAGGGCTGGGAAGGCGACGATATCCTGGGAACCATGGCGCGCCTGGGCGAGGAGGCCGGCTGCGACATGCTGCTGGTGACCGGCGACCGCGACATGTATCAGCTCGTGACCGAGCACGTCAACGTGGTCTCGACTCGCAAGGGCCTGTCCGACGTGGCGATCATGACGCCCGAGAGCGTGGACGACCTGTATCACGGCATCACGCCGGCGCTCGTGCCCGATTTTTACGGTCTGAAGGGCGATACGTCGGACAACATTCCCGGCGTACCGGGCATCGGCCCCAAAAAGGCGAGTGCGCTCATCGCGCAGTACGGCAGCCTTGACGAGGTCATCGCGCATGCTGACGAGGTCAAGGGCAAGATGGGAGAAAACCTGCGCGTACACATCGACGACGCGCTGCTGAGCCGTAAGGTGGCGACCATCCGCACCGATGCACCCGTTGAGCTCGATTTTGAGGCGACGTCCTTCCCGGCGTTTTCCGCCGATGAGGTTTCCGCGGCGCTGGGCACGCTTGGTATCACCGCCATGCAGAACCGTTTCTTGGCGCTGATCGGCGGCGAGGGCGGGGCAGCTGCCAGCACGTTTGAGATGCCCACGATTGAGCGCACCGCTGCCGGCGATGCCGAGGCGCTTGCTGCCGTGGCGTCCGAGGTTGCCCGCGCGATTGATGCCGGCGAGTGGGTCGCCGCCGTGGTGGACGATGACAAGGAAGAGGGCGCGCTCTTTGGACTGACGCGCACGCTGTGGTTGGCGACGTCCAAGGGCCTGTTCGCGCTCGAGGAGGACGACAGCTGCGCGGCGGCTGAGGTTGAGGGCTTCAACTTCGTCCACGGCGTGATTGCTGGCGTGCTCGCGCGTCTGTTTATGGAGGGTCGCATGGCGAGCCCGGATATGAAGGTGCTGTTGCACGAGCTTTCGCCCATTGATTCTTCTGAGCCCGAGCTCATGGATCCGCTCGCTGCCGATTCCACGCGTATCTTCGATACCGTGGTCGCAGCCTATCTGCTGGATTCCGATCGCTCCGAGTTCGATGAGGCATATCTTGCCGATACCTATCTGCAGATGGCGCTGCCTGCGGCGCGCGGTGCAGAGGGTGCCGGTGAGGACGCTCCGGCGCCCGCCGCTCGCACGGCGGCCTTGACGCTGGCGCTGGTCGCACCGCTGCGCGACCGCATGGCCCGTGAGAACGCCGCCAACGTGTTCGATGGCATCGAGATGCCGCTTGTGCCGGTGCTTGCCAAGATGGAGCGCGCTGGCATGCTCGTGGATCCCGATCGGCTGCGCAGCCTGTCCGAGGGCCTGGCGACCCAGATTGCCGAGGTCGAGCGCAGCATTCGCGACCTGGCAGGTGATGAGACGTTTAACATCGGCAGTCCCATGCAACTGTCGCACGTGCTGTTTGACGTTATGGGGCTTCCGACCAAGGGTCTCAAAAAGACCAAGCGCGGCTACTATTCGACCAACGCCAAGGTGTTGAGCGACCTTGCCCGCGACCACGAAATCGTGCGTCTGATCTTGGACTGGCGTGAGAAGTCCAAGATCAAGTCCACCTATCTGGACACGCTGGGTCCACTGCGTCGAGGCGACGGCCGCGTGCACACCACGTACAACCAGACCATCACGGCAACGGGTCGCCTGTCCTCGAGCGACCCGAACCTGCAGAACATCCCGACGCGCTCGGAGCTGGGTCGTACCGTCAAGACGGCGTTTTCGGCAGGCGAGGGAAGCGTCTTTTTGGCGGTGGACTACTCGCAGATCGAGCTGCGCCTGCTCGCGCATCTTTCGGGTGACGAGCACCTGGTGCGCGCCTTCAACGAGGGCGAGGACTTCCATGCCGAGACGGCCGCGCGCGTATTTGGCGTGCCGGTGTCCGAGGTGACACCCGACCTGCGCAGTCGCGCCAAGGCCGTGAACTTTGGCATCGTGTATGGTCAGCAGGCCTACGGCCTGTCGCAGTCGCTGCATATCTCGATGGCCGAGGCGCGCGACATGATTGATCGCTACTACGAGGCCTACCCGGGTGTGCGCACGTTCCTCGACAACGTGGTGGCACGTGCCAAGCAGACGGGCTACGCCGAGACCATGTACGGCCGCCGTCGTCATATTCCGGAGCTCAAGGCCAAAAATCCGCAGCTCCGCGGTTTTGGCGAGCGCACGGCCATGAACCACCCCATGCAGGGAACCGCGGCCGACATCATCAAGATCGCAATGGCCCGCGTAAGCAGCCGCCTGGAAGAAGAGGGCTTTGCCGCTCACATGATCCTGCAAGTGCACGACGAACTGGACTTTGAGTGCCCCGTCGACGAAGTCGAGCGCCTCACCGCCATGGTCCGCGACGTCATGGAGCACGTCGTAGACCTCCGCGTACCGTTGATCGCCGAAGCCAGTACCGGCATAACCTGGGCCGACGCGAAATAGGAAAGCACTCGGTAAGGCAAGCTCGCCCAAGACGCAAGCCCCCACATACTTAAGATTTGGGACAAACACTACTGATTAATTTGTCCCACAGTAACCAAAACAGAGGGGAGCCCCTTCCAACAAGGAGCTCCCCTCTGCTCAAATCATTTCAGCTAAGTATCTAGACACTCAAGACGCCATCCTGGCGGCAAGTAAGTAAACCTAGGGCCTGGCCGGGCGGCACGGGTTAACTTTTCGTAGATTCCGCACGCAAAGAAAGCCACTTAATGTGGCTTTCGTCTTGCGCAGGACCTGACCGAGCGAAAAGTTAACCCGTGCCGCCCGGCCAGGCCCGATGGGACGGCTACCGAGCCGCCAAGATGGCGTCGATGAGCGTCAGTACGCCCCCGTCGTTGTTGCTCGGAATGCGCCACTTGGCATGCGCGTTCATGTGCTCCTCGGCATTGTCCACGATAAAGCTATGCCCGACGCGCTCGAGCATGGGAATATCGTTGTAGGTGTCGCCCACGGCGGCGGCGTCGGCGATATCGATGCCCAGGTGGTCGCACAGGTGCGCGACGCCCGACCCCTTGTCGACGCCCAGGTTCATGAAGTCGATCCACTCGCGCCCGGCGTTGGTGACGTAGAGCTTGTCCGAGAACTCGGGGCTGTAGTCCTCGCGAAACGCTGGCTCGGCATCGTAGGCGGGGAAGAAGATCGAAATCTTGTTGGACTCGATATCAAGGCCCTCAAAGCTATCGACGTAGTTGATCGTGTTGTAGTACACGCTGATCTCGTCGTGGTACTGATGGTCGCGGGCGAGCACATAGAACTCGTCGTAGCAGCACAAGACGGGAACGGCACGCGGGTCCTCCGAGGCACGGGCGAGCACCTGCTGATACAGCGCCACATCGATGTTGCTCTTATAGATATAGCTGCCGCGATAGATGACGCAGGCTCCGTTGTCGGGACAAAAAGCAAGGCGGTTCTTAATGCTTTCGAACATTTCCTCGAGTTTGGGGGCGGGGCGTCCGCTGGCGGGGCAGAATACAATGCCTGCGTCGGCGAGCTTGTCCAGGCGCTCATCAAGACCCTGCGGCAACACGCGCTTGTCGGTGAGCAGCGTCTTGTCCATGTCGACGGCGAGAATCTTAATGCTTCCGATATTGGTGTCCGATTCGTAAGTTTGCATAAAAGCGCGCCTTTCGTTTCGAAATTGTTTCAGACGTTATAACCATCAACCAGTAACTGAGCGTATTGTCGCAGGAACGGAGCGTATTTGCACCACGCTTCACAAAGTAATGAAAAAACTTTTCAGAAATTTGAATTTGTCGCTTGCGCAGCGTGCACTTTATCGTAATATAGCGAACATCGAAAACGGAGACGGCAAAAGAGCCGCTTACCGAGGAAAAGGTACCGTTTGCGATATTTGAATTGCGCCCGGCGATACGTGAAAGGAGAGGCAGATGCAGTTCGTAAAGATCATCACCACTGCAGACAATGCCATCCGACGCCAGCGCGCAATTTCCCGACGACGATAACAATCGTCTCTGTCCGTATGGGGCTAAATGCCCCAACAGAGTCATTTTGAGGTCGTTGGGTTTTAGCACGACATAGACGCATGTTTCTAGGGCATGTTGTGCTGCTTTTTGCTATTTAACCTGATATTGCACGGTTTTTGACCTCGAAATGACTTGCAACTGACCGATGTTCTAACTAGCTACCAAGGGCGAAAGGAAACAGCCATGAGCAAGGAAAAAGTCGTTCTCGCATATTCCGGTGGTCTTGATACATCCGTATGTGTCAAGTGGCTTCAGGACGAGAAGAATCTCGACGTCGTTTGCGTCTGCGGCAACGTGGGCCAAGAGGAGACCGGCCTGGATGCTAAGAAGCAGAAGGCGCTCGACCTGGGCGTTCTCGATTGCCAGGTGCTCGACCTGCGCGACGAGTTCTCCGATGAGTTCCTGACTAAAGCCATCGCGGCAAACTCCATGTACGAGAACAAGTACCCGCTGCTCTCCGCCCTGTCTCGCCCGCTGCTTGCCAAGAAGCTCGTCGAGGTTGCTCACGAGTTTGGCGCGACCTACGTCGCCCACGGCTGCACCGGCAAGGGTAACGACCAGGTCCGTTTTGAGGCCGCCGTCAAGGCCCTCGACCCCGAGCTCAAGGTTATCGCCCCGGTTCGCGAGTGGGACCTGAAGTGCCGTCCCGACGAGGTCGCCTATGCCCACGCCCACAACGTGCCGGTTCCCGAGGGTGCCAACGACAACCCCTACTCCATCGACGACAACCTGTGGGGTCGTGCCATTGAGTGCGGCCACCTTGAGGATCCCTGGAACGAGCCGCTCGACGACGCTTGGGTTATGACCAAGAACCCCGAGGACACGCCCGACACCCCGACCTACACCGAGATTGAGTTTGAGGCCGGCAAGCCCGTCGCCGTGGATGGCAAGAAGATGAAGCTCTCCGAGATCGTCATCGCCCTCAACAAGATTTCGGGCGACAACGGCTTTGGCCGTCTCGACCTGGTCGAGGATCGTCTGGTGGGCCTCAAGAGCCGCGAGTGCTACGAGGTTCCCGGCGCCCTGACGCTCATCACCGCCCACAAGGCGCTCGAGGACATCTGCGTCGAGGGTGACCTGCTCAAGACCAAGATCAAGCTCGAGCAGGATTGGGCCACCGCCGTGTACAACGGCCAGTGGTACAGCCCTCTCAAAAACGCGCTCGATGCCTTTATGGCCGATACCCAGAAGTTCGTGACCGGCACTGTCCGTCTGAAGTTCTTTAAGGGCAACTGCCATGTCGTCGGCCGTAAGAGCCCCTTCAGCCTCTACGACTACGGTCTGGCTACCTACGACCGTGACACCACGTTTGACGAGAAGGCCAGCGCCGGCTTTATCGAGATCGATACGCTGTCGCTCAAGACGTGGGCAAAGGTCCAGGGCCCCAGCTCTGCTGCCGCCCAGGCCTAGCGCCTCCTTCCCTTGGTATCCGCGCGGCCCATCCGCGTGATACATAACGGGCGCAAGGGGTCCCTACCTTTCGTTATGCTTGCTGACACTTCTTAACATCGGTGGCCCCTACGTTCCGCCCGCATATATGATGCCGCGTCTGCGGCTGAGTCCGAGCCCCGCCGGGGTTGTCCGGCGGGGCTCCTTCTATCAATTTGGCGGCTCTGCGCCTATATATATGAGGAGTATCCATTATGTTCAATGCTATCGCGCATGCTTTACTTGCCCTCGCGCCCGAGTTCGATGCTGCAAGGGTCGAGGACGTCCCTATGAGCCTGAAGGCCTGGATCGATGGTTCGCAGGGCAACATCCGGAGGGAGACGTTGGGCGCCAAGTGCATGGCGCGTCACTTCTTTGCAAATTAGCTACATGGCTTCGCACACGGTGGGGAATGTGTAAAACTAGCGGTTGAAAAATCGCTTTAGCGATATGGCGCATTGTTTTGGGCGCTTGTTTTGGTATTTGGAGAAAGGGGACGGTTCCATGGCTCTTTGGGGCGGTCGTTTTGAGGCAGGCGTGGCCGAGGTCACGCAGGAGTTTGGCGCGTCGCTGCCGGTCGACAAACATCTCTATAAGCAGGATATCGCCGGCTCTAAGGCGCATGCCAAAATGCTGGCGGCCCAGGGCATCATCAGTGCCGAGGACGAGCAAGCGATTGCCAAGGGCCTGACCGGAATCGAACAGGATATCGATGCCGGTAACTTCACCTTCGACATCAACGACGAAGACATTCATATGTCCATCGAGAGCGAGCTGACGCGTCGCATCGGCGAGGCCGGTAAGCGCTTGCATACCGGACGTTCGCGCAACGACCAGGTGGCGACCGACACACGCCTAGGCGTCAAGGCGCTGGCCAAGGAGCTCATGGAGGCCAATCTTGAGCTGCGTCATGTGCTGGTGAATGCGGCCAAGAAGTACGACAAGGTGATTCTGCCGGGCTACACGCACATGCAGCACGCTCAGCCCGTGCTGCTGTCGCATCATCTGCTGGCGTATTCTTGGATGTTCGCGCGCGACTTTACACGTCTGAAGGCCGCCTTTGATGCCGCCGACAACTGCCCGCTGGGTGCTGCCGCGCTTGCCGGTACGAGCTATCCGCTCGATCGCCAGATGACGGCTGCCGAACTTGGCTTTGCGGGCGTGATTCCCAACTCGCTCGATGCGGTTTCCGACCGTGATTTCCTGCTCGATCTGCATTACGCCGGATCCGTCATGGCGATGCACCTGTCGCGTCTTTCCGAGGAGATCGTGCTGTGGTCGAGCTCCGAATTTGGCTTTATCACGCTTTCAGACTCCTACTCCACCGGCTCGTCTATCATGCCGCAGAAGAAGAATCCCGACTTTGCCGAGCTTATCCGCGGTAAGAGCGGTCGCGTGTACGGCAACCTGGTGCAGCTGCTGGTAACCATGAAGGGCCTGCCGCTCGCTTATAACAAGGACTTGCAGGAGGACAAGGAGGGCGCGCTCGATACCGCTCACACGCTCATGCAGTGCCTGTCCGTTATGGCCGGAATGATTTCGACCTGGACCGTCAACGAGGATGTCATGGCGCGCGAGTGCGGCGTGGGGCACCTTGCCGCCACCGATGTTGCCGATTACCTGGCAAAGCGCGGTCTACCGTTCCGCGAGGCACATGCCGTGGTGGGCCATCTGGTCCTGATGTGCGAGAAGCGCGGTTGCAATCTTGAGAATCTGCCGTTTGAGGTGTTCCAGGAGGCAAGCCCGCTCTTTGAGCGCGATATTACCGAGGCACTCGACATCCCGTCGATCGTTGCCGCGCGCACGACCGAGGGCGGCACCGCTCCTGCCGCCGTTGCCGTGCAGTTGGGGCGCGCCGAGGCGCAGCTTGCGGCCGATGAGGGCGTGTTTGGCTCGTTGACCAAGGTCGTCGAGATGGGCCACGGGGCAAAGTAGAGGTTTGGCTGAAGACGTATTGTCCATTTATTGATAAATCGTTTTAGCTTTACGGGCGTCTGCTGATGCGGGCGCCCCTATTTTGCTGCTATGGGGGAGGGGCTTGTCGAGAACTTCTGTAGGACCTTTGGGCAGGTTGTGAAGGGGGTACGTTCGCGGGTGGCAACCGACCGCCCGCTCTGTTTCATGTGGTTGATGAGCGGTCGGATGGTACTCTAATCGGGCTTCGAAACAGAAGTGACACATATGGAGCGCTTTAATAAATTGCAGCGTTTCAATAAACAGCTTTTTGTTTAACTGCAGCTAAAACTCTGTTACGATGCAGTCCAGGCGGGTGCCGGAATGGGACTTGGGCACGCGCGAACCTACTTGAAAGGCTACCTTATGGCTATCGAGAAGACCTTCATCATGATTAAGCCCGACGCGGTGCGCGATCGCAAGATCGGCGAGATCGTTGCTCGTATTGAGCGTAGCGGCCTTGTCATCGAGCGCATGGAGATGACCACGCTCGAGCGCGCTACCGTCGAGGAGCACTACGCCCATCTGGCCGACAAGCCCTTCTTTGGCGGTCTCTGCGACTTTATGACGAGCGGTCCGGTCGTCAAGATGGTCGTTTCCGGTCTCTCCGCTGTTTCCAAGATGCGCACCCTTATGGGCGCTACCAACCCGCTTGATGCTGCGCCCGGCACCATTCGCGGCGACTTCGCTGTCGATGTCAACGCAAACGTGATCCACGGCTCCGACTGCCTGGAGAACGCCGAGATCGAGATCAAGCGCTTCTTTGGCTAAACCAGCTTTGACTCCTTAAAGCTGTTAGCGTGTGGCTTGGGCGCCGCGGAACTCCATCCGCGGCGCCCTTTTTATTCCAAAATCTATGAAGGGGCCCGCTCGGACATGTGTTCCAAGCGGGCCCCTGCTGTTAGCTTGTGGTACTGAGTGGTTTAGGCTTCGTCGACGATCTTAAGGCTGCGCGTCTGGTCGATCTCGTTGAGGAGATTGACGCGACGCTCGTGGCGGCCGCCCTCAAACTCGGCGTCGAGCCACTCGTCGACGATCATCTTGGCGAGTTCGGAGCCCACGATGCGGGCACCAAAGGCGAGCACGTTGGTATTGTTGTGCATGCGCGAGAGCTTGGCACTGAAAGGCTCGGAGCACACGACGGCGCGTACGCCCTCGACCTTGTTGGCGGCCAGGCTGATCCCGACGCCGGTGCCGCAGATCAGGATGCCCAGGTCAACATCGCCGTTGGCAACGGCCTTGCCCACCTTGTAGCCGGCGATGGGGTAGTCAAAGCTCTCGGAGGTGTCGGTGCCAAAGTTCACGACCTCGCAGCCGCGCTCCTTCAGGTGCTCGGAGATGATGTTCTTGAGCTCGACGGCGGCGTGGTCGTTACCGATACCGATCTTCATGGATGGTTCCTCTCTGGTCTGTGCGGCGCAAATGCTAAAGGTGTTTACCGCGTTCGACTGCATGATAGCGCGACTTTTGCGTAAACGCTCGGGCGTTTTTTGGTCAAACGCTTTAGCATGCAACAAGACCGGCTTCTCATGAATGAATGCCGTCAGTTTGCGCTCGAACGCCGTCTACCGGAACCTGGGTTGCGGTTTTTGATGCATTGTTATCAAATAAAAGAGCTAATTATTATTGAAAGCCCAGCCCGTTATACAAGTAGGAGATACCTATGCCTGCCGATTCCCTTCGCGATGCCGCGTTTTGCGATGTTTTGAACCGCGAGCTTGTCTGTGCGCTCGGCTGCACCGAGCCTATTGCCGTTGCCTATGCAGCGGCGCTGGCGAGCCAGACGCTTGGTTGCGAACCCGAGCATATGGATGTTGCCTGCTCGGGCAACATCATCAAGAACGTTAAGAGCGTGACCGTGCCCAACTCGGGCGGTATGCACGGTATTGAAGCGGCGGCCGTGTTGGGTGCCGTGGGCGGTGACGCCAAGAGCGCGCTCGAGGTGCTCGAGAGCGTTAACGACGAAGATCGTGCTCGCGTGGCCGAGCTCCTCGCCGATGCCGGTTACTGCGGTGTATCGCTTGTCGAGGGTGTGCCCAACCTCTACATCAAGGTGACTGCCACGGCCGGGGGCCATACCGCGGTCGTCGAGATTACCGACCACCACACCAATGTCACGTGCCATACGCTCGACGGTATTCCGGTGTGCGGCAAGTCGGCGGGGGAGTGTGCCGCCTGCGCCGAGCGCGTGGTGGCCGAGCGGGCAGCAGATAATGCCGACACGCCCATGTCGATTGAGTCCATTGTCGACTTTATCGAGGACGGCGACATTGAGGGCGCTCGCACTGCCGTTGAGCGTCAGATCGAGCTGAACGGCGCGATTAGCGCCGAGGGTCTGGCGCACGCTTGGGGTGCCGAGGTTGGCCGTACGCTGCTGGGTGCTCGTGCCGATGACGTTGCCTGCCGTGCCCGTGCCCGTGCCGCCGCCGGGTCCGACGCCCGCATGAACGGCTGCGCGCTGCCGGTCGCCATTGTGTGTGGCTCGGGCAACCAGGGCATTACCTGCGCACTGCCCGTTATGGAGTATGCCGAGTACCTGCGCTGCGACCACGACCGCCTGGTGCGCGCCGTGATGCTGTCCGATCTCATTGCCGTGCATATCAAGAGCTATATCGGTGCGCTCTCGGCGTTTTGCGGCGCTATTTGCGCTGCGTGCGGTGCCGGTGCCGCGATTACCTGGCTGTGCGGTGGCACGCGCGAGCAAATCGGTGCGACGGTCTCCAATACGCTCGGCAATGTGGGCGGCATCGTGTGCGATGGCGCCAAGGCGAGCTGTGCCGCCAAGATCTCGGCTGCCGTCGATGCAGCGATTCTGGGCCATGATATGGCCATGCAGGGTCGCGGCTTCCGCGCCGGCGAGGGCCTGATCCAAGATACCGTTGAGCAGACAATCGCCAGTATGGGCTACGTAGGCCGTGTGGGCATGAAAGATACCGACGTCGAGATCCTCAACATCATGATCGGCAAAACCCAAGTGTGCTAGGACAGTTCGTCGGCTACTTGGTGTTCGTAGAAGGCTTCTACTACGGCGTTAAAGTCGCGGGCGAAGCCTTCCATGGTTCCGCGCCAGGTGACTCGGTTGGGCTTGCCCTGGCCTACATAGGCAGTCTGAATGCCGCAGGCGGGACTAGGGAAGTCGCGTTTGGGATCGTTGCCCACCATAAGGACCTCGTGCGGTTCGAGTCCCATCACCTGAAGCTGCTCTAGATAGTAGGTGGCATCAGGCTTGCAGCGGGTGGCGTTTCCCATGTGCGTGACGAGCTCAAAGGGGGCGTCGGCCAGGTCGCCCCAACCCATGCGGCACTCGATGGCCCCCTGCGGAAAGCTGGGGTTGGTAAAGAGCGCGCAGCGCAGCCCTGCGTCCTGTACGGTCTGAAGCGCGGCGTGTGCGCCCGGCATGGCATGGGCGTTGATGAGTTCGTCATTCTTGTACGGAAGAACTTCGCGGTCGTAGTAGGTAAACGCCTCGTAGATAAGTGGGTCCGAGAGGCAAATGCCGCATCGGCGCTCGACCTCTTCTTGGTAAAACTCAAGATTGGTGCGATTGTCCGTGCTGCTGCGGCGATTGGAGTTGAGGTCGACCAGGATGGTGCCGAGGCGTGCCATCGTGCCACCGCGGCTGCGGCGCCCGATATCCGCGAGCATCGAAGAGACATCCTTAAAATATCGAAGGATGAACGCGTTGAGGTTGATGCTAAGAAGCGTTTCGTCCATATCGAAAACGACTGCTTTGAGCACGCGGGCACCTTTCTCGAAAAATCGATCTAGAATCGTTGTCTCCGGATACTTTACCCCAAAGCCGAATGCCTGGCTGGTTATCGTCAAGTTGCGGAGACGTGTGTTCATAAGATTACGAAAAAGTCTCCACACGAGTAAAAAATCGCAGTTCACGCTTGAAATCGAACTCATTTCCCCGTAACCTATACGAACGTGATTGCATAAGCGTCACATTAGTATCTGTCGGCTCCCGAGTGTTCCTAAACGTTGTGTGCTTGTCGCACCCTTCTGTAGGTCCTAGCAATCGGGGCCCCGTAGTTCGAAAGGGGTCCACCTTTGAGTGAGATTCAGAACTCGTCCATTTTCTCTCTTGACGATGTCAACGAGGAGGAGATGAACAACCTCATCGACGGTACGATTACCGACTTTGATGAGGGCGATCTCGTTAACGGCACTGTCGTTAAGATCGAGCATGACGAGGTGCTCGTTGACATCGGATTCAAGTCCGAGGGCGTTATCCCGGTCCGCGAGCTGTCCATCCGCAAGGACGCTAACCCTGCAGACATCGTTGCACTCGGTGATCCCATCGAGGCTCTGGTTCTCCAGAAGGAGGACAAGGACGGTCGTCTGGTCCTGTCCAAGAAGCGTGCCGAGTACGAGCGTGCTTGGAACCGCATCGAGGAGAAGTTCAACTCCGGCGAGAACGTCGAGGGCGAGGTTATCGAGGTTGTCAAGGGCGGCCTGATCCTCGACATCGGCCTGCGTGGCTTCCTGCCCGCTTCCCTCGTCGACCTCCGTCGCGTCAAGGACCTCACCTCTTACATGGGCACCCGCATCGAGGCCCGCGTCATCGAGATGGACCGCAACCGCAACAACGTCGTCCTCTCCCGTCGCGTCGTGCTCGAGGAGTCCCGTAAGGCCGAGCGCTCCGAGATCCTGTCCAAGCTCAAGTCTGGCATGCGTCTCCAGGGTACCGTTTCCTCCATCGTCGACTTCGGCGCCTTCGTCGACCTCGGCGGTATCGACGGCCTCATCCACATCTCCGAGCTCTCCTGGAACCACGTCAACCATCCTTCCGAGGTTGTCAAGGTCGGCCAGGAGGTCGAGGTCGAGGTTCTCGACGTCGATCTCAACCGCGAGCGCATCTCCCTGGGTCTCAAGCAGACCACCGAGGATCCGTGGCGCGCACTGGTCAAGAAGTACCCCGTCGGCGCTATCGTCGAGGGCACTGTGACCAAGCTTGTCCCGTTTGGCGCTTTCGTCGACTTGGGCGAGGGCATCGAGGGCCTGGTGCACATCTCCGAGATGGCCAACAAGCACGTCGACCAGCCTTCTCAGGTTACCCACGTGGGCGACAAGGTTCAGGTCAAGGTCATGGAGATCGACCTCGACCGTCGTCGTATCTCCCTGTCCATGAAGTCCGCTGCTGAGACTCTGGGCGTCGAGATCGAGGTTACCCCGCTGCCTTCCGAGAAGAAGGACGAGGAGACTGACGCCGAGTAAATCGGTTTGACGATCACTTGTTTTAAGGGATCCGTCCGTAATGGACGGGTCCCTTTTTGCATTTGGCACCGAGATGCGCAATGCTGCCGGGCTGTCCACAGGCTATTGGATTGTCGGTGCATGAAAAAAGCCGACATCCCGCCTCGGGGAGGAGGCGGGAACACACCGAGTAGACGGAGGGGTGCGGAGCGCGGTCGCGTCTCGACTGACGACGTTGCCCATCGACAGGACCATTGTAGCGCATGGCGGTTCTTGGTTTATCGTGTCGAGCGTTTGCGTTGTGCCATTGCCTGCGGCAACGGTGTGTTACACTTTTGCACTGCTGAGTGGGCCAGACGGTCGCGCGATGTGCTGCTTGCAGTACGCGTGAGGAAAGTCCGGGCTCCAGAGGGCGGGATGCCGGCTAACGGCCGGGCGGAGTGATCCGACGGAAAGCGCCGCAGAAAAGAAGACTCCCACCTGCGCCGCAAGGCGTAAAGGGAAAAGCTGAAACGGTGGTGTAAGAGACCACCAGCGTCGTGGCAACACGGCGGCTTGGCAAGCCCCATCCGGAGCAAGCGCGAATAGGAACGCTATGGGCCGGCCCGGTCCGCGTTCGGGTAGCGTGCGTGGAGCTGCACGGTAACGTGCAGACAAGATAAATGACCGTTCACGACAGAACCCGGCTTACAGGCCCACTTGGCATTTTTGTTACCCTGACAATCGGTACGGCCTTTGCCGTATTATTGAGGCTGTTTGTTGCTGCGCTTTATTTTGTTGAGGGGCTTTGTTGGACAGCTATTTTACTCTGCAATCGAATATTGAGGTTTCGGGCGAGTTTGTGGACCGCAAGAGCCGGTTTATTGCCCAGCTGGTCCATATTGAGTCCGAGGACGAGGCGAATGCCTTTATCGAGATGGTTCGCAAGCGTCATTATGACGCTCGACACAATGTTCCCGCGTGGATTTTGGTCGATGGACGCGAGCGCCAGAGCGATGATGGTGAACCGAGCCGCACGAGTGGTATGCCGACGCTCGAGGTGCTGCGCGGTGCGGGGCTCAAAAATGTTTGCTGCGTAGTGACACGCTATTTTGGTGGCACGCTGTTGGGGCCTGGTGGTTTGGTGCGCGCCTATACCGCGGCGACGCAGGCGGCGGTGGCCGCGGCTCAGGAGGCCGGGCAGATCGTCGAGATGACGAGCGTCGTGCCGGTTGATGTGCATGTGGCCTATCCACAGTATGAGCAGGTGCTTCGCTTGGCGCAGGATTCGGGTGCCAAGGTTTCGGATACCGATTACGCGGATGCCGTGACACTTCACTTGGTGTTTAAAGCGGGGGAGCAAGAGCCGTTTTGCGCTAAGATGCGCGAGCTTATGGCGGGGCGCGAGGAGATTGAGGTCAGCGCTCCCGAGTTTGCTGAGTTCTAACGACGACGGCCGGCGTGCATTTGGATGAATCCCAAGCGCGCCGGCTGTCGTTTTATGTCGCTGCCGTTTACTCGGCGAGCTGCTTTAGTACATCGCAGGCGATTTCGACGGCATCGTCGATGCAACCGGGGCAGCTGCGGAGCGGACCCTTATCCGATCCGACGCCCTTGAGCGTGCCGCAGACGGTCGTCGTGTTCTTCTCGCCAAAACGTTTGGCGATCTCGCGCGACAGTTTGTAGGTCTGGCCCTTGGTCTTGGGGTTTTCCATGCAGTCGCTCATCACGAAGCCCATGATGGCCACGGCGCCCGAGATGGCGCCGCAGGTTTCGGTCATGCCGCCCATGCCGGCGCCAAAGCCCTCGGTGAGGGTAAAGGCAATCTGGGGATCGAGGCCGACGGCTGGTGCGAGCGTACAGGCGACGGCCTGGGCACAGTTAAAGCCACGGGTGTGGTATTCGGCAGCCTGAGCCTGGCAGGCGGTGGTGTCGAGCTGGGTCGTATCGATGTGCTTCATCGTTGTCTCCTTGTTTGTGGTGTACCCGCCTATGGTACCCTTGCCGACGCATTCGTTCATCGAGAGCTTTATGCATACCTCACCGTTTTTCTGTCGGACAAATACTAAAGATGTGGGGCGAATGAGCCCGATGCTTCTGTCCAATAACCTACCTTGCGGATGGGTTGAGAGGGGTGCGGGGTAGCGGTATCGTGAACCGAATAAAATGTAACCCAGGCAAGGGAGCTAAATATGAGCGAGCAGACCATCGGTACCACGTGTGTTCAGGGCGGCTATCGCCCGGGCGATGCGGAGCCGCGCCAGGTGCCCATCTACCAGTCCACCACGTGGAAGTACGACACGTCCGAGCACATGGGCAAGCTGTTTGACCTGGAGGAGTCGGGCTACTTCTACAGCCGCCTGCAGAACCCCACGTGCGATCTGGTCGCTGCCAAGATCTGCGAGATGGAGGGCGGCACTGCCGCGATGCTCACGAGCTCGGGCATGGCTGCGAACTTCCTCGCGATCTTTAACGTGGCCGGTGCCGGCGATCACGTGGTCGCAAGCTCTGCCATCTACGGCGGTACCTACAACCTGCTCGCCCACACCATGGGTCGTATGGGTGTCACCTGCACCTTTGTTGCCCCCGACTGCACCGACGAGGAGCTCGAGGCAGCCTTCCGGCCCAACACCAAGCTCGTCTTTGGCGAGACGATCGCTAATCCCGCCCTCGCCGTGCTCGATATTGAGCGCTTTGCCAAGGCCGCGCATGACCACGGCGTGCCGCTGATGGTCGACAACACCTTCCCGACGCCCGTGATGTGCCGTCCCTTTGAGTGGGACGCCGACATCGTTACGCACTCCACCACCAAGTACATGGACGGTCACGCGGCCTACCTGGGCGGTGTGATTGTCGATCACGGTCAGTTTGACTGGATGGCCCATGCTGACAAGTTCCCGGGTCTCACCACGCCCGATGAGAGCTACCATGGCGTGACCTATGCCGAGAAGTTCGGTCGCGAGGGTGCCTTCATCACCAAGGCTACCGCGCAGCTCATGCGTGACCTTGGCCCCATGCAGAACCCGCAGGCGGCCTTCTTCCTGAACAGCTCGCTCGAGAGCCTGCATGTGCGCATGCCGCGTCATTGTGAGAACGGCCTGGCCGTTGCCAAGTTCCTGCAGAGCCATCCCAAGGTACGCTTTGTGAGCTATCCGGGCCTGGAGGGCGATAAGTACTATGACCTGGCTCAGAAGTACATGCCCAACGGTACTTGTGGCGTCGTGAGCTTTGGCTTTAACGGTGGTCGCGCGGCGGCCGAGACCTTTATGAAGAGCCTCAAGCTCGCCCAGATCGCCACGCATGTGGCCGACGCCCGCACTTGCTGCCTGCATCCTGCTAACGCCACGCATCGTCAGATGAACGATGAGGAGCTCATCGCCTGTGGCATCTCCGCCGACATGGTGCGCCTGTCGTGCGGCCTCGAGGACACGGCCGATCTGATTGCCGACCTTGAGCAGGCGCTCGAGCAGTGCTAGGCTAGCGTTCGCATAAGTCGCCGATGCCGACAGGGGGCTTCGGTGACCTTTACGTTCCGATTCCGTAGGCGGGACCCCAATCGCGGCTGTTTACAGGCGATTGGGGCCCCGTTTTTTTGCGTTGGGCCACTCGAAAGGATGGATATGGAGAAAACCGCAGAGCAGCTGCGCCGCGAGCACATCGCCCTAGAGGGCGACACCCATGGCAAGAACAAATGGGCGATTCTGTTTACCGTGCTCATCATGACGTTTATGGCGTGTCTGGATTCGACCGTCGTGACCGTGGCACTGCCCGTGATGCAAAAGGAGCTGGGCGTGGGCCTCGATCGCATTCAGCTGGTGAGCTCGGTGTATCTGCTTGCGACGTGCGTGGCAATGTTGCCGTTTGGTCGTTTGGGCGACGTGCGCGGCAAAGTGGGCGTGTTCCAGCTGGGTGTCATCGTTTTTACGCTCGGCTCGCTGCTGTGTGGCCTTTCGGCCTCGCTCGAGGTTCTTATTCTGGCGCGCATCGTTCAGGGCGTCGGTTGCGCAGCGGCCATGGCAAACAACATGGGCATCATCACCGAGTCGTTTCCAGCGCGCGAGCGCGGCCGTGCCATGGGCATCCTTGCGACCTTCGTGGCCCTCGGCATGATGTGTGGTCCTGTGCTTGGCGGCATGCTGGTGGCGAGCTTTCCCTGGGAGAGCATCTTCCTCATCAACCTGCCCATTGGCGTTATCTCGTTTATCGTGGGGCTCTACACGTTGCCGCATGTTAAGCCGGAGGCCGGCGAGCGCCCCATGTCCCTGATCGAGGCCGCTCGTCGCTGCTTTGCAAATTCGGCCTTCACCATCAACCTTGCCTGCATGCTCATCGTGTTCGTTGGTATTGGCGCATCCGAGTTTATCCTGCCGTTCTATTTTCAGGACGCCCACGGCTTTGGTTCCGACATCTCCGGACTGCTCTTTTTGGCACTGCCGATGGTAAATGCCTTTATCGGCCCGCTTTCGGGTACGGTTTCGGACCGTGTTGGCTGCGAGGGCCCCACGGCCGTGGGCCTGGGCGTGTACGTGTGCGGCCTCTTTGCGGTGAGCACGCTCGACGAGCACTCTTCGATCCCTGTCATCGTGTGCTGCGTCGCATTTATGTCGTGCGGTACGTCGATCTTCCAGAGCCCCAACAACTCCCTGTACATGGGGTCGGCCCCGCGCGAGGCGCTCGGTTTTGCGGGCAGCTTGGGCAGTTTGGCGCGCTATGCGGGCATGGCGCTGGGTATTACGGCGGCGTCGCACATCCTGTATGGCCAGATGAGCGTGGCGATGGGCGAGGCTGTGACCAGTTTTGTTGCAGGCCGTCCGGATGTGTTCCTGTTCGGCTTTCGCTCGGTGTTCTATGTGCTCATGGCTGTGGCCGCTGTGGGCTTTGCGCTCGCCATGGTGCGCTTGATGAGGATGCGCGCCCGCCATTAGCGTGTTGGGAGGCTGCCTGCCACGTATTCGCGCCGTCTCAAAAAGACTGGTTTGTGGTGCGATGCGGCTTGTGGGGCGGGCGGGGGTCGGTCCGTGGTAGACTATCGAACAACGTTTATTAATCGCGCGGTATCGTTGCCGCGAGAAGGGGTTGCGCCATGCAGGAGCTTGAGGATCGTATTCGCCATGACGGCATCGTAAAGGCCGGTAACGTCCTTAAGGTTGATGCCTTCCTCAACCACCAGTGCGACGTTGAGTTGTTCGACCACATGGGCGCCGAGTGGGCCCGTCTGTTCAAGGATGTCGAGATCAACAAGATCCTGACGATCGAGGCTTCGGGCATTGGTATGGCTTGCATCGCGGCTCAGCATTTTGGCGGCGTGCCGGTGGTCTTTGCCAAGAAGGCGCAGTCCATCAACCTCGACGGCGAGCAGTACGCTACGACCATCTACTCCTTTACCAAGCAGAAGGAGTACCCGGTCATCGTTGGCAAGCGCTTCCTGTCCGAGGGCGATAAGGTCCTAATCATCGACGACTTCCTGGCCAACGGCTGCGCGCTCGAGGGTCTTATCAAGATCTGCGAGGCTGCGGGTGCCGAGGTGTCCGGTATTGGCATTGCCGTGGAGAAGGGCTTCCAGGGCGGCGGCGATAAGCTCCGCGAGCGCGGCTTCCGCGTCGAGAGCCTGGCCCGTATCGCCGATATGGACTGCGAGACCGGCGAGATCACCTTCGCCTAAGCGCGCAACACAAGCTATTGGTATGCGATGTGACAAAGGGGCCGCCCCTTTGTCACATTTTTTGTATGAGGGGAGGTGTTGATATGGATGAGAACAAGATGGGATGGCGCGAGTATGCGCGCTATGCCGAGATGTCGGTCGAGGAGTTGGCGCGCGATTGCGAGGTGCAGGTGTTTCGCGCGACGGGTCCGGGCGGGCAGGGCGTGAACACGACGGACTCGGCGGTGCGTATGAAACATATCCCTTCGGGGATTACCGTGACGGCGCGCGAGAGTCGCAGTCAGTTCCAAAACCGTAGTCGCTGCCTGCGTAAGCTGCGCGCTGAGCTTGAGCGTCGCGGGCGTCCACCGCGCCGACGCGTAAAGACCAAGGTGCCTCTGCGCTCTCGCCAGCGCAGGCTCAATGACAAGCACTTCAACGCCATCAAAAAGGCCAACCGTCGCAAACCGGGGAGCGACGAGTAGCCGATTGTTTCGCTGGTCTTGCTAGCGGGTGGGGCGCCAGACCTGGAGGGCGCCGCCGAGGACGTCGACCTCGATGCGCGAGGCGACAACGGGCTCGCCGTCGGCCTGGATGGGGTAGTCGGGCTCCTCAAAGGTGAGCTCGGCATGGCGGCAGCGGCGCATGCGAACCGGCGGCAACTTGGTGTGGTGGCCGTCCTTGGCCGAAAGGAACATGGGTAGGGCAACCGCGCGGGGGACAGGGCCGCAGGCGTAGCAGACGTCGAGTATGCCGTCGCAGGGGTCGGCATCGGGGCAGATGCGATAGCCCGAGCCATACGTGGGGCCCAGCTGTATCGCCATGATGATCGCCCTCACGCGCTCGGCGGGCGTGCCGTCAAAGCTGACTGTCATGGGGTAGTTGCGATAGCGCAGGCCAAACTGCTCAAGTCCCGAGAGGGTGTAGAGCGGAGCACCCGTAAAGCCGGTCTTTTTGCGCAACTCGGTGGTGCCCAGACCAATAGCGGCATCGATGCCGACCGAAAGCGTCTGGTCGTAGTACTCAACGGTAGCCTCGCCGCTGCCGCTCGCAGGGCTCCACGAGCGAATGCGCCCGATGTCCTGACGCTGCAGCTCGCAGGTGAGCAGCGCGCCAAAATCCTTGCCGGAGAAATCGTCGATGCCGAGCGTCTGGGCAAAATCGTTTCCGGAGCCCACGGGCAGGACGGCAAGAGCGGGGCGGGCGTCCTCCTTTTGCGTCATAAGCCCGTTGACGACCTCGTGAATCACGCCGTCGCCGCCAAGGGCGATAACGGTGCGATAGCCCTGAGCCTGCGCGGCCAGCTCCTTGGCGTGTCCCATACGCTCGGTCAACACCAGGTCAAACTGGGATGCGCGTGCAGTCATGTCCAAAAAGCGCTGCAGGCGCTCGGCAACTTCGCGCGCCGCACCCGACTGGGCGGCTGGGTTGGCGATGATGAGCGTGCGACCAAAATCAGTTGCGTGCATGGGGCGACTCCCGGCGTGTGGCATGACGGTGCGGTCGCGCTCGGGTCGAATTGCCCCCGATTGTGGCTGCACGGCGATTACTTACGTCTACTCTATCAGGTCGTTGTGGCGCTCGATAGCCTCTGCCACCGTTCCGCCCTCGTCCACGATAAGCGAGCGGCGCTTGGGCGACACGATGCGCTGCGCGGGGTACACGCCACGGTGGCCGCCGACGAGATAGCTAATAAACGAGACGATGACAAAGAAGCCCGCGGCTGTTCCATGGAACAAGTCGATAGCCATCATGCAGGTGGTGATGGGCACGTTGAGGCCGGCACAGAAGACGCCGAGCATGCCGAGGGCCGCCATAAAGCTCGGATCGAGTCCAGCGAGGCAGCCAATCCATCCGCCGAGCGCCGCACCGATGCCAAACAGGGGCGTGACCTCGCCGCCTTGGAAGCCGGCACCCAGGGTGAGCGCCGTTACGACGAGCTTGATGGCGGCGTCGGCGAGGGTGGTGGTGCCGGCAAACCCGGCGCCCGAAAGCCACGTGGAAAGGCCGGCATACTCCCACGCGTCAAGCAACGCATAGGCCGCAAGCACCACGAGTGCGCCGACGAGCGCACGGACGAGATAGTTGGTGATAAAGCGCGCGTACAGGTTCTTGACCGTGCGGACCGACCAGGCAAAGAGGCGCGCCGTCAGGCCAAAGACAATGGCTCCGATAACGACGATGGCAACCGTTCTGGGCGTCATGTCGGGAACGCTGGCGATGACGTTGCTCTCGTACTGGGTTCCCAGGGCGAGTGACGTAAAGTAGCCGGTAAACGAGGCGACGAGGCAGTAGAGGCCCGCGGTGTAGTCGATTTTGCCGATAAAGCACATCTCCATACCAAAGAAAGCCCCGGCGAGAGGTGATCCGAACACGGCGCCAAAGGCAGACGAGATACCGGCGAGCATGAGGTCGTGGTGGTCGTGCTTTTTGAGATGGGCAAGGCTCGAGACATTGCTGGCGATGGTACCGCCGATCTGCACCGCGGCGCCCTCGCGGCCAGCCGAGCCGCCCGTCAGATGCGTGAGCGTGGAGCACACAAACGTGAGGATGGCCATGCGCGCATGGATGAGTCGTGTGCCCAGGGCAGAGTCGATGACCAAATTGTTGCCGCGTTTGGCGGCGAGACCGTGGTTCTTGTAGACCCACGCGGTGGCCACGCCCACGACGGGGAGCAGGGCGTAGATCCACGCATGGCTCTCGCGATAATCGGTCGCAATATCCAGTGAGGCCAAAAACGCCCAAGCGGCAACGCCCATGGCGAGCGAAACGACAACGACGAGCGCGAGCAGCTTGGCGCTCGCGAGCATGTTGTGGGCATTGCGGCGCGTGTCGGCGGCCAAGAGCTGTTCGGAGCGGGTGAGCTGGTTGCGACCGCTGATGATCAAGTCGGCCGGAGAGAAGGACCTGCCGTCTGTGTCCTGACGGGTGTCATCAGACGGGTCGAGTGTATTTTCACGTTTATCGATAAAAGCCATAACGTCCTCTTTTTTGTTGCGATGCATGCATTATAAGACGGCACCCCGTGCCTTAAGGCAATTGACAGGTTTCGGTTCTGTTACGAAAGGCGCATGGCCGACAGGTGTATTTGCCGTTGCGGGCCATGTCTTGAGCGGGCAGCGGGGGATTATACTGAACCAAACATAAAGAATCGGCGCCACTGTTGCGCGCCGTGGCATGTAAGAGGTGTATATGGCTAAGACGCTCATCCCGCTGGAGGACGCGCAGGCAATCGTCCTTTCGCAGGTGCGCAGGACCGAGCTCGTCGAGATCCCGGTTTGGCAGGCGGCCGGTCTTCCCCTGGCTGAGGATGCCACGGCCGATATCGATATCTCGCCGTTTGCCAACAGCGCCATGGATGGATATGCCGTGCGTGCCGACGACCTCGCCAAAGCGTCCTCCGATACGCCCGTGACGCTTTCCGTCGTGGGGCACGAGGCGGCGGGCCATGTGTTTGAGGGCGCGATTGGCGCGGGCGAGACCGTCCGTATTATGACGGGTGCACCGGTGCCCGAAGGTGCGGATGCCGTTGTGAAATACGAGGTCGTCGAGGTGCTCGACGGCGACGGCAACGAGGGCTCACACGTGAGCTTCTCGGCACCGGCTAAGGTGGGGGAGAACGTTCGAGCTGCAGGCGAGGAGGCCCATGCCGGCGATGTTGTGATGCACGCTGGCGAGGTTGTGGCCCCGGCCGGCGCCGGTTTGCTGGCGAGCGCCGGTTACGCGAACGTTAGAGTGCACGCCGCCCCGCGTGTGGGCGTTATCTCGCTGGGCACGGAGCTGGTCGCGCCCGGCCAACTGCCGGCGCGTGGGCAGATTCGCGATTCCAATTCCTCGGCGTTAATGGCCGAGGCACTCGATGCTGGGGCCGACCCGGTGTTCTACGGCATTGCGCCCGACGACGAGCGGGCGATTGCCGAGCTGGTGCACCGCGCCGCGCAAGAGTGCGATTTTGTCATTACGAGCGGTGGCGCCTCGGCTGGCGACTACGACTACGTGACGGCGCTGGTTCGGCGCGAGGGTGAGGTGCTGTTCGATCGCATTTCGTTGCGTCCCGGCAAGGCCATTACGTTTGGCCTGCTCGGCGGCAAGCCCTATCTGGGGCTTTCGGGCAACCCCGCGGCGGCCTATGTGGGCTTTGAGATGCTCGCCCGCCCGGCGATTCGCAAGATGCGCGGCTTTGCCGAGGGTGCGCGTCCCGTGCAGCAGGCGGTTCTTATCCACGGCGTGAAGAAGCGACAGGACCGACGCTTCTATGATCGCGCCACGGTTGCGCGCGATGCGCAGACGGGTGAGCTTACGGTCACCGAGGCGCACAGCCAGAACTCGGCGCTGCTCGGAACCATGCAGCGTGCGAACTGCCTGTTGCGCATCAACGAGGGTCCGTGCGATCTTGAGCCGGGCGACGTCGTGGATGTCGTCCGAGTCGATCTGCCCGAGGGCACCGTGCTGTAGGAGGAATGCTATGGAGCTGAAGATATCGATCGTGATGTGCTCGGATACGCGCGATCTTGCCCAGGACGAGGCTGGAGCCGCACTCGAGGAACTTATCGAGGCGCAGGGCTGGACGGTCGCCTCGCATGTGGTCGTGCGCGACGACGTCAGCGAGATCGGTGATGCCATTGTGGAAGCCGCCGATGAGTGCCACGCCAATGTCGTGCTCACCTGCGGCGGCACGGGGCTTTCGATGCGCGATGTGACGCCCGAGGCGACGCGTGCCGTCTGCGAGCGCGATGTGCCGGGTATTGCAGAGGCAATCCGTGCGTACTCCATGACCAAGACGCGCCGCGCCATGCTCTCGCGCGCCGTGTGCATGCAGCGTGGGTATACGCTTGTCATCAACTTTCCGGGATCCACGAAAGCGGCCCGCGAAAGCTGGGAGGCCGTGAGCGATCAGCTGGAGCATGCGGCCCAAATGACGGCGGGCGGCGGGCACGCCAAATAAGCGCACTACCTGCGGCGGAGTAACCCTACGGGCTGCTCCGCCTTTTTTATGCAGCGACGGTGCGGGCCGTCTCGCGGTTATTGGTAAAAGAAAATTATCGGGCGAGAGCTATTCATCATAAACATTATTCGCGTGAAAGTATAATCTAGTAACAGAACAAAGCTCGCGGCGGGGCGCCCGGGTGTAGTCTTCGAAAGGGTTGAACATGTTCGATATGGTTTCTCGCCGCGGATTCGTCTCGCTTTCTGCTGTCGCCGCTGCCGGTCTTGGGCTTGCCGGCTGCTCCGGCAACAAGGAGCCTGAGTCGACCGGTTCCGATGCCGGCTCCGCCAAGATTTCGTCCAAGAAAGCTGTCGAGCTGCAGGTATTTGCCGCCAACTCGCTCGAGAAAGCTCTGCCCGAGGTTCAGAAGCTCTACACCGATCAGACCGGTACCACCTTTGCCGACACGCAGTTTAAGGCCTCCGGCGACCTCGTCGAGCAGATGCGTGCCGGCGCCACGGCCGACGTGCTCATCACTGCTTCCAAGGGCACCATGGATGACGCTGAGACCGCTGAGCTCGTCGACGCCGACACGCGTGAGGACATGTTCGTCAACGACCTCGTGATTATTCGTGCCGAGGGCTCCGGCACCAAGGTCGAGGCCATCGCCGACGTCGCGAACCTGGACGGCAAGATCGCCATTGGCGACGCCAAGACCGTCCCCGCCGGCAAGTACGCCAACCAGGCCTTAGCTTCTGTGGGTCTCTACACCGGCACCGAGGGCGACGACGGCGAGTATGCACCCGAGCTTGCCGACAAGGTGGCCCTGGCCGACAAGGTCGGCACCGCTGCGTCTTACGTCTCTACGGGCGACTGCGTGGCCGGTTTTGTCTACAGCTCCGATATCTTCCGCTATGACGGCATCGAGGAGGCCTTCGTGTGCCCCGAGGATTCGCACAAGCCCATCGTGTACCCGGGCGCCGTTGCCGAGAGCTCCGAGCACGCCGACGAGGCCAAGGCGTTTATCGACTTTTGCCTGTCCAACAAGAAGGCTCAGAAGATTTGGGCTAAGTACGGCTTTGAGCTTTCCGAGTAGTGCGGCTTGGCGCGATAATCCCATCGTTTTGTGTTTCACTCCGTCCTTGTATTCGCTTGGAGCTTTTCGTGCTTAAAAGATTCCGCATGCTTGTCGCCTGTGCTTTGACCTTCGCGCTTTGCTGGGTGCCGGGATTTGCGTTTGCTGGGGACGCTGAGGACGGGGCCCAGGTTGCTGCGACCGCTCATGGGCTTCCCTATGGAATCGAGGGTTTTGAGCGGTTGGCCAAGGGGACCGCTCGTGCCATGGAGGGCCAGCCAGAGGGCTACCGGTTTCCCGTTGACGAGGACGTGGACCTTGTAGTGGCGCCTGCTGCCGATCGCGTTGTGGTGTGGATATCGCCCAAGGCGGTCGAGAAGTACGGATTGGATCCGCAGGATAACGAGTGCGTATTGGGTCTCAAGGCCCTCGTCTGTGAGCTCGACAGCGCAAACTGCATGGGAGGTGCGCGGCTGGGGGACGTGGATCTTCCTTGGTATGTCACGGCGGAAACAACGTTTAATGCCGGCGGGTATACCTATGGCTTTGATGTGCGTGGTGCGGATGGGGACCGCTATGTGGTGATTGCATCGGCCTCGGGTGATGCCAAGGGCGGCGCGCGTTGGCTTGATAGCGCTCAAATGGTAGAGGCATCGTCTGTCGTGTTGCGGGATGAGCAAGGGCCGTTGACCTCTCTGGCTTCCTTTTTGGGCGACATCGACTATCGCCCGTTTTGGGTGTCCATTAAAACGAGCGGCCTTGCCCTGCTGATCTCCTTTGCGCTGGGCTTGTTTGCCGCGTGGAAGACTATGGGTACCTCGAGTCGCATCAAGGGCCTGCTCGATTCGGTCTTTACGATTCCTATGGTGCTGCCGCCCACGGTCTGCGGCTTTCTGCTCCTCATGCTGTTTGGCCGCTCGACCGGGGTGGGCCAGTGGCTCATCGCACACGGCATCTCGATCGTCTTTACCTGGCCCGCGGCGGTCATTTCGGCCGTCGTTGTGTCGTTTCCGCTGGTCTACCGCACGGCGCTCGGAGCCTTTGAGAGCCTTGACACGCAGATGCTCGATGCCGCGCGAACCCTGGGATGGTCCGAGCGTCGCATCTTTACCAAGCTTATGATGCCGCTTGGCTGGCCCTCGATTGCCGCCGGCGCGGTGCTTGCCTTTGCCCGCGCGATGGGCGAGTTTGGCTGCACCCTGTTCTTTGCAGGCAACTATGCCGGCATTACGCAGACCATTCCCATTGCGATTTACTTTGAGTGGATGGGCGGCAACACGTCGGTGGCCCTCTTTTGGGTCGTGGTCGTAATTGCGTTCAGCTTCCTGGTCATTCTGTTCATCAACATGTATACGGCGCATTCGCAAAAGTATCGCGAGCGTGGTCTCTCCCGTGCAGAGCGCAAGCAGGCCAAAGATCTCGCCGGACAGGGCGATTCGCTCGACCCGGTCGGCGGCGATGCGCTGCGTATCGATCGCGAGGCGTTGGCCGAGCTTATGCGCGATGACACGGTCGCAAAGGGAGGTCGATAAGCCATGTCGTTCGTTTTGGATATTAAGAAACGTTATTCCGGGTTTGTGCTCGACATGCAGCTTGAGGCCGGCGAGGAGCGCGTGGCGCTGCTGGGCGCCTCGGGTTGCGGCAAGAGCTGCACGCTGCGCTGCATTGCCGGTGTGGAGACGCCCGACGAGGGCAAGATCGTCGTCAACGGCGTAACCTTCTTTGACTCGGTGGCGGGCATCAATCTGTCGCCCCAGGAGCGCAAGTGCGCCCTGATGTTTCAAAACTATCAGCTGTTCCCTAATATGACGGTGGCCGATAACGTGTGCGCCGGCGTTGAGGGTTCAGGCGACGCCGCGGCGCGCAGGCAACTTGCCGAGCGCTACCTGGGTATCTTTGGACTGGCCGATTTTGCCGACCGCTACCCCGCGCGTCTCTCGGGCGGCCAGCAGCAGCGTGTGGCGCTTGCTCGCATGGTGGCGGCACACCCGGGCATTTTTATGTTCGATGAGCCCATGAGCGCGCTCGACGCGTATCTCAAGAGCGCGCTTGAGCAGAACATGCTCGACCTGTTTGACGTCTGTAACCGTACCGTGCTCTACGTGAGCCACGATATTGACGAGGCATGCCGCCTGTGCGAGCGCATTTGCGTGATGCATAACGGACATGTGGAGGAGATCGGCTTCGTCGAGGACGTGGTCCGCCGGCCGCAAACCTTGGCTGCGCTGCGCCTGACGGGCTGCAAAAATACGAGCCGCGCGCGCAAGATCGGGCTTCAGGAAGTTGAGGCCCTGGACTGGGGCATGACCTTCAACGTGGGCCGTGAGGTTCCCGATAACGTGGCGTACCTGGGTATTCGTGCGAGCTACTTCCATGTGGACAACCGTGCCGAGCGGGGTCGCAACAGCTATGATTTGCACGTGGCCCGTGTGAGCGATTCCCGCTTTGAGCGGCTGGTGCTGCTGGACGTGCCGCGCATCGATGCGCCCACGCGTCTGCAGTGGAAGGTCAACAAAGTGGGCATGTCTGTCGACGAGCTACCGCAAGCAGGCGAGACGCTGCGTATGCATTTTGATGCCAGCAGGATCCATTTGGTATGTCGATAGCGCCGGGTGATGCCGTCGGGGGATATACGCCTCGGCGTCTTTGACTCGCCGTTTGCCGAATGAGGGATGACAAATTCTTATCAATCAAGATAATTATTTATTAAACGACGGCACACGACGCTGTCGTACGAATGTCAACGGTGTTCGCATGGTCGATGACCGTTGATATAGTTGACCTCAACTGGTTAAGGAGGGTGCGCGCATGCCGCAGACGACATACATTCGCCGCGTTGCTGCGCGCGCCCTGTATATGGCTCGGAGTCGCATATGAGCAGGTATGTTCACGGCTCCGGGAGAGACGACGCACAACTAAATAATCGACCGCAAAGCAGGTTCCCCAAAATTCCGGGTTTGAGCATGGCCGGGCAATCGTCGTCCGTCGTGCATCGATACCGCCGTTATCCGTTTTTGGTTCAAGAGGGGAACCGTTATGGCTGAAGAATTAGATTTCCATCCGATGTGGGAGAGCCTCGGCATGAATCTTGCCGACCACGACATGCTGCTGGGCGCCGTGGGCCAGATGTACGGCGATATGTTCCTGACGGAGAACAATCGCCCCAAGTCCACGTCCTACCTGGATTTTGTCGCCACCAACATCCACAGCGGCCGTATTAAGGAGATGCTCGACAAGAAGGAGGCCGGCGAGGCCACCAAGATCGTGGGCAGCTTCTGCGTCTACGTGCCCGAGGAGATTGTGCTCGCCTGCGACGGTATCCCCGTGGGTCTGTGCTCGGGTGCCGATTGGGCGACCGACAAGGTCGAGGAGCACTTGCCGCGCAACACTTGTCCGCTCATCAAGAGCTTTGCCGGCTTTAAGCTGGGCGAGGTCTGCCCCTACATTGAGTCGAGTGACTTGGTGGTAGGCGAGAACACCTGCGACGGCAAGAA
Organism: Collinsella sp.; assembly: GCA_019419605.1. Lineage (GTDB taxonomy): Bacteria > Actinomycetota > Coriobacteriia > Coriobacteriales > Coriobacteriaceae > Collinsella. Next base: position 34,286 of record DXZP01000018.1, read on the forward strand.
GAAAGCCTACGAGTTCTTTGCCACGCAAAAGAACATGTACGTCATGGATATTCCCAACGTACACGACGAGTCGACGCTCGTGACCTGGAAGGCCGAGGTCAAGAAGCTCGCAGCCAAGATCGAGGAAGAGTGTGGCGTCAAGATTACGCCTGAGCGTCTGAAGGCCGCCATCCGCGCCGTCAATGAGAAGCGTCGCGCCCTGCAGCGCCTCGCTGCCACGCGCGCTGCCGACCCAGCGCCCATCAGCGGTCTCGACAGTCTGCTGACCGTTCAGGCCGCCTTTATGGACGACACGCCGCGTCTGACCGGGGCCATCAACGATATGGCGGCTGAGTGCGAGCAGCGTGTCGAGGCCGGCGAGGGCGTGGCGCCCAAGGGGACCAAGCGCATCCTGTACACCGGCACGCCCATGGCCGTGCCCAACTGGAAGCTGTTCAACCTCATCGAGAAGGCCGGCGGCGTTGTGGTAGGCGAGGAGTCCTGCACGGGTTCGCGCTATTACAAGGACCTGGTCGACGAGTCCGGTGAGACGGTTGACAAGATGCTCGATGCCATCGCCGAGCGCTACTTTAAGATCAACTGCGCCGTCTTTACGCCCAACGACCAGCGTATGAAGGACATTGTCCAGATGGCCAAGGACCTGCACGCCGACGGCATCGTCGACGTGGCCCTGCAGTTCTGCACGCTCTACGAGATGGAGTCGTTTGCCGTGGAGAAGGCCGCCGAGGAAGCCGGCATTCCGTTTATGCACATCACGACCGACTACGCCGGTGAGGATGCAGGCCAACTGCAAACCAGAATTGAGGCTTTCTTGGAAACCATTTAGGGCTATCCGTCCCGGCGGCTTCCCTAGGCACCCGATCTTGCCGTTCAAACCGTCGCTTGCGTGCCAAAGTACGCGGCGCGCCTCTTTCACGGCAACCTCGGGCACCTGGGAAAGCCGTTTCCTTGGTTGGTTAAAAGGTTTAGGAGTTATATGTCGGAAAATATTGAGCAGTCGTTGCCCAGCACGTTTGAGGAGTTCAACGAGCAACGCAAGGCGGCGTTCATTCGCGTCAAGGATTATAAACAGGCGGGTAATCGTCTGGTCGGCTTTTTGTGCAGCTATACGCCGCTCGAGATTATCGATGCCGCGGGGGCTGCGAGCGTGGCTCTGTGCGGTACGTCCGATGAGGTGATTCCCGAGGCCGAGAAGGTGCTGCCGGCAAATCTGTGTCCGCTCATCAAATCGACGTACGGCTTTGCCTACTCGCAAAAGTGCCCGTTTACGTACTTTAGCGACATGATCATCGGCGAGACCACCTGCGACGGCAAAAAGAAAATGTACGAGTTGCTCAACGAGCTCAAGCGCACGCACATCCTGCATCTTCCGCAGGGCCGCGATCGCGCTTATGAGCGTGAGGGCTGGTACGAGGAGTGCCGTCTGCTCAAGGAGGAGCTCGAGAACTTCTACGGCATCACGATTACCGACGATGACCTGCGCGCTGCTGCCCGTCGTCGCAATCGCCTGCGTGCGGCCCAGCTCGAGATGTTTGCGCTGCAGGCCAACCAGCCGGCGGCCATGAGCGGCGTCGATCTGATGAGCACCATGTTTGCCGGTACGTTCAGCTTTGATATCGAGGCCTATACGCAGCAGCTGGAGCAAAAGGTCGCTAACCTGCGCGAGGCCTACGAGGCCGGCGAGCACCCGGTTGCGGCGGATGCCAAGCGCATCCTGATCACCGGTTGCCCGGTGGGCGGCGTAATCAACAAGATCGGTCGCACCATCGAGTCCAACGGCGGCGTGGTCGTGTGTATGGATGACTGCTCGGGTGAGCGCACGGCGGCCATGATGGTCGACCCGGATGCGCCCGACATCCTGCGTGCGATCGCCGACCGCTACCTGGATATCAACTGCTCGGTTATGACGCCCAACGACGGTCGTATGGAGAACACGCTGGCCATGTGCGAGAAGTATCACGTCGATGGCGTAGTGGAGAGCGTGCTCCAGGCGTGCCACACCTTTAACGTGGAGAGTGCACGCATGCAGGAGGCCGTCGAGGGTGCGGGTATTCCGTATATGAAGATCGAGACCGACTACAGCAACGGCGACATGGGCCAGATCGAGACGCGCATCGCCGCCTTTATCGAGACGCTCTAGCTTCCTCAGGCACCGGATCTTGCCCCTCAAACCGTCGCTTGCGTACCAAAGTACGCTACGCTCCTCTTTCGGGGCAACCTCCGGCACCTGAGAAACCTAGAGCTAAGGCGCCTGAACTCGCCACTGTCTTTGATGTTTTGATGAGGAGAGAGCCATGATAGGGATCGGGATCGATATCGGGTCTACGGCGGCTAAGGCCGCTGTGGTCGATGGAGAGGGTTCGGTGGCGTGGACGTGCGTGCAGCCAACCGGGTATTCGTCGGTCGATGCGGGGGAGCGTCTGCGCTGTGAGCTTGCCGCTGCCGGCTACGACGTGGCGGCCGACGACGTACGCGTGGTCGCGACTGGATACGGCCGTGTTGCCGTGCCCTATGCGCACAAGGTCGTGACCGAGATTACCTGCCACGGCACCGGTGCCGTGTGCCTGTTTGGCGATCACGGCACCGTGATTGACGTAGGCGGTCAGGACACCAAGGTCATCCAGCTTAAAGGCGGCCGCGTGGCAAAGTTCGCCATGAACGACAAGTGTGCTGCCGGCACGGGGCGCTTTTTGGAGATCATGGCCGACCGCCTAGGTATTTCTCAACAGCAGATGGCCGACCTGGCGCGTTCCGGCGAACCTACCAAGATCAGCAGCATGTGCACGGTGTTCGCCGAAAGCGAGGTCATCAGCCTGATCGGTCGCGGTGAGCCGCGCGAGAACATCGCCCGCGGTGTGATCGAAAGCGTCGTGTCGCGCGTGGCCACTATGGCCGGGCAGGCGGCGGGCGCCCCGTACTATCTGACCGGTGGTCTGTGCGAAAACGCCTATGTCGTCGAGCGTCTGGGCGCACTGTTGGGCTCGCCGGTAGAGACCTCGCCCCAGGCGCGCTTTGCCGGCGCTATCGGTGCGGCCATTCGCGCACAGGCGCTCGCGTAGGGGGCTTGCGATAAATCGCCCGCTCTCGGCGCCACCATGCGTATACTGGGAGGAAAAGATTGACCTATGAGAGGAGGGATCGATGGCTGACGATTTCATCAAGCTCACGCAGATGACCGCTGCCTCTGGTTGAGCCGCTAAGTTGGCTCCTGGAGCCCTCGCCCAGGTCCTGGGCGACTTGCCCAATGTGCATAACGACAACCTACTCGTGGGGTTCGATACCTCCGACGATGCGAGCGTCTTCCGCGTTGGCGATAACCTGGGTCTCGTGCAGTCCATCGACTTCTTCCCGCCGATGGTCGACGACCCGTTTCTGTTCGGCCAGATTGCCGCGGCAAACTCGCTGTCGGACATCTACGCCATGGGCGGGCGGCCGAGCCATGCCATGAACCTGCTCTGCATACCCAGTTGCCTGGGTGTTGAGGTTGCCGGCCAGATTCTGGCGGGCGGCGCCGACAAGTGCGTCGAGGCGGGCTGCTCTATCGCGGGCGGTCATACCATCAACGACGACGAGCCCAAGTACGGCTTGTCTGTGAGCGGCTTTGTCGCGCTCGACCGCATGCTCGCCAACAGCGGCGCGCGCGCTGGCGATGTCCTGCTGCTGACCAAGGCGATCGGCTCTGGCATCATCACCACGGCCATTAAGGGCGAGCTCATCGAGCAGGACGAGGCCGCAGCCATGTTCGACTCGATGCGCACCCTCAACGAGGCCCCGATTTGTCTGGCCGAGGGCCTCGAGCTTCACGGCTGCACCGATGTCACGGGCTTTGGCCTGATCGGGCACGCGTGCGAGATGGCCGAGGGCTCGGGCGTGCAGATTGAGCTTGTGTCGGGGGCGGTGCCGCTCTTTGACCAGGTGCTCGACATGGCGCGTCTGGGCATTATCCCCGCGGGCTCCTACCGCAACCAGGACTTTTTTGGCCCGCGTGTGGCTGCCGACGAGGACCTGGAGCCGGGCATGCTCGACGCGCTGTACGATCCGCAGACGTCTGGTGGCCTGCTTATCGCGGCGCCCGTGGCGGATGTGGATGAGCTTGCGCGTCGTTTACATGCCGAGGGGCGCGTTGCCGCCACAATCGGTCGCGCGTGCGAGCCGGTGCCGGGCGGTCCTGCTGTTCGCGTTGTGCATTAAGGAAAACCGTTTATGCGACCGCCTGCTGTTCTGGGCGGTCCCTTTTGAAAGGATGTAGCTATGTCTACCAAAATTGAAGTCAATGCCATGGGCGATGCCTGCCCGCTGCCCGTCGTCAAGACGCTTAAGGCGCTCAAACAGTTTGACGGCGAGGGTGCCGTGGTGACCTCGGTCGATAACGAGACCGCCGTCAAGAACATCTCCAAGATGGCGCAGGAGAAGGGCTGCACGGCCTCGGTCGAGAAGGTTTCTGACGCTGAGTGGCACGTGACCGTGGCGACCTCTGGTGCCATTGCCGTGGCCGATCCCGAGCAGGATGGCGCTGCCTTCTGTGGTGCCAGCACCGGCAAGGGCGAGCTCGTCATTTCCGTCTACACCGACTGCATGGGCCGCGGCGACGACGAGCTGGGCCACAAGCTCATGAAGGCCTTCATCTTTGCCGTGACGCAGCAGGAGGAGCTGCCCGCGACCATGCTGTTCTACAACGGCGGAGCCAAGCTCACCGTCGAGGGCTCGCCGGTACTCGACGACCTGAAGGGCCTGGCCGAGCAGGGCGTTGAGATCCTCACCTGTGGCACCTGCCTCGACCACTATGGCATTAAGGACCAGCTTGCCGTGGGCGAGGTCACGAACATGTATGTGATCGTGGAGAAGATGGAGCAGGCCGTGCGCGTCGTGCGCCCGTAGCGTATTGGTTGGAGTTGCCATGAGGGAGAAGCGCCCGGCGCTTGTCATCACGTTTCCCACCACGGCGGCCGCCATGGGCTGCGAGTCCCTGTGCGTTGAGCGTGGCCTTCCCGGGCGAACGATTCCCGTGCCCGGGGAGGTCGCTGCCGGCTGTGGTCTGGCGTGGAAAGCGTTGCCTGCCGATGAGGAGCTGCTGCGCGGCGAACTCGCCGCGGCGGGCGTTCCCACCGAGGGCTATACCGTGATTGATATGTGGGAGGTCGTGCGATGATCTACCTGGATAACGCGGCGACGACCATGCACAAGCCGCAGACGGTCATCGATGCCGTGACGCAGGCGATGTGCTCGCTCGGCAATGCCGGGCGCGGCGCCACGTCGGGTGCCCTCGATGCCGCTCGTACGATTCACGGTTGCCGTGCCAAGCTCGCGCGCTTGCTGGGCTGCCCGCGGGCTGATCATGTGTGCTTTACGTCCAACTCCACCGCGGCGCTCAACACCGCCATCAATGGCGTGGTGCGCCGCGGCGACCGCGTGGTCACGACGGTGCTCGAGCACAACTCCGTGTTGCGTCCGCTCAACCGCCTGGCGGCAGAGCAGGGCGTGACCGTTGAGCATGCGGGCTGCGACGCGAACGGTGCGCTCGACTACGACGAGCTTGAGCGGCTGGTGACGCCGGGCACACGTGCCGTGGTGGTGGCGCACGCCTCCAATGTGACCGGCAACGCGGTCGACATTGCGCGCGTGGCCGCCATGGCCCATGCGGCCGGTGCGCTCGTGATCGTCGATGCCTCGCAGTCTGCCGGCACGGCGCATATTGATATGCAGGCCATGGGGCTCGACGTGGTGTGCTTTACCGGCCACAAGGGGCTCATGGGTCCGCAGGGGACCGGCGGCCTGGCCGTGGCGGAGGGCATTGACGTGGCCCCCTGGGCCATGGGCGGTACGGGCGTGCACAGCTTTGATCCGCTGCAGCCGCTTGAGTGGCCCACGCGCCTGGAGGCGGGCACGCTCAACGGCCACGGTGTCGCCGGCCTTTCTGTCGGCCTCGACTTTATCGAGGCCCAAGGTGGGGTCGAGGCGATTGCGGCGCATGAGCGAGCACTGGCGGATCGCTTTCTCGCTGGCGTGCGCGAAATCCCGGAGATCAAGCTCTACGGTGCCTTTGACCAGCCCGTGCGCTCGGCGATCGTTTCACTCAACGTGGGCGATATCGATTCGGCCGAGATTTCGGACGCGCTCATGCAAGGGTGGGGGATTGCGACGCGCCCCGGCGCCCACTGCGCTCCGCTCATGCACCGCGCGTTGGGGACCGAGCGCCAGGGTGTCGTTCGCTTCTCGTTTGGGTATTTCAACACGGACGAGGAAGTTGACACGGCTATCGATGCTCTGCGCAATTTAGCCTGCTAAAGCTGCTGGACCGTTTATACTTGCGGGACGGGTATTTTGCCCGTCCCGTTTTTGTTTCGACCCGAAAGGTGTGCCTATGGCTTCATCCGCCCCGCGCGGTCTGCGTTCCGACCATGTCGTTACCGTCGGCATTGCGCTGTTCTCGATGCTCTTTGGCGCCGGCAACCTCATTATTCCGCCGCTGCTGGCGCTGCAGGCGGGCTCTGCCACGCCGCTCGCCATGCTCGGCTTTCTGATTGCCGCCATCGGCCTTCCCGTCATGGGCTTTATCGCCGTGGCACTTGCCGGAACGGCGCGCGAGCTTGCCGGTCGTGTGCACCCCAAGTTTGGCGAGTTTTTTGTCGCGGCGGTGTATCTGGCTATCGGTCCGTGTCTGGCCATTCCGCGCACGAGCTCCACGGCCTTCGAGATGCTGGTGCCGCTGCTGCCCGAGGGTGTCTCGCTCGGCACGGCCCGCCTGGTGTTTGCCGTCGCCTTCTTTGCCGTCGCCTTTGTGCTCACGCTGCGCCCGGGTGTCATTACGCGCGTGCTCGGCCGCATTACGGGCCCCGCGCTCATCGCCCTTATCGTATTGGTCGTGGGCGCTGCCGTGGTCTCGCCGCTGGGTTCCGCTGCCGCGCCGCAGGCTCCTTACGATGCCGGTGCCGCCGTGCAGGGCTTTTTGACCGGCTATCAGACCATGGACCTGCTCGCGTCGCTCGCCTTTGGCATCATCATCGCCGAGACCATCCACGAGCTGGGCGTTACCGACGACAAGCGCGTGGCCTTCGAGATTTCGCGCTCCGGCGTGATCGCTGGTGTGCTCATGGCCATCATCTACTGCGGTCTGGCGCTTGCCGGCACGCAGCTGAGCACCGTGATGCCCGATGCCACCAACGGAGCCGCCATCCTCGCCCGCTCGGCCTCCATGCACTTTGGCCTTGCCGGCACGGTCGTGGTCTTTGCGATCTTCTTCCTCGCCTGCATGAACGTATGCATCGGCCTCATCAGCTGCTGCTCGCGTTACTTCTGCGAGACGTATGTGGTCGAAGGGGGAGCAGAGGCTTCCGAGGAGGCCATGCGCCGTCCCTTTGCGATACTCGCCTTTGTGTTCGCGGCGTTTTCGTGCGTGCTCTCAAACGTGGGCCTCGACGTGATCCTCATGTTCTCGGTGCCCATGCTCAACGCCCTGTACCCTGTTGCAATTGTTCTGGTGCTTATGGGCCTAGTGCACGGTTTTTGCGACGCGCATCCGCAGGTGTGGGTCTGGGTCGGCGGCGTTGTCGCGGTGCAGAGCGTGATCACCTCGATCCGCGACGCGTTCTTTGCAGGCGTGTGGCTGCCGTTCGATGCGCTGCCGCTGGCCGACATTGGAGCCGCATGGGCGCCGGTTGCCGTGGTGGCGTTTGTGATTGGCCTGCTCCACAGCCGGTTTGTCGCACATTCGAGGAGCTAGGGTATCGTCGCTTGCACAGGCGGGGAGTCTCCCCTATAATTTCCTTCGCTTTGGGACACGCAAGGTTTAGACCTTAGCTGCTCAACACCTTCGGGACGTGGCGCAGTTTGGTAGCGCGCCTGCTTTGGGAGCAGGATGTCGCAGGTTCAAATCCTGTCGTCCCGACCATATCTTGCGGGCGTAGTTCAATGGTAGAACCCCAGCCTTCCAAGCTGATGACGCGGGTTCGATTCCCGTCGCCCGCTCCAAGTAATTTGCAGGTCAGAGGTACGTTTACTTCTGACCTGTTTTGTTTTGACCGTCCGACGCGGGGCCTTTGCATTGGCAATGCTCGTCCCTGCTGATTAGGAAAGAAGTGACTGACATGGCAGATTTCAAGGCAGAATATCCCACCCCCGATTGCCTGGCGCCCGCCGCGATCGAGGCCAAGACTGAGGCCGCCGGCGTTACCAAGGCTAACCTGCCGGTCTCGAAGGCCTTTTTGCTCGCTATGTTCGCCGGTGCGTTCATCGCCTTTGGCGGCCTGTTCTTCACGGTCTTTCTGAGCGATGCGTCCCTTGGCTGGGGCGCTCAGCGCTTTGTAGGTGGCCTTGCTTTTTGCCTGGGGCTGGTGCTCGTGCTTATTTGCGGCGCGGAGCTGTTTACCGGCAACTCGCTTATGGTCTGCGCGCTTAAGAGCAACAAGATCACGCTCGTCCAGATGCTCAAGGCTTGGGCTATTGTGTGGATCGGCAATTTTGCCGGCGCCCTGTTCGGGACTGCGGACAAAAAGTTGGACCATCAGGTCCGGTTTGGAGTCCGCATGACA
>DXZP01000019.1:0-34296 GCA_019419605.1 Collinsella sp.
CCCTACGGGCGCTCTGGCACTCGATGCCGCTCTGGGTATCGGCGGTGTGCCGCGCGGCCGCATCGTCGAGATTTACGGTCCTGAGTCCTCCGGTAAGACGACGCTTTCGCTTGAGATCCTGGCCGAGGCCCAGGCAATGGGTGGCGTGGTGGCATTTATCGATGCCGAGCACGCGCTCGATCCCACGTATGCCGCGCGAATTGGCGTGGATATCGACGAGGTACTGATTTCCCAGCCTGATACGGGTGAGCAGGCGCTCGAGATTGTTGACATGCTCGTGCGTTCCGGCGCCATCGATGCCATCGTCGTCGACTCCGTCGCCGCGCTGACCCCGCGTGCCGAGATCGAGGGAGAGATCGGCGATACCACGGTCGGTTTGCAAGCTCGCCTGATGAGTCAGGCGCTCCGCAAGCTCGCCGGCTCGCTGTCCAAGTCCAACACGACATGCATCTTCATTAACCAGCTGCGAGAGAAGATCGGCGTCATGTTCGGCAACCCCGAGACCACGACGGGCGGCCGCGCCCTTAAGTTCTTCTCTTCGGTGCGTATCGACATTCGCCGCATCGACAGCATTAAGCTTAAGGATGAGGTTATCGGTAACCGCGTGCGCGCCAAGGTCGTTAAGAACAAGGTGGCAGCTCCGTTCCGTTCTGCTGAGTTCGACATCATGTACGGTACGGGTATCTCTAAGGAGGGCTCGATTCTGGACATGGCTGTCGAGTGCGGCATCTGCAAGAAGATGGGCTCCTGGTTTGCCTATGGCGAGGACAAGCTCGGCAACGGTCGCGAGGCCGCCAAGGCGTTCCTGCGCGAACACCCTGATTGCGCCGACGAGATTGAGCATAAGGTCCGCCTTGCCTGCGGGCTTGAGTTTGACGACGATGCTCCATCCGAGGTCGAGCTGACCGATCAGCCTGCGCCTGAGGAGTTTGACGAGCTTTACGCCATCGATGGTTCCGCCATGCTCGATGATGACGACGAGTAGCGGTTGCGCTCATGTCGTATACGGTGACCGAGGCCACGGTCGTCTTTCCCGATAAGAAGGCGGCCTCCTCGTTCTCGAGCGGGTATGCGTCCAAAAAGCCTTGCGCACATATCGATTGTGAGCTTGAGGGCGGTTTTGAGCGGTCCATTTGGATTCCCGTGCGGGTCGCGCGCCTGTATGTCAAAAACCGCCCCGATCTTCCCTGTGATTGGGACAACTTTCGTGAGGCGGTGCAGCTCGTCGAGCGTAAATGTGCACTTACCATGGTGACCGAGATGTTATCGCGCCGCGACCATGCGACGGGCGAGGTCCGTGACAAGCTGGCTCGCTACGGCTTTCACCAGACCGCAATCGATTTCGCCGTCGAGCGCGCCACCGAGTATCGCTTTTTAGACGAGAACCGCTTTTGCTCGTACTTTATCGAGGAGCGCAAGCGGCGCGGTTGGGGACAGCGCAAAATCGAGACCGAGCTCAAGCGCCGTCATGTCGTGCTCGATGACATTCCCGGTTATCCCGAGGATTATTTTGCCGTCGAAGACGATTTGGCGCGTGCGTCAGCCCTGCTCGCCAAGCGGCGTGTTCCAGAGACGCGCGGATTCGAAAAACTGGTTCGGTTTTTGATGGGCAAGGGCTTCTCGTATCATATCGCCGCCGATGCCGTTAAGGCACGTCTCGATGCCGAACGCGAGGAATGTGCGGTTTAGGCGTATGCGTTTTGTGGCCCTGCCGCTCACCGTGTTTTAGCCGCCGTGTTGGGGGCATTTATTTGACAGTTGTTGTGGTTCAACGTACGATAAACAGCGTCATTTGCTTTGTGATATGTGCTCATCTGTGATGAGTTTGTTTATATGTTTATCTGTATCCGACCCGCATAAGCTGCGCCCATATTACTCAAATGTCGCGAGCCGTTCGTAAGGACGGTTCGCTTTGTTGTGTAACGAATCCATAAAAAGGAGTGAGCATGCCTATCATCGCAGCGCTCGTTGGCATCGTTTTGGGTGCCATCGCCGCCATTGCCTACATGCGCACCGCCAAGCAGGGTAGTCTTCACGAGGCCGACGAAAAAATCCAGTCGGCACACGCACAGGCTGAGTCCCTGATCGGTGATGCTAAGCGTCAGGCCGAGACCCTCAAAAAAGAGGCTCTGCTCGAGGCTAAAGAGGAGATCATCAAGAACAAGCAGGCCGCCGAGGCCGAGGACAAGCAGCGTAAGAACGAGATTCGTACGCTCGAGAACCGCGTGATGCAGCGCGAGGAATCCCTTGATCGCCGCAACGACGCTCTCGACAAGCGCGAGCATCAGCTGTCCAGCCAGGCCGGTCAGGTCGAGAAGCGCTCCCGTGAGCTCGAGGAGCTCTGTGCAAAGCAGACCTCCGAGCTCGAGCGTATCGCCGACCTTACCCGCGAGGACGCCCACAAGGAGCTCCTCGATAAGGTTCGTGGCGAGGTCACCCACGAGGCTGCCACGATTATTCGCGAGTCTGAGCAGCAGGTTCGCGCCGAGTGCCACAAGACCGCCCAGGAGATTCTGTCCCTGGCGATTCAGCGCTGCGCTGCCGACCACACTGCCGAGGTCACCGTTACCTCCGTGCACATTCCCTCTGATGACCTCAAGGGCCGTATCATCGGTCGCGAGGGTCGCAACATCCGGACATTCGAGCAGGTTTCCGGCGTCAACCTCGTGATCGACGACACGCCCGAGACCGTCGTTCTTTCGAGCTTCGACCCGGTCCGTCGTGAGACCGCCCGCGTTGCCCTCGAGAACCTCATCGCCGACGGCCGCATTCACCCCGCCCGCATCGAGGAGATGTATCACAAGGCTGCCGACCTGGTTCAGCAGCGCGTGCGCGAGGCTGGCGAGCAGGCTGCCTTCGATACCGGCATTCACGACCTGCACCCCGAGATCGTCAAGACCCTTGGTGCCCTGCGCTACCGTACTTCGTTCGGTCAGAACGTGCTTCAGCACTCCCTCGAAGTCTCTGACCTGTGCGGCGTGATGGCTTCCGAGCTTGGCCTGGACGTTGTGACCGCCAAGCGCGCCGGCCTGCTGCACGACCTGGGCAAGGCAATCGACCATGATGTCGAGGGCCCGCATGCCGTCATCGGCGCCGAGCTTGCCCGCCGTTATGGCGAGAAGCCCGTTATCGTCCACGCTATTGAGGCTCACCATGCCGATGTCGACCCCAACACGGTGCTCGATGTCCTGGTGCAGGCCGCCGATGCTGTCTCTGCCTCTCGCCCCGGTGCCCGTCGCGAGTCTGCCGAGAACTACATCAAGCGTCTTGAGAAGCTCGAGGAGATCGCCAACTCTCATGACGGCGTCGAACGTACCTATGCCATGCAGGCTGGTCGCGAGGTCCACGTCATGGTCCAGCCGGACAAGATCTCCGATGCCCAGTCCACGGTCCTGGCTCACGATATCGCCCATCAGATCGAGGAAGAGATGGAGTATCCCGGTCAGGTGCGCGTCGTCGTGATTCGCGAGAGCCGCGCTGTCGATATCGCTAAATAACATGAGCGACGCGAACGAGCTCATCTCATTTATCGCGTCGATGTCGGGGGAGGGCAACCTTCGCGTCGAGGAGAACCTTGGCGAGGGATATGTCCGCCTCCGCGTTTCGGAGGCCGAGCGGCGCCAGGCAAAGCACGACATTCAGCATGTCGAGGATATCGTCATCGAAATGCTCCGTAATGCTCGCGATGCCGGCGCCGACAAGGTCTATCTCGCCACGACCAAGGAAGACGGCGTCCGCACGCTTGTCTTTCTGGATAACGGTTCGGGCGTTCCGCAGGATATGCAAGAGCGAATCTTCGATGCCCGCGTTACCTCCAAGCTTGAGAGCATGAAGATGGACCGTTGGGGCGTTCACGGTCGTGGCATGGCATTGTTTTCGATCAAGCAGAACACCGATGAGGCCCGTGTGGTCACGTCCGGTGTCGATCTTGGTTCAGCCTTTAAGGTGAGCGTCGCGGCCGACCGCCTCAGTGAGCGTGCCGATCAGTCCAGCTGGCCCCAGGCCGTCAAGGATGAGGACGGACGTTATGTCTGTGCTCGCGGTCCGCATAATATTATTCGCGCTGCTTGTGAGTTTGCGCTCGAGGAGTTGCGTGGTTGCGATGTCTATCTTGGTTCTCCGTCTGAGATTGCCGCGACCCTTTATGCTCAGGCGTCAAGTCGGCTCGATACGTCTCGTCTCCTGTTCATTGATGATGAGAGCGAGCTTCCGGTTGTCGATCGTTTAGGCCTTGCTTCTGATGCCGAGGACTTTATTCGTATTTGTTCGGGTTTGGGTCTTGAGATGTCCGAGCGCACGGCCCATCGTATTTTGGCAGGGCAGATTAAGCCCGTTCGCGGTGTGACCGCGCGTCTGCTGCGCGAGCGTGATTCGTCCTCGCATGCGCCGGCTCCTGTCGATCTCGCGAAGGATCGTCGCGGGCTACGTATTGCCAAGGATGACATGGCACAGTTTTCGCGCGCTGTGGAACGCGACTTTAATGACCTTGCCGCCCGGTACTATCTCAACCTTTGCGGCGACCCAAAGATCCGTGTTTCGCGTGATCGAATCACCGTGACCTTTGATCTTGCCAAAGAGGAATAGTGCCTTTACCGAGTCCACTCGGTACGATACAGTTATTGCAGTTAAAACGTACTTTTAAATGCAGGAGTTTCTTCATGGATTGCCTGAAGGTATCAAGCAAATCATCGCCCGCGTCCGTTGCCGGCGCCATCGCCGGCATGGTCAAGGATGGTGTGCCCGTCAACATCCAGTGTGTCGGCGCCGGTGCCGTCAACCAGGCCATTAAGGCCGTTGCTATCGCGCGCGGTTTTTTGATTCCAACCGGTTTTGATATTTCCTGCGCGCCCGTGTTCTCCGACATCCTCATTAACGGGGAGTCGCGCACGGCCATTCGCCTTTCTATCTACGTTCACCAGATCAATCGAGCTGCTATGGATAACGTCGTCATGGATGATGTTAAGCCTGTGGCATAGCTTCTGCTTGCCTTGTTTCGCTCCCCATCGTTAGGACTTATGCACATGGACCAGCGTTCCGTACGCGATATTCTTGCCGGTAAAACCTACTTTATCCGCACCTTTGGCTGCCAGATGAATCAGCACGACTCCGAGCGTGTGAGCGGTCTGCTTGATTCGTATGGCTGCCTCATGGCGCTCGATCCCGCGCATGCCGATATCGTTGTCTTCATGACGTGCTGCGTGCGCGAGGCCGCCGATACTCGCCTGTACGGTCAGTGCAATTCCTGCAAAAGCCTGCCGCCTTCGCCTTCGGGCAAGCGCGTGGTTGCCGTTGGCGGTTGCATCGCGCAGCGCGATGGCGAGGGCCTGCTCACCAACGTCGATAACGTCAATGTCATCTTTGGCACGCATTCCATTGCACATGTGGCCGAGCTCATTGCCGAGGCGTTCCTTGATGGTAAGCGTCATATCCGCACCAATGAGCATGAGGATACGGACGCCATGAGCATGCCGTGGCATCGCGAGACTCAGTATCACGCCTGGGTGCCCATCATGACGGGCTGCAATAATTTCTGCACCTATTGCATCGTGCCGTACGTGCGCGGTCGCGAAAAGAGCCGCCCCTTCGAGGAGATTGTCGACGAGGTGACCGGTTTGGTGCGCCAGGGCGTGCGTGAGATTACGCTGCTGGGCCAAAACGTTAACTCATATGGTCGCGATCTGTTTGGCAAGCCGCGTTTTGCCGATCTGCTGCGTGCCGTGGGCGATACGGGCGTGGAGCGCATCTTCTTTACGTCTTCGCATCCCAAGGACCTGTTGCCCGAGACCATCGACGCCATGGCCGAGACGCCTGCCGTTATGCCGCAGCTGCACTTGGCCGTCCAGTCAGGTTCGACGCGGATCCTCAAAGAGATGAATCGCCGTTATACACGCGAGGACTATCTGGGCCTTGTCGATCGCATTCGCAACCGCATGCCCGATATCGCGCTCTCGACCGACATTATCGTTGGCTTCCCGGGTGAGACTGAAGAAGACTTTGAGCAGACGCTCTCACTTGCCGAGACGGTCCGCTATGCTCAGGCCTATACCTTCATCTATTCCAAGCGCGCCGGTACCCCGGCCGCCGAGATTGACGATCCTACGCCGCATGAGGTTATTCTCGAGCGTTTCAACCGTCTGGTTAAGGTTATCGAGACCACGGCACACGAGTATAACCAGGGTGAGCTTCATACTGTGGTTCCGGCGCTCATTGAGGGAACGAGTAAAAAGAACGACGCGGTCCTGCTGGGCAAGAGTCCCAAGAATCAGACCGTGCATGCGCCTATCCCCGAGGGTTACAGCATCGATCAGCTTGTTGGTAAGATCGTTGATGTTGACGTTGACGTTGCCAAGACCTGGTATTTGTCCGGCTCCGTTGTGGGCGAGCCGCGCTAATGGTTTCTCCCGGGGCAGGTCTTTCCGCCGTTGCGATCGTCGGTCCGACGGCGGTTGGTAAGAGTGATGTTGCCGACCGTTTGGCAGCTCGTCTTTCGTCCGAAGTGCTGTCGTGCGATGCGATGCAAATCTATCGCGGCATGGACATCGGTACCGCAAAGATGGCGCCCGATGAGTGCACGGCGCCGCTGCGTCTCGTCGACATTGTAGAGCCGGGTGTGGCATATTCTGCTGCGCTTTATCAGGCTGACGCTCGCGCGCATGTTGAACGTCTCCTTGGTTCGGGTTGCCTGCCGGTTTTTTGCGGAGGTACGGGGCTATATCTCAAGGCAGCCCTCGATGAGATGGACTTTCCCTCGGGTGAACTTGAGGACGATCGCCGTGTGGGCTATCAGGAGCTTGCCGAGCGTATTGGCGAGGAAGAACTTCATGCCCTGCTTGCCGAGCGCGATCCAGAATCGGCTGCTGTTATTCATCCCCATAACGTCCGCCGTGTGATTCGTGCGCTCGAGATGCATGATGATGGTATCTCCTATGCACAGCAAAAAAGTCAGTTTAGTGTTCCGCGCGAGTATTATCATGCCCTATGGTTTGGTCTGACGCGTAATCGCGAGGTGCTCTACGAGCGCATTAACCAGCGCGTCGATCTGATGTTTGAGCAGGGTCTTGTCGATGAGGTCCGCGGTCTTATGGGCCAGGGGCTGGGAGATGCCCTGACGTCGATGCAGGCAATTGGCTATAAAGAGATCATTGATGCTTTCAATGGCGTGATGAGCATGGATGAGGCTCGCGAACTCATTAAGATGCGTTCGCGTCGTTATGCCAAGCGTCAGCTTTCGTGGTTTAAGCGCGATGACCGTATCGTGTGGTTTGATATGGATGAATGTACGATCGATGAGGTCGTTGAGGATATCCTGCATCGTATTGAGGCTGCCTAATGCCCCGTTTCCCCCTTGTTCCCACGGCACCCGAGCCCGAGCGTGCCATTTTAGTTGGTGTTGAGTGGCGCGACAATGCATGGCCGCTCGATCGCTCGCTTGATGAGCTGGAGCGTCTTGCCCACACAGCTGGTGCCCAGTGCGTGGCACGCTTGTCGCAGCGTTTGGTAAAGCCGTATCCTAAATCGTTTATCGGTTCCGGTAAGGTTGAAGAGCTGTGCGGCCTGGTGCATCGCATGGATGCCGATGTCGTTATTTTTGACGACGACCTGACCCCCTCGCAGCAATCCTATTTGGAGAAAGCCGTGGGCGAGCCGGTAAAGATTATCGATCGTACTGCACTGATCCTGGATATCTTTGGCCTGCATGCTCAGACGCGTGAGGGACGCCTGCAGGTACAGCTGGCACAGCTTCAATATTTGTTGCCTCGCCTGCGTGGCATGTGGAGCCATCTCGCTAAGGAGCAGACGCGCGGCGGCATCGGCTCACGTTTTGGTCAGGGCGAAAGTCAGCTCGAGGTCGACCGTCGCCTCATTCGTAATAAGATCGCTGCGCTTCGTCGTGAGCTCAAGCAGGTTGAACAGCGTCGCGATGTTCAATCCAAGAGTCGCATTGAGTCACCGGCGTTTCGCGTCGCGTTGGCCGGTTATACTAATGCCGGTAAATCGACGTTGCTCAATCGTCTGACCGGCTCTACGGTACTTTCGCAGGACAAGCTGTTTGCTACGCTCGACCCGACGACGCGTTCGTATCGTCTGCCCGGCGGTCGCGGCATGACGATTACCGATACCGTCGGCTTTATTCAAAAGCTGCCGCATGGTCTGGTCGATGCCTTTAAATCGACGCTGTCCGAGGTTTTGGGTGCCGATCTAATTCTCAAAGTCGTAGATGCGTCTGACGAGGACTATGAGCGGCAGCTGGAGGCTGTCGACCGCGTGCTTGATGAGATCGGCGCCGGAGAGCGTTTAACGCTGACCGTATTCAATAAAATCGATCTTCTCGATATCGTCGATCGATTGAGTTTCCGTCGTCGCTATCCGGAGGCCGTTCTGTTCTCGGCCCAAACGGGCGAGGGGCTCGACGATCTCGTCGACCGGATTGCTCGCGAGGCAGCTGCCACCGATGTGTTGCTCTCCGCTGATATCCCGTATCGCGAGGGCGCTCTCATCACGCTGGTGCATGAGCAGGGAACCCTTCTGCATGAGGAATATCTCGAGGACGGCGTTCGCATTGTGGCGAAGTTGCCGGCTCGTATTGCACCGCGGCTCGAGCGCTATCGTACGGAATAAACGATTTCTAGCACGCCTAGAATGACTGGCTGATGGAGCAGGTAGAACGGTAAGGCATGCCGACCCAGGACTGCGAGCGCCGGGATAGGATTGGCGTATGCCCATGCTGGCGCTTCGAGACTTGATGCTTGTGCTGCCTGGGCAGCAAAAAAGCCGGTAAGGTACATAAAGACAAACGGTATGAGCGGATAGTAATCTCCCGAAACAAAACCCGGGCCTGGGAATCCAAGCCATGCCAGGTAGGGGAGTGGGTAGACCGCCTTTGGAATGCCCCAGGTTAGGGCAAAAAGAACAAGGCACGCTGCGATGCCCCATGAGCCCGGTAATTTTTGGAGTAACGGACGGGTGAACGCAACCACCACGGTGCACACCGCCATGCAATAAATGATGCCAAAGTTCACTGAATCGTCGACCGATACGAGAGTTGTTGCGATCCAGACGACCAAAGCTACGGCAGCGTACTTAGCCGCTCGTTTGGCATTGTTGCGTGAGAGCGTGCACATCCAACCCGCGATAAACAAAAATACCCAGCTGATGCTGGCGCGCCAGATGTCTTGAAAGACTGACTGGGTAAACCAGGGCATATCCCAGCCGTACAGGTAGGCGAGATCATAGCAAGCGTGAAATCCTGCCATAGAAATCATCGTAAACCCGCGGACGGTATCAAAGATGGTGATGCGTTTTTGCATTACGAGAACCGGCGCATTAAACCGACAACTTTACCCAAAATAACGGGGTTCGTCGCATAGATGGGCTCCATAGCGTCGTTCTCGGGCTGCAAGCGCACACGTCCCTGCTCCTTGTAGAACGTCTTGACGGTCGCCGAACCATCAATCATGGCCACGACAATTTCGCCGTTCATGGCACTTTTTTGTTCACGGACGATGATGTAATCGCCATTGAAGATGCCGACATTGATCATTGAGCTCCCATGCACCTCAAGGATAAAGGAACCCTGATCAGTGGCGATTTCGGTCGGGATAGTAAACGTGTCTTCGATATTCTGCTCGGCCAGAATGGGAATCCCAGCCGCGACGCGACCAACGAGCGGCAGCGAGACCGTTCCGCGAGGTGCGGTGGGCTCGTCAGATTTAGAAATTGAGACAGAGGAACCATCCTCGTTAAAGAGTTCCAGGGCGCGCGGTTTGGTGGCATCGCGCTTGAGTAGCCCGCGCGCTTCAAGGGCAGAGAGATGGGCGTGCACGGTGCTGGGGGAGGAAAGGCCCACGGCAGAAGCCATCTCGCGCACGCTGGGCGGATAACCCTTCTCCTGCTGATATTCCTTGATGAAGTCGTAAATTTGCTGCTGACGCTTGGTAATTTTGCGAGCCATCAGGGCATCCTCTCTACCCATGTCAAACAAATGTTCGAATTTTGCTTGACAGGAACAACTGTTCGAAGATAATAATAACCGAACATTCGTTCTCGCGCTAGACATTTTTGTCCGCGCGGCTTGATAAAACTGTTCTCAGCAAAACACGCGAGAGGAGAACATGATGAACGTAACGAATATGGTCCAGGGAAACCTCGCCCTTAAGCTCGAGACGCCTGCAGAACCCACTTTTACGGTTGTTCAGGGTGGTCGCTCCGGCTTTCAGCCTTTGACCGTAAAGCCTGCGCGCAATCAGCAGGCTGTAGTCGCGCCGGCCCGCGTTGCCCTGAAGGTTCCGACGATTGTCGCCGTCGCCGTTGCGCTTACGCTCTTCTTTGTCCTCGCTATGTCGGTCTTTAGCACTCGTCACGCCGCGTATGCCGAGTCCGTTTCCAACATTACCTACGAGACCATTCGCGTTCAGCCTGGCGATTCTCTTTGGTCGATTGCCGAAGAATATCCAATCGAAGGCCTTTCCACGCAAGAGACTTCCGACATGATCCGTAGCGTCAATCATCTGGAGCATGGTTCGCTCGCCGCCGGTGCGCATCTTAAGGTTCCTGCTCGTTCGTAATCATTATCGCGCTGCGCATGGTACCCTTGTTATCGTTTAAGAGGAGGTACCATGCGCTGTCCCAAATGCGGCAATGCACATACCCGCGTCGTTGATTCCCGTATGCAGGAGTCAAATAACACCATTAAGCGCCGTCGCGAATGTTGCTCGTGTAACTACCGCTTTACAACGTTTGAGCGATGCGAGGACCCTATCGAGGTCATTAAGTCAGATGGAACTAAGCAGCGGTTCGATCGCAATAAGCTTCTTGTCGGCTTGATGCGCGCCACCATCAAGCGCGATATCGACACTAAGAAGCTCAATGAGATTATCGATGACATCGAGGTCGAGCTTCGCTCTCGCACGCTGACGGCCGTCACGTCCCATGAGTTGGGTGACATGGTGCTCAAGCGCTTGGCCAAGATCGACAAGGTTGCGTACATCCGTTTTGCCTCGGTCTACCGCGATTTCAAAGACGTCGATGAATTTCTGCAAGAGCTCGACAAGCTAAGGTGATTTCATGTCCAACATTACCGTCAACATAAAGCGTCTCGACCCCACCGTCGAGCTTCCCAAATACGCCCATCCCACCGATGCCGGCTTGGATTTGCGCTCCAACGAGGACTGCGTCCTGAAGCCCTTCGAACGCCGTCTGGTCTCTACGGGGCTGGCCATCGCCCTGCCCGATGGCTACGCCGGCTTCGTTCAGCCCCGCAGCGGCTTGGCCATCAAGCAGGGCCTGTCTATAGTCAACACGCCGGGTCTCATCGACGCCCACTACCGAGGAGAACTCAAGGTTATCCTCATCAACCTGGATCCCTCCATTAACATTCAAATCAATAAAGGCGACCGCATAGCCCAACTCGTCATCCAAGAAGTCCCCACGGTCAACCTCATAGAGGTAGACGAACTAGACGAAACCGACCGAGGCAAAGGAGGCTTCGGCTCCAGCGGCATCGCCTAGGGCGCTCGTATCCCTCCCGCCCGGGGCTTACCTATATCATTCCATGCTCAAACATTCTCGCGTCGCTTCGCTCGCTGCGAAACTGCGCGTGGAACGATATGTGTGAGAGGCAGGCGGGCGGTTACTCGCTTGAAACAATATTTACTTTTCTAGTAAGTCGATGCGATAAAAGGACGCCTCCTTTGTCGCATCGACTTACTGTATTTATATTTTCTGGTTCCCCTTTGCAGATTCTACTGGAGGGGAATCTGGTATAGCTGCTAGTACGTAAACGCAGCTTACCTGCGGGAGGCCCCTATATATCGTCCCACGCGCAGTTTCGCAGCGAAGCGAGAATGTTTGAGCATGGGATGATATATAGGGGCCTCCCGCAGGTAAGCGGACATAAAGACGCTAGCGGATATGCGCGGGTTTTCCGCCCCAGTAGAAGCGGCAGAAGGCTCGTTTGCGCTTTTGGGGTTTGCCTACGAGCTCCATGGTTGCGATGGCTATGTCTTCGGCTGCGTGGGGGCGGCGTAGTACTTCGCCGTTGATGAGTAGGGCTTTGAGTGATTCGGGATGGTCGTGCAAGTGACGTAGGGTAACGATGAGCTCTCGTGCGGTGGTGACATGCATGCTGGCGCCCATGCCGGTGAGCATGGTGGTGTTGGCCTTTTCCTGGCCATAGGACTTGCCCAGCAGAATCATCGGCAGATGTGCGCATAGGCACTCGGTGACCGTGAGTCCGCCCGATTTGAGGATTGCCAGGTCGCATCCGTGCATGAGGGCCGCCATGTCGTCAACATAGTCCAACACCGTGACGTTCTCGAGCTTCATGGCATCGAAGAGCGTCTTCAGCCGGGTGGCATACTCCACGTCTTTGCCCGGCAAAAAGACAAAGTGCATGTCTTCGAAGCTGCGTAGGAAGGGGAGGGTGCGGTCCATCTCCGCGCGAAAGCGAACGTACGGTTGAGGCAAGCTGGCACCGGCCATTACCAGCGCGACGGTCTTGTCGGTGGGGAGGTTGAACTTAGCTAGCTCTTCCTCGCGATCGTAATCCGTGTCGAATCCGGCGCGAATAGGAATGCCGGTAATGCGAATCTTTGTCTCGAGCACCTTGCGCGGACGCAGCGTTTCGGCCATAAATTCGTTGGCAACACAGAATAAATCGGTGTCCTTGTGGGGCCACCATCCCTCGACTTCGTAGTCGGTCGGTACGCAGATGACCGGATAATCGATACCCGTAATTACGCGGGCGCCCACGGCAACATTGGCTGCTGTGATGTGCGTTGCAACCACGGCTATGGGCCTGCGGCTACGAATATATTCGTTGAAGGCGGGGAACATAATTCGCGACCATGCCGTTCCGCCACCCCAGAGAAGATGTCCCGTAAGCGTATATCGCCAGGTCAGGTCGTAAATGGGGCGCGTGGCTCCCGTAAAAGAAGCCGCGGTCTTATTGCCGTCGAATTTAATACGTCCAAAATCAAGGATATCGAGCACTTCAATCTCAATATCCTCGGGGATGCCATTGGTGCCGCGGATGAGGTCGAATGCCTGCGCTATCGCATTTGCGGCGGCCTTGTGGCCCGAGCCAACGGAGGCGTGCACGATGGTCACGAGAGGTTTTTGCTGAGCCAGGAGCGTGGTTTGCTCCGATTGGGGAGTGCTGTGCGTGAGCAGGGGAGCGTCGTCACTCGTCTGCGCCTGGTCCATCGATAACTCCCCTTCAGCTTTGTAATATGGATTTATCATTGTAGTGCATGAGCGTCACGTTCACGTAAATTTGGGTACGAGCGCAAAGAACGACAACGTTTCGACGAAAGGACGCTTCATGACTACCGATAAGCCGATCGATGTTGCGATTATCGGTGGCGGCCCCGCGGGCTATGCTGCCGCCATTTATGCTGCGCGTGCCAACCTGACGACGACTGTCCTTGAGCAGGGCACGTCGGGCGGACAGATCGCTACATCCAACGAGATTGAGAATTATCCTGGCATTCCGCTGCTGAGCGGTGCCGAACTTGGTGAGCGGTTCCAACAGCATGCTGAAGGCCTGGGGGCTCAGGTTGAATGGAGTATGGTGACGGGCGTCGATTACGATGCCGATGCGGCTCAATTTACCATCCATCATGATATGGGCGACACAGCGGCCAAGAGCGTCATTGCGTGTATGGGCGCCACACCGCGTCCTGCGGGTTTTGTTGGCGAGGACAAGTATCGCGGTCGTGGCGTTTCGTATTGCGCGACGTGTGACGGCATGTTCTTCCGTGGCAAGCGGGTTTTTGTT
This sequence comes from Collinsella sp., assembly GCA_019419605.1. GTDB lineage: Bacteria > Actinomycetota > Coriobacteriia > Coriobacteriales > Coriobacteriaceae > Collinsella. Next base: position 13,778 of record DXZP01000019.1, read on the forward strand.
ATCGGAGGTGGCAATTCGGCATGCGAAGAGGCGCTGTTCCTGTCCGACATTGCCAGCAGTGTGACCATCGTGCTGCGCCGCGACCAGTTCCGTGCGCCCGATGGTGTTGTTCAGAAGGTGCTCGAAAAAGACAATATTACAGTTAAGTACCAAACTAGTATTGTGGAGCTCTCGGGCGAAGCCATGCCAACAACGATTACCTTTAAGGACAATGCATCCGGCGAGACTCATACCGAGTCATTTGAGCCCGGCTCGTTTGGCATCTTTGTCTTTACCGGAACGCAGCCCCATACCGAGCTTGTTGAGCATCTAGTCGATCTGGCGCCTGATGGCGGCATTCTGACTGATGAATCCATGGCGACCCGCACGCCAGGTCTATTTGCCGCTGGCGATATCCGTTCCAAACGTTTACGCCAGGTTGTGACCGCTGTTTCGGACGGAGCCATAGCAGCAACTAGCGCATACGCGTTTCTCCGTCGCTAAGTACGATAATATATCTTATGTAAGGTTGCTATCTTCATACAAAGTGGTTGGACGGTGCGTCAATGTGCTGTTCAACCACTTTTACTTAGCGGCTATGTGGTATGCAAAACTAGATAATCTAGAATACAATATAGAAAACGAACGGAGGTCTCTTATGAACCACGTCAAACATGTTATCCCGATGTCCGATACATCGGTCAGCATTAAGCCGGAGGATATTCAGCCGACGGTGCTGCCGGATGCATTTATTCAGTCCGATATGGTGGGTAAACTCAATGCGTTGAGCCTGCCACGCTATGACCAGCTGCCCAACGTAACGCTCTATCGCGATCAGGTTATTGAATATGTTGCGCTGTGGATGGAGCCGCTTTCGATTTGCGTAGAGCAGCCCGTTATCACGCCTTCGATGATCAATAACTACGTAAAGGTCGGCCTCGTTCCTGCTCCAGTTAAAAAGCAGTATGGCCGTGAGCAGATTGCGCGTCTCATCGCCATTTGTATCTTTAAGCAGGTGCTGCCCATCGCTGCGGTTCAGGCGCTCTTTAATATTCAGCGCTTGAGCTACGACGCTCCGACGGCTTTCGATTATGTTGTCGATCAACTTGAGGCATCGATTCGTGCGGCTTTTTCCCTTGAGCAGACTCCGGTGCCCGATACCGCACATCAGGTTACGCGCGAATCTCTGCTCGTACGCAGTGCGGTTTCGTCTTTTGTATCGAAGGCGTACCTGATGAGCTATCTAAAGTTTAATGGGTTTAATAGCTAGCCGACGTATAAAACGGGCGGAGCAAAGGGTCATCTGTCACTTTGTCCCGCCCGTATTTTTGCTTGGTTGGACGTTATTGGCCCGAAGCCACGCCCATGCCGTAGCCGATAATGAGCCCATGCATTTCGGCATAGTATGAATCTAGCCCGTTACAGGGCATGATGATAGTCTTGGAACCTGGCCAGCGCTCCACAATTCGGCTGGCAAGTGCTTGGGCGCCTGCCTCATTCTCGACATGGTCGATAACGACCTCGCCGCCCGTAAAACCTTCGGCTTCCATGGTGTCGATGATCTTGTTTAGCATCTTCTTTTCGCCACGCGTGTGACCGACGAGTTCGATTTTACCGGCCTCACTCGCCGTGCCCAAAATGCGGATATTGAGCTTGTTGGCAATGACGCCGGCTGCCTTAGGGATACGTCCGGCTTTGGCCAGGTTTTCGTAATTGCACAAGCTGAAGAGGATTTTGCTGTTCTGCTCAAGGCTATCGAAGTATGCGCAAGCGTCCTCGAATGAGACATCCGGATTGCTTGCAAGATAGCGGTCGAACAGCAAGAAAATGAGGTCCATTTTGCCGCCAGCTGCGCGCGAATTGACTAGATGAATCTGCCGGTCGGGCTCCTCGGCAAGAACCATATCGCGAGCCGTGGCTGCCGCATTGTAGCTGCCCGACACGCCCTCAGAGATTGGCATGCAGATGGTCTTGTCTGCCAATTTGAAGAGCTCGGCCCACTCCCCTACGCTGGGACAAGCGCTCGAAGAAGCGTTCGTCTCCGCCTGAACAGCGCAGTTGAGCTCATGAACATCGAGCGAAAGGTCATCGATGAATTCACGCTCCCCCACTCGAATTTTGAGGGGCGCAAATGCAAAGGTGGTATGGGGCGCGGTCGGTTGCCAATCGCGGAGGTTACAGCTTGAATCGGAGATAAGTGCCCAGCTCATAGAGGGTCCTTTCTAATTGTTCCTCAACAATTATAGCCATCTTGCAAACTGAATGTACGGCTATCTAGTTTTGAATACTAGATAGCCGTACAAGATTAGAAAAAAAAGAATGGACCTCGCGACTTAAAGCCACGAGGTCCACATTCACACGCTGTGTAAGATGACTTAGTAACGCACGAAGATATAGTTGTTGTTCATGCCGGCGGCAACGGAGCTGATGATAACACCCGTATTGTAGTCGGAAGCATGAATCATCTGACCACCACCGATGTAAATGCCGGTGTGGTACGAGTTGACCACAACGTCACCGGGCTGCGGATCGGACACACGCGTCCAGCCCATAAAGGTACCCGTGGTGCCGAGGCGGCAATAGCGACCAGTGAGGCAATAGCTAACAAAACCAGAGCAGTCGAAGCTGTTCGGGCCAATTCCGCCCCAGGAATAAGCGCAACCAAGCTTGCTGTAGGCGCGCGAAACAACGGAACCGCCATCGACGGACTGGCTCGGAGCAGAAGGCGTCGGAGCCGGAGCAGGCGTGGAGGGCTGCGGCGTCGGAGCGGGTGTCGGCGTAGGAGCCGGAGTGTTGCCGCCCTGGTTGTTATTGCTGGTCTGACCACCGTTGTTGGTGTTCTCGGTCGTACCGGCAGTCTCGTTGCTCACCGTGGCCTTCTCGGCAGTACTGGCGTTGATGCCGGCCTGCAGCGCGGCGTTGGCCTCGGCCTCTGCGGCAAGCTCGGCCTGCAGCTGCGAATCCAGGGAGTTTACGACGTTCTGGGCTTCAGCCTGCTGGGCGTTAAGCTCGTCGACCTTCTTTTGCGTGGTGGCGACGTTCTTCTCCTGCTCGGCCTGCTTATCGGTGAGCTGCTGCTTAAGCTCCTTGACCTCTTGAATGGTCTGAGCTTGCTTGTCGGAAACTTTGCCGTAGTAGAACAGGCGGTTGAGCATATCGCTCAGATCATCGACACCCGTCAAAACCTGAAGCAGGCTCAGACCGCCGGTTTTGTACTCGCCGGCGACATAGGTCGAGAGCTTGGCCTGACCATCGGCGATCTCCTGCTGCTTTTGCGTGATCTCGCCGGCAGTCTGATCGAGCGCCTGCGTCTGCGTGGCAAGCTCATCGTAAATCTGCTGGGTTTGGGTGCCGATCTGCTCGAGTTTCGTACGAGCAGCGGCAAGGTCGGATGCGGTATCGGCGTAGGCAGGAGCCGCGAGGCCCAAGCCCAAAACACAAGCGAGGGTTGCCGTAGCAGCGCAGCGTGCCATGTTTTTGTGCGTGTTTGCTGTGCGCATGTAGCTTCCTTTCCAGTAACTAAGGGTAACGGCTAGTCTACCGTCACCAGGCTAAAGAGCTCCACATCGTCATCAGACGGCGTGAGCTTCTCGCGCGGGTTGAGAAACGCAAGCTCAAGTATACAACCGTAACCGATAAGCTTTGCGCCCATATCTCGCACCAGTTTACCTGTTGCCTCGACGGTTCCGCCCGTCGCGACCAAGTCGTCCAGAATCAACACGGTATCTTTAGAGCTGATAGCGTCGGCATGGATCTCAATTGAATCGGTGCCGTACTCGAGCTCGTAGCTCTGGCTTACGGTCTCGCGCGGCAGCTTGCCCGGTTTACGTGCGGGAACGAAGCCGGCGCCAAGGGCTACAGCCACCGGTACGCCAACCATAAAGCCGCGAGCCTCGGGACCCACGACCTTGGTGATTCCCATGCCGGCAAAGTGCTCGGCGAGGGTATCGGTCATGGCTTTGAGCGCCTCGGGATTGCCAAAGAGCGGCGTGATGTCTTTAAAGATGACTCCGGGCTCGGGATAGTCGGGGATGTCGACGATTTGAGATTCGAAGTCGTACATTGCATGACCTTTCAATGGGTTGCCGGATAAGCGGCAGCGGTTATTTGCCCGCCGTGGCGGTACCGGAGTGCGAAGGGGCGACGACCTTGAGCGGCTTTACGAGAGAATCCTCGTGCGAAGCCGGCGCGACAGTTTCTTCGTTTTTGGCCTTGGTGGACTCGGAGCGAGCGATTTCCTCATCGAGTGCATCGATGTCGGCGTCCTCGACCACGGCGTTGAGCGACTCAAAAACGCGGTTCTTGAGCAGCGCAGTGTGCACACCCTCCGTCAGGTCGTGAAGCTTCTTAAACGCACGCTCGAGCTTGGCGTCGCGCTCGTCATCAGAAGTATCCATGCCGAGCATGCTCACGAGCACCTGCTCAAACATCGAGGACTCGCGGTTGGCGGAAGACACGTACTGACGCAGGTTGCGCGGCTCGATATGGAAGCGTGACAGCTCGGAGCAGTAGCGGATGATCGGAAAATCGCGACCATCGACGAGCTCACGGTTCTGTGGACTCTTGATGATGCGAATGAGGTCGTTCTCGGCGAGCGAGCGGATAAACGAGATCTCGACGCCCAGCATATCGGGAATGGTCTCGATGGGATGCAGCTTTTGTTTGGTCTCCTTGGGCTCCGTCTTGAGCGGAACATCGGACAGCAAGCCCACCTCGTAGGCGAGCGTTGACAGGTCCGTGGCGTTTTCCAAGCGCTGCTTAATCACGTTGAGCGGCATGTAGCGAGTCTTCTGCAAGTGCAGAATGACCTCCAGGCGATCAACGTCCTCCTTGGAGTACTGACGGTATCCCTTAGGCGTACGATGAGGGGTAATGAGCCCCTCATCCTCTAGAAATCTAATTTTTGAGTTCGAAAGATCGGGGTATGCGCCTCGAAGTAGGTTGACGACTTGGCCGATACTCAGATAGTTGCGTCCTGCCATGCCCTACTCACCGGTTTCGATGCGCTCCGGCGTGCTCTCGTGGTAGATGAGCGTAAACGTACCGATCTGAACGGAAGAGCCGTCGTGCAGCGGAGCGGCGTTGACAATGGCACCGTCGACCCAGGTGCCATTGAGCGAGCCCAAGTCCTCGATGCGAGCGCCGAGGCCCTCGCGGATAATGCGCGCGTGGCTGCGCGATACGGTCATGTCATTGAGGAAGATGCCGTTCGCAGGATCGCGGCCGATGGTGGTCACGTCGTCCTCGAGCTCAAAGGCGGCACCAGTCTGCGGACCCTTGACGATGGACAGAACGGGGGCGGTGATGCGCACGTTGGCCATGAGGTCGGGAACGGTGACGTCGCTTGAAGGCACGCGGAATACGCAGGTAGCGTCAGCAGTCTTATCATTCTGAGGCATATTGTTAACCATGTTGTCCATGACAACCCCTAACTTATCGCGGACGTGCCGCAAATAATGAACCGTACGTAATCATACCCCAACGAATCAGTCTTCGATTTCAGGGTTCAGAAAGTCGATGTCCTCGTCCTCGGGATGCGCGAGAGCCTGTTTAATGGCCACTCCGCCCTTAATGGAATAGATGACAGCCGTGAGCATGGAGAAGATCACGCCGCCGTACACAAAGAAGATGCCGAGGGGCACCGAGCTTCCGTTGAGGCCCGGGAAGGCCGTAAGGGTTGAAGGTAAAAGATGCAGGCCGTCAATAACGGGGAACCCGAGCAGCATGAGCGAGAAGCCGGTCATGAGCAGTGCAGTGGCAATCTTTCCGGGAAAGACGACATCGATGGGGCGACGGTGATAATGACGAACGATAAGCGTGCCGATGCCCAGATAGATGTCGCGGCCAATAATGAGCACGCAGACCCAGATGGGCAGCTCTCCGCGGACCACCAGCCCAAGTACGCCGGTGAACAGCAGCGCACGGTCGCAGATGGGATCCATGACCTTGCCGAGCCACGAGACCGTCTTGGTCATGCGGGCGATCTGACCGTCCATCCAGTCGGTAGAGGCGGCAACGGCGTAGATAACGATGGCGATGACGCGGTTGTTATCCGTCACAAACAGGTACAGAAATACCAGGGTGAGGATCAGGCGCGTAAAGGTGATGAAATTGGAGATCGTAAAGATCTTATTCGACGGGTAATCGGAAGTGCCGATAAGCTCCTTTTTGATCTTCTTTTTGATGCCCACAGGACTCCCCCGCTGGTTAACGACAAAACTTTCGATACTATACCCGTTCCGGCGATGTCTATCCAGCGTAAGCATAGAGAGTCCAGACATATGGAGGATGCTACTGGGTTGTGCGGGATTCTGCATTTGTGTACATCAGCCTCTAAATATGACATTTATCGGCATCTTTGATGGCTGATGTACACGTTTTGATTCGGTGATTACATCGATCGGGAAAGTTGTTGCCTTAAGCAAATTAATCATGATGTGCGGGTCGAGAAGGGTTGGCGCTAAAAGAACCCAACGGCCGTTACGGCTTCGTTAGAAACGCGCCCCACCATGGATGGTGAACCCGAAAGGTAAGACGCGGGGGCACGGTGAATCGGCCCGCGCGCCCGGAAGAGAAAGGATAAACCCATGGGTTACATGCTCGAGACGCGCGGGCTCACCAAGCGCTTCGGCCGCGGCGACCAGGCGCAGGACGCCGTGGCCGACGTGAGCCTTCATATCCGCGAGGGCGAGGTGTACGGGCTGCTCGGTCCCAACGGCGCCGGCAAGTCGACAACGCTCAAGATGATCTGCGGGATGCTGCGGCCGACGGCCGGGGAGATCCTCTTTGCCGGGCACGCCTGGCGCCGCGAGGACCTCTACGCAATCGGCAGCCTCATCGAGGAGGCGCCGCTCTACCCCAACCTCACCGCGCGCGAGAACCTGCGCGTGCGCACCACGCTGCTGGGCCTTCCCGAGAGCCGCATAGATGAGGTGCTCGCCGCCGTGGACCTCGCTGACACCGGGAAGAAGCGCGCCGGGCGCTTCTCGATGGGCATGCGGCAGCGCCTGGGGCTCGCACTGGCGCTGATCGCCCGGCCACGCCTGCTCGTGCTCGACGAGCCCACCAACGGCCTCGACCCCATCGGCATCGAGGAGCTGCGCGACCAGATCCGCGGCTTCGCGGCGGCGGGTACGACGGTGATCGTCTCGAGCCACATCCTCTCCGAGGTGCAGCAGATGGCGGACACCATCGGCATCATCTGCGGGGGGCGCCTCGCCTACGAGGATGCGCTTCGTCCCGGGCAGGACCTCGAGGAACTCTTCATGAGCTTCTGTCGGGAAGGGCGACGAGCGCGCGGGGAGGTGGCGGCATGACGGGTGAGAAAGGCGGCCTGCTCGCGGCCCTGCGCGCCGAGGCCCTGAAGTCGCGCCACGCGGCACCGGTTCGCCTGGCCGTGCTCATGGCGCTGCCGATGCCGCTGCTCGGCGCGATGCCCTACCGGGGCGTGCAGATCTTCAGCGCGTGGAACTACTGGTACGCGCTCTTCCTGCCCGTGTGTCTCTCGCTCGTGGTGGCGTGCGTCGCGCGGGCGGATGCTCGCACGCGGATGCGTGGGCTTCTGGGCCTGGGCTTCCCGCTCGGGCGCGCCTGGTGGGCCAAGGCGCTCTGGTGCCTCGCGCTCTGCACGCTCTCGAACCTCGTGGTCTTCGGCATCTACCTCGCGGGATCGGCGTTCTCCTCGCAGGGTCTCACGGCCGCGGGCACGCTCACGATGCTCCTCTGCGCGCTCGCCAACACGGTGACCGCGGCGTGGATGATCCCTGCAGGGCTCTTCCTCACGGCGCGGCTCGGCATGCTCGCGGGCATCTTCTGCCCGCTCGCCGCGCAACTCTTAGGTGGGTTCGCCTGGTCGTTGGTGCCGCTGCCGCAGCTCTTTCCGCCGTCGGCGAACATGGTCATCCCCACGAGCTTCATTCCCGTGCTGCCGAGCGGCGAGCCGCTCGCGGCGGACATGGCGCTCGGCGGGGCGCTCATGGCGGACGGCATGCTCACGCTGGCGGGCCTTGCGGTCTGCGCGCTCGCGTTCGCCGCGCTCACGGCGGCGGGCGCGGCCTGGTTCGCGCGCTCCGAGGAGAGGTGATGGCCATGACACGACTCTCCGACCCGACGCCGCGCATGACTCTCCCGCGGGCCCTGCTCTCCGAGGCCCTGCGCCTGGCGCGCTCCCCGCTCTCGGCGGTGCACCTCGCCTGCGGCCTGGCAGCCGGTCTTGCCTGCGGCGAGTACTTCTCCGTAACCCGATGGGACCCGGCGCTGGGCGCGGACGCCTACGCCCAGTTCCTCGGCGCCCTCATGCCGCTCATGTCCGCCATCGTCTGCGGGCTCTCCGTGGACGAGGAGCGCGCTGCCGGGCGCCTCGCTAACCTCACGGCGGTCCCCTCGCGCGGGCGCGCCGTCGCGGCGAAGCTGCTCGCCCTTGCGGCGCTCGGCGCGGGCGCGCTGGCCGTGGCGCTCAGCGTGTTCGGGGCCGTGCTCGCCGTCGCCGGGCGCCTGCCGCTCGGGCCCGCTCCGCTTGCGGTCGCCTGGGCGGGCATCGTGCTGGGCAGCCTGCCCCTCTACGCGCTGGGGCTCGGCGTGGCCCTGCGCCTCGGCCGCAACGCCGTCATCGGCACCGGCGCGGCGGGGATGCTCCTCGCATTCTTCTCGGTGGGCGGACTTGCGCACGGTCTCATGACCGGCGAGCTCACCGGTGCCCTGGCGACGCCCCTGAGCTGGGTGCCGCTCGCCTGGCCCGCGCGCCTGGGGTCGCTCGGGGTTGAGGCCTTCATCGACGCCGCACGCGCGGCGGGCCCACTCCTCACGACTGCGCTCGCTGGCCTCGTGCTCACCCTGGCAGCCGACGCCGTCCTTCTCGCCTGGTTCTGCCGCTTCGAGGACGGGAGGGCAGATGCGTAGGAGGCCGCTCGCCGCCATGCTCGCCCTCCTCTCCGCAGCGCTCCTTCTGGGCGGGAATGCCCTGCTCGACGCCGGCTGGGGGTCGGCGCTGCGCTCGATCGCCGACCGCGTGCTGCCCAACCCTGAGATCGTCATGTTGGCGCCCGCGGCTGCGCGCAGGGCTCTGGACCGCTGAGCGCGGCGCTAGTACAATTCCGACGAGAGTTTCAGGAGGTCAACATGGCGAGGATACTGGCAGTGGATGATGAACGGGCGATCCTCGACGCGCTCGCGCGCGTCCTCGGCCGCGACGGCCATGAGGTCGTTAGGGCGGCGGACCCGACGGCGGTCCTGGGGATGGACCTCTCGCGCTTCGACCTCGTGCTCTGCGACGTCATGATGCCGGGGCTTGACGGCTTCGAGCTCGTGCGGCAGATCCGCCCGGACTTCGACGGGCCCATCGTCTTCCTGACCGCGCGCGTGGCCGAGGAGGATGCCGTGGCCGCCTACGGCCTGGGCGCCGACGACTACGTCCGCAAGCCCTTCGGGGCCGCGGAGCTGCGCGCCAAGGTCGCGGCCCATCTACGCCGTGAGCGCCGGCCGCGCTCGCACGCCCTCTCCTTCGGGGAGGTGCGGATCGACCTCGGGGCGCGCGACCTCGCCGTGGGCGGCGAGACCGTGCCGCTCACGCCCACCGAGTACGCCATCTGCGAGTACCTCGCGCGCCACCCCGGGCAGGTCATGAGCCGCGCGCAGATACGCGAGGCGGTGCTCGGCTGGGAGAGCGACGCCGACGACGCGGCCATATCCATGCAGGTCAGTCGCGCCCGGAGGAAACTCTCCGAGGCCGGCGCCGATCCGATCGCGACCGTCTGGGGGATGGGGTACAAGTGGCAGCTCTGAAGATCGGGGCGCGAGGTCGCGGGGGCATGCCGCTCTCCTTCGTCATCGCGCGCTACTTCGCCTACGCGTTCGCGGCGGTCGCCACGGCGTGGCTCGCCTCGTTCATGGTGCTCTCCGTGTTGATCAGCGCGGGCTTCGTCTACGAGGCAAGCTGGGGGCCGGCCAATGCGCGCGAGGTCGCGGAGGGCCTGGCACGCGACGGCGTCTGCGGGCAGCAGGACGTGCCGACGGCGTACCGCTACCTCATCCTGAACAAGGACGGAAACGTGCTGATGACAAACCTCGAGAGCACGCGGCTCGAGGACGCGAAGGAAATGGCTCGTACGGCACTCGCCGCGGATCCGGGCACAGTGGAGATCGAGGGCGGGGGTTCGGGCGTTACCTACGCCGCGTTCCCGCTCAAAGGCGGCGGGGCCTGCGCGCTCGTCAGCGAGTATCTGCCGCAGTGGGTCTCGCGCGACCTCGCCGGCCAGCTTCCCAACCCGCAGAACCTCATGCTCGTCGGCGCCACGGCGGGAAGCGCACTTGCGCTTGCGCTCGTCGCGCGCCGCGCGAGCCGCGTGATCTCGCGCAAGATGGCGCCGCTCGCGGAGGCGGCGGGTCGCGTCGGCGCGGGGGAGCTCGACTTCGCGGTCGGCAGCACCAACGTGCGCGAGGTGAACGACGTCCTCGCCGCGATGGACGCCATGCGGGCCTCCCTCGCCGAGTCGCTCGAGGCCCGCTGGGCCGCGGAGCGGGGGCAGCGCGAGCAGATGGCGTCACTCGCCCACGACCTCAAGACGCCGCTCACCGTGCTGCGCGCCAACGCCGACTTCGTGGCGGAGGAGCTGGAAGACGAGAAAGACGCCGACCTCGCGGCCGCCGCGCGCGACATAGCCGGCGGTGTCGAAAGGCTCGACGGCTACGTGCGCCTGCTCATCGAGGCCTCGCGCGGGTCCGGCGGGGCGGAGAGGGCCCCCATGCGGCCGGCCGAGCTCTGCGAGCAGGTCCTCGCCGAGGCCGCCCAGATCGCCCGGGCGCGAGGCGTGACGCTCGACGCGGCCACGGGCCCTGCTGTCGCGGGCGCGCCCGAGGCCCCACTCGACCGAACCGCCCTGGCGCGAGCCGCCGCGAACCTCGTGGCCAACGCCGCCGAGCACGCACGCTCGCGCGTGGCTGTCTCCTGCGACGTCGCGGGCGGGCACCTCGTCATCGAGGTTGCCGACGACGGACCGGGCTTTTCTCCCGCCGCCCTCGAACGCGGCTGCGAGCGCCTCTTCACAGACGACTCCTCCCGCTCCTCGCGTGACGGAGGTCGCCACTACGGGCTCGGCCTCCACGTCGCCTCCGAGGCCGCGAGCGCCCACGGGGGCTCCGTCTCGCTCGCCAACGGCCCCTCGGGCGGTGCGGTGGCCACCATCGCGGTCCCACTGTGCGGGATCTGACGAATTCCTCGATGTCTACCTCGACTGCGATATATCGCTCGCCGAGGCCGCGACGAGATGGTGTTGCGTCTGCCCCGTTTGGTGCTTCTGGCTCAAATTTGATCTGATGTAAGGCCCGTGCAATCCTGCATGGGCCGTTCTTTTGGCAATTGCTCGACCGATTCGTGGCTTGAAACACAAATAATCGAGTTAAGGAGAAATGGGGTCATACAGCGGCTCTCAGAGCGCTTGCCGCACTCCCCCGCCATTACCTCTGCGGCGTCCTCGTATAGAGCCCATACCGTTTGGCATATCGTTGCAATCGCCCACTTGTCCACCGGTCAAGTGAACTACTGGAATAAATACAGCGACACGCTTGTCCGTTACAGTCGCTATATCTGTGTAAATCGTCGCGATAAATACAGCCTGTACTCGGCTGTATACCAACTACGCGTATGTAGATTCATATCGCGTTAATAAATCGGCTCAAGCGTGTGCAAAACGCGCAAGTAACCGCAAAAGGCGATTATCGCTCAGGTAGATTTTTGGCACCCTGTTGCTTAATCAAAATTAAGCAATTGCTTAAAACAAAAAAGTCAGGCACTAGGTGCCTGACCTGCAAACTTCTGGTCGGGACGACTGGATTCGAACCAGCGACCCCTTGACCCCCAGACCCCTATTTTTGGCTCTACCTGTGGTTTTTTTATTATAGCACGCGCAAATAGCGCATGTAAGCTGTTTCCGCATATGTAAATTATCGCAGGTAAACACAGGTTTCTACATCTCGTTATAATTCGACTTACAAACTCATAGCGCAGTCGGTGATTCTCTGGTGACTCCGGAGGCTCCGGAATCACCGACTTTTGAGTTTCCGCAGGTAGATATTCCTATCTGGAATCACGAAGTGTTTTGGGAGCAAAATGGGTAGCGAAAAAGAGAGCAATAAGACTTTACGCATATGTGGAAGCGGGTCGGTCAGGAAGAACAAGGGGAGGTGGCAGGCCGTCGTTAGCCTCATCGACGAGGAGACGGGGGAACGCACGCAGAGGACGAGGAACACGGGCATCGCATGCCTCAGCGATAGCACCCGCGGCAAGAAGGCCGCTCTGGATGCCTTGGCGGAGTTCAGGGACGAGATCGCGGCGGAGCTCGCCGAGGCCGAGGGCTTGAGGGTCGCAGCCGAGGAGCGGCAGGCGCAGCTCGAGGCGGACGAGTACGCGCTTCTCCCCTTGGGGGTCGCGCTCGAGAAATTCATCGACTTCTGCTTGCAGATGAACCGAATCACCCCGACCACGCGCGATGACTACCATTTCAGCGCCCTGCACATCGAGCGCGACGAGCTGGGGGCGATTCCCGTGAACGAGGTCACGACCGACGACATCAACGCATGGTCTGCGCGGAGGATCGCGCTCGGTTGCGCCCCCGATACGCTCAACAAGGCGTTTAAATTGGGAAAGCGCCTCTATACGGTGCTTGTCAAGAGAAGCAACGACACCATTGGCAAGAACCCGTTCGACGGTGCCTTGGCCCCGCGCATCATCGGACGGCCGCGCAACGCGCTCAGGTCGGACCTCGTGCCGAAACTCAACTCCATCTGCTCCATGATGCCCGACTCGCGCTTCAAGCGGGCGGTCGTGCTCGCCCTGCACACCGGCATGCGCATCGGCGAGGTCTGCGGGCTTCGGTGGTGCGACGTGGATTTCGAGGCGGGGCTGATCTCGGTCAGGCACTCGGTGGCGTATGCGAAGGGGATGGGCTCGTTCATCAAGGACACCAAGACCCATGATTGCAGGGCCATCCCCATCGACCCGGTGGGTCTTCTCCCCTTCTTGAAGGAGATTCACGGCATAGACCTCGATAAGCTGCGCTCGCGCGGTCTGGCGGGCTCGACCGAAATCGGGGACTGCTATATCCTGTCTGAGCCGGGCGCGTCCTTCGCGACGACCAGCTACGTGCGCCGCGCGTTCAAGACGTTCTCGGAGACCAACGGACTCATGGGCACCAACGACGAGCTGATCACGTTCCATGGCCTTCGCCATACGTTCGCAACGCAGTGGATCCGCCAGGGCGGCGATATCAAGGCGCTCCAATCAATCCTAGGGCACAAGGACGCCATGGTGACGCTCAACGTCTACGCCGACATCGAGCCGATCTCCAAAATCCATAACATGCTGCGCGTCTCGCCATGCCTTTGGCGCGGCTACCTCGGGCTTCGGGTCGATCCGGGTCCCATGTTCCAACAGCGCATCCAGGAGGCCGTCGAGACGCTCCAGGCGTTCGGGTACGGCATCACCGAGCCGGACGACCGCAATATCGTCATCCGCGACGTGAAGACAATCAGCCGGCTCTACCCCACCGAGTACGCCGCCGTGCTGGGGGCGATCCCGACCGAGGCCACGGTGGTCTGATATAAAGACCGCCGGCGGTGACGGTTCTGGACACTGTCTGGTAAGGCGCATCCCCCGATTAGCGGGGAATGCGCCTTGCTTTGTGTGCGTTTAGGAAATAGCCGAATTTCCTTCGGATGCAATGCCGTACCTTTTGCCAAAATCCGCATATCTTCGACACGCTTCGCCCGGATACATTCCTTGCAGAAGGCGTAGAACGATGCTTGCCGAGAATTCGCCTCGATACTTCTCGGCCGCGTACCGAACAGTTTCGTAGCCCGCCTGTATTGATGCGGTCGCCGCAAACGGCTTTCGGCATCTTGCCAGGTTCAACGCTTCCGCCGTCTTTGAAACGCACTGGTTCGCGATATCAAACGGTCGCATGGGATCGTCGTCTCGATAGAACCAAATCTGTGTCTGATCAGAATCTTCTTTAGGCGAGTAATGGTCATATCCGACCCTTCGCTTGCGACCGTCCTCGATACGGAGCAACTCTACTTCCGTCAGCTTCTGTTTTCTACAGCTCGCAGAGAACCGTCCTTCTCGGCAATCGATAATTCTGGCGTCGACGATCTCCCCAGTCACGTTAGGGTAGAAGCCCAGTAACAGCCAGTCAACGTCCTTAGATATGCGTTTCAGCAGATCGAACGTTTCAGGAGGCAAGACGGCCTGCCCTTTCTCGACTCTCCTTGTGCCTCGTTCGTCATTGATGAAATACCCGCTGAAGTCAGAGTGTATTTCGATTAGGAAACCTGTCTCGACTTTTGAAGCTCTCGCGCTCGACAGGTTTCGTCGATAGGTGTCCAGCTTGCATGCATGCCCGCTACCTGTGCCGTAGAGCCTCGCTTCGAGCGATCTTGCAAGGTCTCCGGGCTTCGCATCAAAAGCGTGCTGCATGTAATTTGCTGCGGCTTTTCCAACTGTATCGAACATCGCTGCATCCCGGTCTGGCCCATCATCCATCTCCAGCACCTCTAACCTCCGTTTGTTCATCAAGCCCGAGGTCTCCAAATCCTTCGATTCAGCCTTTTTTCCGCCCTTGATATTCTGGTCGATCCGGAAGTGCTCAATTCCCACGATTGCGTCCCGCTTAGCAATGCTGACCCTGATATCGGGGCTCTCTGCGCTCGAGTCAACATCGCCCTCGACTTTTCGAGCCACCTTGGCTCGCTGTCCACCAGACGGAAGACATAGCGACAAGACATCCTCGAAAATCTTCACTTCGTGAGTTTTTTATCCCTGACCTTGCCTTGCGCCATGCGAACACCTCTCCGGTAACATCGATGATCTTAACGCTAGATAACTGTTCGTCGAGTTCGTCGACACCGTCGCAATCTAGCTCGGTATGAATTAGCGGTCTTCTAGAATCGGGTTAACAAAGCAGTTAATTGAATCTCTCATTCAGCTGCTTAACAAGTTCAACCAGCTTTTGATATACCCCTAATAACAAAGCGCTTGACTCAAGAGCGCCTTTGAAGGGCGCTTTTTCTGTTTGGCTGCACGTATAGACGCGTAACTCTGCAGTTGTGCAGTCCTGTAGGTGTGTAGGTCGGTAGGTATGCAGCGCTGTAGCCGTATGAGCATGTAGCCATATAGTTCAATGACTGGGATTCGGCATCCCCCATATGCCGCTGCGGCATTGTGATCTCACCAGTAGAAATCGCGTCTATCCTCTGCAGCATCAGCCAATCCAATCCGAAGGGAGCCGCACATGAACGTAGCGGAAATTCCTTTCGGGGGGGGGTATCTCCTAGGAGTATCCGCCTCCGAGGGCAATCTATCATCGAGTACGTCCTGATCATCGCCGTCATCGGCCTGGTGATAGTGTTCGCCGGACCCGGCGTGGCGGGAGCCGTCCGCAACCAGTTCAACCAGGTTACGAACACGGTCGATTCCGGCACAGGCGGTGACAGCTTCATGAGCGCCGAGGAAAAGGCGCATCAGGAGGCTATGAAGAACATCGCAGCCAAGGATGCCAAGGACTGGACGCTCGATGAGCAGGAGGCGGTTGCCAAAGACATCGCCAAGAACGGTACATCGTCTATCGCCTACGCCAAGGCGAAGGCCGCCATGGACGCGGGGACGAAATGGTCGGTGAAGCTCACCGATGGAAAGACGCTCGAGTACCGCATCATCGGCATCGACCATGACGACCTCGCCGACGGTAGTGGCAAGGCTGGTCTAACATTCCTCAACACCCCGCCGCGCGGTCGTGCGCGCATGAACGCCACGGACACCAGCGACGGCGGCTGGGAGAAGTCGGAGCTCCGCCAGAAGATGAACTCCGGTAAGATCTGGAACCTGATGCCGTCCGACTTCCAGTCCAAGGTGAAACCGGTCAGGAAGCTCACGAATAACGTGAGTGGTACCGACAAGAACGCGACGGTCAGTGCGACATCGGACAGGCTGTTCCTGCTCAGCTACTCCGAAATCTTCCCCAACAGCGGCTGGATTTCCGGCTTCCCCTGGCTCTACTCCGAGGGAACCCAGTACGAGGCGTTCAAGGACAAGGTGACGGAGAACAATTCGGACAATTCCGCCATCGATTATGGCCGCAATTGGTGGCTGCGTTCGCCGTGTCCGTACGGCCCTGGGTACTTCGTATGTGTCCGCAGAGGCGACGGCGTCGCCTGCGCCTCCCTCGCGACGAACTCGCAGTACGTCTGCCTCGCCTGGTGCTTCTAGTGTCGGGGATTGTCATGCGATTGTTTTCAAATGTATCAGGGCATTTCGGGTTTGTAGATGCTAGAATGTCCTTGCTCTCGAAAGAGGGTTCAGCCCCGGCTGGTAAACCTGACGTTTGGCGTGGTGTGCGTCTACACGCATAGCGGGCATGGCCGCGATAGAACTTTCCATGAATAGGGGTTCGACCCCAAGCGCCCCGATGGTTTCGGGGAGAGCTAACTGGCAGGCAGGTAACCGGGATATAGACTATCTAGAGGGAGGGGCTTCGCGCTCCTCCCTCTTTTTTGTATCCAGTTCGCGCTTGCCAAATACCGCTGCGGCATGGAAATCGGGATTCTGATTCGCTGGGCCATCCTTGTCGAAAAGACAAGGAGAACGCCATGAAAGCCGACAACCGGGACGTGCAGCGAATTTCCAATCTCGCAAAAGGATACGACCGTAATCTCTGCGGAAAGGATTTCCTCATCTGCTATGGAGAGGAAGGCGACACCCGCATGCTCGAGGTGGCTTTTTCAAAGAAACGCTTCAACCATCTCGTCGGCATAGATATCGGACAATGCCATGTCAAACCGTGGGTGCTCTACAAGAAGGCTCTCGCCGGAACATTAACCCCGCGCGACTTGGGGAGTTCGCTCTCGCAATACTTCCCCTCCAAAGCCCTGGCGGCACGCATGATGAATCTCTTCGCCAGTTCCGCCACCCATGTCAGCAAGGTTGACCCCCTGTCGACCCGAGTCAACGCCGAAATCTGGATATCGGGCGATGCGGCACAATTCGCCATCGGGTGCCTAAAGGTAAATGCCGAGTACCACAGCTCATCCTGCTATGTGCCGAGTAGCCTGCAGCTCCTTAAACCCGAAAAGGTAGACAAGAAGTCAAGCGGTGAGCGAATGCCTATCGTCGCCATGCTCAGCAAAGACGCATCGGCAAAAGGCTACGACACCCTTCTCTACGTCAACGATCAGCTGCTCGAATCCAGCCGCGACAGCCTCGGATTCATCATCCGCAGCTTCGGGGATACCGATGCCCTCCGGACATCCTATCCGGTCATCATGGACAAGGCCACCCTCGCGCACGAACTCGATGAACTCAATCGGCGGCGAGAGAACTTCAGGAATACGCTATCGCACTCCCCCGCCGATAGGAGCGGTAGGTAGCTATGTGGGCAGGCGGCTATGCGTGTAGCCCGATAGCTTGGTAGCTATGCAGCCATGTAGGCGCGAAGCGCGGTAGTTATGTAGCGGTGTATGCCTGCATGTCGCTACCTTTGTCCCGCTGTCTCGTTCTGCCCAATAGGTTGCTAACGTTTGGATATGGTCAGTACTCATTGGAGGTCGATATGGGTTTTCCCGCTACCAAAAGTTCCGTCAGCCAGATTATCGAGAAACTCGATTCATTACCGAACAGCGCACGCGATACAGCCGTAAACAACAGCATTGTTCCATCCGATAACCTCGCCGGCCTTGGAGAGAGCGTCCTCAAGCTCTACAGCGAGTCAAGCCCGTCCGCCCGCGAGGCTATCGCAGAGATGTTCGAACTGGCCTGCAACGAACCGTTCGACAATTGGCTTGACAGGGTCGAACGCATCTGCGATGGATTCTCCAAGCAAAGAGAGTGCGTTCGGGAATTCGATTCGCTTCCCGAAGCGATTGCCGATGCCCTCGATTCGGAAGGATAGACCGTCTCCGACGATGACGTACGCAATCTCGGATATCTGGAAATCGAGCGGGAAACAGACCTTACCGGTTACGATCTCGTACTTACCATCGACCTGCGCGGCAAAGATATGGACTCTGCCAGCGATTGGATGTCTGCAGTCCGCAATCTCGTCTACAGCTGGGATCCGGTCGAGGAGGCGCTTATCGCCGCTGGATGCCCGGACGCTCCCTCGGTCGATCGAATCATCGAAGACTTCAAATCTACCTATGAGAGCTCAATCTCCGGTATCGAAGCTGTCTGCCAAATTGTCACCAGCGCATGGGATGAGAAAACTGCGGCGGAAGACGTCCATTCGGAATCGCTCGACCATATTTGCGAACGAGCAAGCTCTGCCATCGATGACGCGATGGATGATTCTCGCGCGGTTGGGCGCAGCGAGGATATCGATAAGTAGCCAGCGACCTGCGGGAGAGTGTTGCAGCCCAATAGCCAGATAGCTTGGTAGCAATGTAGCTTGGTAGCAATGTGGCTCGGTAACCAGGCAGCCCCGTAGTCCAGCAGCACGATAGGCATGCAGTTCGGCAGCCGACGATAGCGAGTTTCCTATCTTCGGGTGAAAACAATAATAACGACCAGTTATGCCACGGGGTGCCATTACGGGCACCCCTTTGTTTTCCTATGCGTGTAGGCGTGTAGCTCTGTAGCTGTGTAGCAGGGTAGGCACGCAGCGCGATAGTCGCGAAGCCCCATAGGACGAAAACCTCAATTTGAAATAGGTCGGTAGATCACTATCTAGCTGGGGAATTGCCGCTGCGGCAAGACTCCGTCGGGTTTTTCGGGGTGCCAGAGACTGGGAACCGTTGTTGGTTCGCGGTCAGGAGGACCCCTTGGGCTTTCGCTATGTAAGCATCTTCTCAGGCGTCGAGGCGGCGACACTCGCCTGGGAGCCACTCGGCTGGGAGCCGTTGGCCTTCTCGGAAATCGAGCCGTTCCCGTGCGCCGTGCTGGCCGAGAGATGGCCAGACGTCCCCAACCTCGGAGACATCACCAAAATCGACTGGAAGGAAGAAATCGATGGAGCTATCGACCTTGTTGTTGGCGGATCCCCGTGTCAATCGTTCTCGGTGGCGGGTAAGCGCGAAGGCCTCAAAGGCGCATCCGGCCTTATGTTCGAGTACATTCGATGCGTACAGGAACTTCGTCCTCGCTGGTTTCTATGGGAAAACGTCCCAGGAGCGCTCACGAGCGAAGATGGGGGGGCTTTCGGACAGCTGCTCAGCGAAATGGATGAACTCGGGTATAGTCTCGCATGGCGAGTTCTGGACGCGCAATTCTTCGGAGTGGCCCAGCGACGCCGCCGTCTGTTTCTTGTCGGACATCTTGGAGCCGAATCCCCCGCAGAGGTTCTCTTTGAGCCCGACTGCCTGTCAGGGTATCCTCAATCGAGCCGTGAAAAGAGGAAGGAGCTTGCCCGCCGAGCTGGACGCAGCGCTGCGTGCGCAGGCTTCAAGTACTCCGCTGCGCCCCGAGCAAACACGATAGGCTATGCGGAGGAACAGGCGAACACGCTCACGGCTGACTGGCACGCTCCGGCAGTCTTGCCTCTGAGTGGCACCGACCAACAGGTCATGGCGATGTCCCAGTACGGTACGGAGATTGCGGGGTGCCTCACGGCCCGAGGAGATTCGTCCCCGTGCGCGGATAGGGGCCAAAACATCGTCTGCATGACGGGCACGCAGGCGCACTGCCATATCAGCGATGAAATCGCGGGATGCCTTACCGCACATATGGGCAAGGACGACGCCCCCGTTGTGGTGGACGGCACGAATATTCAGACATATGTCTGCGAGCTCGCCCACTCGAGCAGCAACGGCTTGGGGGTCGGCGAGTCCGATGTCTTCCCGACCCTCGATACCTCATCCGGTCCCGCCGTCTGGGCTCGCGAGAATGGCATCCTGCCGCCCTTCGGATTCGCGCAGAACGTGCGCAACGAGGTGCGCATCGTCGGCGATGGGACCCTCAGCGGGGCGCTTGCCGCCAGACCCGGCATGAAGCAGGCCACTTTCGCATGCACGGGCGGCACCTATCCCATCAATGAGCAAATCGCAACCCGTGACAAGAAGCTGGGTCGCGGGACGGGCCTTGGGGTCGGTGCGGACGGCGACCCGGCCTTCACGCTGCTCGCGAACCACCCGCATATGGTTGCCTCTGAAATCGCGGACAAGCCCGCGGAGGTTAACCCTATGCTCGTCCGCAGGCTCACCCCGCTCGAGTGCGAACGCCTGCAGGGTTTCCCCGATGGGCATACGCTGATCGCTTGGAAGGGCAAGCCCGCCGAGGAATGTCCCGATGGGCCGCGCTACAAGGCCATCGGCAATTCCATGGCGGTTCCCGTCATGAGATGGATTGGCAGGCGTATCGCGGCGGTCGATGAGCATTAGGCATCTCAACGGAACTCAAGCTGAATTCAAAGAGCGCCTTCCGGGGCGCTCTTTTCTTGCCAACAGTCTGCGTGTGAACACGCAGTTCAGTAGGCGTGTAGTTATGTAGCTCGGTAGCTCTGTAGACGCATAGACGCATAGACGCATAGACGCATAGACGCATAGACGCATAGACGCATAGACGC
>DXZP01000019.1:34396-41641 GCA_019419605.1 Collinsella sp.
ATAGACGAGCTTGCCAAACGATTGTCCAGATGAATGAGGAAAAGAATAAGAAGAATAAGAAAAGTAATCATCTGATATGAGGGAGTCTCTTCGAATGTAATCATTTGGCAGCGGTGTAGCCGAATAGTTCTGTAGTTCCGTAGTCGTGTAACAAGATAGCTCGGTAGACGTGCAGCTACGCAGTGAAGCAAAAAAGAGGAGCCACCATTTCGGCGGCTCCTCCTCTCGAGGGGAAAGGGCTTGGGGTCTAGACCGCTAGGATCTAGAGTGCAGCATGGAGACCACGGCGGCGTGCGATGCCCGCTGCGGCAATCGCGGCTGCGCCCATGCCGGAGATGACGCTCACCTCGAGCGCGGTGGAGTCGCCCGTCTGGGGCAGGGCCTTCTGGTCGGAAGCGGCAGCGGCCTGAGCCTGCTCACCCTGGGCCTGTTTGCCGTTCGCACCCGCAGCCTGGTCGGTTCCGGCTCCACCGGCACCGTTGGCGTTACCGTCCTCGGTGCCGGTCTCGGTGTTACCGCCGGCGATGGTGCCGTTGCCATTCTCGGTCTTGGAAGCCTCGTAGGCATCAGAGAGGTTCTTGTAGTCCTGGGCGGCTGCGGTGTAGTAGGCCTGAGCCTCATCCACGGCGGCGGAAGCGGTGTCGACATCGCCCTGAGCGAGCTTGACGGCGGCGGTTGCCTCGATCAACGTGCCATTGGCCTTGTCGGCAGCGGCCTTGAGCTCGGCGAGCTTCTGCTCCACCTCGTCCTTGCCTGCGGCAGCGGTAGCGGCAGCCACGGCGGCCTTCTGGTAGGCAGTCTCAGCCTCGTCATATGCGAGCTGGGCCGCAGCCAGGTCGGCATCGGCGGCCTCCTTGGCATCCAGCGCCTTCTGCTCGGCGGTGACCGCATCCTCGTAGTTACCCAAGGCCTTTTCGTAGGCGGCCTTCGCGGCGGCACGCTCGCCCTTCTTCACGTCAATCACGGCTACGGCATCCTCGAGGGACTTCTGAGCCTCGACCAAGGCGGTCTGGGCATCGGAAAGCTGGCCTTGGAGCTGAGCGGTCTTGTCATGCGCGGCATCGAATTCATCCGCACCCTGGTCGTAGGCGGCCTGCTTCTCGTCTGCGGTAGCCTTCGCCTGGTCGCGGACGCCGGCGGCATCCTCAACGCTAGGCTTCAAGCCCTGATACTTGGAGGAAGCATCGGCAAAGACCTTGTTCGCCTCGAGCTGAGCCTGATTCAGCTGCTCGAGATCGCCGGCATGGTTCAGGGCATCATCCAGCGCATCGGACGCATCCTTGGCGGCCTTGTCGGCTGCGGCCTTGGCGTCGGTCGCGGCCGCGACGGCCTGCTGTGCGGCCGCCTGATCATCCTTGGCGGTCTTGAGCTGTGCCTCGCAGGTCGGGATGTAGTTGTTCACGATGTCATCGTAGGAGGCCTGCGCGGCATCGACTGCCTTTTGGGCAACATCGACCGCGGCCTGCTTATCACCGAGCGTGGCGGCTTGGGCCTCACGCTCGTCAACAGCGACCTTGATGTCGTTGTAGATGTCCTGTGCCTGCTGGAAGGTGTCACGGGCGGCGTTGACCGCATCCATGAGGGAGGTCAGCTCTTCCTCGGTCGCGGTGCCTGCGACCTGAGCCTGGTAGTAGGCATTTGCGGCTGCGGTATAGGCGGTCTGCTCCTGCTCGAGCTTCTGCTGAGCATTATCGAGGTTCTGGCGATACTGGGGCAGGGAGTCCGCGATGGACTTGATGAGGTCGTACTCGTCCTGGGCTGCAGCGAGAGCGGCCTTCGCGTCTTGGATGTTCTGCTCTGCCTGGGGAACGGTGGCATTTGCGGCATCGAGACGGGTCTGCTCGTTGGCGACGGCCTGCTTGGCCGCCTCGAGCTTGACGTTCGCCTGGTCGAGGGCGGTTTGGGCATCTACCGCCTTGGACTGGGCGGTATCCTTAGCCTGGGTCAGCTTCTGGATAGCGGCATCGCCCCACTTGCCGAAGGCATCGAGATAGGCGTGGACCTTGCCGTACCAATCGGCCTTCTTGGCCTCCATGTCGGCCTGCGCCGCATCCAACTCGGCCTGCTTCTCATCGAGCGTCTTCTGGGCGTCTGCAAGCTCGGCGTTTGCCTGGTCGAGTTCGGACTGGAGGGCATCGAGCTGACTGCGGGCGGCATCCTCGGCCGCCTGGGCATCGGATACCTGCTGCTCGAGGTCGGCAACCTTAGCCTCGGCCTCGTCGACGCCCTGCTGGGCCTTCTCGACGGCCTTCTTCGCGGTATGGACCGCTGCCTTGGCGTCGGTCCATACCTGCTTGGTGGTCTCGATCTTCTCGAACGCGCCTGCGCGTCCCGCCTTTGCGACCTCGTAGGCTGCAGCAGCCTGCTCGGCAGCCTTTGCAGCGTCGGCTCGCTTTGCGGCGGCGACATCATATGCGGCCTTGGCCTCGGTCAGCTTCTGGTCGGCTGCAGCCTTGGCATCGGACGCGGCCTGTACATCGGCCTCACCTGCCTCAGCGTCGGCGGTTGCCTGATCGTATGCGGTCTGGGCGTCGGCTTGTGCCGACTGTGCGGCATTCATGGCGGCCTTCGCGGTATCGAGCTGCTCGTTTGCCTCGTCCAGCTTGCCCTTGGCGAGATCCATGGTCGCCTTGGCATCCGTTACGGCTTGCTCGGTGACCTTCTGGATGTCGGTCTGGGTGGTTAGCTGATCGCCGTCTGCGGATGCCGTCTGGGCAAATGCCATGGTCTGCATGACCGGGGACAGCATGAGGCCTGCAGTCACGGCCATGGTCACCGCCGGCTTCAAAATCGTCTTCTTGTTCTTTGCCTCGCGTTTGCGCATATCGAGGTCTCCTTCCATTCGGAGGTTTTGCTAGCCCCGTGAAAATACGCCAATCCATGCATTGCCATTCACCTGTTGCCGCAGCGGCAGCAGGTGGCGGTCAAGGTTGCGTGGGATTGCCTCGTAAAGCGCCGTCTAGCAGCGGAATCGGCTTGGCTGTAGCCGTGTAGCTCGGTAGTCGGCTACGTTACATGCACGGTAGCCGTGTAGCTGTGTAGCCGGCTTTGATGCATAGCGATGGAAGGAAAAGGCCGAGCGAGCGCCATCGCCGTGGCTTGACATGAGCGTGGAGCATGCCGCTGCGGCAAGCGCCCCATGTGGACGGTAGCCGCGTGGGACGCTTAATCAATAAAGCCCGCGGCTTCGCGGGCGTATGGCGATGTCTGTCTTGTGGAGGGCGAATGGTTGGAGATCAGTTGAATCTCGTGGAGGTGTCGGTTGAGAAGGATGCGGGCGGCAACCCGACATGCATCATCTGGCCCGATGGGCGAAGGTTTGCCATCTCGAGTAGCGGTGCGCCGCTCATGTGCCCGTCCCGTACCGCGGGCAGGTTCGCGTATGTCCGCGATGTCTATGTCATCGGTCGCGGGAACAGGACGCACCGCAGGTCGATTATCGCCGACGGCGGCAAGTGGTATGTCGTCTGCCTGAAGTAGCACGGGTATTCAGGCAGCTAGGTAGGCGTGTAGCTCTGTAGCCGTGTAGTTGAGTATCGAGCTACACGGCTACCTGTAAAATCGGTCAGTCGCGTTCGCTCGGCCAGACCATCAGGCGGTTCGGGTCTTTCGCAAGGCTCCTCATTATGCCAATCAGCTCGCCGCGGGTCTCGGTATTGAGGCGATTGAACAGCGTGACCAACTCAAGCCTCTGCCCGACAGGGGCATCGGTGTCGTCGGCTACCGGCATCTCGGTGTCGAAGAGCTGCTCTATGGTTATGTTCAAGACCCGGCAAAGGGCGAGCAAGTTAGAGACGCGGACCGTTCCCAAGTCGGTTTCAGGGCGGATAATCGTCGTCAATGTGCTCACCGGAATGCCGGCAAGGTTTGCCGCCTGGCTGTTTGAGTATCCGGATCCCTTGATGAGCGACTCCAGTTTAGAGTAGGGGCGGTCCTTGCCCGCTACCTGCTTTTTCGGAGCCGCGGTGGGCTTTTTCCCAGCCATGGTATCGAACTCCTATCTTTCTCGATATGTCTGTATAGCGTCATGTAGGCGGCTATGCAGCTACATGGCTACATATGTAGCTCGGTAGCTGTAGCTTGAAAAGCGCCGGTGCCGCCTGGCGAGCTAATCGGCTTCCCCTGCGCCATCCGGATTTGTTTCCACGTCATCAGGCTCTATCTTCTCGACCTGCACCTCGTGATTTCTCTGCATGTTGGTGGGATCCAATTTCATGGCGCTCGATACGCGCATGAGGCAGGATTTCGCCTGCGCGTTGAAGCCCCTGAAATCGCTCACGAGGGATTCCTCGTCGCCCGAGAGAAGCGCCTTCTTTCCTGGGTTCTCCTCCTCACCATCGAACAGGTCTTCCACAAATGTCTCAAACGGAATGTCCAAGCCCTTGCATATCCTCAGAAACGTGGAGATCTGCATGTTCTGGCATTTCGACCTGCCGTTCACGAAGGTGCTCAAGGTTGAAGTCGAAACCCCGCACCTGCGGCTGAGTTCCGATGCCGTGATACCGTACTTCTCAAGAATCTCCTTGAAGGTCATGGTCTCCCCTATCTGTAGATCAGGTTACTACCCGGCTACAGAATACATGATTTGGAAGTTATTTTCGCGTATGTAGATATAAATCGCGCAAATAGGTAATTTCCACGTATGTAAATTACGATTCCAAATTATATTGCCCAGAATAGAAAAAAGGGTTAATATCTCGCTCGTAGCTACGAATGAGGAACACCATTCCACATTCGTCAACTATGCCCCAAGTAGTTCGTTAGTTACGGAGACATGATGACCGCAAACCCTGTACTGGAGTCCGCATCCAAAATCCTCTTGGATTACGTCGAGGACACGAAATTGTTCGCCACGGCTATCAATGAATCGGTCGGCGGGGCCGAGCTTCTCGACTGTCAGTGCAACTTCCTTCGCGAGCCGACCGCTAGTGAATTCGTGTTTGTGAGGGCGATGCTGCCCGCGGAAGGCGCCGCCCGTCTTTTGGACGCGTTCGACTCTGCCGTCGAGGAGCAGATGCAGCGCATGGCAAATCCATCCTTCGCGTCTGTCGCGGAGGAGATGTAGCGTGATGAATACCGCAGTCAAAAAGAGCGCCAAGTCCGCATCCTTCAGCGATGAGGAGCTCTTGCAGCTCCCGCTCGTTCTCAACTCCGACCAGGCCGCCAAAGTCCTCGGTTGCAGCCGCTCGAAGCTCCAATCAATGTGTCGCGCCGATACCGTCGAGTACCAACGCCTCCAAAACCGCTTCACCTTCAACCGCGATTATATCTTCAAGCTCGCGGGGATCAGCTACGAGGCTCTCTACAAGAGCGTGAGCGAGCGCTGCCTTGCGAGGGAGAAAATCAAAGAGCAGTACGCCCCGCTCTTCAAAAAATACGGCGTGGATATCTTCGGAGGCGAGACCCTTCTGGGCGCAGGTGCGCCCGATAGTGCGGCTCTTATGAAAAACGACGAAGTTGAGGTGGACGAAGCACTGATCGACCAGATCGGAGAAGCCCAGCTCGGCAAGCTGCTACTCAAGACCCTTCTCAAAAATGCCTAGTTGACAAGCTCGGCATAGCGCCACAAAATCAAAGCATACCGGTTCCCCAAGCCGGACGATAGGAGATGAACTGCATGACCCGCCCTGCTGGGCGTGCAGCTGTGAACGCTGCCGCCTATCCGTGCAATCTGTTAGCTATCGACCCCGAGGGTATCAAGCCCTTCGGGGTCTTTTCGCCATGCACGTGCACTTTGGCAGGTGATCTCAAATGAGTTTCACCATCGACCCGTGGATGATGCGCGATCTCGATTTATCGGGAAACGAGCTCATCATCTTCGCCCTGGTCTGCGAAGCGGGCGAAAAGGGCCTCAGCGTCTCAAAACCTAAGCTCGCGTTCCTCAGCAACACATCGGTCACGACCGTCAGGCGTGTTCTGAGCGATCTGTCCGAACGCGGCTACATCGAGCGCACCCATGTCGGCGAGAACGAGCCGAGCACTTGGGTCGCATGTGTCGGCGAGCAGTCACCCAGCTCTCCCTCTCCTATCGAAACGCCTTCCGGCCGAAACAGCCGGAGCAGAGTCATGTCGATAGCAAAATAGGAGGACTATCATGGATTTCGCGTACAACAATCGTAGCAACAACCGTCTGGAGCAAGAGACCTACTGGAAGCAGTACGGCTGGATGAGCCGTCTCGGCCTCAACAACGCCAAGGCAATCGTCTTCGCGCTCATCTTCGAGCGCGACTGCACCGACGACCCCGCCCGTGAGCGCATCACCTCGAAATATATCGCGCAGGCCCTCGATGAGGGTTGCCCTGCCCCAGCCCGCGGTCGCAGGGCGGCCGAGCACGGCATCGCGCGAGTCTTCAAGACGCTCAACGAGCTTGCCGCCAAGGGACTCGTCTGCGCCGTCATGGACGAGGACGGCCTGTCGATGAGCTTCAAGTGCGATTACGATGCCGTGGAATCGGTTCTCGCCGATGCCGACAGCGGCACCGAGGATGCAAAGCTGGCTGACGGGTCAAGCGAAAGCGAGGTCGACGACGGTGCCTACGACAAGATGTCCTGATAACGCGCTCGACCGCAACTTCTATACCGTATTCGACTGGATGGTGGACCCGGCCGGGCTGGGTCTCAAGGCATCCAGCGCCGAGCTGTCGGTCTACGCCAAGATCTACTCGATGAGCCATCATTCGGCATACGGCTACTACGTCACGCAGGACCAGCTCGCCCTCGATCTGTATATCTCGCGCCGCTCCGTCCAGCGTGCGCTCGACAGCCTCTGCAAGGCGGGCCTCATCGGCTACACCGAGCTGTACCGTACCGGCAGGGAGGCGAACGGCATGAAATCGCCGCGCTCCTACTTCGCCGTCCAGGAGAAAATCAATGCCGCGATTGAGGCGACGATACCCGTTTCCGCCTCGCGGGGCGGGCAAATCCTCGATTTCGACTTTCAACAAAGCACAGGTCAGGCTGATGCGCCAACTTGTCACATCTCGGCTGTTGAAAACTCGAGTTTTCAACAATCCGCAGGTCAGGCTGATGCGCCATTTTGTCACAACGATGCGCCAAGTTGTCACATCGATGCGTCAACTTGTCACAACGATGCGTCATTTTGTCACAACGATGCGCCAAGTTGTCGTATCGGCGCGACCTGCGCAAACGTCGAATCTGATGAAGATACCGCAGCGTCATCTAGCTGCGGAGATGCAGCAAAACCGCAGGATAGCGACCTGTCTTCTTCTGAACGCGACGTATATA
>DXZP01000002.1:0-8820 GCA_019419605.1 Collinsella sp.
AGGATGAGGAGGCCGGTATCGTGCCGGTCGGCGCCACGGCAGCGGATCCCGACGAGGCCCTGCGCGAGGATATCCGCGCCGCGCTCGAGGAGGGGGAGCCCGCGTCTGCGGTGGCCAAGCGCCTGTCTCAGAAGTATTCGCGCCGCAAGCGCGATGTCTATGCCATGGTGCTCGATATGCAATAGATGGAGGATATCCAGCCCTTGCGCTAGAATCATCCTCTGTATGCAACGTTTTTCTGGAGGACAAACCCCATGGATCAAAGCAAGCCTTCGTTCTTTATCACGACGCCCATCTACTACGTCAACGCCGATCCGCACCTGGGCACGGCTTATTCCACCATCATCGCCGACGTTCAGGCTCGCTATCGCCGTTCCGCCGGCTATAACGTCAAGTTCCTGACCGGCATGGACGAGCACGGCGAGAAGGTCGCCGAGGCCGCAGCCAAGCATGGCATGACGCCGCAGGAGTGGACCGATAGCCAGGCCCCGCACTTCAAGGAGCTTTGGAGCAAGCTCGAGATTTCCAACGACGACTTCATCCGCACCACCGAGCCGCGCCAGCATCATGCCGTGCAGTACCTGTGGGAGCGCATGAAGGAGTCCGGTTACCTGTATAAGGGCAGCTACGACGGTTGGTATTGCGTGCCTGACGAGACCTACTTCACTGATACGCAGGTCCAGAAGGGCGACGAGGAGTACGGCAGCGTCGGCCAGCATCTATGCCCCGACTGCCACCGTCCGCTTGAGCGCGTCCAGGAGGAGTCCTACTTCTTTAAGCTTTCCGCCTTCCAGGACAAGCTTCTCAAGCTCTATGACGAGCACCCCGACTTTGTCGAGCCTGCGTTCCGCATGAACGAGGTTCGCAGCTTTGTCGAGGGCGGCCTCAACGACCTTTCCGTGAGTCGCACGAGCTTTGACTGGGGCATCCAGGTTCCGTTTGACGAGGGCCATGTGACCTATGTATGGTTTGACGCGCTGCTCAACTATATGACGGCCGTCGGCTACGGTGTCGACACCGACGAGGCGCGTGCCGAGCTGGCCTATCGCTGGCCCGCGCAGTTCCACATCGTGGGTAAGGACATCATCCGCTTCCACTGTGTCATTTGGCCCGCCATGCTCATGGCCATCGGCGAGGCCCTGCCCGAGCACGTCTTTGCCCACGGCTTCCTGACCGTGCGCAATGCCGAGACCGGCAAGGCCGAGAAGATGTCCAAGAGCCGCGGTAACGCCATCGCTCCGCAGGACGTTATCGACATGCTGGGCGTCGAGGGCTATCGCTACTACTTTATGACCGATGTCGTTCCCGGTACCGACGGCGCCATCAGCTTCGATCGCATGGAGCAGGTCTACAACGCCGACCTGGCCAACAGCTGGGGCAACCTTATCTCGCGTTCGCTCAACATGAGCGGCAAGTACTTTGACGGTTGCGCGCCCGCCAAGCCCGCATCGTTCGATGCGTTCGACAACCCGCTGGCAAAGATCGCCGATGGCCTGGTCGAGCGCTACATGGCCAAGATGGACGTGCTCGATTACGGTGGAGCCAAGGATGAGGTTATGGAGCTCATCCACGCCGCCAACCACTACATCGAGGACTCCGAGCCCTGGGCGCTTGCCAAGGACGAGGCCAAGGCTGACGAGCTGGCATTTGTGATCTACAACCTGCTCGAGGCCATCCGCATCGCCGCCCACCTGCTGATGCCGCTCATGCCCCAGACTTCTGCCGAGGCTCTGCGTCGCCTGTCTTGCGAGGACGAGGCCGCGAGCGACGACCTCAAGGGCATTTGCACTTGGGGCCTGCTTGCTGGCGGTCAGCCCGTCGAGAAGGGCGATCCGCTGTTCCCGCGTCTGGCGTAGAGACCGCGCGAGCGCCATATCGGCAATTTGCTGTTTAGCTGTAAGGGCATGGCCGCCACGGTCCATGCCCTTTTGTTTCAAGACGCCGCCATCATGCTAAGGAGGCAACCATGACAACTTCGCCTTTGGCAAACCCCACGGCCACCAGGGAGCTGCTGGAGGAGTTTGGCCTTGCGACCAAGCATCGCCTGGGCCAGAACTTTCTAATCGACAATCATGTGATCGAGCGTATCTGCGAGCTTGCCGAGCTTGCAGGTGACGAGCGCGTACTCGAGGTGGGTCCGGGTTGTGGAACGTTGACACTTGCGTTGCTGCAGGAAGCGGCGTGCGTTACGTCCATTGAGGCCGATCCCGAGCTTGAGCCGGTGCTCGATGCCCACGCCGCCGACTATGCCAACTTCCGCTTTATCATGGGCGACGCGCTCAAGGTGGGCCCGGAGCAGATTGAGCAGGCTGCGGGCGGTGAGCCGACGGTGTTTGTCGCGAACCTGCCCTATAACGTGGCGGCGACGATCATCCTGCAGTTCTTCCAGACGATGCCGGCGCTCAAGCGCGCCGTCGTCATGGTGCAAAAGGAGGTTGCCGATCGCATTGCCGCAGTGCCGGGCAACAAGACCTATGGCGGCTATACGGCAAAGCTTGGCCTGTATGCGCAGGTAACGGGTCGCTTTGAGGTGCCGCCGCGTTGCTTTATGCCGGCGCCACACGTGGACTCGGCCGTCGTGCGTATCGACCGTGTTGACGGTGTGGTGCCCGAAGGACTCGATCGCGAATTTGTGGCCCGCGTGATTGACGCTGCATTTGCTCAGCGTCGCAAGACCATCCGCAATTCCATGAGCGCCAACGGCTTTGCCAAGGATGTGCTCGATGCCGCCTTTGAGACTTGTGGTATCGCGCCGACCACGCGAGCCGAGACACTCGATGTTGCCGACTTTGTCCGTCTGGCCCAGGAGCTCATCCATGACGCCTAATGCCGAACGTGTGACGTTTACCAAGAAAAAGAAGACGGTTGCTTGTCCCGTGCCCTTGGCACCGCTTGCCGACACACATGCGCATCTGCTTTCGTTCTGGGGCAAGGATGTGCCCGAGACACTCGTGCGTGCCAAGGCGGCAGGCATCGACCTGTTGGTGACGGTCTTCGACCCCATCGCCGACAAGCGCAGCGTGACGGACTATAGCGACTGGCTCGTGCGCGAAATTCTGCCGATGCAGGATATCCCGCAGATCAAGTATCTTGCCGGCGTGCATCCGTATGGCGCGCCGGACTATACCGACGACATTCACGCGCAGGTTGTTGCTGCGCTTGATGACCCTTTGTGTGCCGGTATTGGCGAAATAGGTCTGGACTACCACATGGATTACGACGACGACATCACGCCGGCGCCCCACAGCGTGCAGATTGATTGCATGGCGCGCCAGCTCGAGCTTGCCGTGTGTCGTAACGTGCCGGTGGAACTGCATCTGCGTCACGAGGACATGGACCAGGAGCGTACCTCGCACGTGGACGCCTACAACGTGCTTCGTGAGGTGGGCGTGCCCCAGGCCGGTTGTGTGCTGCACTGTTTTGGCGAGGACCGCGCCACGATGGAGCGCTTTGTGGAGCTGGGCTGCTATATCGCCTATGGTGGTGCGGCCACCTTTAAGCGCAACGACGACGTGCGCGAGGCATTTGCGGCAACCCCACTCGATCGAATTTTGTTCGAGACGGATTGCCCGTATATGGCTCCGGAGCCCATCCGCGGTCTTGAATGCGAGCCCGCAATGATCTCCATTACGGCAAACGCGCTGGTTAACGACCGTGTCGATCGCACTGGTGAGGACGCCGAAACAATCGCGCAAGCCGCTTGGGAAAATGCCTGCAAACTTTTTCAAAAATAGTTCTTGCGTTCGCGATGGCGCTCCGTTATTCTAATTCCTGCACGCGGGCGTGGCGGAATTGGCAGACGCGTACGGTTCAGGTCCGTATGGGGGCAACCCCATGAAGGTTCAAGTCCTTTCGCCCGCACCATTGATTGAAAGAGCTCCCAGCAATGGGGGCTTTTTTGTTATGTGCCCATCGCAGGGACTTGAACCTGTGAAGGAGCGAGCGTCAAGAAAACGCGGAGCGTTTTTAGCGAGCTGGCGAGTCCGCCGGCAGGCGGGCGAAGCCGGTGCGGATCCGCGAAGCGGATACGCGGACGTCCTTTCGCCCGCACCATGGATTGAAAGAGCTCCCAGCAATGGGAGCTCTTTTTGTTATGCACGATCTCCTTGGACGGGTATCCTAGTACCAACGTGTGCCTATCAGAGGAGAGACCATGCTGTTTTCCGGTATCATCGCCGCCCTTACCAGCCTTTTGATTCCCATCATCATCCTGTTGCTGCTGCTCCCCAACGCCTGTTATGTCGTTGAACAGCAGCACGCCGTAATCATCGAGCGCTTGGGTAAGTTCAACCGTATCGTCAACGCGGGCTTCCACGTGAAGGTGCCCGTGATCGACCGCAAGGCCGCCACGGTGAGCCTGCGCACCATGAAAAACGGTTTTGGCATCGACGTTAAGACCCAGGACAACGTGACCATCGGTCTTGAGGTCTCCGCTCAGTACCACGTGAGCTACGACATGGGCGCCGGCCCGGCAGATTCGGGCATCTACAAGAGCTACTACATGCTGCAGGAGCCCGTCGACCAGATGCGCGACTTCATCACCGACGCCCTGCGCTCCTCCATCCCCGTCTACACACTCGATGAGGTCTTTGCCAAGAAGGATGACATCGCCAAGGATGTCAACGCTACCGTTTCCGAGCAGATGGCCGCCTACGGCTTCACCCTCGTGTCGACGCTCATCACCAAAATCGCACTGCCGACCGAGGTTGAGAACTCCATGAACGACATCAACGCTGCCCAGCGCAAGCGCGCTGCCGCGCAGGAGCTCGCCGAGGCCGACCGCATCAAGCGCGTCACCGAGGCGACCGCCGAGGCCGAGGCTATGGAAAAGGCGGGCGAGGGCATCGCCAACCAGCGCAAGGCCATCGCGCTGGGTATCAAAGATTCGCTCGAGATCATCCAGGAGACGGGTGTCGGCAATGACGAGGCCAACCAACTGTTCATGTTTACGCAGTGGTCCGAGATGATGACGGAGTTCGCTCGCACGGGTAAAACCTCGACGGTCGTGCTGCCGAGCGACTTTTCGCAGTCGGCCTCGATGTTCGAGCAGATGCTGGCCGCCGGCAAAGTTCAAAACGATTCGAAGGAGTAGACGCGCGTGAAATACACCGTCGTTTGCGTCGGTAAGCTCAAGGAGCGCTTTTGGAAGGACGCGTGCGCTGAGTACACCAAGCGCCTAGGTGCCTATGCCAAGGTGGATATCCGCGAGGTGGCCGATATCGACCCGGCTAAGGCGGGCGGCGTGGATGCCGCGCGCGACAAGGAGGGGGCGGCGATTCTTGCCGCCTTGCCATCTCGAGCGCATGTGATCCTGCTGGCTATCGAGGGCAAGGAGCGCTCGAGCGAGGAGTTTTCGGCGAGGCTCGACGATCTTATGCTGCGAGGCAGCAGCGACATTGCCTTTGTAATCGGCGGTTCGGACGGCGTGAGCGATGACGTGCGCGCACGAGCCGACGAGATGCTCAGCTTTGGACGCATTACCTTGCCGCATAACCTGGCGCGTGTGGTGCTGCTGGAGCAGATTTACCGTGCCTGCAAGATCAGTCGTGGCGAGCCGTATCACAAATAGGTCGGCAATACGAAACAATGGCGTGGGACAATACCTTTCGTTTTGAGGAATGTGTCTGAAAGGACTATGCGATATGAAGATTGGATTTGTCGGTTTTGGCAATATGGCGAGCGCTATGGCCGATGGCTGGATCGCTGCCGGTGTAGCTGCGAGCGACATGTGCGCCTGCGCGGGTCGCTACGACGCACTGGTTGAGCGCTGCGAGGCGCGCGGCATGGTCGCCTGCCACGATGCCGCCGAGGTTGTCGCCGCATCCGATATCGTGGTCGCTGCGGTCAAACCGTACATGATCGAGAAGGTATTCGCCCCGCTCAAGGATGCTCTTGCCAAAAAGGTCGTTCTGTCGGTTGCCTGGACCTGGGACAGTGCCAAGTGGGAGCAGGTCCTGCCGGGCGTCGCGCATATCTCGACGGTGCCCAACACGCCGGTTTCGGTGGGCGAGGGCGTCATCGCCTGCGAGAAGGCTTCGACGCTTAACGACGAGCAGCGTGCTGTGGTGCTCGACCTGCTCGGTAAGCTTGGCGCTGTCGTCGAGCTCGACACAAGCCTGCTGTTTGTGGGCGGCACGGTGGGTGGTTGCGCTCCGGCGTTTGTCGCCATGGCAATCGAGGCCCTGGGCGATGCGGCGGTCAAGCACGGTATCCCGCGTGCGGATGCTTATCGCATTGTGAGCCAGATGGTGCTGGGTACGGCAAAGCTGCAGCTTGCAACTGGCCAGCATCCTGCGGCGATGAAGGATGCCGTATGCTCGCCCGGTGGTGCCACCATCAAGGGCGTCGTTGCGCTCGAGGACGCCGGCATGCGCAGCGCCCTGGTCAAGGCAATCGACGCAACCCTCCAGTAAAACCGACCAAAAAAGGGACAGGTTTATGTTGGCAGGTTTTTCCTGCGGTTTTGTCCTTTTAGCGAAAAGTGCCCCGCAACTGGCTCAATTCCAGTTGCGGGGCACTTGCGTTTGCCCAGATAAAACCGACCAAAATAAACCTGTCCCTTTTTGGCAGGTTAGTCCCAGAAGCTGTCTTCTTCGTCCTCGGACTTGGGGCCGCGGTCGACATACATCTTATGGGTGCGCTTCTCCATTACAAAGGCAATAATCGCAAACAGCAGGATGCCGCCGGCGAAAAGGATGGCAAAACCGGTGCGGGTGCCAAACAAAAAGGAAAAAACTGCGTCCATTGGGTGCCTTCTTGCGTAGTTGAGTTGGGTCGTAAACGCTCATAAGTATATACTTGCCCATACATGTACAAGGTTGCAACCTAAATGGAATGTATATCGCCGGAGGATCTAATGCTTGATATCAAGTTTGTTCGCGAGAACCCCGATGCCATCGATACCGCCATGGCTAATCGCCAGACGTCTTGGGATCGCGAGAAGTTCTTTGAGCTCGACGATGAGCGTCGTGCCGTCATCACCGAGGTCGAGGAGCTCCAGGCCACGCGTAATGCCGAGTCCAAGAAGATCGGCGCCCTGATGAAGGAGGGCAAGAAGGACGAGGCCGAGGCCGCCAAGGAAGCCGTGCGTGCCGTCAACGAGAAGATTGACGGTCTGGCCGAGCGCCGTACCGCCCTCGAGCAGGAGCAGTACGACTTCATGGCTCACTTGCCCAACATTCCGTGCGAGGCTACCCCGTACGGCAAGGACGAGGATGAGAACATCGAGCGCCGTCGTTGGGGCACCCCGCGCGAGTTCGACTTCGACTTTA
The DNA here is from genome assembly GCA_019419605.1 of Collinsella sp. GTDB lineage: Bacteria > Actinomycetota > Coriobacteriia > Coriobacteriales > Coriobacteriaceae > Collinsella. The sequence goes on from DXZP01000002.1 coordinate 7,272, forward strand.
AGCCGCACTGGGATCTGGGCACCGACCTCGACATCCTTGACTTCGAGCGTGGCAACAAGCTCTCCGGCAGCCGCTTCACCGTTCTCGGTGGCGCCGGCGCCCGTCTTGAGCGCGCCCTCATCAACTTCTTCCTCGATACGCACACCAGCCGTGGTTTTAAGGAGTGGTGGCCGCCCATCGTCGTCAAGCGTCAGACCATGTTCGGCACGGGCCAGCTGCCCAAGTTCGAGGACGACGCCTATCACGTCTCGGGCGACAACTTCCTGATCCCCACCGCCGAGGTCGTGCTCACCAACCTGCACGCCGGTGAGGTCCTCGACGCCGATACCCTGCCGCGCCGCTACACCGCCTTCACCCCCTGCTTCCGCGAGGAGGCCGGCTCCGCTGGTCGCGATACCCGCGGCATCATTCGCCAGCACGAGTTCGACAAGGTCGAGATGGTAAAGTTTGCCAAGCCGGAGGAGTCCGACGAGGAGCTCGAGAGCATGACCGCCGAGGCCGAGTTCCTGCTGCAGCAGCTGGGTCTTCCGTATCGCGTGATTAGCCTGTGCACCGGCGACCTGGGCTTCTCCGCCCGTCAGACCTACGACGTCGAGGTCTGGCTGCCGAGCTACAACGCCTACAAGGAGATCAGCTCCTGCTCCAACTGCGGTGACTTCCAGGCCCGTCGCGCCAACATCAAGTATCGCGACCCCGAGAACTTCAAGGGTTCGCGCTATCTGCACACCCTCAACGGTTCCGGTCTGCCGGCTGGCCGTACCATGGCAGCCATCCTGGAGAACTACCAGAACGCTGACGGCACCATCACGATCCCCGAGGTTCTGCGTCCCTACATGGGCGGCCTCGAGAAGATCGAGCCGGTCGCGTAGATTGGCTGCATAAGCGATTTGCTAGGGCACTCCTTTTTGGGGTGCCCTTTTTGTGTGCGGCCATACCATGCTGTGCGGACAGCTCAATAGAAAACACACGAACAACTGTTCTGTATACAGCCATCTACCTGCTATGCTTTTGCTAAATAAGAGCGAGAGAAAGGGGACGCGATGGAGCTGTTTGATGATCGGGTGGTTTTGTTTGAGAGCGACGAGGGCGGGGAGTACCTGCTTGTGACGTGTGAGCCGTCTGGCATGGGTGGCCTGGTGGTTCGACAGACGAGCGAGGGGCCGTTGACGCAATGGTGCTACGAGGAGTCGCCTCATGTGGTTGAGACGTTTGTGGCGCACGAGGGGCTTGTGGCCCTAGAGCATTTCTATGGGGTCCAGACATCTAATCAGGTTGCTCGCATGTTGAGCATCTCGTTTGCCGATTATGATTGTGCCCAGCGGGTGAGATCGCTCCTGAGGGAACTTGATGCTAAGTTTGACGTGATCGAAAAGCCAATCGATCGTACGGGGAATGGCGGTATATGCGGAGCAGCATGACAAGACTGCGTTCCACAAAAAAGTTTGAAATTGTGCTTGACTCCAATAAGCTAAAGTGGTTTTATATGTCTTGCGCTGCGGCGTTACCTCAGCTGGATAGAGGGTCTGACTACGAATCAGAACGTCATAGG
>DXZP01000002.1:8920-151957 GCA_019419605.1 Collinsella sp.
TGCGGCGTTACCTCAGCTGGATAGAGGGTCTGACTACGAATCAGAACGTCATAGGTTCGAATCCTATACGCCGCACCATTTGAGATTAAAGCTCCCGGCAACGGGGGCTTTTCTTTTACGTAAACACCGCATGGATTCGAACCTCGGTCGAGGCGCGGGCGTAAAGAAAACGCGGAGCGTTTTTAGCCCGCGGGCGAGCACGCCGGCAGGCGGGCGAAGCCGGTGCGGATCCGCGCAGCGGATGCGCGGAATCCTATACGCCGCACCATTTGAGATTAAAGCTCCCGGCAACGGGGGCTTTTCTTTTGAGCCAGCTTGAGTGCTTTCGTCCAAAGGGACGATTTCCTGTCGACTCGTGTAAGATTCCGAGTAGATGTCGCGACTTATTCGCGACCACTCCTTCTCTCAACGACCGATCAGGGTGATACTTCGTGGCAGAGCGTCCGACATACAAGCTCAGGTTTCTCGATCCCAAGAAGCGCTTTCCGGCGATGCCCGAGCAGCCAGCGGGACGCTCATATGGCGTGGTCTGGAAACTCTTTGGCGAGGATCAGCATGAATCTTGCTATGTCGTCGAATTCGTTGGCAAAAGTCATGTGTCGCTTTTGGGCTACGTAAGCGTTTCGGGCGAGGTGTACAAGGTGGACCGCCCCGTTAGCGAGACTCCGCTGCCCAACGATCCCGACATGGAACTGGTCCTTGACGAGTCGGACTCCGGTATTGGTGAGATTGTGGTTCGGGGAGCCAACGGCACGATGCGCGCGTGCGCGCGAACCGTCGGCTCTCCCGAAGGCCCCATGCGCGAGCAGTCCGACCACGAGACATGGAATTCGACCCGCTCCCTTCCTTACGGCGAGTTCATGGCATCGATGTTCCTGCGCTACGTGATATTCGCTGACTCCGAAAATACCATTGCGAGCACGGCGGACGCCGACGGACTCGACGAGGGTATGCAAAACGTTGTCGACAAGATCAAGCTCGTAAAGTTGCCCGAGCCGGTCGAGGTGTTTTTGGGCTTTAACACGACACCGCTACCTGACGCTATCGAGACACTGCTCTACCGCGTTGACCATGCCGAGAATCCGAGCGGTATCGAGCGCTATGCCGCCGCCCTTATGAGTGAAATTGACTTGCCTCGCTTGCGCACCATCGCCGCTAAGTCCGAGATGAGCCTGGCTCGCATCGATCGCTCAAAGCTTTTCTATCTCAATTTTGATCGCAGCCTGCTGGACCAGGACGAGATTGACATGCTGCTTGCCATCGAGTGCCGTCTTAACCGTCTCTCCGGCATCCTTGAGCACATCGGGGCCGGATTGGTCCCTGCGGCATCCTCGCCGAGCCTTGAGGGCTGCGCGCTCTTTGATGCGTGGCATATCGCCAAGACGACCAACGATGTTCCCCGACTGCTTGATACGGCCTCGAGCGATAACCCGTGGGGCAAACCGGGTACGGTGGCTTGCCAGCCGGGCGGTGAGTGGGATGTGCGTACCCGCTTCGCGCGTATTGTCGAGGCGCTCAACGTGATCACGCGGCTCGACTATACCTATCGGGCAAACGTTGCCGAGGGGATTATGCTCGTTCGGTTTGGGCACTCTGTCGTGGATGCCATGCCGCAACGTGAATACGACGCTCAAGATGACGCCTGGCGCGAGCTGGAAGAGGATACGCGTGCGATCTGGGCCGCGGAGCACGATGCGCGCGTGGCGCTCACGCTTGCGGCGGCGTGCTTTGCCGCGGGCACCTGCATCACGCGCTGCTATGTGCAGATTGCTGCTCCCGACAGTGAGCAGGGCGAGCGCGTTGTCGCAACGTATTTCTTTGGGCGCGCGGCCTATCTGGCCGATTGCGTGCCTGTCGCCAAGGATCTTGAGAGCATGGACATGGACGATATGCCGTGCAAGCGTGTGCTTGAGGCGTATGAGTCAACTGTTCCGGAGACGATTGAACCTGCGGAGGTTCATGCTCGTCCGCGTGATGACCATCGCACGCTGCCGCCGGCGCTGCGCGATCTGCTGCTTGCCGATAAGGCTGACGAGTTGGAGGTCATGGAAGAGGACGACGACCCATACGTGGCCCGTGTTGTTGAATTGCGCGAGCAGGCAAAAGTCGACCGTACAGGTGCTTTTGAAGGTTTTTCCCGTCTTGTCGAGGAGTTGGAGGCTAAGTGCGCCGTCGCCGAGCTTTTGGCGACAGGTCCGGTTCAAACGCAGTTTTGTGATAACCAGCTGGTGCGCATGGTGCTACCGGTGTTGGAAGAAGACCGCTCTGTGCGAATCCTTCGTGCGCCCGATGCGCTGTACTTTGCCCAGCACGAGATCTGCAGCTTTTACGCCGAGCAAGAGGACTTTGAACGAGCACTGCCCGAGGTGCGTCATCTTTACGATCTGGCGCGCTCGTCCATGCAATCGCACTTTGCGCTCATCAACGTGCTTGCGCGTCTGGAGCGCTTTGACGAGATTATCGAGGTGGCGCGCCACGGCCTACGTATTGCCAGCGATCGTTCTGCAATCGGCTACCTGTTCTATCGCTTGGCGTTTGCCTATTGGAATTGCGATCAGCTCGACCTGGCGCTGGCTTGTTACCGTCTGGTGCCGCGCGGCGAGGAGTCGGGCAGCAGCGCGCTGGAAGAAATGCAGGGCCTTATGAACGAGATGGGCGTCAACGAGCCTCCGACATTCGAGGAAGCGGTCGAGACCATCCGCAAGGCCGGGCTTGAACTGCCGCCCGTGCCAGCCGTGACGAATCAGCTTGCCGATGCCGCTGTGCAACTGGTCGACAACGGTTTCTTTTTCCTGGCACGCGGTTGCATCTTCCAAATGTGGCGCACCATGGGCAACGACGAGCTCGGCTCTCTCAACCGCTCGCTGGGGTAGGCGAAGCTTTCAAGGAGGAAAGGCTGCTAGGCAATTAGAAAATTTCCTCTTGCTCATCCTTGGCTGTTTGGTTACTATAGAACGGCTGTTACGGAGAGCTGACCGAGAGGCCGAAGGTGCTCGCCTGCTAAGCGAGTATGCCCCAAAAGGGCATCTGGGGTTCGAATCCCCAGCTCTCCGCCAGTATGACTTGAAAGAAGGACTCCGAAAGGGGTCCTTTTTTGTGCGAAGAACGTTGGCTGGGGATTCGAACCCGAGAGGGCACGGGCGTTAAGCAAACGCGAAAGCGTTTGTAGCCCGTGGGCGAAAAGCCGCCAGGCTTTGAAGCCGGAGGGCATGCGCAGCATGCCCGGACATCCCCAGCTCTCCGCCAGTATGAATTGAAAGAAGGGTCCCATCTGGGGCCCTTTTTTGGTGCGGAGAAAGGAGGCTGGGGATTCGAACCTCAAAAAAGGAGGCATCCTTTCGGACGCCTCCCTTCAGTGGGCTTATTATTCTTGCGCACTACACCTCGGGCGCCTTGGCGACGGTCTCGCTTTCTGCCGTGAGCGGGCGGTTGTCGATGCGGCGGCCCAAGCGATCGAGCTTCACGAGTAGCCACTCAATGGGATTCGGCCCTGCGCCTTCCTCGTCGGCAACCAGGTCCATGACGGCGATCTTGGTGCCATCCTGCTTGAGCGTAACGCTGCCCACCTTGTCGCCCACATGCACCGTGCCCGAAAGATCGTCGTAGCTAACCTTTTCGGTCACCTCGCCGGCAAGGGAAAACACGGTCGCTTGCGCCGTAGGATCGGCGAGCGTGGCGTCGATCGTCTTATCCGTCCAGTCGGTTTGGCCAATGCGCGCCATAAGCGGGTTGCCGTTGGCGGTCTTTTCCTGCGTGTTGGCGATTGCGACCGTCACCTTGTGACCGTAGTACCAATTGGCAAGGGTTGCGGTATCGGTAAAGCGCTGGTCGGTGGTGGTGGAGTTCAAAACGACGGTGTAGATCTCGTCGCCATCGCGGTTGTAGGCACCCGTAAAGCAATAGCCTGCATCATCGGTGGTGCCGGTCTTGCCACCGATGTTGCCATCTTGGCCTAGCAAATAGTTATGCGTGTCCATGGAATGCGAATGGTCGGTGCCGTCGGCGCCCGTGACCTCGATCCAGGAATCTTCGCTCGCTACGACCTCGCGGATCGTGTCGTTTTTCATGGCCTCCTGCATCATCAGCGCTACGTCGTGTGCGGTTGAGTGCATATCGCCAGCCCACTCATCAAAGTCCAGACCATGCGGGTTTTCAAAAAGCGTGCCGGTGCAACCGAGCTTCTTAGCGCGCTCGTTCATGGCTTTCACAAATGTTGCCTCGGCGTCTTTGGTCTTAGGGTCGATCTTCTTGCCCACATATTCGGCGAGCACGATGGCGGCGTCGTTGCCCGAGGGAATCATCAGGCCGCGCAGTGCCTGCTTCACGGTGAGCTCGTCGCCTTCGAGTAGACCGGCTGTTGAATTGCCCACGGTGGCTGCGGCGTTGCTCACCGTGACCTTCTCGTCCATCTTGCAATTCTCGACGGTTAGGATTGCGGTCATGACCTTGGTGATCGAGGCAATCTTGACCTGCTCATCGGCACCGCGGGCATAGTAGACGGTGCCGTCTTTGCCCATGACGAGGGCATTGGTCGCATCGATATCGGGCAGGTTTTCGGCCGTGATGCCGCGCGCATCGGCGGTTTTGCCGCAAACATTGTCGGTCGTGAGTACTTGGGCGCCGGCGACGGTGGGCACGCCAGCGGCAAGGGCGATAGCGCAGACAAAGCCGGCGGCAAGCTGGGCTGAGTGCTTTGCAAAAGAGGTGAGGAACTTCACGGATTTCGCTTTCGACGGGATGGTCTCTTCTGGAACTAGAGTATATCGTTTGCCGGCGTCGGCGATCATCGCGTGCGTGCGTGGCCCACATCCGCTCCCGAACGGGCACAAGGGTGCTTAAGGCCGACTTAATCACCCACGCTTGTTGTGTGTGGCGTGCATCGCCTCGGGCATAATGGAGCGCGAGAGGAGCACACATGAACGAGCGCATACTGGTAGTTGATGACGAGAAGGCCATCGCCGACTTGGTTGGTATCTACCTTACAAAAGAGGGCTTTGATGTCCAGATTGCCTATAGCGGGGCCGATGCTGCCAAGGCAATCTTGGAGCAGGAGTTCGATCTGGCGCTGCTGGATGTCATGCTGCCCGATATCGATGGATTTGAGCTGCTGCGTACGATCCGTTCCAGCCATACCTATCCTGTGATCATGCTGACGGCGCGCGATGCCCAGCAAGACAAGATCGAGGGCCTTTCGCTTGGCGCGGATGATTACGTGGTTAAGCCGTTCCGCCCGCTGGAGCTTATTGCGCGCGTTCACGCTCAGCTGCGTCGTTACACCAGCTACGGCAGCCGCGCGCAGGCGGTCGAGTCGCCGACCATTCAGCTCGACGGCTTGGAGATCAACCGCGACGCTCGTTCCGTGACGGTGGACGGTGCACCGGTACGCCTCACACCCACCGAGTATTCCATCTTGCTGTATCTGGTCGAGCATCGCGGCAGCGTGGTGGCCGTGGAGGACCTGTTCCGCGCGGTGTGGAACGAGGACTTTATGCCCGGCTCCAACAATACGGTTATGGTGCACATTCGCCATCTGCGCGAAAAGATCGGCGACGCTGCCCAGAAGCCGCGCTTTATCAAAAACGTCTGGGGCGTCGGCTACATAATCGAATAACGCCTTTGATGGTGGGGGAGTAGATATGACAAAAGACGATAGGCGGGCATTCGAGGTACCCGATCGACTCTTTGAATACGTAAGGGCGGTCGTTGACAACCGTGCGTTAGCGACGGTGCTGCTCTTTTTGCTGAGTCTGCTGCTCATCGGCATTGACAATATCGTTGGCATCTTGGCAGTTCTATTCATTGGCTTTTTGCTGATTGATCGATTCGAAATCGTTCGCCGCTGTGTGGTGATCGGCGGCGCCGCGTGGACAATTACGTTGGCGATCGGGTCCATGGCGCTTGGCGGTATTGGCGAGCCCGTATTCTTTGACGCCGGCTTTGTGTTCAACATGCTTGGATTTGTGCTGGCGCTTGCCGTGTGCGTCCTGTTCTTCTGCGGACGCGCCCTGTACTACCAGGGTTACGAGCAGGGCGAGCTGCACGCCGACCGCGTGATTGCCGCCCGCATTCAGGACCGTCTGATCGATAACCCCGACACATGGGACAACATTGACGGCGACTTCCTCGAGGTCGAGGGCGCGCTCAACCGGGCGCGCGATTGCGAGCGTAGGGTTCAACAAGCCCTGCGTGACGAATCCCACCGCAAAGATGACCTGGTGACGTACCTGGCGCACGACCTGCGCACGCCGCTCGCCAGCGTGGTGGGCTACCTTTCGCTCTTGCAGGAGGCCCCCGATTTGCCGCTTGAGCAGCGCACACGTTTTACGGGCGTGGCACTCGACAAGGCCCACCGGCTCGATGCGCTCATCGAGGAGTTCTTCGACATCACGCGCTTTGATTTCCACGATATCGTGCTCACCCGCAGCTACGTCGATTTGGGGCTCTTACTGGCACAGGTGGCCGACGAGTTCTATCCCATTCTCAACGAACAGCATAAAGAAGCCCAGGTTGATATCTGCGAGGATCTGACGGTGCTCGTGGACGGCGACAAGATGGCTCGCGTATTCAACAACATCATGAAAAACGCCGTTGCCTATAGCTATGAAGGCTCGATGATCACGATTGAGGCCAGACGTTTGGGTAACGGCGGCGTGCGCGTACGATTTATAAACCAGGGCGATCCGATCCCTGAGCCAAAGCTCAAGGTGATCTTTGAGAAGTTCTATCGCCTGGATGCGGCGCGTGCGACCAATCGCGGTGGTGCCGGTTTGGGCCTTGCTATTGCCAAGGAGATCATCGCGGCACACGGCGGTACCGTTGCATGTGAATCGACGCCCGAACACACGATATTCACCATCGAGCTGCCCGCCGCATAGCTAGCGTGCCCTTACAAACACTTGACAATGTGCTCACGTGCGTATGAGCCGCGATTCCTACTATCGATACTGCTGAATTGATATCGATATGGAGGTGTGCGGTATGACGGCTGCTGCGGCTGTGGAGCCCACGGAGCTTGAAGAACTCATGGAAGCGCAGGCCGAGGCCGCGCATGAGCGCGAGGTTGGGGATGCGACTCGCCCCACGGCAGAGGGTCTTGCCGCCTCGCCGACGCGCATCGACGTCGAGGGCATCGACCTGTTCTATGGCGACCACCATGCGCTCAAGGACGTGAATATCAAGATCCGCGACAAGCAGATCACCTCGTTCATCGGGCCTTCGGGCTGCGGAAAGTCCACGTTGCTGCGCTGCTTTAACCGCATGAACGACGGCATCAAGGATTGCCGCATCGAGGGCAAGATTGCGCTCGATGGTCAAGATATCCTGGGCGATTGCGACATCTGCCGTTTGCGCCAGCGCGTGGGCATGGTGTTCCAACGCCCCAACCCATTTCCCATGAGCATCTACGACAATGTCGCCTACGGTCCTCGCGGTATGGGTGTGCGCGACCGCGCCGTGCTCGATGAGCTGGTCGAGGACTCCCTTCGTCGCGCTGCGCTATGGGATGAGGTCAAGGACAAGCTCAAGGAGCCGGGCCTGGGTCTTTCGGGTGGACAGCAGCAGCGCCTGTGCATCGCCCGCGCACTTGCCGTGCAGCCCGACATTCTGCTGATGGACGAGCCGACCTCGGCGCTCGACCCCGTGTCGACGCTCGTGGTGGAGCAGCTTGCCTGCGAGCTCAAGGAAACCTGCACGCTGGTGGTCGTGACGCACAACATGCAGCAGGCCGCGCGTATTTCCGATTCGGTTGCGTTCTTTTTGCTGGGTGAGCTGGTGGAGCACGCGCCTACCGCGCAACTCTTCAAAAATCCGTCCGATCCGCGCACGGCGGATTATTTGACGGGGCGTTTTGGCTGACGCTGTCTTTTACAGGTGCTTTTAGGGTTAAGATGCGGTCATATCGGCCGCAAAGGGGTTCAACATGATCTATTACGTCGAGGACGATGACAACATCAGGGATTTGACGGTCTACGCGCTGCGCAAGCAGGGAATCGAGGCCGAGGGCTTTTCGTGCGATGGCGAGTTTAAAGCTGCCGTGGCGCGACGGGTGCCCGATGCTGTGCTGCTCGATATCATGCTGCCCGACACCGATGGCTTGGCGATTATGCGCCGCCTGCGTGCCGATCGCCTGACGGCGACGGTGCCCATCATGATGCTTACCGCCAAGGACACCGAGCTCGACAAGGTGATGGCGCTCGATGGCGGTGCCGACGATTACCTGACTAAGCCGTTTTCGCTCATGGAGCTTGCGAGCCGCTGCCGCGCACTGCTGCGTCGCGGCGGCATGGTCAAGCAGGCGAGCGATGTGCTCAGCGTGGGGGACATCGTGCTCTCGCCCAGCCATCGCGAGGTGACCGTTGCCGGCGAGCCGCTTAAGCTCACCCTGCGCGAGTTCGACCTGCTCGAGTACCTCATGCGCAAGCCCGGCGTGGTCTTTACCCGCGAGTCGTTGCTGCAGAGCGTGTGGGGCTGGGACTTCGACGGCGGTTCGCGCACCGTTGACGTGCACGTGCAGACGCTTCGCCAAAAACTGGGCGAGCATGCCAGCGCCATCGAGACCGTGCGCGGCGTGGGTTATCGCCTGGCCGAGCCTTCTGCCGGTGATGGTGCCGAAGGCGACGACACCGCGGCCACCGCATCGGAGGGGTAACCCGTGGTCTTCGCCCCCCAGGGAAAACATACGCTGTCGCACCGCGTTTTTGTGACGATCTTTGTCTGCGCCATGGCGGTTATCGTGGCGTTTACGGTGCTGGGTGCGTTCTTTGTGCAAAACACTTTGGCGGATGCCACGAGTGCCAATCTGGCGCAGGAAACCGAGCTCATTGCTGCCGCCCTCGACGAGCAGCAGGAGCCCATCCCGTTCTTGCGTAGCCTCGATCGCGAGGACTTACGCATCACGCTGATTAACAAGGATGGATCGGTTGCCTACGACAACGAGGCGTCGCCTTCCACACTGCCCAACCATGGCGATCGCCCCGAGGTCATCGAGGCCTTTGAGAGTGGTTCGGGTTCCGCGGAGCGCGCAAGCTCTACGCTCGACGAGATTATGCTGTATCGCGCCGTCGCCCTTGATAACGGCCAGGTTGTCCGCTTGGCGCAGGCCCAGCCTGGCGTTGCGGCGATTTTGCTGTCGATGGTGGCGCCGATGCTGCTTATCGCAGCAGCGGGTGCGGTACTCTCGTTTTTCATGGCGCGCCGCGAGTCCCGTGCCATCATCGCGCCGTTGCAAGAGGTGGATTTGGACCACCCGCGCCGTAGCTATGAGCACGCCTATGCCGAGATGGTCCCCATGCTTGAGCGTATCGAGTCGCAGCGCCAGGAACTCAAGCGCCAAATGGCGGTGCTAGCGGACAACGACCGTATGCGCCGCGAGTTCACGGCGAATATCACCCATGAGCTCAAGACGCCGCTTACGGCGATTTCGGGCTATGCCGAGCTCATCGCAAACGGCATGGTTGAGGGCGAGGATGACTTGCGCAACTTTGGCGGTCGCATCTATCGTGAGGCGGGCCGCTTGGCAGCGCTTGTCAACGATATCCTTACGCTGTCTAACTTGGACGAGGCCGAGCGTGCAACTGAGGGCGAGGCGGTGCCCATTGGGTCCACGGAGCCTATTGAGCTCTCGCGTGCCATCTACACGGTTGAGCAGCGTCTTGAACAGGTCGCCCGTCAGGCGAATGTGACGATAAGTCATGAGACCAAGCCTGTGGTCATCGAAGGCGTGTCGCGCTTGATTGACGAGCTCATCTACAATCTGGCAAGCAACGCCATCCGCTACAATCGACCCGGCGGTACGGTTACGCTGCAGTGCGGCACCAACGACGAAGGCCATCCGTTCCTCGCGGTCGCCGACACGGGAATCGGTATCGCGCCTGAAGAACAGGGCAAGGTATTTGAGCGGTTCTATCGCGTGGACAAGAGTAGATCCAAGGCACGCGGCGGAACCGGCCTGGGGCTTGCCATTGTCAAGCATGCGGCCCTGTATCATCACGCCACGCTCGATCTATCGAGCGAGTTGGGCGTGGGAACCACCATTACGGTGGCGTTTCCCATACAGCAGGACGAGCCATTCGCATAGCGATACAACATAGATAATGATGTAGACGCCGCATCGGACTTTCGGGTGCGGCGTTGTTGTGCAATTTTACGATCGCTTCCGTCATTTTTACAGGAGAGCCTGTTTCTTATGTATAGAGTTTGGTCTCGGTAAAAAGATGCGATAACATACGGACAGTTTTGTCAATCCGAACTGGGGAAATGAAAGGCAAGCTGCATGACCCTTCTCGAACTGTTCCAGCTGCTGAAGAAGCACCTCAAGCTGGTCATCACCCTTCCGGTGGTCTGCGCGATCGCCATGGGCATCGTGTCCTTCGTTGCGATGGACAACACCTATACCGCGACGACGAGCATGTACATTCTCGCCAAGACCGACGATAGCGGTCAGATGAGCTACAACGATCTCTCGGCGAGCCAGATGCTTTCCAACGATATCGCCACGCTGCTGGATAGCGATAGCGTTAAGAGCGGCGCCGCCAATGAACTGGGCCTCACCGATCTGGATGACTACAAAGTGTCTGTTTCCTCCGAGACCACCACGCGTGTCATTACGCTTTCGGTTACCGGCACCGATGCCAAGGAGACGGCTAAGGTCGCAAAGGCCATAGCTAGCTCGGTGAGTACGGTCGCTCAGAACGTCGGCGCTGCCCAGAGCATCAACGTTATCGACGAGGCTAAGACCCCCGAAGCCCCCAGCGGTCCCAAGCGTATGCTGTACGTTGCTGTCGCGTTCCTCGCGGGCATCTTTATCGCAGTTGCCTATGTCGTTTTGGCAGACATGCTCAATACCCGCATCCGCGGTGCCGAAGAGGCAGAAGAGCTCCTGGGCATTCCCGTTGTTGGCCGAATTCCGGCTATGAAAGGTGGTAAATAGGCATGGCTAAGGCAAAGAACACCGATAAGCTCGTTGTACAGAATGCCGCCAAGACCCTTCTGGCCAACATCCGCTTTGCGAGCGTGGACGACCCCATTCGCACCATTACTGTCACGTCCTCGATTCCCAACGAGGGCAAGTCTACGGTTTCCATTAACCTTGCTCAGGCAATCGCCACGAGCGGCAAGTCCGTGCTCCTGGTCGAGTGCGATATGCGCCGCAGGTCCCTTGCCGATATGCTTGGCGTCCGCTCCCGCGGTGGACTCTATGCGGTCCTTTCCGAGCAGATCTCCATTGACCAGGCAATTGTCGAGACGGGTCAGAAGAACTTCTACTTCCTCGATGCCGAGCCGCATATTCCCAATCCTGCCGACATCATCGTCTCTCACCGCTTTTCCAAGTTGGTCAAGGCACTGTCTGCTAAGTTCCAGTACGTCATCTTCGATGCTCCCCCGGTTGGCACCTTCATCGATGCTGCCGAGATTGCCAGCCTGACCGACGGCGCGCTGTTCGTGGTGCGCGAGAACTTTACCAAGCGCGAAGAGGCGCTCAACGCCATCGGTCAGCTTAAGAAGTCCGAGAAGGTCAAGCTCATCGGTACCGTCATGAATTACTGTGAGACCGAGACCAGCGAGTACTACTATTCTTACTACACCAAGGACGGTAAGAAGGTTAAGAAGGGCTCCGACGGTCAGGGCACTTCCAAAAAGGGCATCTTCACCAACCGAGCAAACGTTTAGTTGATTAGGGCCGACCTATGCGTGACATTCATTGCCATATCTTGCCGGGTGTAGACGACGGCGCCGCCGATCTCGATGAGAGCTTGGCGATGCTCGAGGCTGCCAAGCGGGCCGGTGTAACCAGAATCGTTTGCACTCCTCACTGCCGTGATCCCTATTTTGATTACGACAAGATGTGGGATGCCTTTGAGCTGCTGCGCGATAACGCTGACGGTTTTCCGCTCCAGATGGGCTTCGAGGTCAACCATCGAAAGCTCGTTGAGCTTGGTATCGATGCCGCGGATCACTTGCATTTCGATGGGACCAACGAGTTTCTGCTCGAGCTTTCGACGCATGCCGATGCGTATGCGTTTAGAGAGTACGAGAACACGATTTACGATTTGCAGTGCCGTGGCTATCAGGTGATCATCGCTCATCCTGAGCGCTATCGTGCGGTTCAAAAGGATGTAAGCGTGGCGGAGCGCCTGGTCGATATGGGCTGCAAGCTGCAGGCTTCGGCGGACTTTATTGCCGGCGGTCGCTTTGGTCGCGAGAAAAAGCCGGCACAGCGCCTGTTCGATCAGAACCTGTACAGCTTCATCGCGAGCGATGCCCATAACGTGGGTCATTACGACTGTCTGGCGAAGGCTCGCGCGAAGTTTAGCGTGCGCGGAGCTCATTTTCGCTAAAATCTGTCCCTAACGTTCGCGTTGAATGAAAGGGCAGCTATGGATATCCAACTTAAGACGGGATGCTTTGATGACGCGGCGTTGGTGCGCCGCGTCGTTTTTATGGACGAGCAGGGCTACGAGAATGAGTTTGACGCTATCGACGAGGATCCGAACTGCATCCATGTGACGCTCTATGTAGACGGTGAGCTTGCCGGTTGCTCGCGCGTGTTTCCCGAAGAACTCGAGCGCGCAGCTGACGCAGAGGCTCCGGTGTCGCCGGCGTGCGACTTGGACGAAGGCGTCGCGGCGGGGGAGACCTACATTATGGGGCGCGTGGCCGTGCTGCCGAGCATGCGCCGTCGCGGTTTGGCGAGCAAGATTGTCGAGGCCAGTGATACGTGCGCGCGTGATGCCGGCGCCAAGCTCATTAAGCTGCACGCGCAGGAATACGTGCTGCCGCTCTATGCCAAGGCGGGTTACACGCAGATTGCCCCGGTGGACTACGAAGACGAGGGCCAGCCCCATGTTTGGATGGCCAAGCGCGTAGATGGCAGATAGGGACGTTCCTTTCCTGCCGGCAGTCGGGGACACTCCTTGGCAATTGGCGCATCAGAGCGTTTGGACATACAGTTTTTCGATTCCGTATGTATATATGCGCGCTAATGGGTTATAAAATCTAAGTCTGGACATAGCAGGTCTGCGATGCGGCTCGGGCAACCGGGCCGTTTTTGCGGACGGGGGTAGCGCGAAAGGACTGCACATGCGTCAATTTAAGACCGAGAGCAAAAAACTGCTCGACCTCATGATCAACTCCATCTACACCAATAAGGAAATCTTCCTGCGCGAGCTTATCTCCAACGCGAGCGACGCCGTCGACAAGCTCAACTTTAAGAGCCTGCAGGACCCGAGTGTCAAGCTCGACCAGGGCGACCTGGCTATTCGCGTCTCTTTTGATAAAGACGCCCGCACCATTACCATCTCGGATAACGGCATTGGCATGACCGCCGAGGAGCTCGAGCGCAATCTGGGCACCATCGCCCATTCCGGCTCCGAGGAGTTTAAGACCGAGAACGCCGAGCAACAGGGCTCCGATGTCGACATCATCGGCCAGTTTGGCGTGGGCTTCTACTCTGCCTTTATGGTTGCCAGCCACGTAAAGGTTGTCAGCCGCGCCTATGGCGAGGACACCGCTCACGTGTGGGAGTCTGATGGTCTTGAGGGTTACACCATCGAAGACGGCGAGCGCGCCGAGCACGGCACCGATGTCATCCTGACGCTGCGCGAGAACGAGAAGCTCGACGCCGACGGCGAGGCCGAGACCTACGATCGCTTCCTGACCGAGTGGGGCCTCAAGAGCCTGATTCAGCAGTACAGCAACTATGTGCGCTACCCGATTCAGATGATGGTGAGCAAGAGCCGCCAGAAACCCAAGCCCGAGGACGCCGGCGACGACTACAAGCCCGAGTACGAGGACTACCAGGAGCTCGAGACCATCAACTCCATGACGCCGATCTGGAAAAAGCGCAGCTCCGACGTTGAGCAGAAGGATTACAACGAGTTCTACAAGTCCACGTTCCACGACTTTGACGATCCCGCGCGCACTATCAGCTTCCATGCCGAGGGTACGCTTGAGTACGATGCGCTGCTGTTTGTGCCGGGTCGCGCCCCGTTCGATCTGTACAGCAAGGACTACGAGAAGGGCCTGGCGCTCTACAGTTCCAACGTGCTGATTATGGAGAAGTGCGACGACCTGCTGCCCGACTACTACAACTTTGTGCGCGGTGTCGTGGACTCTGCCGACGTGACGCTCAACATCTCGCGTGAGACGCTGCAACAGAACCGTCAGCTCAAGGCCATTGCCAAGCGTGTCGAGAAGAAGATCACTGCCGATCTTGAGGACATGCGCGACAACGACCGCGAGGCATACGAGAAGTTCTTTGAGAACTTTGGTCGCGGTCTGAAGTACGGCATCTACTCGAGCTACGGCATGAAGGCCGACGAGCTCGCCGACCTGCTGCTGTTCTGGTCTGCCAAGGAGCAGAAGATGATCACCCTGGCCGAGTATGCCAAGGGCATGCCCGAGGATCAGAAGGCCATCTACTACGCCGCCGGCGACTCGCGTGAGCGCTTGGCCAAGATGCCCGTGGTAAAGGGCGTGCTCGAGCGCGGCTATGACGTGCTGTTGCTGACGCAGGATGTGGATGAGTTCACGTTCCAGGCTATGCGTGAGTACGTGGCCGCCGATATGCCCAAGGTCTACGAGGATGACGCTGCTCGCGAGGCTGCTGAGAAGGCAGTTGCCGATGGCGCTGAGCCTGAGGTCGAGGATCGTCACCTGGAGCTTAAGAACGTCGCGACCGGCGATCTTGACTTGGCGACCGATGACGAGAAGAAGGAGGCCGAGGACGCCACCAAGGAGAACGAGGACCTCTTTAACGCCATGAAGGAGGCGCTCGGCGACAAGGTCGAGAAGGTTGCCGTCTCTGCGCGTCTGACTGACGCTCCCGCCTGCATCACCACCGAGGGTCCGCTTTCGCTCGAGATGGAGAAAGTGCTTCAGAAGGGCCCCGAGGGCGCGCCCGACGGTATGCCTAAGAGCCAGCGCGTGCTCGAGCTCAACGCCAAGCACCCGGTCTTCGCCAAGCTCGTCGCTGCCCAGAAGGCGGGCGACGCCGACAAGATCAAGCAGTACTCCGGCTTGCTCTACGACCAGGCTCTGCTGGTCGAAGGTATTCTGCCCGAGGACCCCGTGGCCTTCGCAGCAGCTATTTGCGAACTAATGTAGCCACTCGACGCTGCAAACGCCCCTAAGCGGCAATCTGACGTTCAATCGTCGGTCGCGTACCGAAGTACGCTTCCCTCCTCTTTCGCGTCACCTTGCTCGCTTAGGGGCGTTTTCGCTGACTTATGCTCAACCTGCGGCGCCTTCGTGGTCCAAAGTAGTCATTGGGGACGCTCTTAAACGACTGGTCATTCAAGAACGTCCCCGAGGACTATTCGGATTGCTGATTTGTGCGGGTTGTGGTTTTGTGACCTGCTAAAATTAAAGATACTGTACAACTGTACGTTAATTCGTCTTCGTAGTATATTGCTACCCGCAAAACTCGATACCATTGTGCGCTGAGACGCTAAAGCGCCTACGTACAATGGTTTTTGATAGTACGATTTGATTCAACGACAGGATGGATGGTCCAAGCGTGAGTCTCGGCAGCAAACTATCCAACGCAAAGGTCTCCTTTGCAATCTTTAAACGCGACATCAAGCGATTGATCGTGAACCCCGTCGCCCTGGTGGTTACCCTGGGCGTGTGCGTCATTCCCTCGCTGTATGCCTGGTACAACATCGTTGCCAACTGGGATCCGTACGGAAATTCCCAGGGCATTAAAATCGCCATCGCCAACAACGATCAAGGCACCCAAAACGACTTGGTGGGCGAGCTCAACGCGGGCGATAAGGTGGTCGACCAACTCAAGGAGAACGACCAGCTGGGCTGGACCTTCGTCGACTCGGCGGCAGATGCCAAAGAGGGCGTCGAAAGTGGCGAATACTATGCTGCCATCGTGATTCCCAAGAACTTCTCCGACAATCTCGTCTCGATGCTCGATGGCAATTACCATCAGCCGAAGCTCACCTATTACGTCAACGAGAAAAAGAGCGCCATTGCGCCCAAGGTCACCGATACCGGTGCCAACACCATCGAGGAGCAGATCAACTCTGAGTTTGTCTCCACGGTGGGCGAGACCGTCGCGGGCATTGCCAAAGATGCTGGCATTGACCTTAAAGACAAGGCAACCCAGACCCAGGATTCGCTGGCGGGCTCGGTGTCCGAGGCGTCTGATACCCTGGGCGAAGTACGTGATTCCATCGGCGACATGAACACCGCCATCGACAAGACAAGCAGCTCGATTGCTTCGGCCGATGCGGCACTTGCCGGTCTGCAGGGTCAGGCGCCGTCGCTGACGCAGGCGATCTCCCAGGGCAACGACCTGCTGGGCGAGGCTCGCGCCACGGCGGGTAACTCCATCACCTCGCTCTCCAAGGCGCTCTCGGGAGGCAGCCTTGCACTCACCAAGACGTCAGCCTCCGCGAACGCTGCGATTGGCAAGCTGACGGGCGCGGTCACATCTACGACCACCCGCATCGACAACTCGCTCGAGTCTCTCCAAGCGACGATTGACCACAACAGCGCTGTCATCGAGCGCCTGCAGATTCTCGCTAACGATACGTCGACGGGGTCGGCGGACGCCGACGCGCTCATCGCATCGACCATCAATTCGCTTCGCGAGCAAAACCAGAAGCTGCAGAGCATCAAGGATGGCCTCTCTGCGCAGTCGAGCGCCATGGCAAACGAAGCTACGGCAATCTCGAACGCGAGCAACGCACTCAACGCGGCAATTCAGACCGGTACGGCTAACCTCGGTCAGGCTCAGACCGATTTGGGACAGAACGCACTGCCGAAGGCTTCGAGCGCGCTTGACTCCTTTGCCGCCGTTTCGGGCGATTTGACCGGCATTGTATCGGGTATGACCCCCACGATAGCGAGCGCGCGCGGCACGCTGGCGCAGCTCGACGCCACGCTCAAGCAGGCAAAGACCACGCTGTCCCAAACCGACGCCTCCCTTGCCAAGGTTCAGGACAAGCTCGCGACCGCCGCCAATGACATTGCGGCGTTGCAGACCTCTGAGTCTATGGGCGAGTTAGCCGACCTTATGGACGTCGACGTCAATGACGTGGCAGATTTCATGGCATCTCCGGTTGAGCTGACATCCAAGTCAATCTATCCGGTCAAGAGCTTTGGCTCGGGCATCGCGCCCTTCTACACCAATCTGGCGCTGTGGGTAGGCGGCTATGTGCTCATCGCTATCTATAAACTCGAGGTCGACCGCGAGGGCATCGGTAGCTTTACGGCGCGTCAGGGCTACTTTGGCCGCTGGCTGCTGCTGGTGATCCTGGGCGCGTTCCAGGCCATTATCGTTACGGTGGGCGACCTGGTCATTGGCGTTCAGTGCGTCAATCCGCTGCTCTTTGTACTGGGCGGCATCGCTATTTCGTTCACCTACGTCAACATCATCTATGCGCTGTCCACCACGTTTAAGCATATCGGTAAAGCCATTGGCGTCATCCTCGTCATTGTGCAGATCCCCGGCTCGTCGGGCATGTATCCCATCGAGATGATGCCCGGCTTCTTCCAATGGCTGCATCCGCTGCTGCCCTTCACCTATGGCATCAACCTGCTGCGCGAGACCGTCGGTGGCATGTATTCGTTCAACTACCTGTTCAACCTGTGCATCCTGGGCGTGTTCCTTGCCATCGCACTCTTTATTGGCTTGCAGCTGCGTCCGCTGCTGCTCAACCTCAACCTGCTCTTTGACAAGCAGCTTTCCACGACGGGCCTCATGATCTGCGAGTCCAACGACCTGCCGCGCCAGCGCTATTCGCTGCGCACGGCCATGCGCGTCATGCTCGATTCGGATTCGTACCGTCGCGAGCTGCTCGATCATGCCGTGGCGTTTGAGCATCGCTACCCGTACTACATCAAGGGCGGTTTTGCCGCCGTGGTAGGCGTGCAGGTTCTGCTCTTTGTGCTTTCGACGGTGCTCGATATCGACAATAACGGCAAGATCATCCTGCTCGTTATCTGGATCATTTCGGTTATCGCCATCTGCGGCTGGCTCATCAACATCGAATACATCCGTGCGAGCCTCAATACCCAGATGCGTATCTCGGTGCTTTCGGACGAGGACCTTCGCCGCGAGATGCGCGAGCACACGGCTGCCATCCCTGCCGCCCGTCGCATGTTTGGTCTCAACGCCAGCGAGCGTGGCGCCAAGGGAGGCGAACAGCCTACGAGCCGTCTGTCGCATATCGGTGCGCATCGTAAGGCTCAAGATGCCGACGGCGCTGACAACGTAAACGGAAACGACGGGGACACCACCTCGCTTGGCAAGCACTCTAAAGGAGGTGAGGCATAAATGAAAAACATCCTGCACCTGTTTAAGCGCGATGTCCAAAACGTGTCTCGCTCCGTGATCGGCATGGTCGTCGTGATGGGCCTGATCATCGTGCCATGTCTCTATGCATGGTTTAACATCGCCGGAAGCTGGGATCCCTACGGCAATACCGGCAACCTTAAGATTGCAGTGGTCAACACCGATGAGGGTTACGAGAGCGATCTGATTCCCGTCGAGGTCAACGTGGGCGAAAACGTAACCGCCACCCTGCGCGGCAACGAGAACTTCGACTGGGTCGTCCTCAACGACCGCGATAAGGCGATTGAGGGCGTTAAGTCGGGCGCGTACTACGCTGCCGTCGTTATCCCTAAAACGTTTAGCGCTGACATGATGACGCTTTTCTCGACCGAGGTGAAGCACGCCGATATCGAGTTCTATGAGAACCAGAAGGCCAACGCCATCGCACAGATCGTGACTGAAAAGGGTTCGAGCGCCGTCCAGAGTCAGGTCAACGAGACCTTTACCAAGACCATCACGACCATCGGCCTTAAGACCGTGTCCAGCCTGCTCGACTATATGAGTACCGACCAGGTGAGCAACTTTATCGCCAATCTGTCCTCGACGCTGGGCGATTCGGTCGAGGACCTGCAGGACGTTCAGGCGAGTGCGACGTCGCTCGCGGGCATTTTGAGCTCCACGTCCGATTCACTGACATCGGCGGGCGGCATGCTCAAGCAGACGGGCACCGTTGATGAGTCGACGAAGCAGCTGATGGAGCACGCCAAGAGCGGCATCAATGATTCCAAGGAAGCGCTCAAGGCCGCCAACGATGCCGTTGACGCAGCGATTGACGGAAGCGCGGGCTCGTTCGACAACGTGTCCGCCGAGCTTGCGAAGGCATTCGATGCCGCGAATCAGCATGTTGACCTTACGGTGTCTCAGCTCAACGAAGCCGCAGCGGCGCTCAATACGCGTGCTGACGATATCGATGCGATGGCCGATCAGCTCCGCAACCTTGCCGACCAGGTGAGTGATGACAAGCTCAAAGACGGTCTCGAGTCCGCTGCGACGTCGCTGGGCAGAATTGCCGTGGAGTACCGCAACAATGCGAAGGACCTGACGGCGACCGCAAAGTCCCTTTCGGACGGCATGGCGGAGGTCAACAACTCGCGTGCCGAGGTCGACCAGGCCATCGCCGATGCCAAGGCGGGTATCTCGGGAGCCAAGTCCGACTACGATTCCACGTTCTCGGTTAAGGCCAAGGAGCTCAAGAAGACCATTTCGGGCGTTCTGGATTCCCTGAACGGTATCTCGGGTGACTTGGATAGCGCCGTGAGCGGTCTGACCGACGCCTCTGGTTCGCTCGCGAAGGGTCTCTCCAAGGCTGCAGGGCTCGTCAACAAGGCTTCTGACCAGCTGGGTGAGGCATCGGACAAGATCAGCGCGTTCAAGGACGAGCTCGACGGCGCCCTGATGTCGGGTGACCTGGCGACGATCAAGACGATGATCGGCAACGACCCCGAGGGTTTGGCCGTGTCGCTTTCCGGTCCCGTCGCGCTCGATCGTAAGCCGGTCTATCCAATCCGCAATTACGGTTCGGCCATGGCGCCGTTCTATACGATCCTGTCGCTGTGGGTGGGCTCGATCGTGCTGGCAGCCATGATGAAGGTCTCGGTTGACGACGAACTCATCAACGAGCTGATCCCCGTGCGCCTGCACGAGATCTACCTGGGCCGCTACCTGTTCTTTGGAGGTCTGGCCCTGCTGCAGGCGACACTCGTGTGCGCGGGCGACATCCTGTTCTTTGGCATCCAATGCGACAACCCGCTGCAGTTTGTACTTGCCGGCTGGGTCGCGAGTCTCGTGTTCTCCAATATCGTCTACACGCTCACCGTGTCGTTTGGTGATATCGGTAAGGCGCTCGCCGTCGTGCTGTTGGTTATGCAGGTCGGCGGTTCGGGCGGTACGTTCCCCATCGAGATGACCGGCCCTGTGTTCCAGGCGATCTATCCGTTCCTGCCGTTCACCCACGGCATCAACGCCATGCATGCCGCCATGGCTGGCGCCTACCATATGGAGTACTGGGTTGAACTTGGCATTCTGGCGAGCTATCTGATTCCGTCGCTGGCACTGGGCGTCGTCTTCCGCCGCCCGGTCATCAAAGCCAACGACTGGATTATCGAAAAGCTGGAGTCAACAAAGCTTATTTAGTACAGCAACGTTAACGCCGATGCAGCGCTAATGCCAGCGAGCGAGCCGCATTTGCGCCAAGGTGACGTGAAATGAAAGGGCGCTGACCTTCTGGTCGCGCCCTTGAAATTGAACGTCAGATTGGCGTGAATGCAGCTCGCGCAGCGTCGGCCGGTCCGCCGTTCGGTAGAACGGCGGAACAAAACGCTTTAGTGCGGTGAATTGCACGGGCTGCTTGGTTGTTGCTACAGTAGCGGGGCGTGCCGGGGGTCCGGCGCGTCCCGTTTTTATTTGACCATGAGGCGGCACGCAGCCATACGCGTGCGGACACCACGCCCAGATTGAGTGCGAGGATGTTCCATGGCCCAATACGCTGCCAACGAAATCGAAAACATGCCCGATAGCCCTGTAGCCCGTGAGGATTTGGGCGCGGGTGGTATTCCCCGGGGTGCCGGCGCACGCTCGCCGTTGTTCTGGAAAGTTCTACTGCTTTCGGTGGCGATTATCTGGGGCTACTCCTTTACCACTATGAAGGACGCACTCGACACCATTCCGGTGTTCGAGCTGGTCTATGTTCGCTTTCTCCCGGCATCACTGGTTATGTTTGCAATTTTCCATAAGCGCATCATCGCTCATTTCAATGCCCGCAACCTTATCGTCGGGCTTGGCATGGGCGCGCTCATGTGGGGTGCCTACGGTTTGCAGACGATCGGCCTGGCACAGACCACGGCGGGCAAGAGCGCTTTTTTGACCGGCACGTATTGCATCCTTGTGCCGTTTGCAAGCTATGTCCTGAGCGGTGAAAAGCTTACCCGGTATAACCTGGGTGCAGCGTTGTTGTGCCTGGCGGGTATTGGCCTGGTAGCGCTCGATAGCGTCGAGTTCAATGCCGGCGATGTTATTACCTTGGGCGGCGCGATCTTCTTCGCCATCCAGATGGCGGTGACTGCCAAGTACGGTCGCAAGATGGACATCAACGTCATCACGTTTTGGATGTTTGTGGGCAATGGCGTTTTGAGTTTAATCACGTCGCTGCTATTCGAGACTCAGGCGCCCCTCTCTGCATGGACGCCTGAGTTTATCGGTGTGGCTGTTTTCCTCTCGGTGGGCTGCACATGCGTGGCGCTGCTCGTCCAAAACGTCGGTTTGGCGCATGTCCCCGCCTCGACGGGCTCACTGCTTCTTTCGATGGAGTCGCCTTCGGGCGTGTTGTTTTCGGTGCTGCTGATGGGGGAGGCGCTCACCTCGCGCCTGCTCGCCGGCTTCGTGCTTATCTTCCTGTCGATTATCTTGAGCGAGACTCACTTCGATTTTTTGCGCAAAAAGCCGCGCCCGCAATTGTAAACAACTTGTTGCGCCGCCCTCTCGGGGCGGCATTTTTTATGCATCGCCCTTAAAGTTGTACCTTGCACTTTACGCTATCAAAGTGCTTGCTGCAAAAACGTTACTGGAGGGCATTTATGGCACCAGCTCTGTCCGATCTTCAACCGCAATCAGCGCCCAAGGCCACCGCAGCGGCGCAGGCCGCTATCGGTGACGGTCTCGTTGCAGAAGCTCAGGCTTTTGCAGACGAGACCGCTGTGTGGCGACACGATTTACACCAGATGCCCGAGCTGGGTAATAGTCTCCCGCAGACCTCTGCGTATATTCAAGCGCGCCTGACCGAGATGGAAATCCCATTTGCCACGCTCGTCGATGGTTCCTGTGTTGTGGGCCTTGTCGGCGCCGGTGCCGCCGCGGCCCAGGGCAATGGCGTCTGCACGGACGAACAGGCCGGTACGGTCATCATGCTTCGCGGCGACATGGATGCCCTGCCCGTTGTCGAGGAATCGGGCGAGCCTTTCGCTTCCACCAACGGCTGCATGCACGCTTGTGGCCACGATATGCATGCGACGGCGCTGCTCGGCGCGGCCCGTTTGCTCAAGGCCCGCGAGTCCGAGCTTGTCGACGCTAACGCCACAGTTAAGTTGTTGTTCCAGCCGGGCGAGGAAACCTTTGAGGGTGCCCGCGCCGCCATCGCCGACGGTCTGCTGCAGAACCCGCGTCCCCAGGCCGCCTTTGCCATGCATGTCAATAGCCAGTCGCCGCTTGGCCTGGTGCTCTATGGGAGTCCGGCGCTCTCGGGCGTGTACGGTTTCCGCATCACGCTGCAGGGCAAGGGTGGCCACGGTTCCAGCCCCGAGATCTGCATCGACCCCATCACGGCCGGCGTCCATGTGCACCTGGCGCTCCAGGAGCTTATCTCCCGCGAGGTGCCAGCGGCCAAGGAAGTCGCACTTACCGTGGGTAAGTTCGCTGGCGGCTTGGCGGCCAACGTCATCCCCGACACCTGTCTGCTCGAGGGAACGCTGCGCGGCTTCGATGTCGAGCTCATGGCTCACCTTAAGACCCGCATCGCGGAGGTCGTCAACGGCGTTGCCGCAACATATCGTACGCCGGCAACCATCGAGACGCTTTCGGACGTTCCGCCGCTCGTGCTCGACAGCGATATGACCCAGGCCTCGCTTGGCTACGTGGGCGCGGTGCTGCCCAAGGCTGCCTTCCTGCCGCTATTCCACGCCATGGCGAGCGAGGACTTCGCGCTTATCTCGATCGAGATCCCAAGTGCGTACTTTACGGTGGGCGCGGCCGTGACCGATACGGACGAGCATTTTGCCCAGCATCATCCCAAGGCGCGCTTTAACGATGCCGAGCTTCCTCTCGGCGCCGCGGCTTATGCCGCCGTCGCTTTGGGCTACATCGCCGACCACAAGGAGTAATCCGTGTCCCAGCAGCACAAATTCTTCCCCGGCTGGCTCGTGGTGGCCTCCGGCTTTGTGATCATGGCCACGTGCTACACCATTTTCGTCAACTGCATGAGCCTGTTCCAGCCGCTCATCGTCAGCGACCTGGGCATCACGCTTGCGCAGTACAACATCTCCAATGCGATCTCCACGGTGGTGAGCGTTATCGGATCGCTTGTCATTGGCCATGTTGCCGACAAGGTTAGTGGTCGCGTTTTGGGCTCCCTAACCGTTATCGCTACCTCTGCCGTTCTTGCCGGTATGAGCTTTGTCGGCGGGCTTTGGCAGGTCTACGTGCTCTTTGCCGTTTCGGGCTGCTTCGCTGTAGCCTCGACCCGTCTGCTCATTAGCCTGGTGACCGCCAACTGGTTTACGGCCAAGCGAGGCCTTGCCATCTCCATCGCACTTTCGGGCTCGGGCTTTGGCGGCGCTATTCTGTCTCCCATCGTGAGCTCGCTTATCGTGAGTGTTGGCTGGCGCTCTGCGTTCCTGGTACTCGCTGCCGTCTGCATTGTGGCGGCACTGCCCATCACGGCCTACTCCTTCCGCACCAAACCTTCCGAGATTGGCCTGAAGCCGCTCGGCGAGAACCCGGGCGATCCGTCTGTTTCCACCGCGGGCGATAAGGACGAGCATACGGCCCCCGAGGTTAGCGTCGGCTGGTCTCGTATCAAGAAGAGCCCGGCATTTTGGCTGCTTGTCGTCGCCTTCCTCTTTATGGGCTTGGTCAATGGCGCCATCCTGCCCAACCAGGTTACCAACATGACGAGTGTTACCGTCAACGGTGCCAAGATCGTCACGGGCGGCCACGACCCCATGTGGGCAGGCACCGTGCTTTCGGCCTACATGGTTACCGTCGTTATCGCCAAGATTTCGCTCGGTGCGATCTATGACCGCTTTGGCCTGCGCTTTGGCAATATCCTTGGCTCCGTTGCGTGCATTATCGCCTGCGTGGCGCTGTGTTTCCCGACGACGGACCTCGGTCCTATTGTCGCTGCTGTGAGCTTTGGTGTTGGAACGTGCATGGGCACCATCACGCCTACCATCGCCGCGTCCAAGCAGTTTGGCATGGCCGACCTCGGTAAGGTCACGGGCACCATCACCTCGCTCGAGATGGTCGGCGGCACCGTGGGCGCTATCGTCTCGGGCGTGCTGTTCGATGCCACGGGCTCCTTTGCGAGCACCTGGATCGTGTGCCTGGCGTGCTCCGTGGTCATGCTCGTGTTCCTGCTGGCATCCGAGCCCATCGCCGCCAAGCTGCGCGCAAGCGTGGCGGGGGAGTAGATAGGCCAAAGCGCATTGCCGCTTGTCCGCTTCGTCCGTGGCTACCGCGGCGGCGTGTCTGGCCGAACGAGTCCCCATACCCTCGTTCGGTCAGACGCGCCGCCGCTGTTTGTGTTTGTGCCGTATAATGTCCACTACCTATGACGCGATACAAAAGAAAGGTGTTTGCCCATGCAGGCACAGAAGGCGGAGGGAACCCGCGACCTTATCGGCGCCGAGATGCGCGCCTGGCAAAAGATGCAGCAGATTGCGGCCGGCGTGTTCGAGCCGTTTGGCTTTAAGCCCATCGAGACGCCCGCGATCGAGCAGGTGGACGTCTTTGTCCACGGCATCGGCCAGTCGACCGACGTCGTTCGCAAGGAGATGTTCCGCGTCTTTAGCGGCGCCAACCTGGAGCGCGTCTTTACCGAGGGCACCGACACAAAACTCAAGCCCAAGCAGCGCCTGGCGCTTCGTCCCGAGGGCACGGCCGGTGTGGTGCGCGCAGTCGTGGAGAACAACCTGGTGCCCCAGGGCTCCACGCCGTTTAAGGCTTACTACGCCGAGGCCATGTTCCGCGGCGAGCGTCCCCAGAAGGGTCGCCTGCGCCAGTTCCACCAGGTGGGTATCGAGTGGCTCGGCGCTCCCGATCCGGCGGCAGACGCCGAGTGCATCATCATGCTCATGGAGTTCTACAAGCGCCTGGGCTTCGATCTTTCCAAGCTCCGTCTGCTCATTAACTCGATGGGCGACGCTCAGTGCCGTCCGGCTTACCGCGAGCAGGTCAAGCAGTTTATCCTCGATCACGCTGACGAGATGTGTGACGAGTGCCGCGAGCGCGCCGAGCTCAACCCGCTGCGTGCCTTCGACTGCAAGAACGACCACTGCCGCGAGATCATGGCCGACGCGCCGCTGATGGGCGACAACCTGTGCGACGAGTGCCGCGAGCACTACGAGCAGGTCAAGCGCTATCTGGATGCCGCCGGTATCGAGTATGTCGAGGATCCCACACTGGTGCGTGGTCTGGACTACTACACCCGTACCGTCTTTGAGGTCGAGGCTCCCGGCGCCGGTGTCGGCTCCATTGGTGGCGGCGGTCGCTATGACGGTCTGGTCGAGCTCGAGGGTGGCAAGCCCACGGCGGGCGTCGGCTTCGCTGTCGGTTTTGAGCGCGCCCTGCTGGCCCTGCAGGCCTTTGGTAACGACTTGGGTGCCGAGGAGGCCCCGTGCGTCTACGTCGCCAACGCCGGCAAGGAGCTGCGCCAGAACGTCTTTGCCATCACGCAGGAGCTTCGCGCCGCTGGCATCGTGACCGAGGCCGACTACCAGGGTCGTTCGCTCAAAGCTCAGTTTAAGCAGGCCGACAAGGTTGGCGCCAAGCTCATTTTGGTCCTGGGTGGCGACGAGCTTGCCGCCGGCAAGGTCAAGGTGCGCGACATGGAGAGCCATGAAGAGGTCCTTGCCGATCTGGCCAACGTCGTCGAGGCGGTTCGCGAGCGCCTGTAGCGCATCATTTTGAGCTGCGGGTCCGCTTGAGTGTCTCGTCCATTGCGAGCGATTGTTACGGGGGTGTTTCGCATTTATGCGGAATGCCCCCGTTTGTGTATGCCGTCCACCGAGAAATACGACCATTTAGAGCAAAAACCCTTGCAATGCAGAAAATACTTTTGTGTGGTAAAGCGCAATCAGTGTCGAAAGTATTTCGCAAGCGCCTATAATGAATACCGCATGTTACGTGCATAGAAGGAGGAATGGGAGGAAACGTGGCTGAGAACCTAAGCAACCAGTCTGTACCCGAAGCCGCGGCGCGCGTCGCTGCCGTGGTCAACCGCCTCGTTAACCGAATCGGCTCGAATGCCGAATCCAAGGAGCGTCTCGCTGAGATCGAGATCCCCGAGGAGCTGCGCGACAATCTGGCGCTGTTCTTGCGCCTGGAGCGCCGTGTGCTTAGCGAGTATGATCCCGAGATCGCGGACCTGTTCGACAAGATTTTGACAGCCGAGATTGTGGCCAACGCCGGAAACCCCGGCACCCGTGCTGCCGACGAGTCCGTCGACGAGCAGGGCGTGCCCACTGCCGACGAGCCCACCGCCGTGGCGTTTCGCGAGGTCGTTGATCTGATCGACAGTCTGCCGCTCGATAAGCAGCAGGTTATCGTCCGCGCCTTTACGAGCTTCTTCCATCTGGCAAACCTGTCGGAGGAGAACTACCGTGTGGCGCAGCTGCGCGAGCGCGAGGTCGGCGCATCGACCGATACCGAGGTCGATCCCGCCAACGAGCTCACCGTCGCCTATCACCAGTTGGTAAACGAGATGGGTGCCGAGGGCGCCAACGAGCTGCTCGGCAAGCTCGAGTTCCATCCCGTCTTTACCGCGCATCCCACCGAGGCCCGTCGTAAGGCCGTCGAGGGCAAGATTCGCCGTATCTCCAACCTGCTGGAGGAGCGTCCGCGCCTGGGCGGTTCCGACCTGGTGGAGAACGAGCGCCATATGCTGCAGGAGATCGACGCCCTGGTGCGTACGAGCCCCATCGCGCTCAAGAAGCCCACGCCGGTCGAGGAAGCCGATACCATCATCGACATCTTCGATAACACGCTGTTCGACGTCATTCCCGTTATCTATCGTCGTTTTGATGACTGGGTGCTGGGCGACAAGGCCGGCACTGTGCCGCCACTGTGCCCGGCGTTCTTCCACCCCGGCAGCTGGATCGGTTCCGACCGTGACGGCAACCCCAACGTTACCGCCAAGGTGAGCCGCGAGGTCGCTGCCAAGTATTTCACCCATATGGTGCTCAAGCTCGAGGACAAGTGCCGCCGCATCGGCCGCAACCTCACGCTCGAGGCCACCTACAGCAAGCCGTCTGCCGAGCTCATCAACCTGTGGAACCATCAGGTCGAGATGAGCGCCCAGTACACCGCACGCGCTGAGCTGATCTCCGAGCACGAGCCGCATCGCGCCGTCATGCTCGTCATGGCCGACCGTCTGAACGCCACCGTGCGTCGCATCACCGACACCATGTACCACAGCGCAGACGAGTTCTTGGATGACCTGCGTGTCGTTCAGCGCTCCCTGGCCGCCTGCGGTGCCGTCCGTGCTGCCTACGGCCCGGTCCAGACCATCATCTGGCAGGTCGAGTCCTTCGGCTTCCATATGGTCGAGATGGAGTTCCGTCAGCACTCCGTGGTGCACGCCCGCGCCCTCAAGGATATCCACGAGAATGGTATCCATGGCGACCTGCAGCCCATGACGCGCGAGGTCATCGATACCTTCCGCGCTATCGGCTCCATCCAAAAGCGCTACGGCAAGAAGATGGCGCACCGCTACATCATCTCGTTCACCAAGAGTGCCCAGCATGTGGCCGACGTCTTCGAGCTTGCTCACCTGTCTTTCGCACACGAGGAGGATGTCCCCGAGCTCGACGTGATCCCGCTGTTTGAGCAGCTCGAGGACCTCGAGGGCTGCGTCGACGTGCTCGACCAGATGCTTACGCTGCCCGTGGTGCAAAAGCGCCTTGCCCAGACCAACCGCCGCATGGAGGTCATGCTGGGCTATTCCGACTCCTCCAAGGATGCCGGTCCTACCACGGCCATGCTCGCGCTGCACTCCGCGCAGGAGCGCATTGCCAAGTGGGCCGAGAAGAACGATATCGACCTGGTGCTCATGCACGGTCGCGGCGGTGCCGTGGGCCGTGGCGGCGGTCCGGCCAACAAGGCCGTGCTGGCGCAGCCCAAGGGTTCGGTCAACTGCTTCTTTAAGCTCACCGAGCAGGGCGAGGTCATCTTTGCCCGTTACGGCAACCGTACGCTGGCTCAGCGCCATGTTGAGTCCGTTGCCGCCGCAACGCTTTTGCAGTCGGCCCCGAGCGTCGAGAAGACCAACACCGAGACCACGCAGAAGTTCTGGGATATGGCCGAGAAGCTCAACGCTGCAAGCCACGAGCGCTATCTGGACCTGCTGAACACCGAGGACTTTACACCGTGGTTCTCGACCGTGACGCCGCTGACCGAGGTTGGTCTGCTGCCGATCGGCTCGCGTCCCGCCAAGCGCGGTTTGGGTGCCAAGTCGCTCGACGACCTGCGTACCATTCCGTGGATCTTCAGCTGGAGCCAGGCGCGCATCAATCTGGCCGCCTGGTACGGCCTGGGTACCGCCTGCGAGCAGTTTGGCGATCTGGACCAGCTTAAGGCTGCCTACCAGGAGTGGCCGTTCTTCCGCACCTTTATCGACAACATCGAGATGTCGATCGCCAAGACCGACCAGCGCATCGCCAAGATGTATCTGCACCTGGGCGATCGCCAGGATCTGTCCGAGAAGGTCTTTACCGAGATGCAGCTCACCCGTAAGTGGGTCCTTGCCATCGTCGGTGATGAATGGCCGCTGCAGCGTCGTCGCGTGCTCGGCTGCGCCGTCCGCGTGCGTAACCCCTATGTCGACGCTCTATCCATCGCCCAGGTCCGCGCCCTTCGCGAGGTGCGTATGAACCAGGACGAGATGGCGGAGGAGAAGAAGGCCGAGTACATGAGCCTGATTCTTTCGACTGTGACCGGCGTCTCGGCAGGATTGCAGAACACGGGGTAATCGATAGCCCTGTAGTCGTCCGAGCCCGCCATCAGCTTACTTTTAGGCACGTCCTCGGACATGCAAGAAGCCCTCGCTGCGCACTTTGTGCGGCGAGGGCTTCTTGCGTCCTGCGGAGTGTGCCTAAAAGTAAGCTAATGGCGGGCCCTGCGATGTCCGGTCTTCGGCGGATTACTGGCTGGGGAAAAGATGGCGCGCTTCGCGCGTTTTGGATGGGGTTTGTCCCGGCGGCGCGTTTGGCGCTTCGCGCCGCGCGCCTTATCGATCGGGATTGAGATGCATGTGGCGCTTCTCGCCTTACGACCGTAGTGGCCGCGGTCCCGTTTGGGATCGCGGTTGTTTTGTTGTGGGCCAAATATGAACGTTGTGTTAATGAGTCGGTGGACGGTGGCGTTTTTCGGTGAGCGGCGTATCCTTCCAACGGTTTATCTAGTGTGTCAGTTGAAAGGAAGAGGGCGCTCGTCATTGTTTGAATGTGAACTGCCGTTTGACCACAAGACGTTGCATTTGGAGCTCGAGGATAAGAATTTCGCGGGTGTGATGGAAGGTCATCAAAACGAGTTTAAGACCACGAAATCGCAGGAAGAGCTGGTAGAGGAGTCGCTTGCCAACCCTTATGGCTCGCCTTCGCTCGAGGAGCTTTGTGCTGGCAAGAAGGATATTGTCATCATTAGCTCCGATCATACGCGTCCCGTCCCCTCGCGTGTGACGATGCCTATTCTGCTGCATCACATCCATTCCGCTGCGCCCGAGGCGCGCGTTCGCATTCTGGTTGCTACGGGTATGCACCGTCCGTCGACGCACGAGGAGCTCGTCAACAAATATGGCGAGGAGATCGTTGCCAACGAGGAAATCGTTATGCATGTCGCGACCGACGACAGCATGATGAAAAAGATCGGTACCCTGCCTTCTGGTGGCGAGTGCATCATCAACAAGATTGCTGCCGATTGCGATCTGCTGCTTGCCGAGGGCTTCATTGAGCCGCATTTCTTTGCCGGTTTCTCTGGTAGCCGCAAGTCCGTCCTGCCTGGCATCGCCAGCTACAAGACCATCATGTACAACCACAACGGTCAGTTTGTGAACGATTCCCACTCGCGTGCCGGCAACCTGTGCCACAACCACGTGAGCGAGGACATGTTCGCCGCCGCCGAGATGGCTCACCTTGCCTTTGTGCTCAACGTGGTGCTCAACGGCAAGCACGAGGTCATCGGCTCCTTTGCCGGCGACATCCACAAGGCGCACGAGGCTGGCTGTGAGTTCGTGAAGAGCCTTGCCGGCGTTGAGCCCGTTGAGTGCGAGATTGCCATCACCACCAACGGCGGCTACCCGCTCGATCAGAACATCTATCAGGCCGTGAAGGGCATGTGCGCTGCCGAGGCCACGCTTCCCGAGGGCGGCGTGATCATCGATGTCGCCGGTTGTGCCGACGGCCACGGTGGCGAGGGCTTCTATCACAACATCGCCGACAACGATCCGGCAGAGTTTGAGCGTGCCTGCATCGATCGTCCCAAGGACGAGACCCTGCCCGATCAGTGGACGAGCCAGATCTTTGCCCGCATCCTGGCGCATCACCCCGTGATCATGGTCACCGACCTGTGCGATCACCAGATGCTCAAGGATATGCACATGACGCCGGTCAACACTATCGAGGAGGCGCTCAAGCTCGCCTTTGAGATGAAGGGTGCCGATGCCAAGGTTGCCGTTATTCCCGATGGCCTGGGCGTTGTCGTCGCGCAGCACTAGCACGCGGCCTAAACGAATCGTTTTTAACCGACAAGAAAGATAAGGTTTTATGCTTACCAAACTCCTCTGCGAATTCGGCGCAACTGCCCTCATGATCGTCTTTGGCGTGGGTGTTCACTGCGATACCGTGCTCAAGGGCACTAAGTATCAGGGCTCCGGCCATATGTTTGCCATCACCACCTGGTCTTTTGGCATCTCGGTCTGCCTGTTTGTCTTTGGCGGCGCCGTGTGCATGAACCCGGCCATGGTGCTTGCCCAGTGCATTGTCGGCCTGGTGCCGTGGAGCAGCTGCATCCCCTTCATGATTGCCGATATGCTCGGCGGCTTTGTGGGTGCCGTAATCGCCTGGTTTATGTATGCCGATGAGTTCAAGGCTTCCGAGGGCGTCGTCGACCCCATTGCCCAGCGCAACATTTTCTCGACCAACCCCACCACTGAGGGCACCAACTATGCCCGCAACTTCTTCTGCGAGGCTATCTGCACCTTCGTGTTCATCAGCGCCATCCTTGCTGCTGCTAGCCGCGCCGGCGAGAACGTTCTGATGCTCGCCATCTGCGTCGGCCTGATCGTTTGGGCTGTTGGCATGGGCATGGGCGGCATCACCGGCTTCGCCATGAACCAGGCACGTGACCTTGGTCCTCGCATGGCCTATCAGGTGCTGCCGATCAAGAACAAGGCTGACAACAACTGGAAGTACGGCCTGCTTGTTCCTGGCATCGCGCCGTTTGTCGGTGCTATTGTGGCCGCGCTGTTTGTGCATGGTTTCTTGGGCATGTTCTAGTCTGAGGCTACATAGTTGTCCGCTGGCCGCATGGGGTAACTTCCCAGCGCGTCCTCGGACATGCAAAAAGGCTCGCTGCGCACTTCGTGCGGCGAGCCTTTTTGCGTCCTGCGGAATGCGCTGGGAAGTTACCCCATGCGGCCAGCTGCGGGATCTTAGTCGCGTTGGAACAAGCAACCCAACATATATATCTGAATTTGGATGGGAGGGGCTTGTCGCTGCTGGGGGCGTTGAAGCGCGAGTGACGCTTTGGGATGCGTGGTGCCCTGGGTTGGAGTGATGCTTTGGGATGAGCTTCTTACTTAGTTGAAGAGGGGTTTTATGGCTGAGAGGTAGTCTTTGGCTACGTTGGATTTGTTGGCTTGGAAGTTGTGCCAGGCCCACCATTGGACGGTGGCTACGAAGCTTGAGGCTATGTGGTGTAGTAGGAAACTGCGGTCCATGGTGCCGGCGGGGCCTGTGGGGTCGACGGGGACGGTTTCGGCTGCTCGTGACATGATGGTCTTGCGTAAGCAGTCGGCGAAGACGCGTGAGCCGGCGCCGGCTACGAGGGCTCGTACGCCCTGGCGGCGCTCCCAGAGGTTGTTGAGGATATGCTCGACCTGCACGAGTGGGTCGTCGAGCGGTGTGCCATCGTCGTCGAGGGCGTGGGTGCAGATGTCGCTCACGAGCTCAGCGAGCAGGTCGTCTTTGCTCTTAAAGAGACCGTAGAATGTCGCGCGGCCTACGTGAGCTCGCGCGATGATGTCGCCTACGGTGATCTTGCCGTAGTCCTCCTCGCGCAGGAGCTCGGAGAATGCTGCGACGATGGCGGCGCGGCTTTTTTCCTTGCGGGCATCCATGGCTATGCGTCCGCGTGAACGAGCAGGCAGCGAAGCGTACCGGAGCAACCCTCGTAGGGACGCTTGCCAGCGCCGTAGCCGACGGCTTCGATGCGGTAGCGGGCCGGAAGATGCTCGGACGTGCGCAGCGCGGCGACGATGGCGGCGCCCGTGGGCGTCACGAGCTCGCCGGCGACCGGTGCGGGCGTGAGAGTGATATTGCCCGCCTGGCACAGGTTGGCGACAGCGGGCACGGGAATGGGCATAAGGCCGTGGGCGCAACGAATGGTGCCGTGGCCCTCGGAGAGTGACTCGACCACAATATCTTCAATGCCCAGGTCGTCGAGGCAGATGGCGACAGAGCAGACGTCGACGATGGAGTCGACGGCGCCCACCTCGTGGAACATGACGGTCTCGGGCGTTTTGCCGTGGGCCTTGGCCTCGGCGGCGGCGAGCGCGGTAAAGATGGCGAGCGCACGACGCTTGGCGCCATCGCTCAGCTGCGAGCCATCGATGATGGCGGTGACGTCCGCCAAAGAACGGTGGTGATGGTGGTGGGCGTGATGGTGACCCTCGTGGCCATGACCGTGAGCCTCATGGTCATGATCGTGGCAGTGTTCGTGTTCGTGCTCGTCATGGTCATGATGGTGGTGCTCATGCTCATGCTCATGCATATGCTCGACAGCTGCTTCGTTGCCGTAGAGCCAGGCCATATCGTGGTCGTGGTTCTCGAGGCCCTCTGCAAGCTGGATGTCGAAATCGCAGGCGTCGATGCCGTGCTTGTTTACGCGCGTGACGGCGATCGTAAAGCCGTCGACCGGCAGCGTGGCAAGCTGTTCGCGCAGGTGCTCCTCGCTGGCGCCCAGGTCGAGCAGGGCCGCGACGGTCATATCGCCGCTGATGCCCGAAGTGCCGTCGATGATAAGCGTGTGCTGATGGTTGGACATGGAATGCTCCTTAACGGGCGCAGGATGTGCCGGCGCTCAGATGATTGATAAGACTTGCCTGGTAGGCGGCACCAAAGCCGTTGTCGATATTGACGACCGAAACGCCGCTGGCGCAGGAGTTGAGCATGGCGAGCAGCGCGGCTACGCCTCCAAAATTTGCGCCGTAGCCCACGCTGGTGGGAACGGCGATGACCGGGCAGCTCACCAGACCGCCGATGACGCTCGCCAGGGCGCCTTCCATGCCGGCGATGGCGATGACCACCTGTGCCTGGGCAAGTTCCTCGACATGCGCGAGCAGACGGTGCAGACCGGCGACACCCACGTCGTAGAGGCGGTCGACCTCGTTGCCATAGAACTCGGCCGTCAATGCGGCTTCCTCGGCGACGGGCAGGTCGCTCGTGCCGGCGCAGGCGACAACGATGCATCCGTTTCCGGTAGGGGAGGGCTTGCCGCCCACGAGGGCGAGCTGTGCGTCCGGGAAATATCCCAGGTCGATGCCGTTGCCGAGAAGCTCAGCGGTGCACGCGGCTTTTTTGGCGTCCAGGCGCGTGACCAGGATGCGCTCCTGGCCGGCATCGCGCAGCGCTTTGATAATGGCGGCAATCTGCTCGGCGGTTTTACCGGCACCGTAGACAACCTCGCCGGCTCCCTGGCGCACCCCGCGCGAAAGATCGAGCTGCGCAAAACCCAGATCGGCGGTTGGCGCCGTCTGGATGCGCGTGAGGGCGACTTCCGGGGCGACTGCTCCGTCGGCAACATCGCTCAGCAACTGCTCAAGATCTCGCTTATCCATATATGTTCCCTTCGACGGTGCAAAGTCTAGCACGCGAAAGGTAGTTTCCGAACATTAGAACAAAATTGTTCGGAAACTAGACATAGAGGATTTGATGCTGTTGTTCGATGGATCGACTAGTCGCGCAGGATGATGTCCATGGCGAGCATCAGGTTGCGCTCGTCGATGGCAAACGGGGCCGCCTCGCGCGTCTTGGGCTTGGCGCAAAATGCGATGCCCGTGCCTGCGGCCTGGATCATGGGGATGTCGTTTGCCCCGTCGCCGATTGCGACCGTATGGGCTATGTCGACGCCGCACTCAACTGTCCAGTCCAACAGCTGGATAAGCTTGGACTCCTTGGTCACGATGTCTGCCGCCAGCTTACCCGTGAGCTTGCCGTCCACGACCTCCAGGCGGTTAGCCAGGCAAAAATCGATGCCCGCGGCGGTCACGATCTTATCGGCGACCTCGTGAAAGCCGCCGCTTACCACGCCGACCTTCCAGCCCTTGCTGTGCGCCGAGCGCACAAGCTCCAGCGCGCCGGGGGTAAACGTCACACGCTCAAAGGTGCGCTCGAACACGCTCTCGTCCAGGCCGGCGAGCAGCCCCACGCGCTCCTCGAGTGCCTGCTTAAAGTCAAGCTCGCCGCGCATGGCGCGCTCAGTGATCTGTGCCACCTGCTCGCCTACGCCGGCCTCCTCGCCCAACAGGTCGATGACCTCCTGGTTGATGAGCGTGGAGTCGATATCCATAACGATGAGGTGTGCGGTCATGACGGGCCTTTCCGAGTGCAGTTGTATTGGGGCACATTGTCGCACGTGACGAGCGCGGGCGGGTGCCGCGGTGCGCCAATTGTTTCGTCTCCGTCAAGTCTTTGGGCAGGAGCTAGTTTTTCGCGGCACATCGACGCGGGTGCGATAAGATAGAACGCCATGTCCGGCTGCGCGGTTTACGCAAGCTGGGCAAATCTGTACGACGCCGCCCGGAACGACACGGGGCGGCACAGATCCATAAAGGAGGATCACTGGTATGAGCCAGACCCGTCCCATCGATGAGCATTCCATGCACACCCGTACCTGCGGCGAGCTTCGCTTCGAGAACGTGGGCGAAGAGGTCACCCTCACCGGTTGGGTGAGCCGTCGCCGCGACCACGGCGGCCTTATTTTCTGCGACCTTCGCGACCGCGAGGGCATCACGCAGCTCACCTTCGACCCCGAGCACTCCGACGGCGATGCCTTTAAGATCGCCGAGACCATGCGCCCCGAGTGGCCCATCAAGATCCACGGCGTCGTGCGCGCCCGTGGCGAGGAGACCACCAACACTAAGCTCGCGACCGGCGAGATCGAGGTCCTGACCGACCACGCCGAGGTGCTCAACACGTCCGTCACCCCGCCGTTCCAGATCGAGGACGGCATCGAGACCAGCGAGGACACCCGCCTGCGCTATCGCTATTTGGACCTTCGCCGTCCCGAGATGATGGCCAACCTCAAGCTGCGCTCCGACTTTACCTTTGCCATTCGCGAGGCG
The DNA here is from genome assembly GCA_019419605.1 of Collinsella sp. Classification (GTDB taxonomy): domain Bacteria; phylum Actinomycetota; class Coriobacteriia; order Coriobacteriales; family Coriobacteriaceae; genus Collinsella. The sequence goes on from DXZP01000002.1 coordinate 44,593, forward strand.
CTGCACAACCGTGAGTTCATGGAGGTCGAGACGCCCTCCCTGTTCAAGTCCACGCCCGAGGGCGCCCGCGACTTCATCGTTCCCAGCCGTATTCAGCCGGGTAACTTCTACGCCCTGCCGCAGTCCCCGCAGCTCCTGAAGCAGCTGCTCATGGTCGGTGGCGTCGAGCGCTACTACCAGGTTGCCAAGTGCTTCCGCGACGAGGACCTGCGTGCCGACCGTCAGCCCGAGTTCACCCAGGTCGATATCGAGATGTCCTTCGTGGACCAGAACGACGTCATGAGCGCGCTCGAGGAAGTTCTGTCCGATGCCTTCGGCCGCATGGGTGTCGAGATGCCCACGCCGCTGCGTCGCATGGACTACTGGGAGGCCATGGACACCTATGGCTCCGACAAGCCCGATACCCGCTATGGTATGCACCTGGTCGACCTGACCGACATCTTTGCCAACTCCAAGTTCAAGGTCTTTGCGACTGCCGCGAACGAGGAGGGCTCTGTCGTCAAGGCCATCAACGCCAAGGGTGCTGGTGCCTGGGCCCGCGCCAAGATCGATAAGCTCGCCGGCGTGGCCTCCACGTTTGGCGCCAAGGGCCTGGCATGGATCGCCTTCCGCGAGGACGGCTCCATCAACAGCCCGATCGTAAAGTTCTTCTCGGACGAGGAGATGGCGGCTCTGCGCGAGCGTATGGACGTCGAGCCCGGCGACCTTGTGATGTTCGCCGCCGGTCCGCGCCTGCTCTCCGATGAGATCCTGGGCGGCATGCGTTCCCACATGGCCAACGCGCTCGAGATCAAGCGCGAGGGCCACGACTTCCTGTGGGTCGTCAACTTCCCGCTGTTCCACTGGGACGAGGATCGCAAGGCTTACGCCGCCGAGCATCAGCCCTTCACCCTGCCGACCGAGACCGACATCGCCAAGATCGAGGCCGACCCGCTGGCAGCCGGCTCCTGCACCTACGACTTTGTCATGGACGGCTTTGAGGCTGGCGGCGGCGGTATGCGTATCCATAACGCCGAGATGCAGATGTCCATGCTCAAGCTTCTGGGCTTTACCGAGGAGCGCGCCGAGTCGCAGTTCGGCTTCCTCATGGAGGCGCTCAAGTTTGGTGCGCCCCCGATGGGCGGTTTTGCTCTGGGCCTGGACCGCGTGTGCATGCTGCTCACCGGCTCCGACTCCATCCGCGACGTCATGGCGTTCCCCAAGACGGCCAGCGGCTCCGACCTTATGTCGGGTGCTCCGAGTGCCGTTTCCGGCGCCCAGCTCAAGGACGTCAGCCTGCGCCTGATGTAGGCGAACGGCTACATAGTGCCCGCAACGAGGGAAGGACGCGCTCCTTCCCTCGTTTTTTATGCGCCGATGCTGCGGTGGCCTGGGTTGACCGGTCATCGCGGAAAGCCCGGCCCAGTTTCCTACAGTGAGTCTCTCTGAATCAGCTGCATGTGCATGACGGTGGTGGTTGGCTCGGTACCCTTGATCATATCGAGCGCAATGTTGGCGGCCATGTGGCCTTCTTCGCGCAGGGGCTGGCGGACGGTCGTGAGTGCGGGGACGCAGCGCGTCGCAATCTCGTGATCGTCGAAGCCGACGACAGAAGCGTCCGCCGGAACGGATAGGCCTGCCTCGTTGAGTGCGGTGATGACGCCAGCCGCGATACGGTCCGATCCGCAGAGCACGCCATCGAAAGTAATCTCGCGCGCGAGGATCTGGTGCATGGCCTGATAGCCGTCTCCGCTGTTCCAGCCGGTATAGATAACGTTTGCGTCTGGGAGGTCTTCGCCCAGGACGGCGCGGTAGCCGCGCAGGCGGTCGACAACAGCGGGGTTGTCTTGCGGTCCCAACACGGCGACGATATTTTTGCGCCCGCGCTCCTTCATGGCGAGTGCGGCAAAGCGTCCGCCCTCTTCGTCGTCGGAGTAGACCGTCGAGAACACATCGCGATAGGGGTGGCCCTCGAGCTGGCCGCACAACACGGTGGGTACGCCCAGCTCGCGCAGCACCTCGAGCAGCTCGCTGCCTTTGTAGGGGGAGACGTCGATTACGGCGTCGAACGAGCGGCGCTCAAAGTGCTCGCGTGCGCGGTTGCGCTCATGCGTAGAAGATGCCTGCAAGATAACGGGCAGATAGGACGACTCCGAAAGTTCCTCGGTAATGCCGCTCAAAAACTCGCTATAGGTGGGGTCGCTGAAGAGTTCACTCAGGGGCTCGGTCACGAGCACGGCGATGATTTCCGTGCGCCCGACAGCGAGCGCTCGGCCACGAGCGTTGGGGACAAAATTGACTTGCTTGGCCGCCGCGCGGACGCGCTTTTTGGTTTCCTCGCTAATGCGGGGCGAATCGTTGAGGGCGCGCGATGCCGTGGAGCGCGACACGCCGGCAGCTGCGGCAACCTCGGCAAGCGTAGGTGCGGTGCGAACTGGTTGGGTCATGGCGTCTCCTGGAAAATGTGGTCGATGTTGTCACTGATACGGGCTGGTGCGGATACAGCTTACTATAGTGCGCCTGAACAGCGTTCATGATATCCGGTGACCGGTGTCGTGTTGCAATCAAACTGCGACTGAGCACGGCATGCATGGGCGAGACATAAGCGGGCGCGACAGTCGCCTGTGAGTTCAAGAATGATGCCCCGTGCTGTGTACCTAAGCTTAGGGTGACATAAGTAGCATAGTTGTACAACCGGTTGCACCATTAACCCGACCAAATCGACCGTTCAGCGGACAACCGGTTGCACAGTTTTTTGCATCGCCCGTAAGATAAAGACAACCGGTTGCACAAGAATCACTACGATGACGAAGGAGCATCACCATGGACGCCATTAACGATTGGGAAAACCAAGCGCTCACCCACAGGAACCGCCTGGCACCCCATGCGTACTTTATGGGCTACGAGACCGCCGATCTCGCCGCTACGTACAGCCGCGAGCTGTCGCGCGGGTTTGTCCAGCTGTCCGGCTCGTGGCAGTTCCACCTCTTTGAGGGGCCTGCTGCCGTTTCCAACGAGGAGCTCTCCACGTACAAGTCCGAGTGGGATCACGTGGAGGTTCCGCACCTGTGGCAGGTAGACGGCTATGGCAACCTTGCCTACACCGACGAGGGTTTCCCGTTTCCGGTGGATCAGCCGTTCGTTCCCTCCGACGACCCCACGGGCGTCTACCAGCGCATCGTCAACCTTCCCGCCGTTCCTGCCGGCGCCCGCGAGATCATTCGCTTCGACGGCATCGAGAGCTATGGCGAGCTGTACGTCAACGGCCAGTTTATCGGCATGACCAAGGGTTCGCGCCTGTCTGCCGAGTTCGACGTGACCGACGCGCTCGTCGAGGGCGACAACCTGTTTGCGGTCAAGGTTCTGCAGTACAGCGATGGCAGCTATATCGAAGATCAGGACATGTGGTGGGCCTCGGGCATTTTCCGCGATGTGTACCTTATGCAGCGTCCCGCCGCGCACCTGGTCGACTTTAGGTTCCGCACGCACCGCGAGGGCGATGCCGCTCTGATCACGCTCGATACGGTGGCCGAGGGCGCTACCCGCGTCGTGTTTACGCTCAGCGATGGCGAGAGCGTGGTCGCTACGGGCGAGTGCGTCGACGGCCATGCCGAGTGCAGCGTTGCCGATGCCCACTTCTGGAACCCCGAGGACCCCTTCCTCTATGACCTTACGTTTGAGGTCTACGACGGTGACGAGGTCAGCGAGTACGTTCCGCATCGCCAGGGCCTTGCCGAGGTGACGGTCGAGGGCAATCATATCTACCTCAACGGCACTTACTTTAAGATGCATGGCGTCAACCGCCACGATCACGACGATCACAAGGGCCGCGCCGTGGGCCTCGATCGCATGCGCCGCGACCTGGAGCTCATGAAACAGCACAACATAAACGCGGTGCGCACCTCTCACTATGCCAATGACCCTCGCTTCTACGAGCTGTGCGATGAGTATGGCATCATGCTGGTCGCCGAGACCGATATGGAGAGCCACGGCTTCGAGAATATCGGCAATATCGCCCTGGTCACCGACGACCCGGCATGGGAGCCGGCCTACGTCGACCGCATTGAGCGCCTGGTGATGCAGGAACGCAACCATGCCTGCATCATTATGTGGTCGATGGGCAACGAGAGCGGCTATGGCTGCAACATCCGCGCGATGTACGCCAAGGCTCACGAGCTCGATGATCGTCCGGTCCATTACGAGGAGGACCGCAACGCCGATACCGTCGACGTCATTTCCACGATGTACTCCCGTGTGTCGCAGATGAACGACTTTGGTGAGCATCCGTTCCCCAAGCCGCGCATCAACTGCGAGTACGGCCACTCCATGGGCAATGGCCCCGGAGGCCTGTCCGAGTACCAGGAGGTCTTCGATCGCTGGGATTGCATCCAAGGCCAGTTTATCTGGGAATGGTGCGACCACGGTTTGGCTGCTGTGACCGAGGACGGCGTTGCCTACGATATGTATGGTGGCGACAACGGCGATTACCCCAACAACAGTAACTTCTGCATCGATGGCATGGTGTTCCCCTGGCAGCAGCCGAGCCCGGGCCTTACCGAGTACGGCCAGGTCATCTGCCCGATTCGCATGGCTTATGACGCCGAGGCAGGCGAGCTGACCGTTACCAACAAGCGTTGGTTCACCACCCTCGAGGATGTCTGCCTGTCGGCCGAGACCCTGGTGGACGGCGACGTGGTCTGTCGCAAGACGCTCATGCCCGGTGCGGTTGCCCCCGGCGAGTCCGTCCAGCTTCCGCTGGTGATTCGCGAGGCCGCGGTAGGCGAGACCCTGCTGACCGTGCGCGCCTACACCATGGCGGCTCACGCCTGGTGCGAGCCGATGTTCCAACTGGGCGCAAGCCAGTTTGCCATCGCCAACCATCCGGCGCCGGCCATCGCGGCCCCCGCTCGTCCTGAGCTTACGGTCGAGGAGACCGAGCAGGAGATCCGCATCCACTCCCTCAACGGTGAGCTGACCTTCAGCAAGGTAAACGGTACCGTGAGCGAGTGGAAGGCATCCGGCCGCGACGTCATGGCCTCTGGTCCCCAGGTTGGTTTTTGGCATCCGCTCGTCGACAACCACGCTCAGGAGTATGACTCCCTGTGGAAGGACAACTTCATCGATGTGATGCAGACGTCTACCCGCAAGGTTTCTTGGAAGCAGGACGGCAATGCGGTCGTCGTTACCGTGAGCCAGCGTATCGCTCCTCCCGTCCGCGCGTTCGGCATGCGCGTCGAGCTCGTCTACACCGTGCTTCCGAGCGGTCGCGTCGACCTCAAGGTTTCCGGCGAGCCCTACGGCGATTACTCGGATATCATCCCGCGCATCGGCATCTCCTTCGAGGTCCCCGGTTGCGATCGTGCCGTCGAGTGGTATGGCCACGGCCCGGGCGAGAACTATCCGGACTCGCTGCGCGCCAACCCGGTCGGTCATTACCGCACCACGATCGACGACATGTTCACGCCCTACGTGATGCCTCAGGATTGCGCTAACCGCGAGGGCACCCGCTGGGTCGCCCTGCGTTCCAGCCACGGTGACGGTCTGGTCGTGACGCGTCCGGCTGACGCCGCCTCCAACCCGTTCTCGTTCTCGGCATGGCCCTATAGCTGCGAGGCTATCGATAACGCCAAGCACGTCTACGACCTTGTCAAGGGCGACACGGTCACGGTCAACATCAACGACCAGTTGCTCGGCCTTGGTTCGAACTCTTGGGGTTCTGAGGTACTCGATTCCTATCGCACCCGTTTTGAGAGCTTCAGCTTTGAGGTATCCCTGCGACCGCTGACGTCTGCCGATCTGGCTCAGGCGCTGGCACCCATTAAGGAGGCATAAGTCATGCATGTCTTTAACTCGCGCGCCGATTTCGACGCTCAGATGAAGTCCGTCAAGAAGTGGATGCGCACCGGCCAGGCGCTCGATGGCGTTGCCGACCTGCAGCACGACGTGGCGTACTCCATCGGCGACTCGCTGGTGTATTGGTGGGTGAACGCTCACGAGGCGGCTACTGCCGATCTGGTCGGTCACCGTCGCTACCATGCCGTGCTCGCTCCGCTCGACGGCGACCTGACCGTCGAGGTTGCCCCCAAGGCAGACCTCACCTGCATCCGCGCTTACAGCGATATCGATGATCGCGAGCGCTTTGAGGGTGCGGGGGAGACCGTGACGATTCCCGCCGGCGGCGTTGCCGTCGTCGAAATTGACGAGGCCTACCGTGTCGTGGCCGATGCCGCGGATTCCCGCGTCGTGGTACTGCACGTGACGGTTGAAGGTTATTCCTTCCCCAACAAGTAGTATTCGTCCGTTTGGACGTTTGCTTCGCGCCGTTAAGGGGGATGGCTTTGTTGACTCCCTTTTCCCCATTCCCCTTAGCAGGTGCGCCGTCCACGATTGCGCTTGCAGTCCGGACGGTTTTAGATGAGATATAACGGATGATTGGGAGGGCTTATGAGCTCTGAAAAACGAGGAACGATTGGTTCGTTCGCTCTGCTGGGCATGACGGTCGCCGCCGTGTTCGGTATCAAGAACATCATCAACAACAACGCGGCCATCGGCTTGGCAGCTGCGCCGTCGTTCTTCTTCGCCACGCTTTTGTACTTTGTCCCCTATACCCTGGTTACCGCTGAGTTCGTCGGCCTCAACAAGGACTCCGAGTCTGGCGTGTACGCATGGGTTAAGACCTCGATGGGTGGCCGCTGGGCGTTCCTGACGGTATTTAGCTACTGGTTCGTTAACCTGTTCTACTTTGCGTCCGTCCTGCCCAACGTCATCATCTACGCGAGCTACGTGTTCTTTGGTGCCAATGCCGAGCTCTCGCAGCTGTGGATCACCATTATCGAGATCGTCGTCTTTGCTATCGCCACGTGGGTGTCGACTAAGGGCGCTAAGTGGATCGGATCCATTTCGTCCTTTGGCTCGACTGCGGCTCTCGGCCTGACTGCCGTGTTCATCTTGCTGTCCCTGGCCGCTGCCTTTGGCGGCGTCGAGTTCGCCACGGCTCCTACTCCGGCTAACATGGCTCCCGACACGAGCAGCTTCGCCACTACGTGGGGTTTCTTCGGTACGCTTGCCTGGATCATCCAGGGCATAGGCGGTGCTGAGTCCGTCGGCGTGTTCCTTAACGACCTCAAGGGCGGCGTCAAGGCCTTCGTGCGTACCGTCGTTATCGCCGGACTGACCATCGGACTTCTGTACGCAGGCGCTTCGCTGCTGGTCAACCTGTTCATCCCCGAGGGCGGCGTTGCCATTTCCACCGGCATCTTCGACGTGTTCGGCGCTGTCTTTGCCCACTTTGGCATTCCCATGGAAGTGTCCACGCGCATCATCGGCCTGATCCTTCTCGCCGCCACGCTGGGCTCCCTCATGATGTGGACCTCTGCTCCCATCAAGGTCTTCTTCACCGAGATCCCCAAGGGCGTCTTTGGTAGCAAGATCGTCGAGCTCAACGAGCACGGCATTCCCGCCCGCGCCGCTTGGCTGCAGTTCGCCATCGTCGTCCCCATCCTGATCATCCCGGCCTTGGGCTCTGGTAACCTCGACGACCTGCTCATGATCGTCACCAACATGACGGCTGCCACTGCTCTGCTCCCGCCGCTGCTGATCCTGCTTGCCTACTTTATGCTGCGCAAGAACTTCGACGCTGCTCCCCGTGGCTTCCGCATGGGTTCGCGTACCGTTGGCCTGGCCATTGCTGCATTCCTGCTTGTGGTCTTCTGCTTCGTGCTTATCTGCGGCACCATTCCGCTCGATCAGCCGCTTTGGCTGACGCTGGTCTACAACGTTGGTGGCGTGGTTGTGTTCCTGGGCCTTGCCGTGATGTGGTACAACCGCTACATCAACCGCCTGCGCGAGACCGATCCCGAGGCTGCCGAGAGCGAACTGCGCCCCTCCGTCCTCGACATGATGGAGTAGCGGCTAGGATTAATCTACGGCTGTGGAATAAATCGATTCCCTTTCCTAAGGAGGGGCCTTACGAGGCCCTTCCTTTTGTGTTTTGGGGCATGGTTTTGGACCCCGTGGTCAAAAAATGCCAAATATGAGTACTGTTGCAAAAGAGGTGTCATATTTTTCGGTCTGTTCTGAGCAAAAACGGGCTCAAAGTCAATTTATATAACCCCCTTTAAAGGGCGTTTGACGGCTTTCAACCTCTTCGAATCGCTCAAAGGAGGCAATTTGCTCTCGATTTTGCTGCTACTAAATTGGTGACAGTACTCATATTTGCCACTTTTTGCCCACGAGGTGTTCAGAGGAGCTCTCGACAAGCATCTAACGCTACAATAGCTACCACGTGGCTGGGTTTTGCCGGCCAAATGTGCGATGCCGTGGGAGGGGACATGGTCGAGTTTACAAAGACGATTAAAGATCCGTTGGGACTGCACGCCCGCCCGGTCGCGCTGCTCTACGACATCATTGCCAAGCATCGTAGCAACGTATCGGTCAGCATCGGCGATCGCCATACCGACGGCCGCGATGTAATGGGGCTCATGGCTCTCTACGGCGAGTGCGGCGAGGACATCATCTTCCGCATTTCGGGCGTAGACGAGGCCTCGTGTGTCACGTCGATCAGAAACCTCTCGCTCTAAGCATGACAGGGCGCGGCAAAGGACAGCTCTTTGCCGCGCCTTTTTGTTTCGTATAGGAAACTTTTTCGAAATCTAAATGGGGACCCTTTCCAAAAAGTTAACCACGTGCTAGTTTACTATAGCGAACATAGACGTGGTTAACTTTTACTGCGTCGATGTTGAGGACGAACTGACGTTAGGAGCTCACTCATGTCTTGCGGACCGCAGATGCCGGCTATGCCGCTTTCGATGGTAAAAGCGGGCGAAACCGTGCGCGTGTCTCGCGTAAAGGGCAATGAGGATATGAAGCACCATCTCAAGGACCTCGGCTTTGTCGAGGGCAACGAGATCCACGTGGTGAGCTCGAGTGGCGCCAATATCATCGTCACGGTGCTGGGTGCACGCTTTGGTATCGATTCCAAGGTTGCCATGCACATCATGACCGTCGGTTAGTTCGCAGCATTTCGCAAAAAGCTGAAAGGGGGACAAGTACATGAAGACGTTGGGTGACGTCAAGGTGGGCGAGAGCTCTACCATCGTCAAGCTTCACGGTGAGGGCGCACTGCGCCGTCACCTTATGGACCTGGGGCTCATCAAGGGCACGTCGTTTAAGGTCGTAAAGGTCGCACCGCTCGGAGATCCGGTCGAGATCAACGTGCGCGGCTACGAGCTTTCCATCCGCAAGGAGGAGGCTGCCGTCGTCGAGGTCCAGTAAGGGCCGGCGGCACATATTTCTGCAGATAAAGTTAGGTTTTTCTAACTTAATGCAGCATCTTTGAAGCACATTATCCAGCCTGCGCGGAGAAAGCAGCGCGGGCACACAAGGAAGAAGGATTGAATGGCGGATTCTCAGATCCATGTCGCGCTGGCGGGTAACCCCAACTGCGGCAAGACCACGCTTTTCAACCTGATCACCGGCGCCAACGGCTACGTTGGCAACTGGCCCGGCGTCACGGTTGAGAAAAAGGAAGCCAAGCTCCTAAGCGACAAGAACGTCACGATTACGGACCTCCCCGGCATCTACTCGCTTTCCCCCTACAGCCCCGAGGAGCAGTGCTCGCGCGACTACCTCATGAGCGGCGAGCCCGATGTCGTCGTCCAGGTGGTCGATGCCACCAACCTCGAGCGCAACCTGTACCTGGCGCTTCAGGTTATCGAGACCGGCCTGCCCGTGGTCGTCGCCCTCAACATGGCCGACTTGGTCGAGAAGAACGGCGATAAGATCGACACGGACAAGCTCTCCAAGAAGCTCGGCTGCCCGGTCATGATGATCTCGGCTCTTAAGAACAAGGGCATCACGGAGCTGTTCGAGCAGGTCAAGAAGTCCGCTGCTTCCAAGGGCCAGGTGCCGGAGCACAAGTTCGATTCCTCCATCGAGGACGTTCTGGACCACATCGAGAACAATCTGCCGGCGAGCGTTCCCGCCAACAAGCGTCGCTACTACGCCGTCAAGCTGTTCGAGCGCGACGCGGACGCCTGCAAGCTCATCAACCTCACTAAGGAGAAGGCCGCTCGCGTCGAGCAGCTGGTCGCCCAGTGCGAGCAGGATTGCGACGACGACGCCGAGTCCATCATCACCGGCGAGCGCTACGGCGTGATCGCCCACATCATCGACGAGTGCCTCACCAAGGCTCCGGCCAAGATGAGCACCTCCGAGAAGATCGACCGCGTGGTTACCAACCGTATCCTGGGCCTGCCGATCTTTGTGGTCATCATGTTCTGCGTGTACTACATCGCCGTTTCCACCCTGGGCGGCACGGTGACCGACTTCACCAACGACCAGCTCTTCGGCACCGACGGCTGGTACGTGCTCGGTCAGGGTCGCGACGCTTATGACGCAGCTGTTGAGGCTGCGGGCGACAACGCCGACTCGGTCGACCCAGCACAGTACGGCCCCTATGTCCCGGGTATCACCACCGCGGTGCATGACGCTCTCGTGGCGGGCGGTACCGAGGACGGTGGCCTCGTCGATTCGCTGGTCTGCGACGGCATCGTGGCTGGCATCGGCGCCATCATGGGCTTCGTCCCGCAGATGTTCCTGCTCTTTGTGATGCTGTCTTTCTTGGAGGACTGCGGTTACATGGCCCGCGTCGCCTTCATCATGGACCGCGTGTTCCGCCGCTTTGGCCTGTCCGGTAAGTCCTTTATCCCCATGCTCGTGTCCTCGGGCTGCGGCGTCCCCGGCGTCATGGCTACCAAGACCATCGAGAACGAGAAGGACCGCCGCATGACGGTCATGACCACCACGTTCATTCCCTGTGGCGCCAAGCTGCCGATCATCGCCCTGCTTATGGGTTCCATCATTGGCGACTCTTCTACCACCGCTGCGTGGATCAGCCCGCTCTTCTACTTCCTGGGCGTCTTTGCCGTCATTGCCTCGGGCCTCATGCTCAAGAAGACCAAGCTCTTCGCCGGCCGCCCGACGCCGTTTGTTATGGAGCTTCCTGCCTACCACTTCCCGGCGATCCGCTCTTGGGCGCTGCACGTGTGGGAGCGCTGCTTCGCCTTTATCAAGAAGGCCGGCACGGTCATCTTTGCGTCCACCGTCGTCGTTTGGTTCCTCTCCAACTTTGGTAGCTACAACGGCGCCTTTGGCTACCTGCCTTCCATGGAGGGCATCCCCGAGGAGTTCATGGATTACTCCGTGCTTGCCATGTTCGGCAACCTGGTCGCTTGGATCTTCGCCCCGCTCGGCTTTAGCACCTGGCAGGCCACCGCACTGACCGTCTCGGGTCTCGTTGCCAAGGAGAACGTTGTCGCCACCGCCGGCTCGCTGCTGTCCGTTGCCGACGCCGCCGAGACCGACCCGAGCCTGTGGACCGCGTTCGCCGGCATGTTCCCGACCATGGGCGCTTGCGTTGCCTTTGGCGCTTTCAACCTTCTGTGCGCTCCGTGCTTTGCCGCCATGGGTACCATCCGCAACCAGATGGACTCCGGCAAGTGGACCGCAATTGCCATTGGCTACGAGTGCGCCTTTGCTTGGGTGATCGGCCTGTTCATCAACCAGTTCTACAACCTGTTTGTTCTTGGACAGTTTGGTATCTGGACGATTGTGGCCATCGTGCTGCTGGTTGCGATGCTCTTCCAGATCTTCCGTCCCATGCCCAAACACGCATGGACCGACGAGGACGAGACCAACACCGCTTCTGCCACGGTTTCCGCCTAAGTTCGAATAAGGATTAGCCCCTTTCCACGAGCCCGGGTGTCCCAGTGACACTCGGGCTTTTTGGTGGGGGAGATGTGACGTTTCCGCAGATAAAACCGACCAAAATAAACCTGTCCCTTTTTGGTAGGTTGAGAATGGGGTAAAGTAAGTGATGGTTAACTAGAGGAGGCTTGCTATGGCACCTATCGATATTGTTGTGCTGGCCGTTATCGCCATTGCGTTTGTCGCCGTGTGCGTGCGCATTTATCGCAAGGGCACCTGCGCCGACTGCGCCCAGGGTGGCGTTTGCACGGGACATTGTTCCAACAAAAAGACCTGCGCCGCACTTAAGGGCGTAGACAAAATTGCCGAAGACTTGGGCCGCGGGATCAAATAAGGCCCGGACATCCAGGCATCCAGGCGCCTCGCGAGTATCCGTTCGCGGGGCGCTTTGCACATATGGGGGCGAGCGCGGTGAGTTAAAGAGTGATTTTGGGGTATCGCTAACTATGTGGTCAACGGCCCGCTCACCGTGGTCCATGCCGTGGCAGGCGCCAAGCTCGCCGTCGAAGACATGACTAACTACCTGGGCCTCTAACTCCACCCCGCCCATCAGTTGCGGTGAAATGCGGACTGTTTTGGCTGTCAAAGGCCTTATCTACTCCGTATTCCACCGCAACTTTTTGTGGGGTGGGCTAGAGACGCTGCATGCGGTACCCGACGCCCATGTGCGTCTGAATCATCTTGGGGTGAGAGGGGTCTGCCTCGATCTTCTTGCGCAGGGTGCGCATGAACACGCGCAGGCTCGCCAGATCGCTGTCCCAGCTCGTGCCCCATATCTCGCGGGTGATGAAGGTGTGGGTGAGCACCTTGTCGACGTTTTTCGCCAGAAGGACGAGCAATTTGTACTCGGTTGGGGTGAGCGAGAGCTCGCGTCCGTCTTTCGTCGCGTATCCCGCGGCGTAGTCGATATGCAGCGGACCGTTGTCGAACGTGCTCGCTTCTGTCGACTCGCTTGACGCCATCGAGGAGCGCCTCAAATTCGCACGGACGCGCGCGAGCAACTCATCCACAGAAAAGGGCTTGGTGAGGTAGTCGTCTGCCCCTGCGTCAAGTGCTGCAATCTTGTCGGAATCTTCGGTGCGCGCCGAAATGACGATAATGGGGACTGCCGACCAGCTTCGGATCTTCGTGATGACCTCGATACCGTCAATGTCGGGAAGGCCGAGGTCGAGCATGATGAGGCTGGGGCCGTGCGACACCGCATCCATGATGGCGGCCTGGCCGTTGCAAACCTTGCTCACGACATAGCCGTGGAGGTCAAGCGCGGTCGAAACGAGGTTTTGAACGGTCAGGTCATCTTCGACCAGGAGGATGCGTGGCTTAGCGGCATTATTCATGAATCTCGATCTCCTCGGCGGGCAGGGTAAAACGGAAGACGGCCCCATGGGGGTGGTTGTCGCGAGCTTCGATGACGCCGCCATGCGCCTCCACGATGGAGCGGCAGAGCGACAGCCCAAGGCCGATGCTTCGACGCGAATCCACGGGCCGCGTATTGCGTGAGGTGAAGAAGCGCTCAAAGATATGAGGCTTGTCGCAGTCTGCCACACCCGGCCCATCGTCTGCGACGTCCACCACGACGAACGCACCCTCGCGACGTGCGCTGATGGTGACAGTCGAGTCCTCGGGCGTGTATTTGAAGGCGTTCATGATGAGATTCGTAAGCACCTGCATGATGAGATGGACGTCGATGCGTACCAGCAGGATGTCGTCAGTGTGCTCGATGGTGACGGTACGTCCATGCGATGCTTGGGCGACATGGCTGAGGGCGGCCTCGATGACCTCGTCGATGAGCTCGGGTGTGAAGTTGAGGCAAATGGTGCCATCCTCGACGCGTGTGATGGCGAGGAGGTTCTCCACGGTATCGATAAGCCAGAGGGAGTCGTCGTAGATGGCATCGGCAAGATCGCAGCGTTGTTCGAGGCTGAGCTTCTCGTCGCTCTTCCGAAGGATTGCCGCAGATCCGGATATAGCCGTGAGGGGTGTCCTCAAATCGTGTCCGATGGAGCGCAAAAGGTTGGCGCGCAGCTGCTCGTTTTTCGCCAAGACCGCAGCCTCTTCGCGCTCTTGCGCCGCCCGGTCGCTTTCGAGCGCCAAGGCGCATTCGCCTACGATAGATAGGACGATCGAATGCTCGAAGGCTTCGATCTCGCGCCCCTCCAGGTCGATGCCGATGACACCGAATACTTTGTCGCCGGTGCGAACCGCGAGGTAGAGGCAGCGCGCCTCGGGCAGGGTCCGCGTGCTTGCGCCCGCGCGTTTGTTGTTGGTGTAGGTCCAGGTTGCAACGGCGCGCTCGTAGTCGGTGAGCAGCGACGCGGATCGGTTTTCGGTGCCAGCGGACTCATAGAGCGTCTTGCCGAGCGTGCCGTGTTCGGCAGTGTAGAAGACCACGTCGAGTTTTAGCAGTTTGATGAGTTGGTTCATGGCGACGCGGGCGCACTCCTCCGCGCTATGGGCTTGCTGTAAGAGCTGGTTCGTTTCGAGGAGTACGCGCGTTTTGAATGCGTTCTCGGCGGAGGTGCGGGCATTGTCGGCGATGCGCGCAGTTAACTCGCCGGCGACCATAGCGGTAGCGAACATGATGCCGAACGTGACCAGATAGCTTCGGTCGTAGCTGGCGAGCGAAAACAGAGGCGTTACGAAGCAGAAGTTGTAAAGCACTACAGAGAGCACGCTCGATACGATCGTGCAGATACGCCCCGTCGTGGTGACGGCGGTCAGCAGGGCCGTGAGGATATAGAGGGATATGATGCTGGAATCGGCAAATCCCAGATGGCGGAAAGCCGTGCCGATCGCCGTGGCGACAAGAGAGAGGGCCAGCGTGCGAAGCACGTTTCGGCTGCTGGGCGGCTGCAGGGCGAGCGCATGGCGGCGTCCTTTGGGTCGGGAGGGCGGAGTCGACTGGTCTGGAATGATGTAAATGTCGAGGTTCGGGGCGAATGTTATGAGCTGTTCTACGAGAGATTTGCGGCCAAAGAGGGCCTGACGGACGCTGCTGTGCTCGCCCGTGCGCCCCATGACGATCTTCGAAATACCCGACAGGCGCGCGAACTCGGAGATCTGAAACGCGACGTCGTCGCCATAGACGGTTTCCATATGTGCTCCGAGCTGCTCGGCTAGGGCGATATTGTCTGCAAGCTTGGCGCGCTCATCATCGCTCATGGCTTGCGCGCGCGGGCTCTCTACGAACAGGGCGACGAGCTCGCTGCGAAACGCTTTCGCCATGCGTGCGGCGGCACGGACGATGCGGGGATTGGTCGGCGCCGGGGAGACACAGACTAAGATACGCTCCCTGGTGTAGTAGTCACGGTTTCCCAGCACGCGTGCGGCGTCTGTGAGGTGGCCGGTGCGATCGGCGCAGCGGCGCAGCGCGATTTCTCGGAGTGCGGTGAGGTTCTCGACGGTAAAAAAATGCTGTTGCGCTCGCTCGGCTTGTGCGGGACGGTAGACGAGGCCGGCGCGAAGGCGCTCAAGTAGGTCTTCGGGCTCTATGTCAACGAGCTCGACCTGGTCGGCATCATCGAAGATTCGGTCGGGGATTCGTTCGCTCACGACAACGCCGGTGATGGATGCAACCATGTCGTTTAGGCTCTCGATATGCTGAACGTTCACGGTCGTATAGACGTCGATGCCTGCATGTAGAAGTTCCTCGACGTCTTGATAGCGTTTGTCGTGGCGAGACCCCGGCGCATTCGTATGGGCGAGCTCGTCGACAAGGATGAGCTGAGGGGCGCGTTCGATAGCCGCATCTAGATCGAACTCGCTGAGCGCAATGCCGTTGTGCTCGATGAGTTTACAGGGCACGTTCTCAAGCCCTTGTGCAAGATGGGCAGTTGCCGGACGTTCGTGCGGCTCGATGTATCCCGCGACGACGTCGACACCTCGCCGCTTGGCGGCGTGGGCGGCTTGAAGCATCGCATAGGTTTTGCCTGCACCAGCAGCGTAGCCAAAGAAAATCTTGAGGTGTCCCCGGCTGGTTCGAGCGTCATCGGCGACCTCGTCTTTCTCAATTGCCTTGAGGATGAGGTCTGGATTGACGCGAGTGTCCGATGCGTCGCGCTGCATAGCGTAGCCTTTCTGAAACGTTGTCCATGCGTGCATACGCGGTGAGGACGCCACTGTATGCTCGCGAGGTCGAGTATAGGCGCACTGCAGCCGCAATAGTGCTTTCTACCTGCATCTTTACGGCATCTTAAGGTCGTGAGCCCCGGCCCTCACGCCTCTTTAATCTCTAGAAGCGTTTACTGTCCCCAGGCGCTTGCGAGAGCAGGCGTCCGAGACATCGGACCGCGCGTGAAAGGGGCGGTAATGGACATCCTCATTCCCATTATCGGAGTCGTCTGCATCGGACTCCTTATCTATTACATCTACATTCTGATGAGGAGTGATTCGTAAACTATGGACGCTGCGATTCAGTACATCTTGTACTTTGCCGTGCTCGTCGTCCTGGCCGTTCCGCTCGGTCGGTTCATGGCCCATATCATGGATGGCGAGCATACGTTCCTGTCGCCTGTGATTGCTCCTGTGGAGCGTGGCGTCTATCGTCTGCTTCGCATCGACGCGGCAGAGCAGATGGGGTGTAGGCGCTATCTGGCGAGCGTGCTGGTCTTTTCGGGGATCGGCCTCGTGGCCCTTGTGGCACTCCAAGCGCTTCAGCCCTTCTTGCCAGGCAATCCCCAGCACCTGCCGGGTGTGTCATGGGACCTGTCGTTCAATACGGCCGCTTCCTTCATAACCAACACCAATTGGCAATCCTATTCCGGTGAGACCACCCTGTCCTACCTTGTGCAGTTCATGGGCCTCACCGTGCAGAACTTCTTGTCCGCCGGCACCGGTATTGCGGTCATGTTCGCGCTGATCCGCGGCTTCTGTCAGGTCAAGGAGCAGAGTCTGGGTTCCTTCTGGGTCGACCTCACCCGCACCGTCCTGTATGTGCTCATCCCGCTGAACCTCGTGTTCGGCATCTGCCTGGCTGCCGGTGGCGTCATCTCCAACTTCCAGCCGCCTCAGAAGGCCGAGCTCGTAGAGCCCGTCGCTGTCCAGCCTAATGCAGACGGCGGCTGGAGCGTCATCGACGGCGCCCAGATCGAGGGCGATACGGTCAAGGTCGACGGCAAGGTTGTCGAGGGTGCGCGCGTGGTCACCGAGCAGTTCCTGCCCCAGGGTCCCGCGGCTCCTCAGGTCGCCATCAAGCAGTCCGGCACCAACGGCGGCGGCTTCTTCGGCGTGAACTCAGCCCATCCGTATGAGAACCCCAGTGCCTTCACCAACATCATCGAGATGACCAGCCTGCTGCTGATCCCGGCTGCCTGCTGCTTCACCTTCGGTATCGGCGTCAAGAACACCAAGCAGGGCAAGGCCATCTTTGCCGCCATGTTCATCCTGCTGGTGATCTTCACCGGCATCATCGCCGTCAACGAGCATGCGGGCACCCCGCAGCTGGCCGATGGCGGAGCGGTCAATATCGAGATGACCGACGGCCAGGCCGGCGGCAACATGGAGGGCAAGGAGAGCCGCTTCGGTATCGCCACCTCCTCCACGTGGTCGGCTTACACCACTGCCGCTTCCAACGGCTCGGTTAACTCCATGCACGACTCCTACACCCCGCTGGGCGGTTTTGTCCAGATGCTCCAGATGGCTCTGGGCGAGGTCGTCTTCGGCGGCGTGGGCTGCGGCCTGTACGGCATGATCAGCTTCGCCATCCTCACAGTGTTCATCGCCGGCCTTATGGTCGGCCGCACGCCCGAGTTCCTGGGCAAGAAGATCGAGCCGGGCGAGATGCGCTGGGCAGTTGTCCTGTGCCTGGCAACTCCGTTTGCCATTCTGGTGTGCTCGGCCATCGCCTGCATGGTGCCCGGTCTTGCCGACCAGCTCAACAATGGTGGCGCGCACGGCTTCTCCGAGGTGCTGTATGCCTTCACCTCATGCGGCGGCAACAACGGCTCGGCGTTTGCAGGTATGAACTGCAACATTCCCTGGATCAACGTCATGCTCGGCCTCGAGATGCTGTTCGCCCGCTTCATGCCCATCATCGGTACGCTGGCTATCGCCGGCTCGCTGGCCAAGAAGGGTAAGGTCGCCGAGAGCGCCGGTACCCTGTCTACCACCAACGGCATGTTCGTATTCCTGCTCGTGTTCATCGTTCTGCTGATCGGTGCCCTGAGCTTCTTCCCGGCCCTGGCGCTTGGCCCCGTTGCCGAGTTCTTCCAGATGATTGCGTAAAGGAGGACGCAGATTTATGACTATGCAAAAAGACATGATGGGCCGCGCGGTCCGCGACTCGTTTGCCAAGCTGGACCCTCGCGTCCAGATTCAAAACCCGGTCATGTTCCTGGTGTGGCTTTCAGCCGTCATGACCTCCGTCCTGGCCGTCGCTTCCATCTTCGGTGTGCGGGACGCGGGTGTGCCCACCTACTATGTGGTCGCCATCGCGGTCATCCTGTGGCTCACCGACCTGTTCTCGAACTTCGCCGAGGCGCTTGCCGAGGGCCGCGGTAAGGCTCAGGCCGATTCCCTGCGTGCGGCCAAGAAGGATGTCGAGGCCCATCGCATCGAGTCCGTTGAGGACAAGGAGCACTTCACCGTCGTTCCCGGCACCGAGCTCACGCGCGGCGACCTGGTGATCGTACGCGCCGGCGAGCAGATTCCCGGCGACGGCGACGTCATCGAGGGCGCTGCCTCCGTTGACGAGTCCGCCATCACCGGCGAGTCCGCCCCCGTGGTCCGCGAGGCCGGCGGCGACCGCTCTGCCGTTACCGGCGGTACCACGGTGCTGTCCGACTGGATTATCGTCAAGATCTCCAGTGAGCCCGGCCAGAGCTTCCTGGACAAGATGATCGCGATGGTCGAGGGTGCCGCCCGCAAGAAGACCCCTAACGAGATCGCTCTGGAGATCTTCCTGGTGGCCCTCTCCATCGTCTTTATCCTGGTCACGCTGGCCCTGTATTGTTACTCCTGCTTCTCGGTCGGTCTTAACGACATAGTCAACCCCACGGCCGTGACCACGCTCGTGGCGCTGCTCGTGTGCCTGGCTCCCACTACCATTGGCGCCCTTCTGTCCGCCATCGGCATCGCCGGCATGAGCCGTCTGAACGAGGCCAACGTGCTGGCCATGTCCGGCCGCGCCATCGAGGCCGCCGGCGACGTCGACATCCTCATGCTCGACAAGACCGGCACCATCACCCTGGGTAACCGCCAAGCCGCCGAGTTCATTCCGGTCGACGGCGTCGATCCCGCGGAGCTGGCCGATGCCGCCCAGCTTTCCTCGCTGGCCGACGAGACCCCCGAGGGCCGTTCCATCGTCGTGCTCGCCAAGGAGCAGTTCGGTCTGCGCGGCCGCACGCTCGAGGATAAGGGTATGGAGTTCATCCCGTTCACCGCGGCAACGCGTATGTCCGGCGTGAACTACGAGGGCAATGAGATCCGCAAGGGCGCTGCCGATTCCGTGCGCACCTATGTGGAGGCAGCCGGCGGCGTGTTCTCCCAGGAGTGCGACGAGGCCGTCGAGCGCATCGCCAAGGCCGGCGGCACCCCGCTGGTCGTGACCAAGAACTGCCGCGTGCTGGGCGTTGTGTACCTCAAGGACATCATCAAGTCCGGCGTTAAGGAGAAGTTCGCCGACCTGCGCAAGATGGGCATCAAGACCATCATGGTGACGGGCGACAATCCGCTCACCGCCGCGGCAATCGCCGCCGAGGCCGGCGTTGACGACTTCCTGGCCGAGGCCACCCCTGAAGGCAAGCTCGAGAATATCCGCGAGTTCCAGCGTGAGGGTCACCTGGTCGCCATGACCGGCGACGGCACCAACGACGCGCCCGCTCTGGCCCAGGCCGACGTCGCCGTGGCCATGAACACGGGCACCCAGGCTGCCAAGGAGGCCGGTAACATGGTCGACCTCGACTCCAGCCCCACCAAGCTCATCGAGGTCGTGCGTATTGGCAAGCAGCTGCTCATGACCCGCGGCTCGCTCACGACCTTCTCGGTGGCCAACGACGTGGCGAAGTACTTCGCTATCATCCCGGCCCTGTTCTCGCCGATCTATTCGGGACTGGGCGCCCTCAACATCCTGGGCCTCACCAACCCGTTGACGGCCGTGCTGTCCGCCATCATCTACAACGCGCTGGTCATCGTCGCGCTAATTCCGGCGGCTCTCAAGGGCGTTAAGTACCGCGAGGTCCCGTCCGGACAGCTGCTGACCCACAACCTGCTGGTGTGGGGTCTGGGCGGTATCGTGGCGCCGTTCGTATTCATCAAGATTATCGACATGCTGCTGGCCTTGTTCGGCATTGGCATGATGTAGACGGAGGTTTGTATGTTCAAAGGTATCGCACCGCGCGCACTTGGCGTGTTCGCGTTGTTTACCATCGTCTGCGGCCTGGGATACACGCTCGTGGTGACCGGCATCGCTCAGGTTACGTTCCCGTATCAGGCGAACGGATCGCTCATTACGGTCGACGGCAAGGTTGTGGGTTCCGAGCTCATCGGCCAGAACTTCGATGACGATGCCCACATGTGGGGTCGTATCCAGAACGTGTCAATTGTCGAAGGCGAAGACGGCGAGCTCATGGCGTATGGTGCCCCGTCCAACCTGTCCCCGGCGAGTGAGGAGTATCGGCAGCTTGTGGATGCGCGCGTGAAGAAGATCCGCGCCGCCAACCCCGATGCCGATATGGACGCTGTGCCCGTCGACCTGGTGACGTGTTCGGGGTCCGGCCTCGACCCGGAGATCTCCCCCGATGCCGCCGAGTACCAGGTACCGCGCCTGGCGAAGGCCACGGGCAAGAGCGAAGGCGAGGTGCGCGACATCATCGCCCGGTGCACCAGGGGCCGATTCCTGGGCGTCTTCGGCGAGCCCACGGTCAACGTGCTCAAGGTGAACCTTATGCTGGACGGCGCGCTGTAGGTGAGGGAGTGGCGGATGAGGGCATGACTGACTATCTGAGCCCTCAATTCCACCCCGCCCATCAGTTGCGGTGAAATACGGACTGTTTTGGCTGTCAGAAGCCTTATCTACTCCGTATTCCACCGCAACTTTTTGTGGGTAGAGCAGAAGTTGGAGAAGCGCGTGCGGTTGGGTGCTGCGCGGTTGCTGCTACGATAAGTACGTTAGCAACTGCCGCCGAGCGGCTCAAACGAAAGGAAGCCTGCATGGAGTCCTCCGCCTACCCGATGCTCTTTAGCCCGATCAAGGTCGGTACGACCGAGGTCAAGAACCGCGTCTTTATGCCGCCGGTGTCTACCAACCTGGCCGATCATGGCTATGTGACCGAAGACTTGGTCGATCATTACCGCGCCCGTGCCAAGGGCGGCGTGGGCCTGATCATCACCGAGGTCGTGACGGTCGAGCCCACCTATACCTATCTGCCGGGTGACATGTGCTGCTACGACGACACGTTTATCCCCGGCTGGGAAAAGCTCGCCGCGGCCGTCCACGAGTACGGCTGTAAGATCATGCCGCAGCTTTTCCACCCCGCTTACATGGCCTTTAACATTCCGGGCACGCCGCGCCTCATCGCCCCGTCCTTTGTGGGCCCGTCCTATGCCCGCGAGGCGCCGCGCCCCATCACGGTCGATGAGATCCACGAGCTCACGCATCAGTTCGGCGACGCCGCCGTGCGTATGCAGAAGGCCGGCGTGGATGGCGTTGAGGTCCATGCGGCGCACGCCCATGGCATGCTCGGCGGCTTTTTGACCCCGCTCTACAACAAGCGTACCGACGAGTACGGCGGCTCGCTCGACGCCCGCATGCGCTTCTTGCTCGAGGTCATCGCCGAGATTCGCGAACGCTGCGGCAAGGACTTCATCATCGACGTCCGCATCTCGGGCGATGAGTACACCGATGGCGGCTTGACCCTCAACGACATGATCTACGTCTCGCGCCGCCTGGAGAAGGCCGGCGTGGACATGATTCACGTGTCGGGCGGTACCACCATCAAGCGCGGCTCTGCAATTCCCGCTGCCGGCACGCAGCAGGCCTCGCACGCCGCCTGCTCGCGCGAGATCAAAAAGCATGTGAACATTCCCGTTGCCACGGTCGGCCGCATCAACGAGGCATGGATTGCCGAGGAGCTGATCGAGGACGGCGCCGCCGACATCTGCATGATGGGTCGCGCCAATCTGTGCGATGCCGAGTTCTGCAACAAGGCCGCTGCCGGCAACGCCGACGACATCCGCCCTTGCATCGGCTGCCTGCGCTGCCTGAACGGCATTATGTTTGGCAAGCGCATCTCCTGCACCGTCAATCCGGACGTGGAGCGCGACGAGGCTGGCTACGAGCCTGCCGCTGAGGCCAAGAACGTGCTTGTTGTGGGCGCTGGTCCTGCGGGCATGGAGGCAGCCTACATTGCCGCCAAGCGCGGTCACAACGTGGTGCTCGTGGATAAGCAGGACGAGCCGGGCGGCGAGATGCGTATCGCGGCCGTTCCGCCGGCAAAACAGGAGCTCACCCGCGTGATCAAGTATCAGTACCGTCGCCTAGCCGAGGCAGGCGTCACGTGCGTCTTTGGTACCGAGCTTTCGGCCGAGGACATTCAGCACGACTACGCGGGCTACGAGGTTGTCCTGGCTTATGGTGCCGAGCCCATCGCTCCGGCCTTCATGCAGGGCTTTAAGCAGGTTATGACGGCCGACGACCTGCTGGGCGGCAAGGCTTTCCCGGGCAAGAAGATCGTCATCGTGGGCGGCGGCACCGTTGGCTGCGAGACGGCCGATTACCTGGCCCCGCTGGTCAACGACCTTTCGCCGGCCAATCGCGATGTCACCGTTATCGAGATGACCAAGACGCTCGCCGCCAACGAGGGCGGTGCCGGTCGTGCGGTGCTCATCACGCGCATGCTCTCCAAGGGCGTTCACGTGCTGACCGAGGCCAAGGTGACCGAGATCACCGAGGACACCATCTCGTACGAAAAGGATGGCCAGATCCACACCATCGCCGATGCCGATACGCTGGTGCTTGCCATGGGCTATCGTCCCAATACCAAGCTTGCCGACGACCTTGCCGCTGCCGGTGTCTCCACCCACGTGCTGGGCGATGCCCAGAAGTGCGGCAACATCCGCGACGCCATCGGCGACGGCTACAAGGTGGCCTGCGAACTCTAGTCAGTCCCTTGGTGCATGAGGAGAGGCGTCTCTGCGCCATCCGATAGCAAAACAGCGGTGGTGTCCCGGGTTTCGGGATGCCGCCGCTCGCTCTTGCGGTGCTGGCGACGTGAGCACCGCCTCTTTCACCGCAATTAAGGGGATGGGGGATGCGATAGTATTACGTGATGAATTTCGATAAACAGTGGGCTTCATCCGAGGGCTTTATGGAACAGCACCAGCATTATCAGAGCCTGCAAGACCAGGCATACAACGCATTGCGCTCCAAGATCATCTATGCCGAGCTCAAGCCCGGCACGCGCCTTTCGGCGATTGGTCTGGAAAAAGAGACGGGAATCGGGCGCACGCCCATTCGCGAGTCCTTTGTGCGCCTGCGCGAGCAAGAGCTGGTGGAAACGCGCCCCAAGAGTGGTACCTACGTCTCTAAGATCAGCATGGAACACGCCGAGAATGCCTGTTTCTTGCGCGAGAAACTCGAAAGAAGCGTACTCATTAAATGTTGTTCGGCTGCCACGTCCGAGCAAAAGCATCGGCTCGAGCAGATTCTTGCCGAGTCCGAGTCGCTCGACCATAACGAGACGCGTCGCTTTTTCGATCTGGACAACCTGTTCCATGAGACGTGTTTTGAGATTGCCGGTCGTCACATGCTGTGGGATTGGATGAAGAGCGTCAACACGCATTTTGAGCGATACAACTGGTTGCGTATGGTGTCGCAGGACCTGGATTGGGAGCCGATCCGTCGACAACATCGTCGGATTCTCGAGGCCATTAAGAGGGGCGATACCGACACGGCGAGCTACCTGGCCGAGACGCACTTGCACCTGATGCCCGAGGAGCAGGGCCCGGTTATCGCCTTGCATCCCGACTATTTCGAGCTGTCCAAAGACTTGGCCATCTAGCTCGTCCCCTTATGAGTTGCGGTGAAATAGGGACTGTTTTGCGGCTCTGGCGGCGCAAAACAGTCCCTATTTCACCGCAAGTGTGAAGGCACTATCGGGGCATGAAGAGGCTGCGGCGCCGCTTGGAGGAAAAGACCGGAAGCAAGGGCCCATTCCTCCAGACGGCGCCGCAGCTGTTTTGGTGGCTTGGCTTTTGTCGAAGTGGCTTAGTCTAACGCGGCTACCAGCCGAGTAAGCAAAGCGGCTCGGGTGCGTGTCGCTTCCGTCACGTTCTATCAGCATACAAGACGGTTTCGGTTCTTGTTCGTGACGGAAACGGCGCGCTTCCGAGCCGTTTTAAAAGGGGGCGCGACCTCGGTCACGCCCCCATGATAGAGAGCAGGTCAGACGGGAAAGTCGAGTAGAACATCTACCATTTCTGCCCCGTCTCAGGCGGCAGGGTTAGGCGCGGACCTTCTTGACGACGTCCATGGCCTCGCGGGCGATCTGCTCGACCTTGGAGAAGTCGCCGTCGGCAAACAGGGCCGGCTTGACCATCCAGGTGCCACCGCAGGCGATGATGGCAGAAGAGCTCAGGTACTCCTCCACGTTGGTGGTGCTCACGCCGCCGGTGGGCATAAAGCGATGGCCGACAAACGGAGCGGCGAGTGCCTTGATGGTGTTCAGGCCGCCATACTGAGCCGCGGGGAAGAACTTGGTGACCTTGAGGCCGAGGTTCTCGGCGGCGGTGACCTCGGAGGGGGTCACGGTGCCGGGAAGGACGGGCAGGTCGATGTCGATGCAGTGCTTCACGACGTCTTCGTTATAACCCGGGGAGACGATGAACTTGGCACCGGCGGCGCGGGCCTGCTCAACCTGCTCAACGGTCAGGACGGTGCCGGCGCCAACGCACATCTCGGGCTCGGCCTCGGCCATAGCGGTGATGCACTCGGCGGCGCAGGCGGTGCGGAAGGTGACCTCGGCGGACTTCATGCCAGCTGCCATAAGGGCGTGAGCGAGCGGGGCGGCGTCCTCGACCTTGTCGAGCACGACGACGGGTACGATGCCCAGGGACTCAAGCGTGGTGTAGAACTGATCGAACATGGCGTTCCTTTCGATGTGCGGCGCGCGTGGGCGCATGATTGCCAAACGTGCTGGTCAAGAGCCGGTTTTGGATTGGTTATCGGAGGCACTGCTTGGGTTACAAGCAATTCCAAAACCGGCTGCGCGACCAGTCGTGTAGGAAATGCCGGGCAAAACCGGAATGGGACTAGTGGTCTTGTCCGACCGGAGGGATCGGAGAGCGGGCCGCAGGGGTATGGGTATGGAAAGCTGCGGCCCGCGGAATGGAGACTGCTTAGCGGGCGACGCGCGTGCCACCGTCGGAGGCGTTGGCGACGGCTGCGATCTCGTCTGCGGTCACCAAGTTGGAATCGCCCTTGATGGTGAGCTTGAGGATCGAGGCCGCAATCGCGTAGTTGACGGCGTCCTGCGGGTCAAAGTCGTTGATGAGGGCATGGACGAGGCCGGCGTTAAAAGCATCGCCAGCGGCAACGCCCTCGAGCACGTGCACGTCGTGAGCGGGGGAGAACCAGTGCTCGCCGCTCTCGGCGTCAAAGAGCATGCCCATCCAAATGGAGCGCTCGACGCAGGAGATGTTGCGGACGACCGAGGCGACCTTCTTGCAACCGTACTCGTCGCAGATCTGACGGGCCATCTCGACGTAGGTGTCGCGTTCCTCGATGCCGTGGGCAAGGGAGCCGGAGACGCAGGTCATACCGAGGCCGGCAGGAGCGTCCTCGTCGTTGGCAATGCAGATGTCAACGAGCGGCAGGAGTTCCTTCATGGTGGCCTGCGACTTCTCGGGCGACCACATCTTGCCGCGATAGTTCACGTCGCAAACGGTGGTGATGCCCTTGGCGCGGCAGGCGGTGAGGGCATCCTTGCAGGCGGCGGCCATCTCGTCGGAGACGGCGGGCGTCACGCCGGAGAAGTAGAAGACATCGACACCCTTGAGGATCTCGTCCCAGTCAAAGACGTCGCGCTTGGCCATGTTGATGGCAGAGTACTTGCGGTCGTAGACGCAGCCGTTGCCGCGCTGCGAGGCGCCGACCTCAAACACATAGGAGCCAAGACGGTCGCCCTGGCGCACGACGCGTGAGGTATCGACGTCGTAGACCTTCAGCGAACGCAGGGCGCACTCGCCCAGACGGTTGGCCGGGACAACGGAGACGTAAGCTGCCTTGTCACCCTGGTAGGCCAGGGAAAGCGCGGTGTTGGCTTCGGCGCCGCCGTAGCGGACATCAAACTCGGTCGCCTGCTCAATGCGCAGATGGTCTTTGGGCGAGAGCCTCATCATGATCTCGCCGAAGGTAAGAACCGTTTTACCCATGGTCGCGCAGCTCCTTCTTGCTCGTGCGTACACCTTTGATATGGCGTTGGCACGGAGGTGCCAAGACGGTAGGGTACATCTTTGCACCTCCGTGCCAACGCTTGCCGAAATCGGTTTACGAAATCGGTTTCGTTTCGAGTTGTAGTATACTCACCTACAGCGTTTTGCAAGCGAGATTTTTAAAAAAATGCCTAAAATGGCTCAGACTGCCGACAATTGGGAAACGGGGTGCGCTATGGCGCAGATGAGGATTAAGGACATTGCTGCCGAGGCGGGCGTGAGCCCGGCCACGGTCTCGCGCTATCTCAACAACCGCCCCGGGCAGATGACCGAGGAAACCCGTGCTCGCATCGCGGCAGTTATCGAGCGCACCGGCTATCGTCCACGTGCCGCCGCGCGCAATCTGCGCAGCTCGCGTACCAACCTCATCGGCGTGATCTTGGCCGACATTGCTAACCCGTTCTCCAGCGCCATGCTCGAAGGGCTTTCCGCTAGTGCCGCCGCGCGCGGCTGCTCGCTTATGACTGCCATTAGCGGCAATGATTCCGCCAAGGAAGCAGAGTCGCTCACCAGACTTATCGATGCCGGTGTGGACGGCCTGGTCGTCAACACCTGTGGCGGCAACGACAAGGCGATTGCCGCGGCTGCGGGACGCCTGCCCGTCGTGCTGCTCGACCGCGATGTTGCCGACGGCGGTGTCGATCTGGTGACCTCCAACAACCGTGAGCTGGTCGCCGGCCTGGTAGACGCCTTGACTGTCGCGGGCAGCGAGCGCCTGTGCCTGCTCACCGAGGCAAGCGACGACAGCCCTGTGCGTCGCGAGCGTGCCGAGGCCTTTGCCGACGAGCTTTCGCGCCGCGGTCTTGCGGGCGAGGTCGTCACCCTGGCCGACGGTGGCGTCGAGGGCGTCAGTCGCCTGGACGAGACCATCCGCGAGTATGCGGGTAAAAAGCTCGGCCTCATTGCCGTCAACGGCTTGGTTTTCCTGCGCCTGACCGAGGCGCTGGCCCAGCTGGGGCCCTCGTTGCCGGCGGGTCTGAAGATCGCGACGTTTGACGACTATCCCTGGAACCACGTGCTCTTTGGCGGTGTGACCACGGCCGCGCAGGACACCCTCACCATTGCCGAGCGCGTGGTCGAGCGCCTGTCCGAGCGCATCGACGTTGTTACCACTACGGTGGGCGATGCCGCAAAGCTCGCCCCCAAGCGCATCGAGATCCCCGGCCACATCGAACACCGCGCTTCGACCTCGCGCTAACTACTCGTTCGCAACTGCCTGTTCGCACACGTTTTTTGAGCGCTTGATACGCTTTAACCCTGCGGAAACATTTTTCTGCGATAGTATCTGCGATATAGACCAGTCGAAACCCGCCCGAAAGAAAGGGGAGCGACATGAACCAGCAGAACATCGATTACGTACTCCGCTCCGTAGAGCAGCGTGACATCCGCTTTGTGCGTCTGTGGTTTGTCGACATTCTCGGCCGCCTCAAGAACTTTGCCATTAGCCCCGAGGACCTCGAGGTCGCTTTTGAGGAGGGTATTGGCTTTGACGGCTCCGCTATCGAGGGCTTTGCCACGCCCGAGGAAGCCGACATGCTGGCGTTCCCCGATGCTTCGACCTTCCAGATCCTGCCGTGGCGCCCGAGCCACAACGGCGTAGCCCGCGTGTTCTGCGACGTGTGCACTCCCGATCGCAAGCCCTTCGCCGGCGACCCGCGCGATGCCCTGCGCCGCATGTTCCGCAAGGCCGAGAAGGCCGGCTACCTGCTCAATGTGGGTGCCGAGCTGGAGTACTATTACTTCCCCGACGAGCACACCCCCGAGCCGCTCGACAACGTGGGCTACTTCGATCTTTCGGTGAGTGACGCAGCCCGCGACCTGCGCCGCAACACGGTCCTCACGCTCGAGAAGATGTCCGTGCCCGTGGAGTACACCTTCCACGCCGCCGGTCGCTCGCAGCACGGCATGAGCCTGCGCCACGCCGAGGCCCTGAGCATGTCCGACGCCATCACCACGGCCAAACTCATCATTAAGCAGCAGGCCTACGAGAGCGGTTGCCACGCCTCCTTTATGCCCAAGCCGTTGGCGGGCGAGGACGGCAGCGCTATGTTCCTGTGCCAGTCGCTATTCGACCACGACGGCAACAACGTGTTTTGGGGCGAGGACGACGAGAAGTACCATCTCTCCGACGTCGCCAAGCACTATATGGCCGGTATTCTGGCGCATGCCCGCGAGATCAGCGCCATCACCAACCCCACGGTCAACTCGTACAAGCGCATCACCACGGGTGGTGACTCCGTGCCGCAGTACGCCACGTGGGGCCTGCGCAACCGCGCGAGTATGGTCCGCATCCCGGTCTACAAGCCCGGCAAGCCGCTGTCCACGCGCATCGAGCTGCGCAGTCCCGACCCCATGGCCAACCCGTACCTGGTCAACGCCGTCACGCTGGCGGCCGGTCTGGACGGCATCGAGCGCAAGCTGGAACTCCCGCCCGAGGCCACGGCCGAGACGCTCAAGCTTACCGACCGTCAGATGGTCGAGGCCGGCTACACGCCGCTGCCGCGCTCGCTCAAAGAGGCGCTCGACGTGTTTGAGGACTCGCAGTTTATGAAGGATGCCCTCGGCGAGCACATCCACAGCTTCTTCCTCAAAAAGAAGCGCGACGAGTGGCATAAGTTTGAGTCCACGATCACCGAGTGGGAGATCAAGCACTACCTGGCGAACTCCTAATCGCGCTGGCTTGTTCCAGTACGATTGAGCTCATTTCTTTGGAGGCCGATATGTCCGAAAAGAGTGCCCTGTTCATGGCGCGCACGACGCGCTTCTACGAGTTTGCCCGCAGCTTGACGACCACCCTGGGTGTCGAGGTGAGCCTGGCAACCCCCGATTCGCCGACTGCGGCGCACGACTTTGACCTGCTGATCCTCGACTCCGACGGCATCCGCAGCGACCGCATCGATCAGATTGCCAAGTGGCTTGACGATCGCGGCGGTGTCCCCATGTTGGTGATCGTCGACGATGAGGCGCTCGGTACCCTGCGCCTGCCGAATCACGCGCATGCCGACTTTGTATGCCCCACGGCGACGCCAAACGAGCTCAAGGCTCGCGCGCAGCGCCTGATGGGCGAGGAGGAGACCGTCACCGCCGACGATCTGCTCAACATCGATAACCTCGAGATTAATCTGGCTACCTACCAGGTGACACTCGATAACGAGCCCATCGACCTGACGCTGATGGAGTACTCGTTGCTGAGCTTTTTGGCGACGCACCCCAACCGCGCCTACAGCCGCGAAGTGCTGCTGCACCGCGTGTGGGGCTTTGAGTACTGCGGCGGCACGCGTACCGTCGACGTGCACATTCGACGCATCCGCTCCAAGGTGGGCCCGCAGATCGCGGCACACATCACCACCGTCCGCGGCGTGGGCTATCTGTTTAAGGACTAGCAAGTAAATAGAGGAATGTGAGGGTACCGGAGATTTCTCCAGTACCCTTTTCTCGTTTAGGGCGAAAAAGAAGACCTTTCACCGATTTAAAGTGTGTCAGTAAAAACAATATCAAACGTATAGCACTATCTCACGAATATCATTTAGTTACCGTATCTCCCTACTGCACGGATGGAGGAAGAAATGCGTTATTCGAGAAAGGTGATTGTCGGATTCATAGTATTGCTTGCCGCCCTGATGTCTCCAAGGTTGGTTTTTGGAGACGACGACTTGGTTCGTGTCACACCGCAAATAGCTGTGGAGCAAGCGCAAGCTTTCTTTGATGACGTATCGGATGAGCCGGTGACCGCTTGTGACCCAGTAAAAATGGTGAATTCCGATGGGGAATCAATCGGGTATATCGTTCGCGCGAAGCGGGATGACGTTAACTATGGCTACGTCGTATTTGATTCAGAGCGATCTTGGTGGATCAGCGAATACTGCTTGGCTCCGAACGCCCCTATGCCCATTGAGAATACAAGCGATGAAATAGCCCTTCTCGCATCCCAAGATGACATCGTTGCTTTGAAATTTGACGAGCTGTCTTTTGGTATTGCAGATCTGGATAATAACGTTGTTTTAGATGAGAAGGGATGCCGGTCAACAGCGGTGTTTTCTGTGGGAAATAGCCGCAGCGGATCTCCAGGCAGGTTCGAGGATGTTTTCGTATTGCCCAAAGACCTGTATAAACAAGGATATGTCATTGACGCAAGTAAAACTATTTCAGGGATGATAACGCCTACACAATCAGAGGTTATTAAAGAAACGGGGACCTATGCTTGCGATGTGTCTGCGATGTTTGCGGTAAGCAGCCATTATGTAACGCTAAACCGGCTCAAATTGCCAGACTTATATCATGAGCTTTGGCAGTTATCGGGAACATCCGGCAAACCAAATAAGTCATTCGATCAAGCTACGGGCCTTTACTTTACCCAAGGAGAGACTCCATCTCCAAATGCTGCCCCGGCTATTAAGGAGTTCTGTGCTAGGCGCGGGAAAAGGCTTGAGACATCATTTGCTTGGTATCCATCTTGGGGTTCTTTCAGGGCAACTGCAGATTCTGGAAATCTCAGTATCTTTTCTGGGACTCTCAGTTCAAGCCATGACGCTCATGCGATGGCTGTTGCGGGATATGTGGCTATGCATAATACATATTCAAATGATAAGAAATATATGCTTGTTGTCTGGGATGGTTGGTTCAATCAGCTGCGTTTTCTTCCATATGACACAACGATTTATATATCGCATGAAGGGACGTATTGTGGAGAGTGACGGCGAAGATGATAGAAAGCGCATACGTAAAACGCTGGGGTTTCTTTGCGCATTTCTTGGGATATTGGTTGTCGCGGCCTATCAACCGAGCCCCTCGGTCGTCGGTGGAAAAGATGACGAACATATTTCAGTTGAAGTACAGACGCTGTCGGATATTCATAACGGACAATTTGAGGCTCTCGTGTCAAGCGGAGGGCGGAAAGAGATTGATATCCGTAGCTACTTTAATACCGGAACTGCTTCAGGGCTGAAGGCGGGAGAGAAATGGATTCTATTCTTTGCAAGTGATGCCAATTTAGAAGAGGAAACTTTGCATCCCTACTATATGGAAAAAGTTAACTAAATCGGTGAGGAGCGAGAGGAACGATCAACAGAAGACAGCTATTCGTCTTGGCATCAGGAGCTGTTATGTTTGCTGGGGCGAGAGGGGCCAACGCTGCGCAGCTTACGAATGCGCAAAAACGATTGACGCTTGTGACCGACATGATAGTTCGGAATGAGGCTGGGGTTATTGTGTCCTCGGCGCGAAGCAAAGATGTCTTGGGTGCCGGAAATAGAAAAATGGCTGTTGGCAGCATAAACAGGAATAATGACGGTGCAGCGTCCCTGACAAGAGCGGCAACTAAGAATTTGGTGACGGTTCATAGGGAGTCAGATGATTCACTGCCGGTGTTGGCAAAGATTGAGATTGTTGTTGAATATTCTGAAGATGGGCAAAGCATTGCAATTCGGTCAGGAAAATATTCGATAATTCAAACCGATCCGCTTGTGATGTATGCAAACGCTTGGTATGCGCTCATGCAGAAAGATAAATATGTGATGAACTACTTCACAGAAAGCGAAGCATCATATGAAACGGGGTGGGGGCCAACGCCATACGATGCGGAGAAGGATAAGTGGACGTGCGGATCGGGTATGGGCGCGACGATTACAGACTTTATTAACGATTCAACATATAGTTTTGCTATCGACTGCTATATCGAATAGACATGACGGCATAAAACGAATTGGCCTATAAGCATGTCATTACTTAAGCAAAGCTGAAATCTTGGCATCTAGTGCTCGGGACTGCCCAGCTTGGGGTACAACTCAACGTGAACAATGATGGCCCGCCACATGTTTGGCGGGCCTTTGGTTATTTGACGAAAGGATCGCAGCTATGAGCGAGAACGATTCCCAGCGTCCCCAGGATGCGGGCAACGCCGGCGAGACCCAACGGCAGCCGCGTGTGCAGGTAGAGTCGACGCCTGCCGACAGCAACATTCCCTACGTGCAGGCCTACGACACGCAGACCGGAAAGCCGCTGGGCAGCCAGCAGGTTGTAAACAAGCACACAGTGGTCAAGACTAAGACCAAAAAGCTGCCGATCTTTATTACGGCGCTTGCCGGTTGTGCCTGCGGCGCTCTGCTGGTCATTGCGCTCATTATGAGTGGCACGCTCAACATTGGCGGCGGAAAGAATGCCGTGACGGCGGGTGCTTCGGGTTCATCGACGCAAAAGATTACGATTGATTCCGAGGACACCACGCTGGCCGAGGCCGTTTCTGCCAAGGCGTTGCCCTCCGTGGTTTCCATTACCGCCACTTCGAGCGGCAGCCAGAATGGCTCGCTTTCGCAGTCTGCCGACGAGTCGGATAGCTCGGGCAGCGTCGGTTCGGGCGTGGTGCTCGATACCGAGGGCCACATCCTCACCAACAACCACGTGGTCGATGGCTACGACCAGTACGTGGTGACCATGGACGACGGCACTACCTACGAGGCCGAGTTCGTGGGCAACGATGCTTCGAGCGACCTGGCCGTCATCAAGCTCAAGGACGCCGACGCCTCTAAGCTCACGCCGATCGAGATCGGCGACTCCTCCAAGCTCAACGTGGGCGAGTGGGTCATGGCGATCGGTTCGCCGTTTGGCAACGAGCAGTCTGTCTCCACCGGTATCGTCTCGGCGCTGTATCGCTCCACGGCCATGAGCTCGACCAACGGTAACACCATCTATGCCAACATGATTCAGACCGATGCCGCCATCAACCCGGGCAACTCCGGCGGCGCGCTCGTCAACGACAACGGCGAGCTCGTGGGTATCAACTCGCTCATCGAGAGTTATTCGGGCTCCAGCTCGGGCGTGGGCTTTGCCATTCCGGTTAACTACGCCAAGAACATTGCCGACCAGATCATTGACGGCAAGACGCCGGTTCATCCGTACCTGGGCGCCACGCTTTCGAGCGTCAACGCGCTCAATGCCCGCACCAACAAGCTGAGCACCGATAGCGGTGCCTATGTGGCAAGCGTTGTCGAGGACGGCCCCGCCGCTAAGGCCGGTATCCAGGAGGGCGATGTCATTACCAAGCTGGGCGACGACGAGATCACGAGTGCCGACGGCCTGATCATCGCGCTGCGCAGCCACGAGGTGGGCGAGAAGGTCGAGATTACGCTCATGCGCGGCAAGGAAGAGAAGAAGGTCACCGTCGAGCTGGGCTCCGACGAGGAGTTGCAGAACCAGCAGCAAAACGACAGCGCGACCGACACTGGCAACGGTGGCATTACCGATGAGCAGCTGCGTCAGTATCTGGAGGAGCTGCTTGGCCAGCAGGGCCAGGGTCAAGGCCAAGGCTATGGCCAGGGTTTCTAACGAGCTGTATTGCACATACCGATGCCAGAGGGGGCTGTCCCGCCAACGCGGGACAGCCCCCTCTTTTCGCGATGATCCCTTGGGGACGGAGGAAAACGGATCATGTAGAACTGACAAGGGCATGGTTTGATCGTGCAATCCACCCCGGTCCGGCCGCTGCCGATTCGATGCGGTTTGAGACCGCTATTCGGCCCCATTGCGACCGGTGGTACTCTTGTATCCGTTTGAAATCGAGCGAAGGAGTGCCGCTATGGAGCAATCGAGCCTGTTTGGTGACGGCGTGGACATCGATACCGAAACGCCCGCGAGCACGGATACCGCTGCACCGGCCGATGCCCGTGCCCAGGCGGCAGCGCGTGCGGCCGAGCTGCGCCACGAGCTCGATTACCACGCCTATCGCTACTACATGCTCGATGCGCCCGAGATCACGGACGCCGCCTTTGACAAAATGCTCGTTGAGCTGCAGCAGATCGAGGCGACCTACCCCGACCTGGTGACGCCCGACAGCTATACCCAGCGCGTGGGCGGCTACGTGAGCGAGCAGTTTACACCGGTCACACATATGGCGCGCATGTATTCCATGGACGATGCCATGGACCTGGACGAACTTGACGCGTGGCTCCAGCGCGCCGAGGATGCGCTCGGTGCCGGCAGCGTCACCTATACCTGCGAGCTTAAGATCGACGGTCTGGGCGTGGCGCTTACCTATCAAAACGGCACCTTTGTGCGCGCCGCCACGCGCGGCGACGGCACCACGGGCGAGGATGTGTCGCTCAATGTCCGTACCATCAAGGATGTGCCCATGCACCTGTCCGAGCCGGCGCTCGCCCACATGGGCGCCGACCGCGAGCGTACCATTGAGGTACGCGGCGAGGTGTACATGCCCAAGGGCAGCTTTGTTCGTCTGAATGAAGAGGCCGATGCCGAGGGCCGCGACCCCTTCGCCAACCCGCGCAACGCCGCCGCCGGCAGCCTGCGCCAAAAGGACCCCAAGGTCACGGCGCGCCGCGATCTTGCCACCTTTATCTATGCCATTGCCGATACCGATCCGCTGCACGTCCACAGCCAGCGCGAGTTTCTGGACTGGCTGCGCAGCGCCGGCTTTAGCGTCAACCCTAACGTGGCACGCTGCGCCACGCCGTCCGAGGTCCACGAGTTCTGTGCCCAGGCCCTCGAGCATCGCGGTGACCTGGACTACGACATCGACGGCGTGGTCGTAAAGGTCGACAGCTTCCAGCAGCAGCTCGACCTGGGCTTTACTGCCCGCGCACCGCGCTGGGCCATTGCCTTTAAGTTCCCACCCGAGGAAAAGCAGACCGTCCTGCGCGAAATTCGCATCCAGGTGGGTCGCACCGGTGTGCTCACGCCGGTCGCCGAGTTCGACCCGGTGACGGTAGCCGGCTCTACCATCGCGCGCGCCACGCTGCACAACATCGACGAGATCCGCCGCAAAAACGTGCGCGAGGGCGACACTATCATCGTGCACAAGGCAGGCGACGTGATTCCCGAGGTCGTGGGCCCCGTGCTCGACAAGCGCCCGGCCGACAGCGTTGACTGGCAGATGCCCGAGGTCTGCCCCGTGTGCGGCAGCCCCGTGGTGCACGAGGACGGCGAGGTGGCCTACCGCTGCGTGTCCATCGACTGCCCCGCACAGCTCAAGGAGCGCCTGCTCCACTGGGTGAGCCGCGGTTGCATGGACGTGGACGGCCTGGGCGACGAAATCGTCGACAAGATGATCGCCGCCGGCCTTATCCACGATGTCGCGGACTTCTACCAGCTCACAGTCGACGACATCGCCGGCTTGGACACGGGGCGCACCTATGCCAGCTCCAACAGCAAAAAGGGCGTCAAGAAGGGCGACCCCATTCCGGTAGGCCTCAAGACGGCCGAGAAAATCATCGCCGAGCTCAATAAGTCCAAGAGCCAGCCACTCGGTCGCGTGCTGTTTGCCCTAGGCATCCGCCACGTGGGCAAAAGCGTGGGC
Organism: Collinsella sp.; assembly: GCA_019419605.1. Taxonomy (GTDB): domain Bacteria; phylum Actinomycetota; class Coriobacteriia; order Coriobacteriales; family Coriobacteriaceae; genus Collinsella. The sequence goes on from DXZP01000002.1 coordinate 80,069, forward strand.
GAGGTCATCGCCGAGCGATTCCTGTCGATTGACAAGCTCATCTTGGCGAGCGAAGAGGATATCGCCGAGTGCGAGGGCATCGGTCCCAAGATTGCGGCGAGCGTCAAGCAGTTCCTGGCCGTGCCCGAAAACCTTGCCGTGCTGGAGCGCCTGCGTCAGGCGGGCCTGTCGCTCGAGGTCGACTTGGGCGCTGCGCACGCGCAAGCCGCAGCCGACGCTGGCGTGGCGGGCGAGCTCGCCGACGCACAGCCGCTTGCGGGTCTAACCTTCGTGCTCACCGGCACGCTCGTCAACCGCACGCGCGACGAGGCGGGCGCCGCGCTCAAGGTGCTCGGCGCCAAGGTTTCGGGCAGCGTGTCAAAGAAGACGAGCTATCTGGTCGCCGGCCCCAAGGCGGGCTCCAAGCTCACCAAGGCCGAGCAGCTGGGTGTGCCTGTGCTGGATGAGGACGCACTCGAGCAGATCTTGGCTACTGGTCAGGTGCCCCAGGCTTAGCGCATCGATAACCAAATTGAAGATCCGCCCGGAAAGCATGATGCCTTCCGGGCGGATCTTACTTTGCTGGGGTAACCGGCACCGTGATCTGCGTCACGTAGGTCGCCGGGTCGTCACTGATGATGTCATCGATCAGGGCAATTTCGCGTTGCCCCGCTACGCCACCAGCTTGTCAAAAGCCCCGCGGCGGTTGAGCGCGGTAAATGCAATCACGCAGATGACCGCCGACAGAATCGAGCCGCACGGCGAGGCGATACCCATGGGGAACAGCGTGCCGGAATAGGCGTTCGACAGCAGCCACGCGCCCGGCACGCGAATGAGTGCCACAGCCAGCACGTTGTGCGCAAAGCCGATGTAGCTCTTGCCGTATGCAGCGAAAAAGCCGCTAAAGCAAATGTGGATGCCGGCAAAGATTGCATCGAAAATATAACTGTGCATATAGCCGGTACCGGCCGCGACCACCGCGGGGTCCTTGGCAAAAAAGCCAATAAACGCCGGCGCCACCAGCCACATCAGCGCTGTAATCAGGCAGCCGTACACCACCGAGATGGTCATGGCATCCTTGAGCACCTGACGCGCGCGGTCGCCCTTGCCCGCGCCGGCGTTTTGTGCCGTGAGCGCGCTGACGGTAGCGCCCATGGAACTCGGCACGATAAACAAAAAGCTGATCATCTTCTCGACCAGGCCCACGGCGGCGGCGTCGACCAGACCGCGGTGGTTGGCGATGACGGTGATAAACATAAACGCCACCTGGATGCAGCCGTCCTGCACAGCCACGGGCACGCCGATTTTAAGAATGCTGCCGAGCACCTCGGGCTGGGGGCGCAGGTCGCTGCGCTTAACGTGGATGTTTGTGCGACGGCTCTTGAGCCACATGAGCGCGAGGGCAACGCTGGCCGTCTGCGCGGTCACCGTGCCGAGCGCTGCGCCCACGGGGCCGAGCCCCATGTGGCCGATAAACAGAAAATCGAGCGCGATGTTGATGATGCACGCCACGCCAATCACGTACATGGGCGAGCGCGAATCGCCTAGGCCGCGAAAGATGGCCGAGAGGATGTTGTACGCGGCGATAAAGGGAATGCCCATAAAGCAGATACGCAGGTAGGCGGCGGTTCCTTCGACCGCTTCGGCCGGCGTGCCAATGAGTGCCACAATCTGCGGACACAGTGCGAGCAGGACAGCGGCCAGCACCACCGAGACACTCATAAAGAGCGTGATGGTGTTGCCGATGGCGGTCTCGGCGCGGTCAAACCGACGCGAACCCACGGCGTGGCCGACGATAACCGTCGTTCCCATGGCCAGGCCCACGAGCGTTACGGTAATGATATAGAGCGTCTGCGCGCCATTGCCCACGGCGGTGATGCCGGCGGCGCCGCTAAACTGCCCCATCATGTACAGGTCGGCCATGCCGTAGAGCATCTGCAAAAAGTACGAGAGCATATAGGGCAGGGCAAAGACCGCGATGGTCTTGAGGACATTGCCGCGTGTGAGGTCGTGTTCCATGGGTGGGGCTTTCTGGCTGGGTTTGTTTACGAACCAGTGTAGTGAAAACCCTACAACGATTGTAGAGTCAAGGTTTGTGTTGGCATCGGGGTGAAAAAGTCACGCTCCGAGCACAATGCTTTGACCTCTTCGTGCCCCCTTACCTCGCCTCGAACCATCACAACATTCGACGTTTTTTGCCAAAAACGGGAAAAGCATCGAATGTTGTGATGGTTTTTCTGCCACTCGATCGGATGGAATCGCTTTCTTGCGCACGAAGGTGTGCGGACCCGTGGGCAGGGGAATAAGGTTGGTTATCCGACTCCATTGGAGGGCTCATGGACCTGCCGATCGTCCTGTCCCATAAGACTGCCTGGCTGTACCACAACGTGGCGCGCCCGTCCGAGCCGCTCTCGCGAGCAAGCAGCCTATACGATGAGGACTCGCTTGCTAACGAGGCGGAGCCGACAGCGAGCCTGCCCAAATTGGGACTCGATGCCAAGGGGCTGAGGGCTTCAACGGCAGTTGGGATCGTTACCGACTATCTGGTTTCGCTTGGTATTCCACGAGAAGAGCTCGATCATATCGACACGCTCGTCAACTTTGATTTTGAGCGCTCGACGCCGGCTGGATTTAGGTGCCGCGTGTTTGGAGCGCCGGTACCTCCAGGCCATCTTATCGAGGTGGCAGAGGGCCTTCTGGTGGTTGATGAGGCCATGTGCTTTGTCCAAGCGGGTTCATGGATGAGCGAGCCCGAGCAGCTGGAATATGGCTGCGAAATCTGCGCCCGATACCATTTGAATCATCTGTCGACAGGCGATTATATCGAGATGGGGCAGAGGTATACCGTTGCCGACTTGATTGCTTATTGCAATGAGAACCGATCTCGTCAGGGGGCTGTACGCGCGGCCGCCGTGCTCAAGCGCGTGCACGATGGCGCGCGGTCGCCCATGGAGACGGCCACCGCAATCATGGTCGTAGCAAAACGTTCCCAGGGCGGGCTGGGATACGCCAAGATCGAGCTCAACCATCGGGTCGATGTTCCCAACGAGTTCAAGTATCTCGCAAAGGCCGGGTATTTCGAGATCGACGTATATGCGCCTGCGAGCGGTACGGGGATTGAATACAACGGCTCGGACCATCTTGATAAACAGCGCAGCGCGTTGGATGCGGAGCGTATGACCGTGCTGAGCGCGCTGGGCTTTAGGATGATCGTCCTCACCGGGACTCAGTTTGCCCACCAGCTGCAATTGCACCGGGCGATGAACGCCATTGCACTCGCTATGGGTCTCAAGTGCGACCGAAGCGAAGCGTTCCAAAAGCGGCAGAACGACCTGCGAGAATTCGTGATTCGTCACTGGGACGACGGCCTTTAGGGGCGTTCCGGCCCTTCTACGGGGTGCCGTGGGCAGGCAAACCATCACAACATTCGACGTTTTTTGTCAAAATCGGGAAAAGCATCGGATGTTGTGATGGTCTGTGCTGAGGATGGGCTTGGAAAGTCCGTTTTGCTCGAAGCGACCTGTCCTGTCGTACGGGTGTCGGCATGATTCTCTCGTGGGGTATTATGTTTTCCGAAGAATAAAACGCCGCGCGAGGGGAGGGCTGCGTGGACGGGCACGTGCAACATGACGGCTTTGGCCGCGATATCAACTACCTGCGCATTGCCGTGACCGACAAGTGCAATTTCCGCTGCATCTATTGCATGCCGGCCGATGGCGTGGCGCCCCGTGCACACGACGAGCTGCTCAGTGTCGAGGAAATCGCCCGCTTTGTGCGCTTGGTGGCGGGGGAGGGCATTCGCCGCGTGCGCCTGACGGGCGGTGAGCCGCTGGTCAGCCGCCGTATTATTCCGCTCATTCGCGACATCCGCGCGATTCCGCAGATCGAGGATATTTCGCTTACCACCAACGGCGCCCTGCTGCCCAAGCTGGCGCCACAGCTCAAAGATGCGGGGCTTAACCGCGTCAACATTTCGCTCGACACACTCGACCCTACGCTCTTTGGAAAGATCACGCGCCTGGGCCGGCTCGAGCAGACCATGGCCGGCATCGACGCGGCGCTGGCCTGGGGCTTTGAGCCCGTTAAGGTCAACTGCGTTGTGGTGCGCCGGCTCAACCAGGATGTGGCGGCCCTCGCGCGGCTCACGCTCGACCGCCCCATCCACCTGCGCTTTATCGAATACATGCCCATCGGCGACGAACACACGAGCTCGCATTGCGCTGTGGACCCGCATGCGCCCACGCTCAATCCGGCGCTGTGGGATGCGAGCGATACCGTGCCGAGCGACGAGCTGCGGGCGCGCATCAATGCTGGGGCCGCCGCGACGGGACTGGGCGAGCTCGAGCCGCTCGACATCAACGACGCTCCTGCCGGCGCGGGCCCTGCGCGCTATTGGCACTTTCCGGGCGCGGCGGGAACGGTCGGCTTTATCAGCGCCATGTCCAACCATTTTTGTGCGAATTGCAACCGTCTGCGCCTGACGGCCGATGGCAACGTGCGTCCGTGCCTGTTCAGCGATGCCGAGTATTCGGTGCGTGAGGCGCTACGCCGTGGTGATGATATGCAGGTGCTTTCGATTTGGCGCGATGCCGTGGTCCACAAACCGCAGGAACACGCGATAATTGAGGGAACGCAACGATTTATGTCCCAAATCGGAGGATGATTATATGGCCAAGAGCAGGTACGCCGATGCCACCAAGGCCGCTCGCAGGGCCGCGATGTCTGCCCATAAAGTCACGGCTGCGGCGAATGCTGGTAACGCCGACGCGTCCGCGCGGCCGACTGTCAGCGCTGCCACCGACACCGCCCGCGACGCCCGTCGCGACGAGCTGACGCACGTGGACGCCAAGGGCGAGGTGCGCATGGTCGACGTGTCCGATAAGGCCGAGACCCATCGCATTGCCATCGCCGAGGGCACCATCCTCATGCATCCCGAGACGCAGGCCATGGTGCTGCAGGACCGCGCCAAAAAGGGCGACGTGCTTGCCTGCGCGCGCGTGGCGGGCATCATGGCCATCAAGCGCACGAGCGACATCATCCCCATGTGCCATCCGCTGCTCATTACCAAGAGCAAGTGCGACATTGCGCCCATCGCTGCGGCGGGGACGCCGGCCGAGGACGTGCCCGAGGGCTGGGCGCCGGCGCGCGCGGACGGACAGGTTGGCTTTCACGTGCTGGTCACGGCGGGCGTGACGGGCAAGACGGGTATCGAGATGGAGGCCCTGACCGGCGCGAGTGCCGCGTGTCTGACCATCTACGACATGTGCAAGGCCGTCGATCGCGGCATGGAGATCGTCGACGTGCGCCTGTTGCACAAGGAGGGCGGCCGCTCGGGCGTGTGGGATCGTGCAGAGCGTCAGGCCGCTGCTGTTGAGTCCGTGGCCGCTGACGGTGCCGCGCCCGCGAGCGCACCCGTCGCCGTCGCACCCGCAGCTCCCACTCCGGCCGTCCCCGCGATCGCGTTCATCGGCTACCAAAATTCGGGCAAGACCACGCTCGTCGAGAAGGTCATTGCCGAGCTCACCCGCCGCGGTCTGCGCGTGGGTTCGCTCAAGCATCATGGGCATCACGGCTTTGATATCGATGTACCCGCCAAGGATACGTGGCGCCATCACCAGGCCGGCTCCAAGCACGTGGGGCTCATCTGTGCCACGCGCTGGGCGGAGTACGCCGACACGCGCGAGGAGGACGAGATGCCCGCGCGCGAACTGCTGTCGCGCTACAACGATGTCGACGTGGTGATCATCGAGGGCTACAAGACCGAGGGCTTCGACAACATCGTGGTCGCGCGCTCCGGTGTCGACCGTCTGCGCGGCAAGAGCTCGCTCGACCTGGTCGACGGTCACACGCTGGCCCTTGCCTGCAACGAAGCCCTGGCGCGTCAGGCCTTCGACGCCGGCTTTGCGACCCGAGCCATCAACATCAACGACGCCCGAGCCATCTGCGATCTTATCCAAGATCATCTTTAAGGCTCGACGCTGCGCCGGCCCCAAGCACCCCATCTCGTCCCTCAAGCCGTCGCTCGCGTACCAAAGTACGCGTCGCTCCTCTTTCGGGGCGACCTGGGGCACTTGGAACCGGCTCGCTGCGTTGCCATAACATGCCAAAAAGGGACAGGTTTGTTTTGGCAGGTTTTATCTGGGCAAACGTCATTTCCACCACAAAGGGGCCAGGCACCTTTGTGGTGGTTTTTACTTTAGTAGATGTGTGGGACATGCCTTACAATCTACCAAGTAGTTCATGACGGACGGAAAACGGAGAGAAGGGGCTCGATGCGTCCTTAATGTTTCATGCGGATAGATTGATTTGACAGACGGTGGCGAATACCCACCGCCCGTATTCGTATGAAACAAGGAGTCTCCATGCTCGCATCTCTTCTCTCAAAACCTCAACCTTCGCTGTCCATGCAGGCCAAGCGCCTGGTAGCGATGCGCTTTCTCATCTACACCGGGTTTCAGACCAGCTACTTTATCGGCGTCATCGGAACGCTTACCTATGCGGACGATGCCTCGGTCGTCGCGACATCGCTGGCCGTCCTGTTCATGAACGTTTTCGTGATCCTGGGATCCTTTGCGGGCGGCGCTGCGCTCGACGCATGGGGTCCGCGCCGCCATTTCTTGCTGAGCATCGTCGGCACGCTCGCAACTGGCACGGCAATCATCGCCTTTGGTAGCGCGACCGGCGTCGTCCTGCTCGGCGCGGTGTTTCTGGGCTTTACGATGGGATTCGCCCAGCCCATCGCCACATCCTATCCGGCTTACCTCACCGACGATCCTGTCGAGCTCAAAGACATCAACTCCGCCATCGCCATGTTTTCAAACGTGAGTATCATCGTTGGTCCCACGCTGGGCGGCTTTGTCGCGGCGGCTGCATCGTCGCGCGCGGTGTTCGTGCTCATGATGCTCTTTACCGTGCTGGCGCTCATCGCCGGCTGGGGCTTTAGGCCGCAGACCAGCCATGTCGCCGGGCATGCGGATGCCGATTCGGCAGAGGAAGGGGAGCGTGCGGGGCAAAGCTCCAACCCCAGCGCATCCACTCGCGCCACCTTCGCGACTAGCATCAAGACGGTCTTCACCAACAGCGTCCTCGCGCTACTTTTCTGCATCATTTTTCTTTCGAACTTTGGCTACGGAGCCTTCGATCCGCTCGAGTCGTTTTTCTATCGCGATGTCCTACGCGTCGGCGTTGAGTGGATGGGCTGGCTCTCGTCGGCCTCGGGCGTGGGCGCGGTGCTGGGTGCCGTGCTCGCGCTCCGCTTGCCGCCGCACTTGGTAAACCTAAAAACGCTGCTCGTGGCACTTATGTCCGTGGGCCTGGGAAGTCTGCTCTATGTGGGGACGCCGTACGTGGGCGTGGCCCTCGTCGGCCAGATCGCCCTGGGCATAGCTTGGGGTGTCGTCAACCCGCTCCACAACACCATTGTGCAGACGACGGCACCGCTCGAGCAGCTTGGCCGTGTGAACTCGGTCATGGGCTTTGGCAATATGTTCGCCGGCGTGGCCCCTCTGGCGATTGCCCCGTGGCTGGCGGCAACATTTGGCGTACAACGGACACTCGTGGGAGCGGGCATGGTCGTGACGGCGGTTCCCGCGGCGCTGCTGCTGTTTGGACGTCGGCATCTGGATCGTGCCGCAAAGCAGTAAAAACCATCACAACATTCGATGAAAATCGCGATTTTGCCGAATAACGTCGAATGTTGTGATGGTTTGCGCCCCGGGCCAGGCCACCCTGCGGGTCCGGCCACCACAAAGGAGCCAGGCACCTTTGTGGTGGTTTTTGCTTTAACGGGCCGCGCCTGCGCCTTGGTATACCATGTACGCCGTTTGCGAATATACCCCACACCGCCGCACAACCCAGAAAGGCCCCCATGGACACTACCTTCAGCCACATCAAAGCCGTGTTCTGCGATATCGACGGCACACTGCTCACGAGCCAGCACACGGTGTCCCCGCGCACCGTGGCGGCGATCCGCGCCCTGCGCGAGCGCGGTGTGCTCTTTGGCCTGTGCACCGGGCGCGACGCCCACGCGACCGAGGCCATGTACGAGCTCTGGGGCATCGAAGGCCTGGTGGACGTGCTCGTGGGTTGCGGTGGCGCCAAGGTCATCGACCGTGCGCACGACATCAACGAGCTGAGCTATCCGCTGCCGGGCGAGACCATCGCGCGCATCTGCAAGCACATGGCGGACCTTCCGGCAACGCCCGTCTGCCCCCGAGACGGCGTGTTCTACGTGCCCGAGAGCAATGCGTGCGTCGAGCACCTGTCGCGCGTCGACGGCGTGCCCTACCAGGTGGTCGATTTTGCCGAGTTCTTGCGCGGGCCGCAGCCCAAGGTGATGTTTACCATGGCACCCGAGGTAATGCCGCGGGTGATTGAGCGGGCGTCGACGTTTGCCGATGACACTGTTAAGGCGGCAGCTCTGCAAACCACGCAGCGGCTCTACGAATTCATGGATCCGCGCGTGTCCAAGACTCGCGGCCTTGTGCGCGTGGCGGAGCTCAACGACATGGAGCTCCAGAACATCTGCGTGTTTGGCGATGCCGATAACGACACCTGCATGGTGGCCGACGCCGGCGTGGGCGTTGCCATGGCAAACGGCAGCGCCGCCACCCGCGCCGCCGCCGACTTTGTAACCGTGAGCAACGACGAGGACGGCATCGCGATCTTTATCGAGGAGCATCTGCTGTAGCGCAGGGGAAGAGCCACCACAAAGGGGACGGGCATCTTTGGGGTAGCCTCAGGCGATTTGGGCGAATTGATACCTAAAAACTGCGCGCAAATTCAAATTTGGTTGTATGAACATCTCGCTTCTAACCACCGATGGGTTAAAGATATTCCCATCAATTTGGTAGTCTATTCCTCCCGGTTAATGACCTACCGCTCACGGTCGATTTTCGACCGTTCACAGGATGTTTGCTCTTGACCAAAATGTTGTGCAAATAAATAAAATGCTATTAAAAAACTGATAGCTAACTCAATTACCAGTAGAAACAAAAAATAGATAGCGAATAAACGAAGGCAAATCTGAGTAAATGTCAAGAGAATTAAGAACTTGCACAAAAATGTCGGTTTTGCTGCTCAGATGTTTAAACAATCGTTATAATTGCATTATTAACGAGCGCAATTACAGATTGCGCAGATACGTTTGATAGTGAAAGAGCAAGATCGCGGTCTCTTGGGGAGGAGACATCGATGAAAGCGAATTCGGACAAATCTAAGCAGAGTAATAAAGCGACGCGTCGTGTACTGGCAGGCGTTTTGTGCGGAGCCTCCGTGTTGAGCCTGGTGCTTTCGCTCGTTATGCCCCCGATCTCGCAGGCCATTGCCAACGATGGTCAGACGGTTTTTACTGAGAAAACTGTGATGGGGGGGGTTCCTCAAGTGAGTCTACTGATGTAGACAACACCAACAACGGGGATACCGAAAACCAGAATAGTGACGAGACCGAGGGCGACGGGACTGGCGACGATACTCTCAGGGCGGCCCCGTTGCCTGATGACACGGGAGCCGAGAGCGTTGCGCAGCCCGCGGATGATAGTGCTAACGGCGAGGGCGCAATCGCACTTGCTGCAGAAAATAAATCGACTTATACAATCAGCAGTGGGGCTGAACTCAGTGAGAAGCTTCTTGCCAAGGAACTTCGCGATGCAACCGGCTCAGCTACTTTTGAGCTTGTTGCTGATATTGAATACAACGGTGAGATTCAGTTTGAACAAACTGACAATAAACCCATCAATATCACCCTTAATCTAAACGGTCATAAGATCAAGTGCTTGAACACCGACAAGCCGTTATTTGATGTTGCTGGCGGCGCAACACTTACAATTAAGGACGAAATTAAGGACCCCGCGCCGGTGACTGAGACGGTCAGCGACGGCCCGTTGCTAACCGATCAGGGGCAGGACCTGAATCCCGAAAATTATGGCAAGAAAGCCGAGCTAAAATACGTTGGTGACATTCCGTCTGATCTTACCTACTACGTGACCAAATCGACCCCGAGTGGTACAGGGACAGTCGAGACGCCTGTCAGTCATAACGTTGATATTAAGGGCAAAGGCGCCATCGTGGCGTGCGGCGGCAAAACAAATCTAAGGCTCATCAATCTGTATAACAGAAACGGCAAGGGCGGCACGTTTAACCTTGTGAGCGGCGTGATTACGCAAAAACAAGACGGCAGCGTTAGCAGCTTGGTCTATGCCGAGGGCGGCTCTACCGTCAACATGCGCGGCGGCTACGTGTGTGGCGCTTTAGGATCGGGCATTATGGTGTCCAACGTGAATGGTGGTGCCTCGACCCTTGATTTGACCGGTGGCGTAATTGCTGGCAACTGCGCTTCGAGTGGCGGCGGTGTATATGCCAAGGGGTCTGCGGTCAAGGTGACCGGTGGCGTAATCTCCGGCAACAGCACGCTTGCTTCTGGTGCCGGTCTCGGCGGCGGCATTATGGCCGAGGGCGGCATCGTGACCGTTTCTGGTGGCTATATCACGAATAATAGAATGGCTAAATTTTGCGGCCACGATGGCTGGGGTTGTCATGGCGGCGCTGGTCTTGCTGCCAATAACGGCGCCCATGTTGCCATTTCCGGTGGCCAGATTACCGGCAACTACTCCGAGGAAGCCGGCGGTGGCGTTTATGTCACGGATGTCAACCGTAATAACCAATCCCGTACGGGTATGGCGTGGCTGAATATCACGGGAGGAATTATTGCCTCTAACGTGAGCTACCGATCTGAAGGTGCTGGCATTCGAGTGGGCCAGATGGTTGACGCGATGATAAATGGATCGTCAAACGATAGCCCAGTCTACATCACAAATAATCACTGCATGTCTCGCTTTGACTGGGGCGGTGGCGGTATCTTCGTCCAGGGAAACTCGAATGAGGGTATGGAAAAGACCGCTGGTAGATTATTTGTATACAACTCGTACATTAGCAGCAATACCGCTGGTGGCTATGGTGGTGGCGTTGCAGTCTGCCCGACGGGCAAGACGTTGGTAACGAACACTAAGGGCACGGCAATCTTTGGCAATAAGTCTGCTGGCAGTGAGCAAGAAGCCACCGAGTACAATTCGGCAGAAAACAAGGGTAATGATGGTACGCCCCATCTTTCAGCTGGTGGTGCTGATGGTTTTGATAAGACTGAAGATCAAGATGCATACGGATCGAAGGTGTTTCGCGAGAGAGGTCACGCCGACTTCTTCCTTGTGGCAAAGGCTGGCCATACTGATCCGATTGCGGCAGTAATCGGCAAGATGCTCGGCGGCGGAGATGCCAAGTATTCGGGAAGCAAAGAACGCAGTGAAAACAAAGAACCCAGTGAAAACAAAGAACTCTATGAGGCTATCGATATCCCTGCCAATGGCGGCGTGAAGATTTATCGGAGCGTCGGTCTGACTTCGGGTGTCCAAGTTGGAAGTGAAGAAGCGAATAATGCGCAGAATGCTGCGACAACTTTCATCACGGGCAACTATTCTTGGGATCATGGCGGCGGTATCATGTCGAACGGCGACCTGTACCTAGGCGTGCCTGCGGATACGTACGTCTACCCGAGCCTTAAGCTCAAGGCGACCAAGGCGCTGAAAATGAAAAATAAGCAGACCGAGGAAAGCATAGCGCTCGCCAAAGACCAGTTCTCCTTCTCGGTCTACCGTAAGGATTCGGATGGCGCGAAGGAGCCCTCTTGGAATGACAAGACATTCAACAGTGGCGGCTGCACCTTGGTCGGAACCGCCAAGAATGATGCGGACGGTAACATCACCTTTGACCTTGGCGAACAGTTCATTGATAAGACTGTTGAGGCTAACAAGATTACATACTACTTGGTCGAAAATGCTGGCAATGATCTCGACATCACGTACGACCCAGCCGTGTACAAGATTGTGGTGACGGTTCAGGACAACCAAACGCTACTCATGAAGGTGCCGAGCAGGGAAAATCCAAACTCGGACGTTCCTCTTTACGTTCACAACTACACGATCAAAAGCGTGAGTCCGAGAGATTCAACTAACTCGCTGGAAAAGGACGACCAAGGCTATTATTCGATTAACGGCCCCGACGGGGAAAAGACCTTCACCAACAAGTACACTCCGTACACCTCTACCGGCACCTGGACTCCTAAGGTGACCAAGGTCGTAAAGGGCGGCGAGATGAAGGAGTTTACGCTCGAGTTTGCGGATAACGCGGACTTCAAAAATGCCAAGACGGTTGTGACCAACCCCAAGGGCGAGATTATCACCACTGCCGACGGCGGCAAGTCCCAGACCCTGGGCTTCGGCGAGATTAAGTACAATCTTGCCAGTCTGAAGCAGAGTGATTCTGATGTTCCGGGCCGCGGTGCTTCCAAGACCTTCACGTACTATATGTGCGAGAAGAACGATAGCTCGATTTTCTCGCATTACAAGTTCGATAATTCGGTCTACAAGTTCACGGTTGTTGCAACGGACGATACCAATGGGAACATCAGCTGTAAGGTGACCTATAGGAAGGGGACCGTTGACTCCGACGGTAAATGGGCAGGCGACGATACCACTGACCACGACCTCACCGACGACTCCACCCCCACCTTCACCAACACCTACTCCACCTCTTTGCCCCTTTCTGGTATGTCGGGCGTCACTCTGACGTACCTTGCCGGCGCGGCGGTGCTTTGCGCTGCTGCGGCCTGGATGCACATTCGTCGCAAGGCGAATGCGAAGGGAGGTAAGCGTCGTGAATAAGAAAGTTTGCTCCTTCCCGATCTTGTTTGCGCTGCTTGCCCTCCTGATCGGCACCTGCGCGGTTGTGTTCCCCGCTTCCGCGCAGGCCGCGCCGACCTCGACCGGTTCCATCACGGTGAGCGGCACCGTGGCGAGCAGCTACGGCGCCTACCAGATCTTTAGCGCCAACGTCGTCGACGGCGACAGCGACGCCAAGATCGCCACCGACCTCACCTGGGCAAGCGACGCCGCGCGCGACGCCGCACTGCCTATGCTTCACGGCGCCGGCATGCCCAATTCCCAGACTACCGCGCAGGAAGCTGCCGAGTGGCTCAACACCGATTCCCACCTTACGAGCGCGCTGAGCGCACAGCTCGCTCGTTCCCTTCAGGGCTCTGGCGCCGTGTCCGTGGCGCTTAACGCGGGCACGACGGCCGAGCTGCCCTGTGGCTACTGGCTCATCGTCGCCGACGACGACGCCATCGCCCAGGGTGAGGCCGGCACCGCGCCGATCATGACTCTTGTGGGCGGCAGCGCCGTCACCGTCAAGCCCAAGGCCGCGACCCCCAAGGTCGCCAAGCACGTGCTGGAGGACAGCACCGCCGCCTGGCAGAAGGCCGCCGACGCCACGGTCGCCGACGACCTGTACTGGCGCCTCTCTGCCACGGTTCCCGCGGGGCTCACCGCCTACGACACCTATACGGTGCGGTTCGTCGACACCATGAGCGCGGGGCTCGACCCCTCCAAGGTGGCCGCGAGCATGCATGTGTACGTGGCGGCAGGCGCGGACGGCGGCTTCGACGCCGTTTCGGCCGGCAAGGACGGCCGCGCCGGCACCGAGCCCGCGAAAGGCTGGACCGATATCACGGCCCAGTGCGCCACCAAGGTAGCGGCCGACGGCAAGACCTTCACCGTGCGCACCGGCGACCTGGTCGCCGCGCTCGGCGGGGCCGACGCCTTCACCGCGGGCGCCCGCGTGGTCGCCGTGTACAACGCGCCGCTCAACAGCGCATGCAGCCACGGCATCGCGAAGGGCAACCCCAACGAGGTCTACCTGCGCTACCCGCGCTCTCCCTTTGCCGACCAGTCCGGCGACGCCGGATTCACCCGCACGCCGAGCGATGACGCGTGCGCCTACACCTGGGATCTCGCGCTCACCAAGCGCGGCAGCGACGGCGACAAGCCGCTTGCCGGGGCGGTCCTGAGCATCGCCGACGACCGCGGCCGCACGCTGGCGGCCGACGGCACGTGGGATGCGGAGGGCAAGGCCACCGTCACCACGGGCGAGGACGGCCGCGTGACCGTCTCGGGCGTGGACTCGGGCAAGCTGGAGGTCCGCGAGCTCAAGGCGCCCAAGGGCTACACCGCCTTCGAGGGCACGCGCTCCGTGACGGTCAAGGCCGAGGGCCTGGACGTCGACCAGGTGGCCGCCGCCAAGCCCAAACTCACCATCACGGCCGAGTCGCCCCTGCGCGCCGACAGCGCGGACGGGTCGACGGGCAGCCTGGAGGCGTCGCTCATCAACACGCCCACCGGTACACCCCCTAGCATTACCACCGGAGGCTTTATGCCCTCGACTGGCGATATGGCAATGTACGCCGCGGCCGCCGCAGCGGTCGCCGGAGCCGCGCTCATCGTGGTCGCGCTCCTGGTCAAGCGGGGAGGTGGCAGCCATAAAGAGTAGCTGGCAGCCCCACAGAGAGCGGGGCGAAACGTAACGAAGTAGATGCTAAGACACAGACAGATGATGACCGATCGAATGAGAACCAAACGGAAAACGGAGGAAAAGAAGATGAGCATGAGCAAGAACATCGCACGCCTGGCAGTAACCGCCGGCCTCACAGCAGCGCTGAGCTTCGGCGGCGTGATGGCCCCGGTGACCATGGCGTTTGCGGCGGGTACGCCGAAGGTGGCCGAGAGCGGCAGCGTGACGATTAAGGAGGATACCTACAAGGATACGACCTTTAAGGGAATCAAAATTTTCTCGGCGAAGGTCACGCAAGACTGGAAGGATGATGGTACCTGGGACTCCACTGCGGAGAAGACGCTTTCCGATATCGAATGGGCAAGTGATCCCGTAATGAGCGCAGTGACTACGGCATTTAATAACGATGATCCCAAGCCTGTTGACTTGCCGACTGGCAAAGATGCTAAATCTGCTCAGGCGTGGGCCCAGTTCATCAAAAAGCACGGGTCCGATGCTGATGGGGGTAAAAACGTCAAGGCCGGAAGCGTGCTCGACAAGATCGCTGCTGCCGTTGAGAAGGCGAACATTCCTGAAGGCAATAACGGCTGGCTAAATGCTGACAACACCGGTTCTTTTAGTAACTTGGCTACTGGTTACTGGCTCTTCGTGACTAAGAGTGTCGGCGAGAATGCTAATGCTGAAAAGGGTAACACGGATACCTTCAGTTCGCCCATTTTCGCCGTTGTTGGCGGTTCCGCTGAGAACTTAACTCCCAAGAAGCAGGTCCCCACTGTGACCAAGGCCGTCAGGGACGACAAGGATGGCAGCACCTTCGGTACCGATGTGTTCAAAAATCCCAACATGGCTGCAGACTCCCGAATGGACCAGTTTATCGACTATCAGCTCGTTGGCACCGTTGCGGGGAACATCAACACTTACAGCACCTACAGGTACACCTTCACGGATAATCTTCCCAAATCCATGACGCCTCGTCTTGGGGCTGACGGCAAGACGCCAGTTGTTACGGTCAAAATTGGCAATACCGAGGTTAAGACCGGCTACACTGCCAAGTACGATAACGACACGCTGACTGTCGACTTCCTTAATCTCAAGAATTGCATGGCTGAGGGTGAAACTCCTATCTCGCTGGATGGCAACTCTAAGGTGACCGTTGAGTACCAGGCCAAGCTCGACTCTAGCAAGGTTTGCAATGCTGACGGTTCGCTCAATTCAGAATTCAGCAGTTTGCTCGGTACCGCACAGACGAATACGGTTAAGCTTACCTACTCCAACAACCCGCACGGTGAAGGTGAAGGCACTACGGTTGACCATCCTGCTTATGACTACACCTATGGTATCGATGTTACCAAGGTCGGTAGCGACAAGGATGGAGACGGTAACCTCAAGACGCTCAAAGATGTTGAGTTCACCTTGCAGGAGGTTGTTAACGGCAACGCTGAGAAGCAATTCATCGACGCCCGGGGTGTAAAGCACAGCGACGCCAAGGAAGCCACGCTCAAGACGACGAACGAAGGCAAGATCAACGTTGTCGGTCTCGACGAGGGCACCTACATCCTCAAAGAGGTTAAGCCTGCTCCTGGTTACAATAACTCCGCCAAGGACGGTGTCACCTTTACTATCAAACGTGACAGTAACGATCAGCTCTATCAGGCTGGTCAAAGTGTTACTCCGAGTACGGAGTCTGTAATCAGTGCAGCATCTGGCGTTGTGAAGGATGGCACGGCCGCCGCAGCTACCGGTAAGCTCAGCTTCACCATTATCGACCAGAAGGGCTCCAACCTCCCGCTCACCGGTCTCAACGGCGTGACCTTCACTTGGATCGCTGGTGGCGCGGTGCTGTGCATCGGCGTGGCGCACCTCATCCGCAGCCGTAAGCAGGCCGAGGAGTCCGAGCAGGAGTAACGCTCGTTCACCCATCCCCTTGGCAGGTGGGATGTGATGGCCATGAGACTTGCGGACACTTTTCTCGTCCATCCACGTTCTTGCTTTGCCATTCTCTTTTCGGGGCAGACTCCGCGCTGGAGTCTGCCCCGTTTTTTTGGATAACGCAGCCAGCCTCCATCGCTTGTATGATCGAGTGTATGATTAGCGAACAGATGTTTGCAAATATTGCGTTTACCAGCTGTAAGTGCGAGTGCTCGCAGTAAAATACCCTTGCGACGCATCCCGTGCGCGGGCGGCCGACGACTCGATCGGAGGTCCCCAAATGCTGAAATTCCTTAACGCGCTCGCCGCCCTCGCGGCGGTGGGCACGTTCGTCATCGCGTTTCTTGACTCGTATGAGGTTCGGTTTAAGGTCCGTAGGCGCACGCGCGGTGCGGACGGTAGAAGGCATTTGCGCCGCAACAAGCGCAAATAAGAATGCCCGGGGGTCGGATCCCGGGCATTTAACAAAACCAGAAAACTAGGCCGCCCGCGCTCCCAAACATTTACGCGGGGTGCGTCGTTTTCTACTGACATTGTATCCCGAATCGCCCCGCCGATCCGGGACATTTTGAAAACTCAAATGCGGGCTCATGCTCGTGCTCATACTCGACCGGATATGGCAGTCTAGCTGCGTTGTCCGGCGCATGGCCTCGCGAATCGGCTATTATTTGTTTAGACAACTTGAGTTGTAGAGGAGTGACCGGCGATGGTGCAGGGCGCCAAACATATGAAGAGCAATAACGCCGCGGACAACGGCGGCTCAAGCCCTCAGCCCAAACCTCAACCAAAGCCTAAGCGCCGTCGCAAGCGACTGCCGCGCTGGGCTGATCGGCTCATTACCATCGTCATCATCCTTATTGGCGTGGGCCTTATGACCTGGCCGTGGATCTTGGACCGGCTCGAGGCCTCGGGCGTGTTCAACCAGATCAGCACGGTGTCCAGCACCGTGGATGCGCTGTCTGCCGAGGAGCGCGAGCGCATCCTGCTCCAGGCGCGCTCCTTTAACGAGCAGTTGGCGGGCGAGGCCACCGAGCTTCCCGCCGACCAGATCGAGCCCTACGCTCAGCAGCTCATCTTTGACCGCGACCCCATGATGAGCTGGGTCGAGATCCCCTCCATCGACGTGAGCATGCCCATCTACCACGGCACGAGCGAGGAAGTCCTTATGGCGGGCGTCGGCCACCTGGAGGGCACGAGCCTGCCGGTGGGCGGCACCTCGACGCATTGCGTGCTCACCGCGCACTCGGGCATGCGCAACCTGAGCATGTTCGACGACATCCACTCGCTGGAGCCCGGCGACCTGGTGCTGCTGCACACCATGAACAAGACGCTCGCTTACAAGATGGTGGACTCCGAGGTCGTGTTGCCCGAGGAGATGGAGTCGCTGACCATCGAGCCCGGCGCCGACAAGGTGACGCTCGTCACCTGCACGCCCTACGGCGTAAACGACCATCGTCTGCTGGTGCATTGCGTGCGCACCAAGTACAACAAGAAGGACGTCGACAAGCAAAAGTCGCTGGCCGGTCGCCACTGGGGCAAGCGCGAGTTCGCCGTGCTCATTGTGGTCGTAGCCATTGTGCTGTTGCTGCTGGACATCGTGATCCACGCGATCCGCAAGCGCCGCAAGGCCAAGGCCTCGGCATAAGACATTCTCCAGAACCGCCACAATGGGGACAGACCACCACAATGGGGACAGGCACCTTTGTGGTGGTCGGGGCTTCCAAACCATCACAACATTCGATGAAAATCTCGATTTTGGCGATAAGCGTTGAATGTTGTGATGGTTTTCGCTGTGGGCGGGACGGCTTCGTTGCGGGTGCGACGGTTTTCCTTGCGGTCGAGACGGTTTTCGCTATGGACGGTGCGGTTTCGCTGCAGAACCGCCAGCCTGCCGCCTGTCAATCGCCGCCCTCGTTACGTTTTCGCTGCATTTAGGTAAAGCACCTGCTCCAAGCGGCGTTGCCTTGTATACTAGAGCGGTTTAACTGTTATGCGGAAGGGAGCGCCTATGGCACTCAGCGAGAAAGACGTGCGCGGCATCGCCGAGTACGCAAAGATCGCACTGACCGATGACGAGCTCACCCAGATGACGTCCTACCTGAACGACGCCGTCCAGATGCTCGAGCCCGTCTTGCAATATGACTTGCCCGACGTGGAGCCCACGTTCCATCCCATCGGAAGCCTGTCCAACGTGATGGGCGATGACCTGCGCGAACCCGAGCGCGACCTGCCGCTCGACGTCGCGCTCGAAAACGCCGGCAGCGCGCGCGACCGCTACTTCCGCGTGCCGTCCATTTTGGGAGAGGGGGAGAGCGAGTAATGGCGCAGAGTTTCGATTCCCTTACCGCCGCCCAGATCGCCGCGGGCGTTGCCGCCGGCGACTTTACCGCTACCGAGGTGGCCCAGGCCTCCTTTGCCGCCATCGAGGCACGCGAGGGCGGGGTCCAGGCTTTCCTGCAGGTGGCGCCCGAGCTCGCGCTTGAGGCTGCCGCCAAAATCGACGCCCGCCGCGCCGCCGGTGAGGCTCTGCCCCCGCTCGCGGGCGTGCCGCTGGCCATTAAGGACAACATGAACCTCGTGGGCACGCGCACCACCTGCGCTTCCCGCATGCTCGAGAACTACCAGAGCGTCTACACCGCCACCTGCGTCCAGCGCATGCTCGATGCCGGCTGCCTGCCCATGGGTAAGGCCAACATGGACGAGTTTGCCTTTGGCAGCTCCACCGAGAGCTCGGCGTTCCACCGCACCAACAACCCTTGGGATACCGAGCGCGTGCCCGGCGGCTCTTCGGGCGGCTCCGCTGCCGCCGTCGCCGCGGGCGAGGTCGCGCTCTCGCTGGGCTCGGATACCGGCGGCTCCATTCGCCAGCCGGCGTCGCTGTGCGGCGTGGTGGGCTTTAAGCCCACGTATGGCGCCGTGAGCCGTTACGGCGTGGTCGCCTTTGGCTCGTCGCTCGACCAGGTGGGTCCCTTTGGCCGCACGGTCGAGGACGTCGCGCTGGCCATGAACGCGCTTACCGGCGCGGGCCACGATCCGTACGACTGCACCAGCCAGGATTGCGCCGTCGACTTTACCGAGCATCTCAACGACAGCATCGAGGGCAAGCGCGTGGGCATTATCCCTGCGTTTATGGAGGCCGAGGGTCTGACGCCCGAGGTCAAGGCCGCTGTTCAGCGCGCCGCCCAGGAGCTGCAGAACCAGGGCGCCGAGCTGGTCGAGGTCGACCTGCCGCACATGGATGCCGCCATCGCCGCCTACTACGTCATCGGCCCGGCCGAGGCGTTCTCCAACCTGGCCCGCTTCGACGGCATTCGCTACGGCTATCAGGAGGAGGGCTGCGCCAACCTGTCCGACCAGAGCTCGCTGTCGCGCGCCCACGGCTTTGGCGCCGAGGCCAAGCGCCGTCAGATGCTCGGCGCCTACCTGCTGAGCTCGGGCGTGTACGACAAGTACTACTACGCCGCGCAAAAGGCCCGCACGCTCATCACGCAGGACTACGACGCCGCGTATGCCAAGGTGGACACCATCCTCATGCCCGCCTCGCCGCGCACGGCTTTTAAGTTTGGCGAGATTAGCGACCCCACGCAGATGTACCTTTCGGACCTGTACACCATTTCGCTCAACATCTGCGGCAACGGTGGTATCTCGGTGCCGCTGGGCCTGGGCGAGGATACTCATCTGCCCGTTTCTGCCCAGCTGGTGGGGCCTGCCTTTAAGGACCGTCAGCTGCTCACGTTTGCCCGCGCCCTGGAGCGCGGCTTTGCCGATGCCGCCACGGGAGCGCCCGCGCTTTCCGTCGCGCCCGATTTTGCCGGGAAGGGAGGCGAGCTGTAATGAAGGAGCTTTCCGAGGTCCTGCAGGATTGGGAGGCCGTGATCGGCCTGGAGATCCACACCGAGCTCACCGCACTCGATACCAAGATGTTCTGCAACTGCAAGCTCAGCCACGATGACGAGCCCAACGCCAACGTGTGCCCGGTGTGCCTGGGCCTGCCCGGCGCCCTGCCGGTGCCCAACAAGCGCGCTATCGAGAGCATCGTCAAGGCCGGTCTCGCCACCAACTGCGAGATCCAGCGCCACTCGATGTTCTACCGCAAGCACTACTTCTATCCCGATATGGCCAAGAACTTCCAGACCACGCAGGGTCCGGTCGCCTTTGCCATGTACGGTCACCTTGATCTGGATGTGACCGGTCGCGGTGCCGCCGAGCGCCCCGAATGCGCGTTTGGCGAGGCCGAGGCCCAGAGCCTGGCGAGCGCCTCGGCCAACGCCGAGGGCTTGTCCACGTCCATGACGTCGACCATGCGCGAGGGCAACCAGCGCGCCGGCCACCTGGCCAGCTATGACGCGTCCAACTTGCAGATGCCCGAGCGTCGCGAGGACGGTTCCTACACGGTGCCCATCCGCATCCTGCGCATCCACATGGAGGAGGACGCCGCCAAGATGGTTCACGTGGGCGGCGCCGAGGGCCGCATTACCGCCGCGGCCGAGTCGCTCGTCGACTACAACCGCTGCGGCACGCCGCTGATCGAGCTCGTCACCGAGCCCGACCTGCGCACGCCCGAGGAGGCTCGCCTGTTTATGGAGAAGCTCCGCCGCATCTTTGTGACGCTGGGCATTTCGGACTGCTCCATGGAGAAGGGTTCCATGCGCTGCGATGGCAACGTGTCGCTGCGCCGCCGCGGCGAGACCAAGCTGGGTACCAAGACCGAGCTCAAGAACCTCAACTCGTTTAAGAGCCTGCATGACGGCCTTGCCTACGAGATCTGCCGTCAGGCCGAGGTGCTCGAGGAGGGCGGAATCATCTATCAGGAGACCCGCCACTGGGAGCCCAGCCGCAAGCGCACCGTGGTCATGCGTGTGAAGGAAACGGCCGACGACTATCGTCTGTTCCCCGATCCCGACTTGGCGCCGTTCGACCTGGACGACGAGTTTATCGATCGTTGCCGTGGCGAGATCCCCGAGCTGCCCGATGCCAAGCGCGCTCGTTTTGAGACCGACTTTGGCATTAAGACGGCCGACGCCGAGCAGATTGCCGGCGACCCGGAGTTTGCCGAGTTCTTTGAGGCCGCCGCTGCCGGTATGGCTGGCAAGGAGGCCCAGACGGTCGCAAACCTGCTGGTCAACGAGATGATCGCCTACCTTAAGGGAGCGGGTGTGTCGCTCGCCGAGTCCGGCATCGCGCCGGCTCAGGTGGCAGCGCTGGCTAAGCTGCTGGCGACCGACGCCATCAGCTCCAACCAGGCGCACGAGGTCTTTGAGGCCATGGCCCAGACCGGCGACGACCCCAATAAGATCGTCGACGAGCGCGGTATGCGTCAGGTGAGCGATGCCGGCGCGCTGCAGCCGATCGTGGACGAGGTGCTGGCAAACTGTGCCGATCAGGCACAGCAGTATCGTGACGGCAACCAGAAGGTCATCGGCTTTTTGGTGGGCCAGTGCATGAAGGCGAGCCGCGGCAAGGGCAACCCGAAGCTCTTCAACGAGTTGCTGAGAACGTCGCTCTCGTAGCTGCGAGGCCGGGGAAGCCCCGAGTCGCCGGGGTATTTCCTCCAAATTTCAAACAGTCCTATGCAAGACGAAGGCCACATTTAGTGGCCTTCTTTGCATGCGGAACTCATTTGGAGCAAACACCCCGGCGACTCGGGGCTTCCCCGGCCAGACGACTCGGCCGTTCGGGTCAGACGGGCTGAATTGAATAGAGTGAATGGGCGCGCCGTTGGCGCGCCCATTTTTGTAAATGTGACAAAAGGACAGTCCCTTTGTCACATTGCGTGTGGAACTCATGGGGCTGTCCCTTTGCCGTCTTTTTATTGATGTTGGGAGCGCCAGGTGGTGGGGGTGGTGCCGGTGTGTTGCTTGAAGGCTTGGGCGAAGGCGGCCTGCTGAGGGTAGCCTAGACGCTCTGCGACCTGCGCTATCGTGAGCGAGCTATCGGCCAAAAGGTCCTGTGCTCGCTCCATACGGCGTCTGCGAATGTAGGCACCCAGGGACTCGCCGGTTTGGGCCTTAAAGGTGGCGCATAGCTTGGAGCGGCTTGTGTAGAGCCTCTCGGCCACCTCGTTGATACCCACACGTCTGCCTTTGTCGAGCGCGCGCTCAATCATTGCCGTTGCTTCTTCGGCAATGGTTATGCTGACGCGTGTGTCTGCCGCCTGCCGCGCCTGCTTGTGGGCCGCGCGCGAACAGGCGAGCTCCGCGACCATGGTCTCCACGATGCCCTGCATATAGACATGCCCGCCTACGGCGCGAGCGCGGTCCTCGTTGATTCGGCGTAGTGTGTGGCAGATGGCAGACGTCGCTTCCTCGTGCCATGGCTCGGCAAACGCCTCAAAGATTCCCGCGAACTCGGTGGGATAGCGGTGCTCCAGTTCGTCAAAATATCCAGGCAAAAAGAGCACCGAGCGCGAGTGATAAAGCTCCCCCGCAAACAGCGGGCTTAATTCCTCGCCACAGCTATCTTGGATAAAGCTGCAAACGGCATTGTTTGGCCACGGTCCATGCAATGGTTTAAGGTTCGCGGGCGTTATGCCAGCCTCGGGCATGCATGTAAGTGTGGGCGCGCTGACCTCGCTCACGCACGCGTACGGTTCGGGTGTGTACTCGGCCAAGAGCATGTTGTGTGTCGGGGTAATGAAATGCTCCATGACGATGCAGGTGGGGGAAAGGGGCATGATCCATGCGCGTCCGTGCGCCCGATCGTTTGCCACCTCGCCGGTAAAGACGGCGCCCTTGCCGGTAAGCTCCAGGCCAAACTGCTCAAACTGCGGTGCGTAGAGCTCGGTTATGTCGGTCGCTGCCCGCCGTATTTGCAAAAGCGTCCCTTTCCTTTACAGAAACGTCCACGCCTGGCTCGATTGTGAGCCTTGGCCAACACATCAATGATAAGTTCATTACGGTTAACTCTCAAGCCGTTAGAAGGGAATCTCATGGCAAAGGGGTCAAAAAGGGAAGGCGGCGGTATCGGCGAGCTGCTTGCATATGCCGGCGACCGCAAATTCCTAACGTATTTGGGCATGGCTCTCTCGGCGCTCTCGCAGCTGCTGAGCTTTGGCCCGTTCGTGTGCATTTGGCTTGTCGCGCGCGATCTGATCGCCGTGGCACCTAACTGGAGCGAAGCCTGCGGCATCGCGACGTATGGCTGGTGGGCCGTGGGGTTTGCGCTGGCAAGCATCGTGGTCTATTTCGTGGGGCTCATGTGCACGCACCTGTCTGCGTTTCGCTGCGCGTCCAATATTCGCAAGACTACGAGCGAGCACCTGCTTAAGCTGCCGCTTGGCTACTTTGACACACACGCCACCGGTGAGCTGCGCCGTATCGTAGACGGATGCGCCGCTTCCACAGAGACTTTGCTCGCACACATGCTGCCCGATATCGCAGGCGCCGCCGCCATGGTCGTGGGCTTGCTCGTGCTGCTTTTCGCCCTCGATTGGCGCTTGGGCGCGGCGTGCCTCATTTCGGTGGCCGTTTCGTTTTGCGCCATGGCCACCATGATGAGCGGCAAGGGCGCCGAGTTTATGAAGGCCTACATGGGCGCGCTGGTCAAGATGAACAAGACCGGCACCGAATACGTTCGCGGTATCCCCGTGGTCAAGGTGTTCCAGCAGACGGTCTACTCCTTTAAGGCGTTCCACGATGCAATCGCCGAATACGCCGACATGGCGCAAAACTATGCGGGTACATTCTGCCGAGGCCCGCAGGTGCTCAACCTTACCGCGCTCAATGGCCTCGTGGCATTTCTTTTGCCCGTGGCGTTGCTGTTGGCGCCGGGTGAGACGGACTTCGCGCATTTTATGACCAACTTCACGTTTTACGCGATCTTTTCGGCCGTGGTGCCGACGGCCATGACCAAGCTTATGTTTGTGGGCGAGGCGTCTCAGATGAGTGCCGATTCGCTGGCGCGTATCCGAAGCGTTATGGATTCCAAGCAGCTCTCCGTGCCTGCCCAGCCCAAGCATCCTGTTGGTAGCGATGTGCGCTTTGAGGACGTGAGCTTTACCTACGGGGGTGCCGAGGCACCTGCCGTCGATCATGTGAGCTTTAGCGTTCCCGCAGGTAGCACCCTTGCGTTGGTTGGTCCCTCGGGCGGCGGTAAGTCAACCTGCGCAAGCCTGATCCCGCGTTTTTGGGATGTTTCCGCGGGTCGCGTGCTCGTAGGCGGCGTAGACGTTCGCGACATGGATCCCCACGAGCTTATGGACCAGGTTGCCTTCGTGTTTCAGACCAACCAGCTGTTCCGACAAACACTTGCCGACAACGTGCGCGCCTCCAAGCCTGGAGCCACTGACGACGAAGTGCGCGCGGCCCTCTCCGCGGCCCAGTGCGACGATATCGTGGCCAAGCTCCCGCAGGGCATCGACACCATGCTCGGCGCCGGCGGGGCGTACCTTTCGGGTGGCGAGGTCCAGCGCGTGGCACTCGCCCGCGCAATCCTTAAAGACGCGCCTATCGTGGTGCTCGATGAGGCCACAGCGTTTGCCGACCCCGAGAACGAGGCGCTCATCCAGCGCGCCTTTAGCAAGCTGGCGGCGGGTCGCACGGTCATTATGATCGCGCACCGACTCTCGACTGTAGTGGGCGCAGACCAAATCGTGGTGCTCAACCAGGGCAGCGTGCAGGAGGCCGGCACCCATGCCGAGCTGCTGTCCCAAAAGGGTCTATACGCCAAGATGTGGGCCGAATACGAACTGGCCGCGAGCTGGAAAATCACTGCAGCGACCGCGGATGCCGCCGTCACGAAGGGAGGCGAGGCATAAATGTTCGCCTCATTCCAAAAGAAGTATTTCCTATCCGATAAAGGCATCGCCGGCGTAAAACGCGGCATTTTCTGGACCACGCTCACCAATCTCATTACCATGGCCGGCATGGGCTTTTTATTCCTGGTCATGGCCGGCTTTGTCGAGCATCTCGCCAGTGGGGCCGATCTGCCGAGTGCACTGCCTATCGTGGGCGGTCTCCTGGTCTTTTTCGTGATGCTCTTTGCCTCTAACTGGCAGCAGTATTACTACACCTACTGCATCTTTTACGAGGAATGCGGCAAGCAGCGCATGGGGATTGCCGAGCGCTTGCGCAAACTGCCGTTGTCGTTTTTCGGCCGTCGTGATCTGGCCGATCTAACCGAAACCATCATGGGCGACGTTCAGACTATGGAGCATGCCTACAGTCATGTGCTGGGAGAGCTTTGGGGTGCCATCATCGCAAGTGCCATCGTGTTCGTGGCGTCGCTGTTCTTTTGCTGGCAGCTGGCGATTGCGGCGTTTTGGAGCGTGCCCGTGGCCTTTGCCGTGCTGTATCTGACACGCGGGCCCATGACCCCGGTGTTCGACCGCGTGCGCGCCGAGAAGGTCAAGGTCACCGAGGCGATCCAGGAGACGCTCGACTGCGTGCGCGAGATCCGCGCCACCAACCAGGAGGCCCATTATCTTGAGGGACTCAACGCCGTGATCGATGCCGAGGAGCGCGAGACCACCAAAGGCGAGCTCGCCAACGGGCTTTTGGTCAACTCCGCCTTTGCCATCCTGCGCCTGGGGATTGCCACCACGTTGGTCACGGGCGCTGCGATGGTCGCCTCCGGCCAGGTCGACTTTTTGGTGATGTTTGCCTTCCTGCTTATGGTGAGCCGTATCTATGCACCCTTTGACCAGGCGTTAATGTTAATGTCCGAGCTGTTTGCCGCCGAGTCGTCTGCCAAGCGCATGCGTTCCATCATGGAAGAGCCTGTGGCGCGGGGTAGCGAGAAATTTGAGCCCGTGGGCCACGATGTGGTGTTCGATCACGTGGCATTTGGCTATGGTGCGGGCGAGGACGGCCGCGCCGGCGAGAAAGTTCTTACCGATGTGAGCTTTACCGCCAAGGAAGGCGAAGTTACGGCGCTGGTCGGTCCTTCGGGTTCCGGTAAGTCCACGGTGAGCCGCCTTGCCGCGCGCTTTTGGGATGCCACCGCGGGCAAGGTTACCGTGGGCGGTGTGGATGTTGCAAGCGTCGATCCCGAGGTACTGCTGCGTGATTACGCCATTGTGTTCCAAGACGTGCTGCTCTTTGACGACACGGTGATGGGAAACATCCGCCTCGGGCGTCGTGATGCCACCGATGAGGAAGTGCTTGCTGCCGCGCGTGCCGCCAACTGCGACGAGTTTGTGAGCCGCATGCCGCAGGGCTATGGCACGATGATTGGCGAGAACGGCTCCAAGCTGTCCGGCGGAGAGCGCCAGCGCATTTCCATCGCCCGCGCGCTGCTCAAAGACGCGCCTATCGTGCTGTTGGACGAGGCGACGGCGAGTTTGGATGTGGAGAACGAGACCGTGGTACAGCAGGCACTCTCCCGTCTGCTTACAGGTAAGACGGTTATCGTTATTGCCCACCGTATGCGTACGGTAGAAAATGCCGACAAAATCGTTGTACTCAAGGATGGTGTGGTTGCCGAGCAGGGCACTCCGGCGCAGCTCAAGGCGGCAGGTGGAGAATTCGCCCGCATGGTGGCGCTGCAAAAGGAAGCAGCTACCTGGCAGCTGTAAGAATGTGACAAAGGGATAGTCCCTTTGTCACATTGACAATCGGTTACTCCGCATCGTTAATTTTCAAAAGGTTAGCCATGGCTGACCTAGATAGTTAGATAAAATTGAGATATTTCAAAAGCGTGCTCGAGCAAACTTGTTTACTCGGGTGCTGAGGCACCATGCCGCGTCCAATGCGGCAAAAGGGAGAAGCAACATGAAGAAGTCGACGTTTAACACCCTGCTTGTCGGTGGCGGTTTTCTGCTCGGTACGGCCGGCATCAAGCTGCTCACCAGCGCTCCGGTAAAGAATGCCTGCGTGCAGGGTATCGCGTGCGGCATGCGTATCAAGAACGGCTACCAGGACATGGTCGAGCAGGCCAAGGCTAATGTCGACGACATGGTTGCCGAGGCGGCCTACATCACCCAGAGCGAGGCCACCGCGGACAACGCAGCCGAGTAGCGCTCCCAGGCACAAACTATGAGATTCTCGATTATCAGCGAGATCCCCGGCAGGACCCGCCTTCAGTTGGCGGGTCCTGTGCCAGAGAGCGATCTCGATGCGCTTCTAAAGCTCAGCGGCGAAATCGACGGTGTGCGCAAGGTGTGCGTCTACGGCCGCATCGGCCAGATGGCGCTCGAATACGACGAGCCACGTCGCGATGCCGTGCTGGCCGCCGTCGGTGCGCTCGACGCTCAGGCCATTGCCGACGCAAAGACGGGTTACGTGATGCAGCTTGAGCCGCGCAAGCACAAACTCGTTATGGACCTGGCGACACTCGTCGGTGCCCATTACGCACGTCGCTGGTTTTTGCCCACGCCACTGCGTGCGGTGTTTGTCGTGGCCGGTTACATGGCATTTTTGCGCGCCGCCCTCCGTGAGCTCGCGCAGCCGCGCCTGACCGTTCCCGTGCTCGACGCTTCGGCCATCGGTATCTCGTTTGTCAAACGTGACGTCGACACCGCGGGCCAGACGATGTTCCTGCTCAACGTGGGCGAGCTGCTCGAGGACTACACCCGCGCCATGAGCGAAAACGAGCTCATCAACTCGCTGCTCGATGTGCCCGACAAGGCGCAAAAAGTGGTTGGTGACACCGAGGTAAGCGTTGCCGCCACCGAGCTTGAGCCCGGCGATCTGGTCGCCGTGCGCACTGGCATGTCCATCTGCATCGACGGTGTTGTCGAGCAGGGGAGCGCTATGGTCAACCAGGCGACCCTGACCGGCGAGCCGCTGGCCGTCGAGCGCAGCGTGGGCGACGACGTGTTCGCCGGTACCGTCGTGGAAGACGGCAGCATCTTGGTGCGCGTGCGCGCCAACACGGCGCAGACCAAGCTGCGCTCGATCGTCTCGCTCGTGCAGACGGCCGACTCGCTCAAGTCCGAGGGCCAGTCGCACATGGAAGACCTCGCCAACAAGATCGTTCCGTGGAACTTCCTGCTTGCGGGTCTGGTCGCGCTTACCACGCGCAGCCTTATCAAGACCTCGGCGGCACTGATGGTCGACTACTCGTGCGCACTCAAACTCACGGGTTCCGTTGCCGTCATGACTGCCATGAGCGATGCTGCCAAGATGGGCGTCATGGTCAAGGGCGCCAAGTACTTTGAGTCGTTTGCCAAGGCCGACACCATTGTGTTTGATAAGACCGGCACGCTCACCGAGGCACAGCCGCGTCTTGCCTGCGTGCTCACCACCGATGGCTGGAGTGAGGACGAGGTCCTGCGCCTTTCTGCCTGCCTGGAGGAGCATTTCCCGCATCCGGTGGCGCGCGCCGTGGTTAACGCTGCCCGTGAGCGCGGGCTCGAGCACCGCGAGCGCCATGCCGCCGTCGAGTACATCGTGGCGCACGGCATCGCTTCGTCCATCGAGGGGCGTCGCGCCATCATCGGTTCCGCGCACTTTGTATTTGAGGACGAGAGCGCGCAGCTCGATTCCGACATTAAGGAGCGCATAGGGTCCCAGATGCAGGGCCTGTCGCCGCTGTATCTGGCGGTCGATGGCAAGGTCGTCGGCGTGCTCGGCATCGAGGATCCGCTCAAGGCCGGGGTCCGTGAGGCCATCGCCGACCTGCACGCGCTGGGCGTCAAGCATGTCGTTATGCTCACGGGCGATTCGGAGCGCACGGCCGAGCGTATTGCTCGCGAGGCAGGGGTCGACGAGTTTAAGGCCGAGCTGCTGCCCGAGGACAAGTACGCCTATGTGGAACGGATTAAGCGCGAGGGGCGCCACGTTGCCATGGTGGGCGACGGCGTCAACGACTCACCGGCGCTGGGCCTGGCCGATGTGGGTCTGGCCATGGGCGGTGGAAGCGACATCGCCAAGGAGGTCGCCGATATCATCCTGACCGATACAGATCTGGCCGCAATCGTGCGCCTGCGCCGCATGAGCCAGGGGCTTATCGACCGTCTGACGAGTTCGTATTCCAAGGTGATGCTCACCAACTCGGCGCTGTTGGCGCTGGGCATTACCGGCATGATCACTCCGCAGACGTCATCACTGCTGCACAACGGCTCGACAATCGCCTACAGCTTGGGCAACTCACAAGCGTACCTGCGTTAGCAGACGTGTTTGCCCACGTTATCTGGCCTGCGCCCAGACGGCATCGGTGTCGTCCGGGCGCAGGTCTTTTGCATTTGGATGCCAACGTATGGGTTGATTCGTTTTGCGCCGACCATGCCGAGTCGCTTGCCGCACGCGCGTTTATTGGGCAGACGACGGAGGCGGGGGCATTGCTGTTCTTTCCGGTGCATATCGCCAAGGACGTACTGTATGTTGTACAGCACGAACTGAAGCGCAGCGTTCTTGCCAGCGGGGGAGCGCTCGGCGAGGCTTCTGCCCGCGCGATTGGCGATGCGGCGCTGGCGTTTGTTCGGAACATGACCGAAAACGCCACGGCCGTGGGTGCAGATGCGTCGGACCTTTGGCTGGCCGACAAATACTTAGCGCTCCATCGCGATTACGAGGACAACTTGGTACTCGCCGCATGCAAACGCGCCCAGGTTGATTACTTGGTGACCAACGATCGAAAACTGCTCGAACATGCCAATCTTGCAGCAAAGACACCTCGTCAAATGATGCCGATTCTTGCTTTGGCCAAACGCGGCGGCACGGCTATCGGTTGACGCGAGCTGTTCGCGGGCCCCTTGGACGACGATGCGCCAAGGGGCCCGCGTCTGCTATTTACAAAAGCTCGGCCTTGATGGCGGGACTTTCTGCGAGCTGCTCGGCTGCCTTTTCGTCGGAGCTGTCGAGTGCTGCCAGACTGCGGTAGACCCACTCGTTGACCTGGGTGTTCTTGACGCCTGCGGTCTGCATAAGGGCGCCTACCTCGCGGATTGCTGCGAGCAGATCGGCTTTGGGACCCGCGAGCTCGACCTCGATGCCGTGGTAGGCGGCCACGCCGCGGTTCTCACTCACGTGGTCGATAAAGCCCTCGACGGTCTCAAGCTGCTGGGCGAGTGCTGCATCATCGTCAGCGTCCAGCGCAACAAGGGCGTTCGAAACCGTGAGGGCGGGATGTCCGCAGGGGACAAAGCCTTCGATGACATCCATAGCTTCGGTAATGGTTGAGCCCAGGCCTGCGAGGGCATTGACGAGTTGCTGCTTGGTATCCATAACGGTCCTTTCGACGGGTCAATTTTGCTTGGCGAAAATATACGTGACGCGATCGGTAACAAAAGTGCGAAGTATGGTGCACATTAGGGTCTTCACAGCTCGTGCATAGAGCAGCTGTCTGCCTTTAGAACGTGGTAAGATAGCTATCCACAAGCGGGGCTCACCTCGCGTGTTCTTTGAAAAGTCGACGGTTATCGGGTGTTTGCAGGCCCGATACCATCCAGACTTTCCCAACATTCGGGGGCGACTGGTTTCGACACGATAGCTCTGAGAGAGGAAGCAAGCCGAGGTCTCCTCGCCTCGTTAAACAGGGGTACCGTCAAATTGAATTGACAACAACTCTTCTTTTGAGCCTATGGCTCTCGCTGCTTAGTTTATAGCGGCGCGTCAACCCGGTGATTTCCCCGACACCGGCGCGACGTCATCTTAGGGGAATGCTCCTGCGCACGTAATCGGTATGGCGCGGGCTAAGACCGAACCGGTTAGGACGTCGCGAGCGTGTCGCTGCGCGCAAGGCGTCCGAGACTAAACCAGCGACTGAGCTTGGAGATGCCAATCAGGGGGCTTTCGTGGACCGGAGTTCGATTCTCCGCGCCTCCACCAACTGTTCAGTAGGCGAACACATACGCGTGTTCGTCGTTAGGCGGGCGTTCGTATTGCTCGTCAGATAGAAAGAAGCCGCTCCATACGGGGCGGCTTCTTTGCGTTCTAGGCCTGCGGCATGATCTCCTGCTCGCCGTCCTCGTCCATGTACGGCATGAGGAACACGCCGCCCTGCTCGGTGGTAAGCAGCAGGTACTCGCGGTTGTGCTCGTCGCACACGATTTCCTGGCCGATGCCCTCGGGCAGGTCGTATATGGGGCCGTCCGTGCGGGCTGGCCTCACGGTCATGTCCTGCGCTCCCATGGCCTGCGACGCGCAGCTGGCGGCGGCCAGAACGATGAACAGCAGGACGACCGCCGCGAGGATGGGGCCGCACCCGCCGTTGCGCTCCTCGTCTGCGGGGCTCGGGTACGGCATGGCCTATCCCACCTTCACCAGATAGTCGTCGGCCTCTGGCTTGCCCGTGGCCTTGCCCACGGCGATGTAGCGCGTTGCGCCGCTGTAGCCCGTGTATCGGCCCCACACGTAGCCGTCGGCGATCTTGTACCAGTTATCCAGCGTCACGGTCTCGCCGCTGGAATAGTGCGCCACCTCGGTGCCGCCCAGGCCGGGGGCGTCGCGCACGCGCAGGTAGTCCACAGTGCAGCGGTAGGTGCCGCCAAAGTTCTCGGTCGTTTCCTGCTGCGCAGGCTGCGGCTGCGGGACGGCTGCGGGGGCGCTTCCAGCAGTGATGCCGAAGCATTCCAGGTAGATGCGCGCCAGCTCGTCCAGGTTGCCGTTGAACTTCTCGCGGTCGCCGTCGTTGTCGATGAAGCCGTTCTCGCACAGGCGGTAGTTGATGCCGCGCGCGGCGGCTCGGTTCGGGTTCGCGAGGTCGGAACGGCGCACCAGCTTCTCGGAGCGCCCGGGCATGAACGCCGCCAGCTTGTCGGCCAGCGCATTGTCGTACTCGTCAGGCTCAAAGCCCTCCTTGATGATGACGTGCGCGCCGTGGGCCGTGGCGATGCCGCTGGCGTCCATGTGCAGCTCCACCACTGGCGCGTCGGTGCTCAGGCGGTTAAGCCCGCCGTCGGCGTACCAGTTGCGGGACGTATCGCCCAGCTCGACCTCGGAACCGCCCAGTTCCTTGATTCGCTGGCCCAGGGCGCGAACGCGCTCGGCCTCGGTGTAGCCGCCTGCGCAGCAGCCGGGGTCGCCAGCGCCGTGGCCGCAGATGATGAACAGTTTAGCCATTGCCTACTCCTTCCCGCCTACGGTCACGCCCAGCAGGGCGTCGAGCCACTTGGATGTGATGCCTACCGACTTGAACAGCGTGTAGGCCGCCTGCACGCCGCCTACCACGGCGAAGGCGCACGTTACCCATGCGCCCGGGTCTGCGGGCACGCCGCCCACGAAGCCGGTCACGACGCCCGCCAGGAGCGAGCAGCCCAGCGCCAAGATGCGCGCGGCCTTGCCGGTCATGGCCTCGGTCTTGATCAGCTGCACCGCGAACGGCACGGCGAAAGACAGCACGATGGCTGCGATTGCTTGCATTTCTGTCATTTCGGATTCCTTTCTATCGAGCCGATTCCTTGTAGAGCAGGTCGACGCGGTCGGCGATGTGGTCGACCTTCGCCGCCATGCCCTGGCTGCGCGCCTGGCTGTTCGCCAGGTCGGCGTGCAGCACCTCGTTGGAGGTCACGACGGACTCCATGAGCGCCTTCATGGCCTCCATCAGCGCATTGCTGCGCTCCATCTGCGCGGCGATGCGGCCCTCCATCTGACTGCGCTCGCGGTCGCGCTGCGCCCGCTCGTTCACCTCGTCCTGCTTTCGCTTCTCGCGCTTGAGGTCGATGTTCGCCTTGCGCTCGTTTTGGGCCTTGAACTCTTCGAGGAACTGCTTGCCGAAGTACAGGACCACCAGGACGAGCAGCGCGCCGAAAAGCGATCCTGGGCCGTACGGCGCGAAGATTTCCAGCACGTCGGTCATTCGTTTTCTCACCTCCTCGAATCGCTGCCGCGATTGTCCGCGAGGTGTCGCCGGGCAAAAGAAAAGCGCCCCCGAAGGGGCGCTCGCTACTCCTGCGGCGCTTCCGGCTGGTCGGGCTCCATGGCTTCCAGCTCGTTGATGCGGTCGCGCCACGTCTGGCGCTGCGAGATGATCTCGGCCACCTCCTTGGCAGCTGCGGCGATGGCCGAGAGCAGGTCGGTGATGGACGATGCGGAGAAGATGCGCTCCACCGCCTTCATGACCTTGTAGTCGCTCTGCTCAAGCTGCTGTTTGTAGCCGTTGATCCCCCCGGCGATTTCCTGTTCCGTCATGGGTCGCTCCTTCCGTTGCTAGGGTAGGGGCATGTTCCCATCCGTGTCGCCTCCAGGTTTGGATTGCATTGAGCAACCCCCCGCGGGATTTCCGAACAGGCTGCGGTACAGCGCGTCCATGGCCCGCACGCTGCGGTGCGCGTCCAGCCGATTCATGCCTCCGCGCCAGCTCTGGTAGCTCTGCTCCACCTGCTCGGGGGTCATGATGCCATCGGCGACCATGCGGGCCATCTTCTTGAGCTTGCGGCGCTCCCGCGTTATGGAGTCTCGGCACGGCTTCACGACTATGCGGCCCGTCTCCGTGTAGAAGATGCGCTTCTTCAGCCACGTGAACCCGCGCGTGAGCTTCACCACGCGCGTCTTGCGCGGGTTCAGCTCGATGCCCAGCTCGGCGCATTTGCCCTCTATCAGCAGCAGGCACACCTGCAAGTAGTCCTTGGACTCGTGTATCAGGTAGAAGTCGTCCATGTAGCGCCCGTAAGACTCGGGGCGCAGCATCTCGGTCACATAGTGGTCGATGCAGTTGGGGTGGGCCACGGCGCATATCTGGTTCGGCTCGCTGCCCAGCCCCAGGCCCACATCGCCCTGCGCGTCTATCAGGCGGTGCTCCAAGGCGACCACGCGCGGATCTAGCAGCGCGGAGGCCACCTGGTCTTTGACGGGTTGGTGCGCTATGCGCGCGAAGTAGTCGGAGAAGTCGCCCAGGAGGATGTAGCCCTCGCGGCCGTGCCGCCTCCAGTGGTCGGCCAGGTGGCGCTTGAGCAGCTTCAGGGCGTAGTCGGTGCCGCGCCCCTTGATGTTCGCGGAGTTCGCGGCTATGAGGGTGGGCACGATCGCGGGCACGAGTGCGTTCTGCGACAGCGACTTCTGCACCACGCGCTCGGGAAAGTGCACGGCGCTGATATGCCTCAGCTTGCCGCGCTCCCATAGGTCGAACCGTATGAAGCCCCGGCATATGTCGCGGCCCTCCAAAAGGTCGCGGCGGGACAGGACGGCGTTGCGCAGGTAGCTTCTCATGTACCTCTGCGTGGACGACTTCCACATGACGCCCCGCGCGGCCTGCTTTGAAGCCTTGCACAGGCTGTTGAGGTCGGCCACGGTCTCAAGCGTGCACGCCTTGACGCGCTCGGCCTTTGCCTTGGCCCGCTTCTCCTCGCGGCGCTTGCGGCGTGCGGCCCTTCTTTGCTCTGAGTTCATAGAGAGCACCCCGCACGGCTTGCAATGTGGCTCTGACAGCCGCTTGAGGTATGGCCATGAAACGCGGCGAAGCCACGGAGCGCCGCGCCATGCAAGCAGCGTCCGGCCACCCTCGCGGGGTGCGTATTTACGGGCGCATGCCCGATGGTCGCGCCTTCCTTCCTCTCCGCGCTCTGCTTTCGGCCCTGGGGCCTACTCGGTCTGGCAGTAAGGGAATCCGGGGCGGGGGCGAACCCAGACGTTCGTCGCCGAATTGTAGTTGGCATTGCCGTTGTTGTTGACGTAGCACACGTTGGACGAGGAACCACCCATGACGGAACGCAACCACCAATTGTACCGATAAACAAGGCGCGACCGCCGCCCATTATAGCGAACGCAGGCGCTCTAGCTCGGCCTCGGCCTCGGCTATGCGCTCCTCGGTGGACTTCTTGTCCGTCACGCGCACGTTCTTGCGCGCGCCCTTCAGCAGCCTGATCTCCTCCTCGACCATGGCCGCCAGCTCCTCGAAGCGGTTGGCGTTCACCGGCAGGCCGATATCCATGAGGCACTGCATGTCCAGCATCAGCTGCTCGCAGTCCGCTATGGCCAGCGTCAGGTAGCGTTTCCTCTCCAGCGCGTTGAACGAGCTGTTGGGATAGAAGCAGTCGGCGCGGTTGACGTTGTACACGATGCTGCGCGCCGTCTCCACGGTCGGCACCGCGTTCAGCAGCCTGTAGGCCTTGGGCACTACTGAGGAGGACGCCATCAGCTTATTAACCTCCACGCGGATGGCGATGGCCTGTGTGAAGAACTTGTACTCGGACACCTCGCGGTTGCGCTGGTAGACGCCGCTCACGTGCACCTCCTGGGGAAACTGGCGGAAAAAACGGCCCGCTTCGCGGGCAGGAGGCGACCGCGCAAGGCGGTCGCCTAAAAGCAGAGTATAGAGCACTCGGCTGGCTAGCCGACGAGGAAGCCGGGGCGGGGGCGAACCCAGACGTTCGTCGCCGAATTGTAGTTGGCATTGCCGTTGTAGTTGACGTAGCACACGTAGGACGAGGAACCACCCATGACGGAACGCAACCACCAACCGCACCGAGTTCCGTTGATTCGGTGCGCGGTGTCCCTGAACAGGTTCCACTGGCAGTCAAAGCCGACGCTGTAGCCCTTGGTGCCCCACACTGGGCAGCCGTACACCTCCATCTCGGACAGCGAGAACACCTTGCCGATATCCTGCCAGCTCCACGAGTTGGAGTCGTTGAGCGCGCCGCTGGCGCTGTAACGCTCCTCAAGCAGGACGCGCTGGGTCAGCAGGTACTTGGTCAGGCCCTCGGGCAGGCACGCCTCGAAGGCCGTCTCCCACGCCTTGAGGTTGCTGTTGGGGTAGGGGCATTTCTGGTCGGCGGTGCCCTGGTTCGTGTTGGTCGTGTTCCACATCAGGAAGCTGTCGTTGGCAACGCCGGTCACGGTCTTGGCCACGGCGATGGGCGCGGAGGCCACGAAGGCGATGTGGTGGCCTTTGGAGCTGTCGCCGCAGCAGTAGTACGGGTCGAAGTGCGCCAGGAGGAAGCGCACGGACTGCTGGGCCGCCACGCCCGACGCGCTTACCAGCGGCACGTCGATGTAGTCCCCCACGCGCAGGCCCGCGAAGTTGCCGTTGGCGGCTCGCCTGTGCAGCGCGTCGTACACGCTGCCGCTGCCGATCTCTCCCGCCAGGATGGTGGCGATGTTCTGCCCGCCGTACTTGCCGATTTGGCCCTGGCGGTTGTACTCGGCGTTGTTGAGCGCCGTCTGCGCGTTGCTGCGCGCGGTATCGTCGATGACCTCGTAGCCGATGCCGCCCACCGACAGGGTTTTCGCTTGTGCCATTTCGTTGCCTTTCTACTTGAGGTTGAGGGTTGTGCCGGACGCCGTGCAGGTGCTCCCGAACGTGATGGTGCTGCCAGATGCACTGGCCCTGGAGGCGGGGCAGTACACGGTGCCGTCGTCGTAGATGAACGCGTCCGTGGCGTCGGCCAGCTTGCCGTACAGGTCGGCTATCTGCTGCCTCTGCTTGGCCATGTCCGAGCTGCCCGCGCTGCCCTGCGCCACGCTGTTGGCTATCTGCAGGGCGATGTTTGCCGCCGCGTCGGCGTTCGAGGCCGCGCCGTTTGCCGCAGCTGTGGCGGCTTGCGAGGCCGTCTTCAGCTGCGACGCCTCGGTCACGCGGTCGCTTTCCGCCGTGGCTCGCTTCTTCTCGGCCTCTGCGCGCTCGGTTTCGGCGGTCTGGCGTGCCTTCTCGTTCGTGGCGCGCTGGTTTTCCGCGCTCGCGCGGGAGGCCTCGGCCTTCTGCATCTGCGCGTTCAGCGCGCTCACGTCGGCTAGCTGCCCTTCGAGGTTCGCGATGATCGCCTCCACCGCATCGACGTACGGGCCGGATATCTCGCCCGACGCGCTCGCCGAGGGCAGCACGTTCACCAGGACGTTCTCGGTGGTGGCGTCCAGCCCTGCCGCGTTCCGCACGCGCACGTAGCACACCTTGAGCAGCCCGGCCACGCCGAAGACGGCGGGGTCGACCGTCACGGTGGCCACGTTGTCGCTGATGCCAGTGAACTGCTGCTCCACGTAGGTGTGGTCGGGCTTCGCAGCCATGAGGTGCACCTTGCAGCCCGTCAGGGCCGCCTTCTTGTCGCCGTCGTAGATGGCGGCCTTCAGGACCTCGGCGCTGTCGCCCTGGTGCACGGTGATGACGGGCGGCGCTATGTTGGTCTTCTTGAGGTTGAGCGTAAGCTCGTGCGTTGCCATGCCTCATTCCTTTCCTTCGGCCGCAAGTGTCCGCGATATGTCGCCGGGCTGCGCTCTGTGGACCCCGCATATCTCCTCGTCGGTGAGCGCCGAGAAGTCCACGGCGTTAGCCTCGCCGCCTTCCGCGTCCATGACGGCCATGGGGCTGGACACGAGCGTGAAGCCGCCCTTGCCGTCGAACTCGAACACGTCTTCCGATTCCACGATGGCCCGCGCCGTGGCCGGGTCGCTGATGCACTCGAACACCGGAAGCGCCTCGGGCGGCTTCGGCGCACCGTCGAGCGCCTGCGGCGCTTCGGGCTGCTGCACAAGGTGGTAGAACATTCCGTTTCCTCTCTCGCTGGTCTAGTTTCCCGTGATGCTGCTCATGCCGGTGATGATTCCGTTCACCACGTTGATGGTGCCCCACGTCCAGTTGTTGCCGTTGTTGGTGATGCACCCGATGAACTGCGTGGAGCCCGTGTACCCGTAGGTGCCGCCGCTGCTCGGACTGGTTCCTATGGCGAACTTCGGGGCGAGTATCCTGGCGGCGCCCGACGACCCAATGTCTGCGCGGCTGCTATCCAGGTACACGTAGTTGTTGGAGTTCTCCTGCAGCTTCACGTACGCCGAGCCGCCCGCGTTGCTGTTGCCGCTCTTCATGTACAGCTGCTCGTCGGGATGGCTCATGTAGCCCGCGTAGTAGGGGGTCGTCAGCCACGTCTGGCGGTAGTAGCGGTTGACTGCCAGGAAGCCGTAGCCGCAGGCGGATATGCCCACGCCGTCGGTCGAGCTCGCCGTGGGGCTGTCCTTCGCGTGGACGGCCTCGATGGTGCAGTACTCGGTCGATCCGTTCACGAACGACGCTCCCGGGTGGTTGTTCGTCGTCGTGCCGGTGGTGATGTAGTTGGTTGACGACGTGCCGACCATGTTGCAGCGGAACATGGAGGTGCTGCCCACCAGCACGGTGCCCGCGATGATGGAGCCGTTCTTGTCGTATATCTGGAAGCCGTTGGTGGCGTTGATATAGACCCTGTTGCCGTTGCTGTCGGTCATGAAGATGGAGCCGTCGCGCAGGTAGAAGGCCCCGCTGTCGAGGTCCCAGTACGAGTTCCCGCCTTTGATGCGGCCCGTGGTCAGCTCGTCGGCGGTCACGCCGTCGCCGGTTATGGCCGTGCGCCACTTCCACGCGCCGCTGGAGTACTTGGAGTTGGCCACGCCGATGATTCCGCCGCCTATCTTGACGCACTTGGTGGCGCTCTCGGGCTTTTTGTCGTACACCAGGATGCCTTGGCCGGGCTCCTCGTACACCCAGCCACCCGTGGTGTTCACCTCGCTGTTGAGCATGTCAACGATCTTCTTGCGGATATCAGTCGGCAGCTGGTCGAGCTGTTTCTGCAGCCCATCCACCTCGCCCTCGGCGCTCGTCAGCCGTTCGTCCAACTTGCCCGTGACGCCTTCCAGGTACTTCTTGTTGGCCTCGTCTATCTGCTTGAGCACGCTCTCGCTTTGCTCTATCAACGTGTCGGTGTACAGGCGCAGCACCTCGTCCAGGGCCAGGTTGCCGTC
Source organism: Collinsella sp. (assembly GCA_019419605.1). Lineage (GTDB taxonomy): Bacteria > Actinomycetota > Coriobacteriia > Coriobacteriales > Coriobacteriaceae > Collinsella. The sequence continues at coordinate 118,891 of DXZP01000002.1, forward strand.
GTCGGAGTACTTCTTCAGCGCCTCCTCCAGCGTGGTGTCCCCGTTGTCGGCGTACTCCTTGAGGGCCTTGTCCAGCTCGTCCCTTATCTGGTCGGTGTAGTCCTGGGCGGCGCCGCCGACCTCCTTGGTGTACGCCTTCTGGCGCTCCTCGGCGGCCGCCAGGCTCTCGCCCCATTTGCCGGTCGATGCCTTGTTCGAGGCGTTCACGGCCTCGGTCACGGTCGCCCGGATGGTCGAGGCGGTGGACTTGGCGGCCGACTTCTGCGCGGCCATCAGCTCGGCGACCGTCTGGTAGTTGCCGAACGTGTAGGTGACCTCGCCGGGGCGCAGCTGGTCCTCCACCACCTTGGTGATGCGCGTGCGCACGCGCAGCGGCGGGTCGTACACCTTGTCCACCACGGTCACCAGGTCGCCCTCGTCCGCGCCCTCGAAGCCCTCGCCGGCGCGCGCAAGCGCCACGGCGTCCACAGTGTAGGACACGGTGGGCACGCACGACTTCGCCAGCTGCGCCTCGGTGAGCTTCTTCAGCTCGGCGGCGTCCTCGCAGTCGGAGAACTCCACGTCGCCGAACACGTGCGCCTTGCCGCCCTTGCCGTCGGGCCGTCCCCAGCGCGCCAGCGCGTCGGCCGACCCCACCCAGTTCTGCCCGCCGTTCACGCCGCCGAAGGTCAGCTTGCGATCGTAGCCGCCCGTCAGGTTGCCGTCCTCGTCGGCGGTCTGCAGGGACTTGCCGTAGCCGTACAGGGCGGTACACACGTTGCCCTCGTCCACGCTGCGCTTGACGCTCACGAGGTCCTTGGCGTAGGTGAAACGCTTGCCGTTGTCCTCGCCGACCTGATTGGCCATGCACACGCGGCGTGCGGTCACCTTGGTGCCGCTCACCTGGATTTCGAACGACAGCTCGCCGCCCCAAGTGTCTGCCACGTCGTGGATGGCCGCCCATGCGTTGGTGTGGTAGAAGTTCGTGCCGGCCTGCCCGAGGTCGGCCACGGTTCCGACCTGCCAGCGCGAGGAGGACAGCGCCGAGGCCAGCGCGGCGTAGGCGCTCACGTCGTAGGGGCGCTTGTCCTCCAGGTAGTCGCCCAGGAGCTCGATTTGCGCCGAGGTCGGGCAGTAGTACGTGTAGAGGATGCCCGCGCTTGCGCGCTCCTCCTCCACGCCGTCCACGATGTTCTCGTGCCAGCGGCCCTTGAGGTCGCGCCACACCAGGCGGTCGCCCTTGTCCAGGCGCGCCAGCGTTGTGATGCTCAGGGCGTTCTCGCCGTTGACCTCGCGCGTGTCCTCGCACTCGAACAGCGTCTTGATGGGTCCCTTGTACGCCTCCCAGCGGTCGCATGCCCACAGAATCATCAGCCCACGTACCTTTCCGTCCACTGTACCGTCGCGGTGCCGCTGGACAGCTTGAGGCTGTTGGCCCCCGGCTCCAGCGGGAAGAAGTCACTCTCGAAGGTCACGGGCGCGGGGCTGCCGTCCACCGTGGCCTGCGGGGCGGCCATGTCGATGACCACCGCGCTCGATGCCGTCACCGCCTTGTCGATCTGCACGAACTCGCCCGTGCCCATGTTCGTCAGCCGCAGCGCCGACGTGCTGCCGCCGGGCCTGACGGTCACGGTGGGGTAGGTGCGGAACGTCCCGCCCACCTGCACGCCCGAGGTGCCCGACACGGTTGCGCGCCCCTCGGCCCCGTAGGCCACGGGGTCGTATGCCGTGAACGTCAGCGTGGCCTCGCCGGTGTGCCACAACGTGTCGAGCGCGCCCGGCGAGGTCAGCACGGCCATGTAGCGCAGGCCCAGGTGCCTCTCGTCGTCCAGCCACAGCTCGGCCTCCTTGAGGCACAGCAGGCGCGAGGCCATGAGGCGGCGAAGGGCCGCCATATCGTCGGCGGGGCGTGCCCTCCAGGCCGCCGCCACGTCTATCGTCAGGGGTTTCAGCTCTGCGCGCATGAAGCGCGAGCCGGGCTGCCCGGGCACGTCGCGCGTGGCGATTTCGTACTCGGGCAGCAGCGAGCGGGTCACGAGCCGGGTGTCGAACCACGGCGCGAAGTCGAAGCCGTTGTATATCATGCGAAGCACTCCTGCCGTTTGATTTCCTTGGCTATCTGGCGGGAGATTTTCTCTATGTCGGCCTCCTCCCGCACGGTCGCGTACACGTTGATTGTCACGTTCGTGTCGCCGTGGCCCGCGCCGCCCTTGCCGTCGAGCAGCTTGGCGATGCCCTCGGCCAGCGGGCGCGCGCCGCGTTCGTTGAACGGCACGACACCCTCTGGACCGGCCTCGCCTACGCCGATGACGCTGGGGCCGTTGAACACGCCGCCCTTCGCGTACCAGTCGATTCCGAAGTGCGGAACGCTCGGCGGATTGATGCTGAACCCGCCGGAGATGGACAGGTGCGGCAGCTTCAGGTGGGGAAGCGACCACGAGAAGTTGAAGAACCCCTTGATGGAGTCGATTACGTTTCGCACGGTGTCGCGGGCGCTGTTTATCGGCGTCTCGATGGCGCTCTTGATGGAGTTCCATATGCCGGCCACGGTGTCGCGGGCGGCGTTGAACACGCTGGAGATGGTGTCGCGGATGCCGTTGACGATGCCGGATATGGTCGAGCTGATGCCGTTCCACACATTCGACGCCGTGGTGCTCACGGCACCCCAAACGGAGTCCCACACGGCCTGTATCGCCGACAGCACCGCCGATATGGTGGAGCTGATGGCGTCGATGGCCGCGCCTATCGCCGAGGTGATGGCATCCCACACGCTGGAAGCGGTTGAGCTGACGGCACCCCACACCGTGTCCCACACGCCCTGAATCACCTCAAGGGCCGCGCTTATCACGTCGCTCACGTATTGGATGTACGTGCCGACCGCGCCGCATATGAGGTCCCACGCCGCCGTGAGCACGCCGCCGAAGTTCTCCCAGACGAAGTTCCAGGGTATGAGCAGCGTCTCGATGGCTAGGTTGAGTATTTCCGCGAGCAGCATCACGGCCACCTGCACAACGTTGCAGATGCCGTCCCACACGCCCGCGAGCGTCGCGCCCAGCCCGGAGAAGAACGCGCCTATCGACTCGGCGACCCCGCCGGCAACGCCGACGACCACCTGGAACGCGGCGCACACGGCATCCCACACGGCGGTCACGGCGTCGCGGAACTCCTCGCAGTTGTTCCACAGCCGCACCACTGCGGCGATGATGGCCGCTATTGCCGCTATCACGGGGTGCGCGGCTATAAGCCCCAGCGCGGCGGTGCCCGCCTTGCCCACGGCGGAGAAGGCAGCACCGATTTGCGGCACCACGCTGATGATAGTGCCGACGGTGGACAGCACCGGCCCGATGGCCGCCACTATGGTCGCTATGGCCAGCACGGCTGTCTGGCCGCCCTCGCCGATGCCGGCGAACCACTGGGAGAACGAGCGCACGACGCCGGCAACGCCGGTCGCGATGTTGAGGAGAGGCTGCCCCAGAGGCTCGATGGAGCCCTGCAGCTCGCGCATGGCCTCCTGCGATTTCACGGCGAAGCTGTCGGAGGCGGCCTCCTGGGCCTGCTGCGCAGCGCCCGCCACGGCGCCGAAGCTGTCCTGCACGCCCGCCAGGGACTCGATCATGCCCATGGCATTGTCCTCGCCCAGCGAGGACCACAGGGTGGAGGCCAGCGCGGCCTTGTCGTACTCGTTTGGCATCTGCGTGAGGTCGCCCAGCACCGCCTGCAGCATGTCCTCGGCGGTGGCGCTGCCGTTCTTGAAGTTCTCGAAGACCTCCTGCGTGCCCTCGCTGAACGAGCCGATGGATTCCTCCATGCGGCCGTCGGACAGCGCCGTCAGGAACTCGTTGAGGTAGTCGCCCACCTTGTCCAGGTTGTACGCGCCGTTGGACGTGCCCGCTTCTAGCAGCGAGAAGTACTCGCTGGCGCTCATTCCCGCCTCGCCCCATCGCACGGAGTATTCGCTCAGGTTGTCGCCCAGCTCGTCGGTGTAGTTCAGGCCGCGCTGCATGCCCGCCGTCAGCAGGTCGCTGGCCTCGGTGGCGGACAGCCCGAAGCCCTCCATGAGGGCGTTGGTGCCGCGTATGGACTCGTTCACGTCTGCGCCGAAGGTGTCCGACAGCATGAGTGCGTTGGTGGTGACGGTCTGCAGGTCCTCGTCGGACACGTCGCGAAGGGTGGACTTGCACTGGATCAGCGCATCGTTGACCTCGTCCAGGGACTGGCCCCAGCCACCCTCGTATATGCGCTTGCCTATGCCGCTGAAACGCTCGGCCTCCTCGCCGGACACGCCGAACGCGGCGGCTATGCGGGCGTTGGCCTGCTCGTAGTCGCTGGCCACGCCGAATACGGCCTTGCCGGCGGCCACCACGGGCGCGGTCAGCGTCACCGTGGCGGCCGTGCCGGCCTTCTTGAACGAGGACGACAGCTTCGCGGCCTTCTCGTCGCCCTCGGTTATGTTCTTCCAGGAGATGCCCTGGAGGTCGCGCTCCAGGGCCTTGATGTTCTTGGATACGTCAACGGTGTCGAGCACCGCTTTGATGATGACGTTGCCGTCCATGCTCACCTCGTCGCTCTCTTGAGCGCGGCGAACACATCGCGCATCGCCGCGTCGCTTCCTTCCTCAGAGCCGTGTGAGCTGCGGCCTTTGCCGAGTTCGAACGCCTTGTGGGCGGCGTTCCAGGCCTCGACCTCCTGCCTGTTGTATTTGGTTGGCTTCGGCTTGGTCGCCGGGTTGCGGTAGTGGATGGCCGCGCCGAGCGGCGTGTCCTGCGGGCAGCCGCCCACGAGTGCCACGAACTCGGCGAAGCTGATGCGACCGCGCACCTCGTCCCACTCGATGCCGTAGGCCTGGCGGAAGCTGGTGCGTATGCGCGCCGCGTCCTCCTCCAAGTCCCACAGCGGGGTCTCGTGCGGGCGGTCGCCGCTCAGGTCGAGTCCGCACATGTCCCATACCGCCGCGTCGCGCATCCGCACGAACTCGGCGGCGTCGTAGTCGCATGCGCACCACGCGTCCGCCCAGTCCACGAAGAACAGCGCCAGGAACTCGTCCCGGCGCTGGTCGTCGGACTTGCCCTCATCGGTCAGCACCTCGATGACGCGGATGATCGTGAGCGCGTCGTCGCGCACCAGCACCTCCTCGCCGTTCCACGGGTAGCGCGTGGCGCTCGTGCCATCGGGCAGCCGCACCCGCTCGGCCGTGAGCGCGGCTGGCAGCATTACTTGCCGCCCTTCTTCTTGCGCTTGGCCTTGGCGCGGCGCTGGGCGCGGTTGAGCGCCTGGACCTGATCGGCGCGCTCGCTGTATGCAAGGCCGCACGCCATCAGCTGCTCGCTGGTCGCGTGGCGCGCCAACATGTTGAGGAACGTGGCGAAGACCTCGCCCAGGATGCGGATGTTCTCCTCGGGCGCGATGGGGCCCTCGTCGCCGCCCATCCACGCGAGCAGCTGCTCCCAGCCCTCGGTGCCGATGAACGTCGAGATGGTGCGCTTCATGAGGCGGGCCTGCGCGGCGTTGGCCTCGGCCGCCTTCTCGGGGGTGTCGGCCTCGCGGGCCATCTGCTCGTTGGCCTGCGCGCGGTCGATGGCGTTGCCGACCTTGGCCAGGTACTCCTCGATGTGCTTGTCGTCGAACCACACGCGGAAGCGCGGCGTGTCGGGGTTCTCCTCGGGGTCCTCGAAGAACACGTCCTCGTACGCGCGGATGTTTTTCAGAAGTTCCATTTGCTGCCCCTTTCGTGAGCGGTGAGCGTCGGGCATAGAAAAGGGGCGCGGGCCGCTCACTAGCCCGCGCCCCCATGTCCAGGAGGTTATGTCTGGTGTCGCCTGCGGCTACTTCGACGCCACGGTGACCTTCACCTGCGTGCAGATGCTCGGCTTGGACGCGCAGCGCACGGTGATGACCGCCTCGCCTGCGGCCACGCCCGTCACGTTGCCGTCGCTGTCGACGGTGGCCACGTCGGTGTTGCCCGATGCGAAGAAGCACTTGGCGTTCGCCTCGGCGGGCGTGACGGTCGGCGCGAGCTTCATGGACTTGCCCACGGCCGGGCCGGTCGGCGCGGTGCAGGTGACGCCCGTGGGCTGCTTGAGCTTGTTGGCGGGGATGTAGCGCATAGCGCCAGCGCCCGAGATTGTGCAGGAGAACGCGCCGGGGTCGGACGCCGCGCCCTGCTGCGAGCCGACGGTCAGGCCCAGGTAGGTGCAGTCGCCCTCCACCACGTCGCCGTTGGGGTCGGTGTGGCGGAAGTGGCCCGTGCGGCCCTCGCCGGTCTCAAGCGCCAGGCTGGCAACGAAGTCCTGCGCGGGGTCGCCGTAGCAGCGGTCGCCTGTGACCTCGTACTGCGGCTGCACGCTCTTCACCTTGTCGGTGGGGGTGCCGTAGCCGTCGTAGTAGTCCTTGGTCTCGGTGGTCTCGTTGGTGGTCGGCTTCACCTCGGTGATGCCGCGCGAGAAGATGGCCCACGTGGGGCTGGCCGCGTCTGGCGTGGTGTCGATCTCCAGCGCGCTCATGTAGTTGGGCGCGAAGCCCAGGTCTTGGTTCTTTGCCATCGTTATCCCTTCTCTATGGTTATGGTCGCTTTGATTCGGAACTCCCACAGGTACGGCCCGCCCTCGGGCGGCGTTATCTCCTGCGGCTCGGTGTACAGCGACGCGCTCGTGAAGCCGTAGGAGCCTGTGGGCGAGGACAGGTCGGCCCCGTCCAGCGCGTCGGCCAGGTCGTAGGCGTCGCCCATGGCCTTGGCCTCGGAGGTGTCCTTCACGATGACCTGCAGCACGTATCCCACGCGGCGGGTGCCGTCCATGTGGCGCACCACGTCGGTGGTGGGCATGGGCCGCAGCACCACCGCGTCGTCGTGGCCGCGCGAGGCGGCCAGGCGGGTGAGGAGCACCGGGCCGTAGCCCAGGGCCTCTATGGCGGCCTTCGCCGCCTCCATCACGTCCGGGGCCATGTCACGCCCCCTCGGTCAGGAGGTCGACGGCCAGGCGTTCCCAGTCCTCGCCATGCGCTTCCTTCGCGGCCTTCGGCCAGTCGGCCTTGGCCCTCTGGTTCTTGCCGTGCTTGATGGAGCTGTCGGGCAGGTCGCGCACGTAGGCGGCGTAGTCGGCGTCCCATATGACGAGGCCCTGCCTGAAGTCGGAGGCGGCCTGCATGGAGTTGTGCATGCGCTTGGTGTCCTCTGGCGTGAACGCGTTCATGTCCTCGGCCACGCTCATGGCGAACTTCACCTGCTTGGCCTCCAGCTCCTTCGCGCTGAAACGCTTCATGAGCTTGGTCAGGTCGACCGTAACTGCTGCGGGCATGGCTACCTCACCTCCAGTTCCCAGTGGTGGGGACGGGTGCCGAACGCGCGGCGGGGCGTGCACCTCGCCACGTTCATCCACTCGCCCCCGTCGATGCTCACGCGGCTGCCCACTGGCACGTCGAACATGCCGGGGCTGTCCGCGCCGTCCGCTATCACGAGGCCCTGCGCGCCGTCGCCCAGGGCGTACTCGCGCACGAGCCACGCCGAGACGGGCTCGAAGCGCACGCGGCGTACCTCGACGGGCTGCTCGAACTCGCCGCCGTAGCCGCCCTCCCTGGGCACCTTGACGGACATGGTGGAGGGCCGCGCCGAGCGCGGCACCCGCATCATCTGGTACCCCCGATGCCCGCGTAGAGCAGCGGCGTTCCAAGCAGCTCGCGGCGGACGGCGGCCTCCATGTCGCTGCGGTAGGTGCTGGCCCCTTCGGTACCGGGGTTCCACGAGAACGAGCCGACGGTGAAGCCGCCGCCCTCCATGATGCCGCCCGAGCATCCGTACGCGGCGTCGACCTCGCAGGCCGCCATGACCGCGCGCGCCCACTCCTCGGAGCCGTCCGGCTCGTTGGGGAAGATCAGGTCGCGCACGGCTGCCGTGGCGTGGGGGAGCGCCGCCTTGAACTCCTCGGCGGACAGCTCCCCGCGCCCGGCTGCCAGGTAGTCCTCGTGGGTCGGGGCTCTAGTTTCCATCGTCCTCGGCCGCCTCGGGCTTTTCCGCCTTGCCCTTGGCGGGCTGCTCGTCTGCGGCCTTCGCCTCGGGCTTTTCCGCCTTGCCCTTGGCGGGCTTGGCCTTCTTCGGGGCCTCCTTCTCGAAGACCAGTCCAACGGTGCGCATGTCGCGCCTCCTTCCTACGCGGCCTTCATGCCTGCGGTGATGTAGTGCGCCAGGTTCTCGCGCACGCCGCATACGCCGTACTTGCGGTACTTGAACAGGTGGCCGAAGCCCTGCTGGTTGTCTTCGGCGTCGATGACCTTGCCGTGCGCGAAGTTCCAGCGCAGCACCACGGCGTCCTTGTGGACGATAAGGAAGTTCATGTCCACCGCGCCGGTGCCCTTCTTGTAGTGGCCGATCTCCTCGTCCTTGGTGGTGCCGTCCAAAAGGTCGATGGCGCTGTAGAAGCGGGACTGCGGCACCTTCACGATGGAGGAGAAGCCGTCCAGCGCCTCGCGGGACTTGGTGGTGTCCAGGTCCTTCACCATACCCAGCAGGGTGGGGGTGATGAACAGCACGCGGCCCTCTTCCGGCACCTCTTTCTCGTCCATGTCGCACATGGCGGCGTTCAAGCCCTTGAGCATGTCCGCGCCGTCGGCGTAGGTCTTCTGCTCCTTGGTGATGCCGGTGCCTGCGCACAGCGTGGAGAACACGAACGCGTCTCCCTCGGGCACCACCTTGGTGCGGTTGAAGTGCGCGGCGGCGTTGCCGAACGCCAGGTTGAAGGACTGGGCGTCCACCTTCTGGTCGATTTCCAGGATGGTGCCGCGGTCGTAGTTGGCGCTGATGGGCTTCCAAGTCAGGGACGCGCCGCTGTTCTGCGGCAGTCGCCCGTTGGCCTGCACGTCGCCCAGGCCGCCCATGGAGTAGACGGGGTAGTAGAACTCGCCCAGCTGCTCCATCTGCGCGATGTTGCCCTGCGGCGCGGCGCTCTCAAGCACTGCGGTCAGGGATTCCTTGCGGTACGCCTCCATGAGCACGTTCTCGTAGCCCTTGGGCAGTTCGATGCTGTTTGGCATGATTTACTCCTTTGAAGATTCGTCGGTGAGTCCGAAAGCTGCGCGGAAGTCGGCCAGGCCGTCGGAGCCTGCGCCGCCCTTGGGGTCGCCGCCCGCGCTCTCGCGGGGCTGGTCGGTGAACATGTAGGCGTTGTCCTTCTTCAGGGCCTCGAAGTCGATGCCCGTTAGGTTGCCCTGCTCGTCCAGCTTCGCGTCGGCGATGTTCGGGATGATCGCGCGCGCCGCCTTGGCGTTGCGCACCCCCATCTGCGCCAGCTTGGTGTCGATGGCGAAGTCGCGGCGCATGTCGGCCTCGCGCTTCTCGGCGTCGGCCTTGTACGCCTCGTTGTCGGCCTTGGCCTTGTCGAGCGCGGCCTGCAGCTCCTCGGCGTTGCCCGCCTTGGAGGTGAACTCCTCGATCTGCTTGTCGCGCTGCTCCAGCTCGGCCTTGAGGGCCTTCACCTGCTCCTGGTGCTCGTCGGTTTCGCGCTTGTACTTCGCGTAGGACACGACCTCCTTCTGGGGCTCGGTCTGCTGGCCTTCGCCGCCCTCGTTTTCCTGGGGCTTGTTGTCTTCAGCCATCGCTTGCTCCTTCCGTGTTTGGTTGTCGCGCTTCCCTGCGCGCTTGGATGGCCCACCGTTGTCGCCGTGGTCGCGTGCGGGGCATGTTGTCGCCGCCCCATCGCGTGACCGCATCTTCCCCGAGGTGTCGCCAGGCAAAAGAAAAAGGCCGCCCGTGATGGGCGGCCTTGATGCCGTGCGTCTACTCGGTTGTCGCTTGGTCTACTTCATCAGTCCCGCGTCGCGCAGCGCCTTGCGGGACTTGGCGAAAAGCTCCTCGCGCTCTTCTTTGGTCAGCTTTTCGGCGGCTTTCGACTCGGAGGCGCTGTCATCTATGACGAGCACCCAGTCCTCTGGCGTCACTTCTTTTTTGTCAGCCTGAACCATTTCGCTTCCTCGTTTCGCTCGTAGAGCATTTCGGTGGCAAGCTGGTCGATAACATCGCCGCCCGCGTTCGGGCACTCTCTTTTCGCCAGCTCTCGCAGCTCCTCGTACGCTTGCACGACGCTGCGGTCGTTCACCTTGATTTCGTAGATTGTACCATCGTGGCACGCCACCACCGAGCTGCGCACCCAGTCGTTTTCCGCCACCGTTCGAATGTCGGTCCACGACGGCGGCGAGCTCATGGGGTGGTTGTGGATCAGCACCACGCCGCCCTTGGTGCGCCTGCACGCCTCCACCTGCTTGGCGGTCAGGCCGCACGCCTGGCTCTTCAGGCCGTGCCCGAAGGTATCGGTGACGCGCTCGCCCTTCTTCCACGACACGACGGACATGCGTTCGTAGCCCGTGCCGTCGCGGTCGCGCAGGATGCGGCGGCTCTCGGCGTACACGGCCTCGCTTGCGCGCTTCGGGATGGGAAGGGACGCCACCTTGTCGTGGTAGGCCCTGCCGTTCACGGCGCGGCGGCTCACGTCTGCGGCGGTGCCCGCGCCCTTGCCCGGCATGAACTTCTCGCGCACCCAGGTCTTGTCCGTGGCAAGCGGGTAGATGCGCTCCTTCGATTCCATGGCGGCCTCGCGCGTGCGCTCGCGGGACAGGTAGGGATGGGCGGCTATGTGCTCGCGCTGGCGCTTCTGCAGCTTGCCCAGGCGCAGGCGCTCCTTGGTGTTGTCGAGCCCGGCGGCCTCCAGGGCCGTTGCCTCGCGCTTGGCGGCGCGTATGCCGCGCTCAAGCTCGCGCTGCTTCTGCTCTGCCTGGTATCGCTCCTCGCGCTTCTCGTCGCCTCCATCGGGATCGCGCTCGTACCGCAGCTGCTGGCCCTCCACGTAGATGCCGAAGTCGTGCTTGCAGTTCGCGCCGCACAGGCCATCGACAGAGCCGTAGCCCGTCTCGCGGTAGAACGGCGGGTACTTCTTGGACTTGCCCGACAGGCTGAACACGCGGCCCTGCCACTTGGCGTGGCTCTCGCGCGCCCCGCCGTGCGAGGAGGTCTGCACGAGGTCGTGCCCGGTCTCTTCAAGCAGCTCCAGCGTGTTGCGGCTGCCGGCCTGCACCGCCTGCGTGCGAATGTGGCGGCGCATGGCCACGTCGGGCTGCGCCCACGCCCCGCTCTTGTAGTCCACGACGGACACGCCGCGCCGCGCCAGCTTCAGCACGGCCTCGCGGGTGGCCTGCTCGTAGCCCGCCATGCCCGAGTTCACCCGAGCCACGGCCTGCGCCACGACTTCGAGGTAGGCGCGCTGCACGTTGGCGGGCATCTTCAGGTTGTCGCGGCTCACGACGTCCTGCACTCCCGCCGCCGTGGCCCGCGCTGAGTTGTGCAGCCTCCACTGCATCGTCTTGGACAGCGCGCCCATGGCCGTGCCCAGCGTGGCCAGGTCGGCCTCGGCGCTCTTGGCCACGGCCTCGGCCGCAGCCTTGGCAGCCTCGCGCGCGGCTCTGCGGCCCTCCTCGTTCATGGCCTTCTGCACGTCCTTGGCGGCAAGCGCCGCCTTGCGGGCGGCCTGCGAGTAGGCGCTGTCGCCCTCGAAGTCGATGGAGCCTATGAGCGCGGCGTAGATGCACACCAGGCGCAGGGTGTATTCGTCCATGGCCCCCTGCGCCGCGTCGGTGAAGTGCTCTATGTAGTCTGGCCCCAGCATCAGGCGAGCCCGTCGCCCAGCATGTCGAACGCGCCGCCCTGCTGCTCGGGCACGTTGGCCTTGGCCTCGTTGCTGGTCTCGCCGTAGAAGCGGCGGCGGTACTCCCACGGGGCCATGATGCCCGCGCCGACCTCGCTCATGGCCATCTCGCGCGCGCTCTGCGTGTCGCTGATGATGGAGTCGTCGAAGTCCACGGTGACGTCGCCGTAGGGCACGGCCTCGCCCTTGATGTTGCGGCACGCGTCGGCCATGCCGTTCACGAGGCGCACGATGGACTTGCGCAGGGCGTTCTCGTGCCGGTGGATGGATCGCATCAGCTGCGAGTTGTCGGCCGCCACCTCCTTGGCGGTCTTCAGGCCCGTGTGCGACTCCCAGGAGAAGTAGCCGTTGCCGAAGCCGCACGCCACCGACAGCAGGCGCAGGCCCGTGTTGATGGCGCTGGCGTTCTCGTCGGCCTTGAGGTCGCTCTGAACGGTCTGAATCTTGGCCGACCCCTCGTCGCCGGGGTTCATGCTGAAGATGGTGTCGTCGGCCTCGCCGAAGGCGTAGTAGGTCTTCGTGAGGCTGCCGTCCGGCCCCTTGTCGGTCTTGGACTCTATGAGGGTCTTGTCCACGAACGTGCGCGGGCGGCCCACGCGAATGTGGTCGAGCAGGGAGGTGGCGGCCTCGTCGACCACCTTCATGGCCCCCACGGCGTTGCAGTACACGCTCGCGCCCATCGCGCAGTAGTCGTAGAAGCGGTTCGACACGGCGGGGCGCACCAGCGCGAAAAGCGGGCGGGCGCAGCGCGTGTCCATGTCGGCGCTGATGCCCTCGACCGTCACCTGCTTGTGCGTGCGGGTGTCGAACAGCTGCGTGAGGATGTGGTAGGTGCCGCCCTTGAGCACGTGGGCCTGGCACTGGTCGTAGTCGCGCCCGGCGACCTCCACGCGGCCCACGAACGCGCACTGCGTGCAGTCGTCGGCGCTCCACGTGAGCGGGACTATCTGCGTGGCGTCGTAGCGCACGATGCGCAGCTCGGCGTCGGGCGTGTAGGCGCTGTCGGTCACGCCCCGCGGCTCGATGACCCACGCGCCCGTGCCCATGGCGAACGCGCGGGCTATGAAGTCGGCGTTGTCCATGGCGAACGATGTGGGCGCGTCGCCGTCCTCTGTCGGCTGCGGCGCGGCCTGGCCGTCCTCGTGCCCCTCGTCGCCGACGCCGCCCGTCGCCGTGGGGTTGGCGAAGTAGCGCGCCATCCAGGCGCGGCGCTCGTCGCTCGTGCTGGAGATGATCGTGCTCTCGTTCATGAGCAGACTGGCCCACTCGTCGGCCACGAGCGCCGCCGGGTGCAGGCTGGCGCGCTCGCGCTTGTACACGCGGAAGCCGCGCCGCTCGCTGTAGTGGTACCAGCCGTTGTTCGCCGCGAACCAGCCGAACCAGACGCCCACCATGCCCTGCATGCGGGTGTCCGGCTGGTATCCCATGCGGCGCAGCCACGCCTCGGCGTAGCCCGTGTTGCCTCGCTTCTCCATCAGAGGTTGCTCCTTATCCACAGTCCTGCGGCGTAGCCCGCCGCGTCTATCGCGTCGTCGTTCACCTTCGGCAGTGTCTCGGTTATGTCGCCCTGCCCGTTCGACACGTACTCGAACTCGGGGAACTCCTTGGCGGCGAGCGGGCAGCGGTCGGGGTCGATGACTATGCGCGTAAGGTTCTGCATCCACCTGATGCGGCTCTTGGGCGCGTTCAGGCCCTGCTTGAGCGACTTCTGCGCGCCGATGCCCTGCTCCTGGTAGTAGAGGATCATGCCGCGCGCCGCGCTGTCGCACCACACGTCGGCGGCGGGGTCCTCGGCCGCCTGCAGCTTGGCCGCCACCAGCTCGGCGGTCTTGACGTCGATGGCCTCGGTCCCCTGGCGGCTCTCCTCGTCCAGCAGGTACAGCACGCGCTCGTTCTCGTCGTAGCCCGCCTCCATGAACACCCAGGGGTGCACGCTGCCCGCGTCCACGCCGAACGAGCGCAGGGCGATGGACGCGCGCTCCTCCTCGGTGATGGGGCGTATGTCCAGCAGCTCGTCGGGGAACACCTCGGAGCCCGTGCCGATGACCTCGCCGAGCCATTGCCAGCGGTAGGAGTCGGGCGTCTTGCGGCGGCTGCGCTCGGCCTCCGCCAGCGCCGTGGCGCTTATCCACTCGGGGTGCTCGTCTATGACGTCCAGGTACGTGGTGTGGCATATGAAGCGCCCGTCCTCGCCCGGGTGGGCCTCCAGGTCGCGCGCCTCCTTGTTCACCCAGTTGCGAGCCGAGCGGGGAGGGTTGTAGCTGTAGAACACCCAGAACATGTCGCCGCCGCGCAGGAACGTGGCCAGCACGCTGCGCACCTCGTCCATGCCGTCGAACTCGTCTACCTCCTCGAACCACACCACGGCGCAGTAGCCGGTGCGGAACTTCGCGGACTTCAGCTTCTTCGGCTTGTCGCATCCCACAAAGCGTATGACCTGCCCGGTGGGGCGGTACGTCACCTCCATGGGGGACAGGCCGAAGTCGAACAGGTGCGCCACGCCCAGCACGTCGCACGCCCAACCTATCTGCTCGTACACGGACGTGCGCAGCGTGTTGCCGACCTTGCGCAGCACGACGGCGTTGGCCTCCGAGTTGAGCATGATCAGCAGCACGATGGCGATGGATATGAACGACGATTTGGTGGAGTTGCGCCCGCCCTTGAACCAGTAGTGCGTGAACTCGTGCGCCTTGATGGAGCGCCACACGCCGGCGAACACGGTTGCCACGACGTCCGAGAGCCTAACCGAGGTCGTCAACGATAGTCACCCCCGCCTCCGCCATGGCGGCCTTCGCGCCGTCCACGCCGAACATGTCGTTGAGCAGCTTCACGCTCTCGGTTATGGCCAGGCGCGCGTCGCCGTTGATGCTGCCCTCGGCCGCCTGGCGGCGGAAGATGGGCAGCGCGCCGTCCAGCACCTCGAACAGCGGGGCGGCCGCGTCCTGCAGCTCCCAGCGGCAGTCCTTGGCGGCCGCGTCGCGGATTTCCTGGATTCTGTGCGCGATTCGTGGGTCGCGCATCAGCTTGGACGCGGCGCAGCTTATCGAGTTGTAGTTCATGCGCTTGCAGTCGTAGGCCGCGCGGTACGCGTCCTGCTGCTTGGCGCGGGGCTTGGCCATCTCGCGGGCGAACGCTTCCTGCTTCGCCGTGAGCGGCTTGTCCTTCTTGGGCACCTGCGGCCTCCTTCCCTTATCTCTCGGCCCATATGGTCGCAAGCGTGTCGCCGGGCACAGAAAAGGCCGCCCCGAAGGACGGCCCTCTGCCTGTTTCCGTATTCGGTTGCCCCTATCCGCACGCCGCCACGGCCATGGCCATGAGCCCGAGCGCCAGCGCCCTTATGGCGTAGATGGCCGCCGCGTCTATGGCGATTGCCGCCGCTATGAACAGCAGGCACCCCCAGTTGCATCCCGGGCGGTTCATCGCTCCTCCCACTCGACGGTGCCGTCGTCGTACTCGGCCTTGAGCCATTCCAGGTAGTCGGCCTCCTCGCAGAAGCTGGCCAGCAGCCGCTTGCTGGTAGTGCAGCTGCTCATGCGGCTCGTCTCATACACGGCGATGAAAAAGGGCCACGAGTGGAACTCCACCTCCGTGTGGATGGCCCGCTCGGGCGCGCCGAAAAGGTGCTCCCAGTTCGTCATCGCGCCCCCTCCTTCGCGCTCGGCCCGACCTTGCGGTAGGTGAAGTCCTCGAACAGGTGACCGCACCAGCGGCAGCGGTCGCCGCCCTTGGGCAGGTGGTGCCAGATCTCGCGCATGCCGCACTTCGGGCAGCGCACCTCGATGCTGGGTCGGCGCTTCGGCTTCTCGGTCTGCTGCTCCATGGCTACTCCCTTCCTTCCGGCTTCACCGCGCCTGCGAGGAACCACGCCCGCAGGCTCTCGGCGCACTCCGGGCACAAGGCCCTTGCCTCGCCGTCGATTCGCGCGCTGTTCCTCAGCACCATCTTGGCGTAACCCGCCAGGGTCGCCGGCACCTCCTTGCCGCAGCGTTCGCATGCGCACATGTACAGCCTCATGCCTGCTCGCCTCCCTTCGGCAGAGCGTCGGCGATTCGGTCCCAGTCGGTGGCCGGCTTCTCGCTGGGGTACTCGTAGGCCCCCACGCACGGCACCGGCAGCACCGCCATGCCGTCGTGCTCGCCTGCGTACTCGTCTGCGTCCGATCTGCTCTCGAACGCCAGCACCACGTCGCTCTCCGTGGCCACCGCGTAGATCTTCTTCATCGTTTCGTCTCCTATTCGACCTCGAAGCACTCGCATGCCTCGCTTGTCTCGTCCACCGCTTCCACGTCGGGGTCGCCGCCCGTCATGGCGTCGCGGGCGCACACGGCCTCGCCGCCAGCGCCCTGCACGCGGCCGCAGAAGCGGCACTCCCGGCACGTGCGGCCCTCCCACGGGTCGGGCCGGTTCCACGGTGCCCTGGGGTCGGACTCGAAGCACCCGGGCGGGAGGTTCCACCCGCTTGAAGGCTCGTACCCGCTCACATGCACCGCCTGCCCCTCGACAGCCGCCCCCAGCCGTCCATGGCCAGGGCATCCGCGTACTTGGTCGGTTCCGGCAGCAGCAGGTACTCCCAGTGCCCCGAGCCCGGCGGGGCGGGGCGGTTGAACCTCTGCTCGGCCCTGACCCAGCGGAAGTGCAGCCGGTTGGCGTGCGCCAGCCCGTGGCAGCCGCTGCCGTTGCCGCTGCCGCACAGCATCACCGTGGGCTTGGGAACCTCGCGCCCGTCGCGGAACAGCTTGCCCGCCCCGCGCCTCACGATGTGGTGGCGGTTGAGCGGCCACGGCGCGCCGCACACGGCGCACCTGGGCGTCTCGATGCTCGGCCCCTCCATGAGGGGGCGCAGGATCTCGGGCAGCGTGTCAACGTTTGCCATTCGATAGCCTCCTGTCCTTGCCTTGCAGCTCGTACTTGTCGCACATCTCCGACAGGCGGCTCACGATGGCCACCGCCGTCTCCTCGTCGCCGTTCTTGGCCAGGCGGCGTATGAGGTCGCTCTTGCCGTACTGCGTGGTCACGACCACGGGCCTCATGTTCTCGTACCTGTCGTTCACGACGCGGAACACCTGCCCCAGCGTCCAGTCGGTGGGGGACTCCTTGCCCAGGTCGTCCAGCACCAGGCACCCCACGCGGGAGAGCCTGGACAGCACGCCGTCCTCGGTGCCGTCGCCGCCGTAGGTGCCCTTGATGGCGGCCAGCACGCCCAGCATGTCGGTCACCCTCACGCTGGTGCCGCCGTCCACCAGGAGCCGCGCCACGGCGCTCGCCAGGTGGGTCTTGCCGGTTCCCACGGGGCCGCAGATGTACGCCCCGCGCCCTTGCTCAACCTTCGCGGCAATGCCCTCGGCCATGGGGGAGGCGGCTGTCATGAAGCGGGGCTTGATTCCGGCCCGCTCGTAGGCCCGGCGGCGTTTGGCTGCGGCCTCCTCGGCCTTGGCCCTGGCCTCAAGGCGCGAACGCTCGTCGCGCTCCGCCACGGCACCCGGGCAGCCGCACGGCTTCCAGCCGCAGAAGGTGCGGCGGCCAGCCAGCACCACGTAGCGGACCTCCAGCTGCGCCCCGCAGTGGGGGCACTCAGTCGTACTCGGCATAGCCGTCGGCCTCCTTCCGGGTCCTCGGGCCGCGGTTCACGTAGTCCTCGAACTTCGGCGAGAACAGCGTGGAGGGCCGCAGGTACTTGGCCATCTTCGGGTCGCCCGCCCACTCGGCTGCCATCGTGTCGATGACGGCCAGGAAGTCGGTGAGGCGGTAGCCCTCGGCCCAGCGGGCGTGTATCAGCCTGCGGGTCTTGGCGCTGCTTGAGCGGTAGCGGGTGCCGGCTGCCTCGTTGAGCGCATGCACGATTTCGTCAAAGGGGATTAAGGGGTTATCTATATACTCAACCTCAACCTCAACCTCTGCATTGCCGCAACTCGATGCGCCTGCATGTGCATCCGCATCTGCTTGCGCATGTGCGACTGCATCTGTATCCGCATATGCTCCCGCATGTGCTTGCGCATCGGCTTGCGCCCGTGCCGCCGCATCGTCCACCGCGTCTTCCTTCCCCGGCCTGTTGCCCCAGCGGGCGTTGGCCGCCTTCCTTGCGCGCTCGCTCTTCTCGTCGCCCATGTCGAGCCTGCCCTTGAGCACCAGGAAGGTAGGCAGCCACGCGGGGCTGCCCTGCGGCTCCTTGCCCGTGAACCGGTACTCGACGATGGCGTAGATGAACGGCGCGCGCTGCTTCTCGGGCATGGCCTGCGCGGCCGCCCAGAAGTCGTCGTGTATAACCATGCCCATAGTGTCGCCGTCGCCTTCCCTAAAACGGGATATCCTCGTCGTACAGATCGGGCATGGCCTGCTGCTGCGGCATGGCCTGCTGCTGCGGCGCGGGCTGCTGTGGCGCGTACGCCTGCTGAGTGGCCGGCTGCGGCGCGTAGGCGGGCTGCTGCGGCGCAGGTGCCGGGGCGGGGCGTCCCTGGCCGTACGTGCGGGCCTGCGGCGCTTGCGGGGCCGCCTGGGGCGCGTACTGCTGCGGCGCGTAGCCCTGCTGCTGTTGCTGGCCGCTCATGAACTCCAGCTCGTCCACCACGACCTCCAGCGCGCTGCGCTTCTGGCCGGTCTGCTGGTCGTTCCAGCTGCGGTAGCGCAGCTTGCCCTCGATGGCCACCTTGCTGCCTTTGGCGAGGTACTGCGCCAGCTTCTCGCCGCGGGTGCCGAACAGCGTGCAGTCCACGAAGTTCGGGTAGTCCTCCCACTGCCCGGTCTGCTGGTTCTTGCGGCGGTCGTTGACGGCCACGCCCATGGACAGCACGGACATGCCGCCAGACGTGGAGCGCAGCACGGGGTCGCGGGTCAGGTTGCCGGATATGCACACGCGGTTGATGCTCATAGATACCCTCCTTGGGTTACGTCCCCGCTGTTCCAGATGCGGGTGATCTGCGCGTCTACCATGCGGATACGCAGCTTGATTACGTTGATGGCCTCCTGCGAGGCCTTGTAGATGGCCTCGGAGCAGTCGCGGCGGCGCTTGGCCTCCGCTATCTGCTCCTGGCCCCGGCACACGTCGCCGATGATGGTGACGGGCGTGCCCTTCTGGCGCTCGTTCAGGATGGCGATGCGCAGGGCCTTGCGGTACTCGGCCTCGTTCTCGGCGTACTGGCAGCCCGACTCCTTGCAGGTCTTCAGCTCGGCCTCCAGCCTGTCGGTCAGCTCGTCCAGCTCCTCGGTGAGCGCCTGCATCTACTCCACCTGCCAGTCGGGGCGCGGGCAGCACGGGCTGTTGGCCACGAACTCCATGTACTGCGGCATGCTGGCGAACTGGTAGCGCGCCCCGCAGCTGCGGCAGTGGGCCGTGAAGGGGCCGTCTGCGGGCGGCTGCTTCTCCTCGGGCGCGGGCTGCTCCTCCATGGCGTCGGGATCGCTCTGCCCGTCGATGGCGAACGCGCCGCACAGCGCGTACTTGCGGGCGTAGCTCGACGCCATGCCGGTCACCTGGGCGTCGTCCGAGCCCTTCTTGTGCTCGTCCTCGCGGGCGTAGGCGCTCACCTGCAGCAGGCCCTCGCCGCCCTCGGCGGGGAACACGCACGCCGTGGACTTCACGTAGTAGCGGTCGCCTATCTGCACCAGCTCGTCGGTCATGAAGAACGCCAGGCCCTCCTTGGCGCACGGCTCCTTCAGCGCGGCCACTATGTCCTCGTAGCTGCGGTAGCTGAACTTGCCGAAAGCGTTGTACTTGGCCTTGGGCACCACCACGGCGCGCTGCACGCGGGCAACGGCCGCCATGAGGTCGATGGACTGCTGTTCCTGGGTCATGCTAGTAGCCTCCGTTCATCCGCTCGTAAACCTGGCCCACCGTGCCGTGCATGATGGTGCCCACGACGCCCTGCGCCTTGAGGGCCGCCGCGACGCCCTGCATCTGCTCGCGCGTGGCGCACGGCACCACGACCGTCCACGGGTCGCCCGCCATGGCCACGGGTGCCGGTGCGGGCGGCGCTGGCGGCACCGGGGCGGGCATGGGCGCGGGCTGCGGCTCGGGCATCTGCTCAAGCGGCTGCGGGAACTCTGCGGGCTGGCATTCCGCGGGCTCGGGCACCGCTTCGGGCTCGGGCTCGGGCTCTTCCACGGGTTCCGGCTCCATGGCCGCTTTCAGCTCGGCGATGCGCCGGCGCTCCTCCTCGGCCTTGTGCGCCGCCGTTATGGCCGCGCCCAGGTCCAGGGTGGCGAACAGCTCGCGCTCGGCCTCGTCGTAGAACGGCTCGCCCTGGAACTGCGCCTTGAGGGTTTCCCAGTCCTGGGCCAGGCGCTCCACCTTGGCCTCCAGGGCCTTGAATGCCTTCACCTCGCCGAAGGTCTTGTTGGTCCACTGCTTCTCGTGGAAACGCTCATAGGGCACGACGGGGGCCAGCAGCCCGGCGAACTCCTCGTAGTGCTCCCGCAGCTTGGCGTACGCGCGCAGCTGGCGCTCCTCCTCGGCCTCGTCAAGCTGCGCCTTGATGCCGTCGGCTGCCTGCTTCGCGATGCCCGCCACGGCCTTGCACCTGTCCTCGAACGCGGCCAGGGGCTTCGTGTACTCGCGGCTCACGGCCTTGCGGCGCTCGTCTATCTCCTTGGCGATGCCGTTGAGGTAGGCGCGGTCGCGCTTGGCGGCCTTCACGTTCTCGTCCTTGCCCATGTCGTAGGTCGCGCCCTCGTAGTCGGCCACCAGCCTGCGCACGTGCGCCTCCAGGGCGTCGAAGTTGGCCTCGATCACGGCGGGGGAGTACGCCACGGTCAGCTCCGAGGCCTCCTCGGGCTCGATGATCTCGGCCTCAACTGCTTCGCTCATTTACTCCTCGCTTCCCAGGCGCGCCATGCACGCCTCGTAGGTTTCCGTCTCGGCCGCGTTCGGCTCGTAGCCGTCGGCCTTCATGGCCTCGTAGATGATGGTCACGTTCTCGACCGTCGCTCGGTTGAAGCACACGGAGCTGCCGCCTTCCATGAGGCTCCAGGCCGTCCAGCCGCTCATGTTCCACGCTGCCCGCCAGCCCATGGCCACGGCCAGCTCGGTGGGCGTGCGGTCGATGGGCCGGCCCAGCAGCTCCTCGAACGATTCCACGGCTTCGGCCTCCATGGCGAACGAGGTCAGCGCCAGCGCCGTGCGGCGCATCGACTTGAGGTCGCCCGCGTGGGCGGCAAGCCACTCGCGACGCGCCTTCGCGCCGTCCTCGTAGGCGGCCTGGAAGTCGGCCTTGCGCTGGGCTGCGGCCTGTGCGGCCTCGTCCGCGCCTTCCGCCACCGGTGCCAGCAGGGTCACGCCGAACGACGTCTCCTCGGCCAGGAGCCCCGCGCCCGCGTTGTCGGCCACGTAGGCGTCCAGCGCCGCCAGGTCGGGTCGGTAGTCGGAAAACGTGCGGCACGCGGCGAAGCCCCCGGGGCATTCGTCGACGAACTCGACGCCCGCGTCGGCAAGCACCGCCACCACCTCGGCGCGGTTGCGCCTCTGCTCGGCCTTGGCCTTCAGGCTCGCGTACACGCGCTGCCATTCGGACTGCTTGCAGTCGCGCAGCTCTGCCACGGCCTCGTCGTCGCCCTCGAACTCGGCGATGGCGGCCAGGCGGTCGAGCGTCATGTCGTAGGCGGCGTCCTGCACCCTGCGGGCCGCGCGGCGCGCCTTGGCCACGGTGCGCGCGTCGGTGCGCGCGGCCACGGCCACCTCCTCGTCGGGGATGTCGAGCGCCAGCATGGTCTGCACGCCGCGCGACTTCTCCTCGGCGGTCAGTCCCAGCTTGGCGTCGGTCTCCACCATGGCCTTGGCGGCCTCCACGCGCGCCAGCTCGGCGTCGTCCAGGTCGTCGTAGACCTCGGCGAGGAAACGCTCGGTGCCGATGGCCCTCATGGCGCGCACGCGGCACTCGCCGTCGATGATCCAGTAGATGCCGCCCTCCTTGTACAGGATGGGCTTCATGACGGGCTGTCCGGGGTTGAGGCGGTTGGCCTTGAACTGCGCGGCCAGCCCGGTGATGTGCTCGGCGCTCTCCCTGGTGGTGAAGTCGCGCGGGTTCATCGGCTCGCCGTCGGCGCGCTCGTAGGGGTACACGTCGCAGATCGCGACCTCCTCTAGCGATTGCATGCGCGGGCCTCCTCGTCTACGACCACGCGGCACTCCATGCCCACTAGGCGGGCGCGGCACGCCACGCGGGCGACCTCGCCCATGAGCGCGATGCGCTTGGTGGGCACGGGGCCGTTCTTGATTTGCGCGGCCATGCAGGCGGCCCCCATGTTGAACGCCTGGCGCATGGCGGCGTCGAAGCCGCCGTCGCCCGGCTCGGGCACGGGGACGGCGCGCTCGATGCGCTTCAGGATGCTGTCCACCGTCTTGTCCGCGACGGTCTTGCTGATGATTTCCGTGAGCATTTGGGTCTCCTAACTGGGAAAACTAAAAGTGATAAAAACTTTTCAGGATTTCGGAACTTTTTTCTCTATGCGCTCCTTGCGCTTCTGCGCCGCCTTGACCCTGCGGTACAGGTAGCGGCACAGCCACCGCTCCATGGCCTCGTCGTGCGCCTCTGCTGCTTTGTCGGCGGCGTAGCGGCTCATGCCCGAGGTGTCCGGGGCCTGCGGCATGGGGTCGGCGCGGCTCTCTCGGCCGCACTCGGTGCGCTCGTAGGTGCGGCGCTCCTCTGCGGTCAGCCTCGGCAGCAGCTCGGCTATGCGGGCCTCTATGGCCTCAAGCTGCTGCTGGCGTCTGCACGGTTCGCAGATGCCGTCCTTGCCGAGGGTCGCCCTGCGGCACCCGCACGACGGGCACAGCTCCAGGCGGTGGCGGTAGCAGCGCAGGGACACGTGGCCGCCGCTGGCGTTGATCACGCGCCGCGCGTTATCCAACTGGTTCTTGGACAGCCGCAGCTCGCGGCGAATCTCGCGGGCGGGCACCTTTCCCGCCAGCTCGGCTATGCGGTCGAGATCGGCCTTGCGCCACGCCCTGTGTGGCCTGCCCTTGTCTCGGCGGGTCACTCGTCGCTCACCTCCACGACCACGCGGGGGCGCGCCCTGTCGGTGAGCACCCTGTCGGGGCACTGCTCTACGTACTTGCGGGAGTCGTCCTTGATTACGCCCGCCGCCACCAGGCCGTCGAGCACGAACTTGCGCGCGAAGCCCACGTTGTCGGCGTCGCGGCGCATGTCGGGCTCGTAGAACGTGGTGCGCACGGTCACCCGGCGCTCGAAGCGCGGCGCGCGTTGCTGCATGGCCGCCGCCCTCACGCGCGCCGTCTCGCGCTTCTTCATGGCCGCCGCCTTGTAGCGGTTGGCGCGCTCGGCGCTGATGTAGTCGTTCAGGCTCGGCATTCGGCCCTCGACCGTGACGGTGCACCTCATTGCGCGCCCCTGTCGTAGATGCCCTGCGCCTCGGTTAGCGTGGAGGCGGCGAAAACGGCTGGGCCCACGATGGCCTCCCACGTGCCCACCAGGTCCACGGAGTCCACCGGCGTGCGGCGGAAGCTCACGGCGGCCAGCCTGGAGGGGCGCTGCAGCACCATGTAGCGGGACAGCACGCTCCACAGGTTGTGGTCGCGCTTGAACTCGCTGGCCTCGCTCACGGTCATGCCGTTCTGGCACGCCAGGGTGTACACGTTGTCGCGCTGGATGACGTGGCCCTCCAGCATCAGGCGGTAGCAGATGCGGCGCAGCTTCGCCCATGTATCGGGGTTCGAGGCAACCCAGCCGCACGCCTTGGCCACGAGGGCCTGGGCCTTGGCGTCTACCTCGGCCATACTGTTGCCTCCAGCGCCCATGTGGCGGCGATGCACGCGCAGACGAACAGGGCGGCGAAAACGGCCTGCAGCCTCTCGCGGCGCTGCTCGGGTGTTACACTGGTCTCGGTTCGGAAGTGAACCGTTGCGGTGCGCGTCTTTCGCTTGCCGGCTGCGACGCGCACCCTCTTTCCCTTGATCTTTTCCATTCCTGGAACTTCCTCTCGTTCTCTGGGTCCTTGTAGAACTCGCGCATCATGGCGGCGCACTCGTCGCACATGGCGCGCTGTATCGGGGTCATTCGCCCGCGACGCCCGGCAGAAGCAGCGGGGCGTCCTCGTAGGCGACCTCACCGGTGTCCCTATCCACGAACATCACCTCCTGGTCGTCGTACACGTGGATGTTGAGCATCTGCCCCGTGAACTCCACCAGCTTGGGGATGAAGTCACGGAACTTCGGGTCCAGCTCAAACTGCAGCACGCACTTGCCGCTCTTCACGTTGAGGGCGGTGACCCCCCCCGTACGGTCACCTCGTTCAGCATGGCCTACTCCTTCTCGTCGTACGCGGTGTCGCGCGCGATGGTCTTGAAGTCGGTGCTCCAGCCCTTGCCGTTCACGCTGAACTGCACGGAGCTGTAGACGTTGAACTGCATGCCGCCGAGCTCGAACCAGGTCGTGCTCGCCTCCAGAAGCTCGATGCCGCTCGTCTGGAAGCCCCACATGGCCGTGATGCGGCGCTTGAGGCTGTCGTGCGTCTCCTCCATGCAGCCGTTCTCGGCCAGCTCGAAGTTGACGGCCACGCGCTTGCGGTCGTCGATGAGGTGGTCGAGCGTTTTGCCGATGATCTCGGCGACGAACTCGGGCTGGTGGCTCTTGGTGGTCATGGTGTGTCTCCTATCTATAGGTTTAACTATCGTTGCTGCCGAAAAAAATATCAGCCACACGCACGCCGAAAAGTTTTGCCAGTTTTTTGGCGTCCTCGATAGTCACGCTATCGGGGTTGCTTTCCATCTTTGCGTACGTGGGCCGCGAGATGCCGAGAAGGCCAGCCACGGCCTCCTGTGAGTACCGTGCCTTCTTGCGCGCATCAACCAATTCCATCGAATCACCTCCTTGCTTGGTATGCCTAAGACTATAACCAAACATATAGTGACTGTAAAGAAGATTTGTCATATTCTGTAAAAAGATTTTAACGGTCGCAGCGGAAGGAGGACACGTGAGCATAGCCGAGAACATCCGAAGGATTAGGACGCAGCACGACATGACGCAGGAGGAGTTCGGCAAAGTTGCCGCCGTCTCCGCTATGGCCGTATCTCAGTGGGAAAACGGGCGAGCAGTGCCTCGCATGGGCGCAGTTCAGCGTATTGCGGATTATTTCAATATCAGTAAAGGCGAGGTTATTGACGAGGGAACAGATGGCGTTGTCTTGCCTTTCGGTGCCATGCCCGTGGTGGCCAGCAGCGCCACCGTGCCGCTGCTCACGCTCGGGCGCGTGCACGCCGGCACGCTCGCCGACGAGGAGGAGATAGCGCACCGCGTTGAGGTGCCCGCCTCGGTGTGCGCCGGACATCCGCGCGCGTTCGCCCTGGAGGTCGAGGGCGACTGCATGAACCGCGTCATACCCGAGGGCAGCCACGTGCTGGTCGACCCCGACCGCCAGCCCGCCAACGGGTCCATCGCCGTGGTGGAGACCGAGGACTACCGCGCGGTCATGCGCCGCTGGTACAAGGGCAGCACCAAGCTGATGCTGTCGGCGGATAGCTTCGAGGACTACGAGGACATGATTTTCGGCATGGACGACGGCCCCGTGCGCGTGGTGGGCACGGTCGTGTGGTTCCAAGCCTCCAACGAGATGGAGTAGCCATGGGCTTGTTTGATTTTATGAAGCAAAAGGGGAGGAGGACGGCCGAGCCGGTTTCCTATGTTCCCGAATGTTTGGAACTCCCGAAGTCGAACTACGACGAACTATTTGACGAGTTTCAGCCGGAATGGGCTGACCGGTTTCCCGACTTCCCCTATGAGTTCCAAGGAAGACCAGCGATTAGGACGACTTTAACCGATCGCATGCGCGATATGTTCAGCATTGCTCCGCAGGACGTTCCGAGAGTTGGGGCTCTTGTTCGTCAGGCCAACAGTTTGCTTGCTGATGCTCATTCCCTTGCTACTTTTCCCGAGTTTTCCGTCCCTATGCCTGATTTATCGGATTCCTATAAATGCTTGTTGCGTTTTCCGCTTTGCGGCATTCGGTGCATCCCGTTTACGGAAAAAACCGGTCGGGTGTCGAAGTTTCCGTTCCGGTTTGAATACGATTCCGGGATGATGCGCAAACCCCGGTCGCCGAGGGCCCATATCACGATGACCGCCAGCTTGTTGCCGGACGGGAATCCGGGAAGGATTGAAAGCGAGTACGCGCTTTTCGAGAGCGGTGCCGCGTTCGGCCACTATTGGAAAGTGACTTCAAAGGTCGTTAACGGAGAACTCGTCGTCTCCCGAATCAGCGAAACGAGTCCGACAGGCGATACTCCGCCAACTCTTTACACATTAGGCAGGTAGCCATGGGCGGACGTGCGGCGATATATGCCCGCTTCTCGAGCCACAACCAGCGCGGCGAGTCCATAGAGATACAGGTGGAGAAGTCCCGCGCCTACTGCGCCGAGAACGACCTGCGCGTGGTGGCCACGTACTGCGACTTCGCGCAGACGGGCACCAACACCGACCGCGCCGAGTTCCAGCGCATGATGGCCGACGCCAAGCGAGGGCTGTTCGATTTCGTGGTCATATATAAAGTTACCCGAATCATGCGCAACCGCGACGAGATGGCCATGGCGCGCATCATGCTGCGCCGCTGCCGCGTCGAGATACTGTACGCGGGCGAGGACATTTCGGACGGCTCGGCGGGCGTGCTGCAGCTGGGCATGCTGGAGGTGCTGGCGGAGTACGAGAGCGCGCTCGACGGCGAGCGCATACGCGACGGCATACAGAAGAACGCCGAGCGGTGCATGGCCAACGGCTGCGTGCGCTACGGCTGGGACATAGTGGACGGGCGCTACGTGGTCAACGAGGAGGAGGCCGCCGCCATCCGCCTAGGCGTGCGCATGGTCTTGTCGGGCAAGTCGGTGGCCGACGTGGTGCGCGCCTGGGAGCCGTACCGCACCAAGCGCGGCGGCAAGTGGCGCTTCCAGACGGTGCGCCGCATACTGATGCGGCGGGAGAACGGCGGGGAGTACCGCTACGCGGGCGTGGTCGTGCCCGGCGGCATGCCCGCCATCGTTCCCATGGATGACGAGGAGAGGGTGATACGGATGCTTGAGGACTCGCACAGGCCCCGCGCCAAGACCGAAGCGTGGGACTTCCCGCTCACGGGCAAGCTTTACGACGGGCGCGACGGCGGGCTGATGACCGGCACCAGCGGCACGGGCAAGTCGGGCAGGCCCTATCACTACTACCGCTGCCGCAGCTGCGGGCGCACCGTGCGCCGCGATGTCGTGGAGAAGCGCGTGGCCGACGCCGTGCGCGAGGCCCTGGGCAGCGCGGACAGCCGCGAGCGCATCGCTCGCATGCTGGCCGACGCCGAGGAGGAGCGCGCCGACGAGAAGCCCTTGAGCGAGACCATAAAGGGCGAGCTGGCCAAGATCGAGACGGCGTTCTCCAACATATGGACGGCCATCGAGTCGGGCATCGCGCCGCCGGGCGGCAAGGAGCGCATAGACGCGCTGAAGCAGCGGCAGGCGCTCCTCAAGGACGAGCTGCGCACGGCCGAGGCCCTTGAGGCCGCCCGCCTTGACTACGACCGCGCGCTGTTCTGGCTTGAGGGCATGGCCGCCGCCGAGGTGGACGACGCGCAGCTTCTGCGCACGTTCGTGGCGCGCGTGGTGCTGGGCGGCCCCGACGATGACGACGGCCTGCGCGTGGCGTTCACGTTTGACGATTCTGCCGGCTTGGGCGATAATCCGTCGCTGCCTGGCGCTATAGGTCCAGGTGGCGAGGTGTTCGACCGAATGAACGCCAGCTCCACCATAAGTAACAGGCAGGTAGATATTCGTATCTACCTGTCTTTTTATTTCTAGTCCGTACCGCGGAGAATCGAACTCTGTGCAGGGCGCGGGCGTTAAGCAAACGCGAAGCGTTTGTAGCCCGCGGGCGAGGGCGGCGGCAGCCGGCCGAAGCCGGTGCAGCAAATACGCGGATTCTTCGCGCAAAGCTTCAGCCCAATATAGATGCGATGTTTATCGAATTTCAGCTGGCCTCGCCCAGCATCAACGGATCCCCCGTACCGCGGAGAATCGAACTCTATGCAGGGCGCGGGCGTAAAGAAAACGCCTCAGTGACGCAGAGTGGGACGCGTTTTCCCAATGACTGCCCAGGCGGAAACCGCATCCCGGAATCTAAGCTCGGAATGGGATACATTTTCCGGATGACGCCTCAAGTGGAAGCTGCGACCCGGAATCGAGCCGTAGAGTGGGACATGCTTTCCCCATGGCAACCCAGGCGGAAAGCGCATCCCGGAATCGCCCCTCAGAACGGGACGTGCTTTCCGCCAGCCGCCCCCTCAACTCCAAAACCCATGCGCCCTCCATCCCAAAACTGGGTAGAAGAAAGCCAAAACGCAATCGCAGGAGGTCAATATGACTGCAGAAGATAAGGCAAAGAACGCCGGCAAGGTCGCGCTCGTCTTGGAGGGTGGCAGTTTTCGTGGGCAGTTTACCGCCGGCGTGCTCGACGTTCTCATGGAGGCCGGTGTCGAAATTCCGGCGGTATATGGCGTATCGGCCGGTGCGCTCAACGGCGTCAACTACAAGTCACACCAGATCGGTCG
Source organism: Collinsella sp. (assembly GCA_019419605.1). Classification (GTDB taxonomy): domain Bacteria; phylum Actinomycetota; class Coriobacteriia; order Coriobacteriales; family Coriobacteriaceae; genus Collinsella. The sequence continues at coordinate 147,070 of DXZP01000002.1, forward strand.
CGTCAATCGCATCAACCTGACCTTCTGCAATGACAACCGCTACATGGGTGCCGCATCCTTCGCATCCACGGGCTCCATCGTGGGTTACGACTTTATCTTCAACGATATCCAGGACCGCCTGGATCCCTTTGACAACGAGGCGTTCGACGCGAGCCCCATCGAGATGTACGCCGTCGCGACGGACATGCTGTTTGGAACCGCTGCCTACCTGCCGGTCAAAAGCGCCGTGCTCGACCTCGATGCTGTGCGCGCCTCCACCTCGCTGCCGCTGGTGACGCCGCCGGTCGAGATCGACGGGCACAAATACGTCGACGGCGGCGTGGCCGATTCGGTTCCTATCGAGCATGTGCTCGAGGAGGCGGGCTTCGACCGTGCGGTCGTCATCGTCACCCAGGACCGCTTGTACGAGAAAAAGCCCTACGAGTTTATGCCTGCCGCGCGCGCCCGCTATGCCGACTACCCCTACCTGCTCGAGGCTATCGAGACGCGCCACGACCGCTATAACCTCCAGCGCATGCACCTGTGGAAGTATGAGCGCGAGGGCCGCGCGCTGGTCATCGCTCCGCAAAAGCCGGTCGAGGTCGGCCATGTCGAGCACGATCCGGCAAAGCTTTTGGACCTGTATATCCAGGGCCGTCAGGAGGCAAAGCGCCTGCTCGCGGAAATCCAAGAGTTCGTTGAGCGCTAGCGACGGCGAACCCTCAAAAAATGACAACAGCTAAAGAGTTGGAAAAATCACGGCTCGTGGATGACATGTGCAGAAACTCTGGTCGGAGCCAAAATACCTGTTGACTCGTACGGCGAGCGGGGTAATATGGACGGGTTACTTGCAGAGCCCCGTGAATCTCTGTAACAACACGTACTGTACATGGAGGAGTCTAAGTGATTTCGAAATCGACTCACTACGCCAAGCAGGGCGAGGTCCAGCGCAACTGGGTTCTCGTCGACGCCGATGGTGCTGTCCTGGGCCGTCTTGCCACCCAGATCGCAATGATCCTGCGCGGTAAGAACAAGCCCCAGTTCACGCCCAACAGCGACTGCGGCGACTTCGTTGTCGTCATCAACGCCGATAAGGTCCAGCTTACCGGTAACAAGGCCGACACGAAGACCTATTATCGCCACAGCGGCTACAACGGCGGCCTCAAGGCTGAGAGCTTCCGCCAGGCTATGGAGAAGCACCCGGAGAAGGTCATCGAGCGCGCCGTTCGCGGCATGCTGCCCAAGACCACCCTCGGCCGTGCCCAGATGACCAAGCTTAAGGTCTACGCTGGTGCCGAGCATCCGCATGCTGCCCAGAACCCCACGAAGATTGAGCTGGAGGCTTAAAGATGGCTGAGAACACCGTTGTCTATCAGGGTACCGGCCGTCGTAAGAACGCCGTCGCCCGCGTCCGTCTCGTCCCCGGCACCGGCAAGGTGACCATCAACAAGCGCGACGCCGAGCAGTATTTCGGCCGTCATCAGCTCGTTGAGAACGCCCTTGCTCCCTTCAAGGTGACCGACACCGCCGGTCAGTTCGACGTTATCGCTCTGTGCGATGGCGGCGGCATCTCCGGTCAGTCCGGCGCTCTGCGCCTGGGCATCGCCCGCGCTCTTCTGAACGCTGGCGACTACCGTGCTGACCTCAAGAAGGCCGGTTTCCTTACGCGCGATGCTCGCGTGGTCGAGCGCAAGAAGTACGGCCTCAAGAAGGCCCGCCGCGCTCCCCAGTTCTCCAAGCGCTAAGGTTTTATCTCCTTTCGAGATACAATGTACAAGCGGGGCCTGCCGATTCCTCGGCGGGTCCCGCTTTTCTTTTTCGACTAGGGTGGGCGGTTGTATATCGCCTGCTAGGGAAGGAGCGATCCTATGCCCCAGAACATCTTCGGTACCGACGGCGTCCGTGGCGTCGCCAATGCCGACCTCTCGTGTGACCTCGCGTTTCGCCTGGGCCGCGCGGCGACCAAGTTCCTTGGTCCGGATATCTGTGTCGGCCGCGACACGCGTCTTTCGGGCACCATGCTCGAGAGCGCTCTGACCGCCGGCATCATGGCCGAGGGCGGCCGTCCGCACTGCTGCGGCGTCATCCCCACGCCTGCCGTGGCGCTGCTCACCGTCCAGAATGAGCTCGACGGCGGCATCGTCATCTCTGCTTCGCATAATCCGCCGGAGTTCAACGGCATCAAGTTCTTTAGCCGCAAGGGCATGAAGCTTCCCGATGCGGTCGAGGAAGAGATCAGCGCCTGGGTCATGTCCGAGGAAGCCATGGCTGCCGACACGCTGCCGACCGGTGCCGGCGTGGGCCACATCATCAAGATGAAGGACGCTCGCAAGGCATACGTCGACCACGCCATCGATACGCTTGATGGCCTGAGGCTCGATGGCCTGGTCGTTGCCGTCGACTGCGGTCACGGTGCTTCCTGCCAGACTACGCCCGCCGCGCTGCAGCGCCTGGGTGCCACGGTCCATGCCATCAACACCGATTACTGCGGCACCGACATTAACGTTGAGTGCGGCTCCACTCACCTCGAGCCCCTGCGCGAGCTCGTGCTGCGCACCCATGCTGACATCGGCCTGGCCCACGACGGCGACGCCGATCGCGTGCTCTTTGTGGACAGCGAGGGCAATGAGATCGACGGTGACTACATCCTGGCTATCTGCGGTTCTGACCTCGCCGCCCGCGGCAAGCTCGCCAGCTCCGAGATCGTCTCGACCGTCATGTGCAACCTGGGCTTCTCCATCGCTATGAAGGAGCAGGGCTTCGAGATGGTTCAGACCGCTGTGGGCGACCGTTATGTTCTTGAGCGTATGCTCGCGGACGGTGCCGTCATCGGCGGCGAACAGTCCGGCCACATCATCTTCCTGGAGCACAACACCACCGGTGACGGCCTGGTGACGGCTCTGCAGCTGCTGGCCGTGCTCAAGCGCACCGGTCGTACCCTCACCGATCTTGCCGGCATCATGAAGAAGTATCCGCAGGTACTCGTCAACGTGCATTCCGACAACAAGGCTGGTCTGGATGATTGCCAGCCCATCTGGGATGCCGTCGCTGCTGCCGAGAAGGAGCTTGACGGCCGCGGCCGCATTCTGGTGCGTCCGAGCGGTACCGAGCCGCTGGTCCGCGTTATGGCCGAGGCCGAGACGCACGAGCTGACCCAGCGCGTTGTCGACGACATCGTCGAGGTTGTCAAGCGCGAACTTCCCTAATGGTCAAAAACGAGTGCCAAGTGGTAAACTGTTAAGGTTATTTTGGTTGATCGGTATGTCCGAGGGGGAGCATGTTCACTAAAGTCCTAAGGTCTTTTGGTATGCGTGGTCGAGTCCTTACGCTGGATGCTCCCATCTCGGGCGACGTCATTCCGCTTTCCGAGGTAAACGACCAGACATTTGCCACCGGCCTTTTGGGCCAGGGCGTGGCGATTCAGCCTACCGGCACGCGTGTGATTGCACCGGCTGATGCCAAGGTCGAGGCCATTTTTCCCACGGGACACGCTGTTGCGCTTAACACGGTCGATGGCTTGGACGTGCTCATCCACGTTGGTTTGGACACTGTTCAGCTTGAGGGCAAGCACTTTACCGTATATGCGCAAGTGGGTGACATCGTCCATAAGGGCGATGTACTCATTGAGTTCGATCGCGAGGCAATTGCTGCCGAGGGCTACGATGTGACGGTTCCCATCTTGGTATGCAACTCCGTTGAGTTCTCGAGCATCAAGGGCTCCGTTGGCGCGCATGTCGAAGAGATGGACCAGCTCATCGTTGCTCGCGAGCGCTAACAAGTGCACGTGGCCATTAGCCTACAATTCAAACACGTTTACGGAGGGCGCCCTTGAAAGAGGACGCCCTCCGTGGCAAGATGGGATTTGTCCGAAGCTAAAAGGCTTTGGGTCACCGTGGACGGGCAGGGGCCTCGACGCGGTTAGACACGAGACACATACATTACGCGACCTCGCCCTGGTGGCCGCACACGTTGGTTGCGGCCGACGCGGGCCGCGGGCAAGTGCTTGTAAGGGAGCCTTGCCTCTCTTGTACGAGAAAGGACGCGTAATGAAGATCATTAAAGCTAAAGACTACGAGGATATGAGCCGCAAGGCCGCCAATATTATCTCGGCGCAGGTTATCCTCAAGCCCGACTGCGTGTTGGGTCTTGCCACCGGCTCCACCCCGATCGGTGCCTACAAGCAGCTCGCTGCTTGGTACGAGAAGGGCGACGTCGACTTTGCCGAGGTCAGCACCTACAACCTGGACGAGTATCGCGGCCTTTCGCACGACGATCCCCAGAGCTATCACTACTTCATGCGTGAGAACTTCTTCGATCACATCAACATCGACCTGAACAACACGCATGTGCCCGACGGTTCCAACCCCGACGCCGCCGCTGCCTGCTCTGAGTACGATAAGGTCGTCGCTGCCGCCGGCTATCCCGATCTGCAGCTGCTCGGCATTGGCAACAACGGCCACATCGGCTTCAACGAGCCCGATGACCACTTCTCCAAGGGCACGCACTGCGTCGACCTTACCGAGAGCACCATTCAGGCCAACAGCCGCCTGTTCGACAGCATCGACGATGTTCCCCGTCAGGCCTACACCATGGGTACTCAGACCATCATGTATGCCCGCATGATCCTGGTCGTCGCCAACGGCGAGGCCAAGGCTCAGGCCGTGCACGATATGTGCTATGGTCCGGTTACGCCCAAATGCCCGGCTTCGATCCTGCAGCTGCACACCAACTGCGTTGTCGTTGCTGACGAGGCCGCTCTTTCGCTCTGCGAGTAACGCGATCAAGCGATCTTACATAGTTTCTCAAAAGGCCCTCGCTTTGCGGGGGCCTTTTTAGTGGACATACGCCGTGGCGTAGGCTTATAGGACAAAAAGTGTGTCCACGTTAGGGGCATCGGCGCAGGTCGATG
>DXZP01000020.1:0-38802 GCA_019419605.1 Collinsella sp.
GGTCTACTCCACCGCTGCCGACAACCAGACCAGCGTCGAGATCAACGTGCTCCAGGGCGAGCGCGAGCTTGCCCGCGACAACAAGTCGCTCGGTAAGTTCCAGCTGACCGGTATCCCGGCTGCCCGTCGCGGCGTGCCGCAGATCGAGGTCACCTTCGACATCGACGCCAACGGCATCGTCAAGGTCTCCGCTAAGGACAAGGGCACCGGCAAGGAGCAGCAGATCACCATCTCCGGCTCCACCGCCCTGTCCGACGACGAAGTCGATCGTATGGTCAAGGACGCCGAGGCTCATGCCGAGGAGGACAAGAAGCAGAAGGAAGAGGTCGAGGTCCGTAACCAGACCGATAGCCTGTGCTACTCCACCGAGCAGACCCTCAACGAGCTGGGCGACAAGGTTTCCGCCGACGTGAAGTCCAAGGCCGAGGCCGCTATCGCCGACGCCAAGAAGGCGCTCGAGGGTTCTGACGTCGAGGCTATCAAGGCCGCCGGCGAGTCCCTGCAGTCCGTGGCCTACGAGCTGGCCCAGGTTGTCTACGCCGACGCTCAGCAGCAGACCGACGGTGCCGCCGGCGCCCAGCCTGCCGACGATGACGTTGTCGACGCCGACTACGAGGTTGTGGACGACGAGGACAAATAATCATGTCCGCCCGTAAAGCTCGCACGGAGGCGGCCGCCGCTGGCGCCGCCCCCGTTGACTCTGAGGAGAAGGACGTGAAGATTCCCGTAGAGGCCGTTGACGATACCGTGGCCAACGAGGCCCCGGCCGCCGAGGCTGCCGAGAACCAGGTAGAGGATTCCAACAAGGAGGCGACGATGACCGAGGACGAGATGGTGGAAGCCGCTATCCGCGCCGGTGAGGAAGCCGCCGACAACGACTTTAAGCTCAAGTTCGAGCAGGCTCAGAAAGAGCTTGCCGACGTGCGCAATGAGCTCGATGCTGCGGCAGAGGCTCAGAAGGCCGCCGAGGACAAGGCAAAGGACGCCACCGAGCGTACCGCCCGTCTGCAGGCCGACTGGGAGAACTTCCGTCGCCGCACCGCCAATGAGCGTATCGCCGAGCGCGAGCGCGCGACCGAGAAGCTTGTTACCGCGCTGTTGCCGGTGATTGACGATATCGAGCGCGCGATCGACCATGCCCGTAGCCAGGAGCTTTCCGACGACTTTAAGCAGTTCGTCGATGGCGTCGATGCGGTGCATGCCAAGCTGCTCGATGTGTTTGCGCACGAGGGCGTTGAGCCCATCGACCCCAAGGGCGAGGCGTTCGATCCGCTCGAGCACCAGGCCGTGGGGCGTGTCGAGGACGCATCGCAGTACGACGAGACTGTCAACGACGTGTACCAGAAGGGCTACCGCATGGCGGATCGCATCCTGCGTTCCGCGATGGTGACGGTGACCTACGGTGGCGAGAAGCGCCCCGCACCGGAGCCCGAAGCGGCGCCCGAGGATGCTACGGCCGATACGGCCGAGAGCACCGAGGAGTAATTGAGAAGGGCCCCGGGGCAACACCCGGGGCCCTTTCTGGCCTAGTGCCATATGAAAGCATGAGCCGCCGCCCGCTGGGCGGCGGATGAAACAGGAGAGGAGCTACGATGGCTGCAGGCAAAACCTTCTATGACATCCTGGGCGTATCCAAGAGCGCCTCCGACAAAGAGATCAAGAGCGCGTTTCGCAAGCTCGCGCAAAAATATCACCCCGATGCCGGAGGCGACGAGGCCAAGTTCAAGGAGATTAGCGAGGCCTACGAGACGCTTTCGGACGAGAAGAAGCGCAAAGAGTACGACCAGATGCTCATGTTTGGCGGCATGCCGGGCGCGGGCGGCGCGTATGGCGGCGGCTACGGTGCCGGCGCTGGTGCCAGCGGCTGGGGCGACATCTTCGACAGCATCTTTAGCGGCAACGGCGCCTGGGGCAGCGATTGGGGCTCGGGCTTTGCCGGGGCTGCGGGCGCTGCCGGTGCCGGCGCTGGCCGCAGCCGCGCTCGCAAGGGCGGCGACCTGTCGCTGACCGTCGATGTGACGGCCGAGGACGCGTTTCGCGGTGTGACGCACAAGGTCACCTACCGCATTCCCTCGACAGGCGAGCAGCAGACCATTACGGTCTCGGTGCCTGCAGGCGCGGTCGACGGCGGCAAGCTGCGTTACAAACGTCGCGGCGAGTATGGCGTTGCCGGCGGCGAGCGCGGCGACCTGGTCGTGACCACGCATGTGGAGGAGCATCCGCTGTTTAGGCGCAAAGGCGCCGACGTGACCATGGAGGTACCGGTCTCGGTCTACGAGGCGGCGCTCGGCTGCACGGTGGACGTGCCCACGCCCGGCGGTGCGACGGTCCGTTTGAAAGTGCCCGCGGGTACCCAGACGGGCAAGAAGTTCCGCTTTAAGGAGATGGGCGCGCCCGATGTTAAGCACCGTGGCCGCACGGGCGCGCTGCTCGTCGAGATCAAGGTGCAGGTTCCCACGAACCTGTCCGACGATGAGCGCGATGCCATGACCAAGCTGCGCGAGGCCGACACGCGCGACTATCGCGAGAAGGTCAATCGTTACAAGGCGACGTACTAGGGCGGTCGCGGCGCACGCCCACGCCCGCGGGCTTATGATGGACGATAACGAGACGGAAAGGGGTCAGGTAGCATGGCCGAGGACAATAGGAACAAACCGCTGTACATGATCAGCGTGGCGGCCGAGCTGACCGGCATGCACCCGCAGACTCTACGCGTCTACGAGTCCAAGGGCCTGGTGAACCCCCAGCGCTCGGGCGGTAACACACGCCTGTATTCGCGCGCCGATATCGAGCGTCTGGAACTCATCAACCAACTGACCGATGAGGGCATCAACCTCGCCGGCGTGGTGCGCATCCTCGATATGAAGGAGCGTGCTGAGGAGCGCGAGCGCGAGAACGAGAAGCTCCGCGCCCGCGTACGCCAGCTCGAGGACGAGCTGCACGAGTATAAGATGCAGAAGAAGATCACCGCCCTGGCCCCGCGCGACGGCTCAGTCAACCCCGAGCAAGTCATGCGCAAGCTGCTAGGTACGGGTAGCGACCTATAGCTCCGCCGACGCTGCCGGGCACTCATTGGGGACAGACTTAAATGAGTGCCCGCAGAATGAGAGTGGATAATCTCCCGTTTTTGGCCTGTTTGCAGGCTCAAAGTGGGAGATTATCCGCTCTCGTCATTTCGGCGTCTAAGTCTGCCCCCGGCACCCAACTCGTTCTTTGCTTTACTGAGATAAAGTGAACGTGCAGATTCGTAACCCACTCGCAACCGTTCTATGGCACGATATTGAACGAATGTATGCTATGCGCCCAAATCGTTTTGGGCAGAGTGGGAGACAGTATGGTCAAGCTGTACGAGGACGGCATCTACCTGCGCGGCGGCAGCGAGGTTGTGCCTGCGGCCGAGGCTGCCGAGCGCGGTATTACGCAGACGCCCGAGGATGCCAAGCGCGGCACCATCGCGTATTCGATCCTCCAGGCACACAATACGTCCGGAGATCCCGAGGCACTCAAGATTCGCTTCGACGCCATGGCGAGCCACGACATCACCTTTGTCGGCATCATCCAGACGGCGCGCGCCTCGGGCATGGAGCAGTTCCCGCTGCCTTACGTGCTCACCAACTGCCATAATTCGCTGTGCGCCGTGGGCGGCACCATCAACGAGGACGACCACGTCTTTGGCCTCTCGGCCGCCAAGAAGTACGGTGGCATCTTCGTTCCGCCGCATATCGCCGTTATCCACTCCTTTATGCGTGAGAACTTCGCGGGCTGCGGCAAGATGATCCTGGGTTCCGACTCGCACACCCGCTACGGCGCTCTGGGCACTATGGCCGTGGGCGAGGGCGGCGGCGAGCTGGCAAAGCAACTGCTGCGCGACACCTACGACGTCGCCTATCCCGGCGTCGTCGCCATCTACCTCACGGGTGCCCCGCGCCTCGGCGTCGGCCCGCACGATGTGGCGCTCGCCATCATCCGCGCTGTCTTTGCCAAGGGCTACGTCAAGAACAAGGTCATGGAGTTTGTGGGCCCCGGCATCGCGAGCATGACGACCGACTACCGCAACGGCGTCGACGTCATGACCACCGAGACCACCTGTCTGTCGAGCATCTGGGCCACCGACGAGGACACGCACGCATTCCTGGCCATGCACGGCCGCGGCGACGACTACCGCGAGCTCAAGCCTGCCGATGTTGCCTACTACGACGGCTGCGTCGAGGTCGATCTGTCGAGCATCAAGCCCATGATTGCGCTGCCGTTCCATCCTTCCAACGGCTTTGAGATTGACGAGCTCAACGAGAACCTCGAGGACATCCTCCACGAGGTGGAGCTCGAGGCCGCTAAGATTGGCGAGGGCAAGACGCACTTTAGCCTGCTCGACAAGATCGTCGACGGCAAGCTGCACGTGCAGCAGGGCGTTATCGCCGGCTGCTCGGGCGGCAACTACGACTCCGTGGTCCAGGCTGCCCGCGTGCTCAAGGGCGCCAACACCGGCTGCGGCGAGTTCTCGCTGTCGGTCTATCCCACGAGCCAGCCCGTGGCACTCGAGCTTACACGCCGCGGCTATATCTACGACCTTATGGAGGCCGGCGCGATCGTGCGCACGGCATTCTGCGGCCCGTGCTTCGGTGCCGGCGATACGCCCGCCAACAACGGCCTGTCGATCCGCCACACTACGCGCAACTTCCCCAACCGCGAGGGCTCCAAGCCGGGCAATGGCCAGCTGAGCGCCGTGGCTCTGATGGACGCCCGTTCCATTGCGGCGACGGCTGCCAACGGCGGCATCCTGACGCCGGCGACCGACCTGCCCGAGGACACCTGGGACGAGGCTTGCGAGTACACCTTCGACGACGCGCCGTACAAGAAGCGCGTGTACTGGGGCTTTGGCAAGGCGGAGCCTGCCGACGAGCTGGTCGAAGGCCCCAACATCAAGCCGTGGCCCGCGATGGAGCCGCTCGGCGACGACATCCTGCTCAAGGTTTGCTCCAAGATCATGGACCCGGTCACCACGACCGACGAGCTCATTCCCTCGGGCGAGACGAGCTCCTTCCGCTCCAACCCGCTGGGCCTGGCTGAGTTTACGCTGAGCCGCCGCGACCCGGCCTACGTGGGTCGCTCCAAGGAGGTCGACGCTGTGGAGAAGCGTCGCGTTGCCGGCGAGTCCGCGGGCGACCTGGCGGCGTTCGATGCCGAGCTTGCCGGTGTGTTTGAGGCGCTGGCCGGCGCGGGTGTCGCGGCCGATGCCAAGGCGACCGAGTTCGGTTCCATGATTTACGCCAAGAAGCCTGGCGACGGCAGCGCCCGCGAGCAGGCCGCGAGCTGCCAGCGCGTAATTGGCGGCCTGGCCAACATCGTCCACGAGTACGCCACCAAGCGCTATCGCTCCAACGTGATGAACTGGGGCATGGTGCCCTTCCAGATGGAGGCCGAGCCCAACTTTGAGGTGGGCGATTACGTCTTTGTGCCGGGTATCCGTGCCGCGCTCGATGGCGACCTGAAGGACATCGCCGCCTACGTGGTGCGCGCCGATGGTGCGGTCGAGCAGATTGAGCTCTACATTGCCGATATGACGGCAGAGGAGCGTGCCATCGTCAAGGCCGGCTGCCTGATCAACTACAACAAGTTCAAGGCCGCTGCCGAGTAGCGCACTTAATTGTCCGCCCGGGGCTTACCCTTTCCCGCCCGCTCACGCGCTTCGCGAGGGCCGCGTTCGGGAAAGGGTAAGCCCCGGGCTACATTTCTGCGTTCTCGTTGGGTCTTGAGGGACGCTAATAAATAGACTTGCTTGATGCCGCCTCTGTTATCGGGGCGGCTTCTTTTTGTTGAAAACCACCACAAAGGGGGCAGGCACCTTTGTGGTGGTGGGGACGAGCTCGATGCTGTTGTGATCGTTGAGCGGCATGTTAATGGGCGGCTCTACAGAATTTCATCTGGGCTGGCGGGTTTGGTTGTTTTGGGGATGCCGAGTTTGGATGACGCGAAATCGTCAACATTGTCCTTAATTCCGTCTTTGGTGTAGACAGTGACCATATAGGTGCTGTGTCCGAATTCGCCCTTGTCGCGTGTTGCCCAGGCATCCCAGTAGGCGGCCCCGTTTCGCCCTTTGATTTTTCCGACACGGCGGAGTTCTGTTCGCTTTAATTTCTGGTTGCTATAGATGGTTCGACCGGCCTCCTCGGTGAGCCCGCACTGTCCAAGCATCTTGTCGAGGACTTGGTTCATGTGGCGCTCATCGGTGTTTGGTGCGTAGTCGTAGGCGAGGGTGATGAAGTCGAGTGGCTGGTCGTCGATTAGATAGTTTAGCGTCTGAGGTCCAAGGCAGAAATAGGGGGAGCATCCGTCGATCTGACCGAGCAGTGGCAACTTTGACTGCCAACTTCCGGTGGGAATTCCATCTTCGTAAAACACGCCGCGACAGATAAAGGAGAGCGAGGTGGCACGCGAGCTGGCGTCGACCATTCCGCATAAATCGAAGGGCGAGGTGATACCAAGGGAAAAGGGCGTGATGACGATAAGGAAGAGCATCACGATGGGTATGGCGAGAATGGCGATGACGTTGCGACCGGTGGAATGAGGCGGCTTCATATGCGCTCCTCGAGACAAAGATCTGTTGAGGATAGGCAGAAATGGATATGTTCAGAGAGCAATTCAAGTTTAATCTCATTGCGCGAGATGGTCGACCGTTAGCGTCGAAAACCACCACAAAGGTGCCTGTCCCCTTTGTGGTGGTGAGGAGCGCGCGGCTTCTTTTGGTAATAGTGTTAGCTGGCGGTATCATTAGTGCAGGTGGCGAAGGTTTGCATTGTGGGGTGTTTTGCCGTGAGCCGTTCTGCCCGTATTGGATTGATTGTCTTGGCGCTTGCGATCGCTGTGGTTGGCGCGGGCGCTGTCGGTATGGCATTTCTACCTGCTGCGGTGACGGAGCCGGTGGTCAAGCCTGTGACTCAATCTGTCGAACTTCTGACCGGCGACGACAAGCCCGAGACCATTACCGTTGATTTTGATGAGCAGCCGGCTGTGCTGGGTATTAGTAATTATCCGCGTATTCAGCTTGGGGCCATGCGCTATACCACGGATACAAGCCTGATCGATAGGGCGTCCGAGCTACTCAAGGGCAAAACATTTAAGCGTTGGTACGGATATGCGTCCTATCGGGCAAAAGCGAACGACATGGTTGGCGGATGCCACTCGTCCATCGAGCTGGACACTGCAAACGGCGCAAAGTTATGTGATGTCTCGTACGATCCGGGCTACGAGGGCAATGAGGGTCCGGGCATCTACATCATGGACGGCGATGTCGCCTATGTCATGGAGGGCGACCAGAGCGAGCTCAACGATTTTATGGGTCAGTGTATCCAAGATGCCTATAAACAGACCTGCTTGCCTGACCCGCAGACTGCACGCGATAGTGGGTCTGCCCGTACATGGCTGTTCGAGGATGAGATGCCCTGGACCGTCGAATCGGGAAGTACGGGTTCGGCGAAGGAGTAGAGACCGCGACCACCACAAAGGTGCCTGTCCTCTTTGTGGTGGTTTTCGGTCTGTCTCGATCTGTAACATCTAGGATCAAAAATGGCTGCTAGATGTTACAGATCGAGACGGTAGCGCGCCTGGGCAGCGGCGGGCTGACATCTCAGTACCCTATCCGTAATTCACTCAGAAAATCTTATATATAGAGACTTAGATTTGTGTATAAGATCGCGTAAAGCTGGCAACAATACTTCTCGAACAACGTGAAGCCGCCCCGTAGGGCGGCCGCCCCAAGAGAGGTGATTCCATGAGAATCGATAAGCTAGCAATGACGTCGCGCGAGGCGCTGCAGACCGCCATGAGCACGGCTGCCGATGCACAGGCCGGCGCGGTGGAGCCGATCCACCTGCTGTCTGCCCTGCTCGGTGCCGGCGAGCGCAATATCTCCGTGATCATCGAGCGCATCGGTGCCGACCCGGCTCAGCTCGCACGCTCCACACAAGATGCCATCGACCATGCGCCCAAGGTGTCGGGCGAGGGTCAGCAGATGGGCCTGTCCAACGAGCTCGTTCGCGTGATCGAGAAGGCCGAGAAGAAGGCCACCAAGATGGGCGACAGCTTTGTGGTGACCGAGCATCTGCTGATGGCACTTGCCGAGGACAAGGGTGAGGCGGGTCGCGTGCTGCGTGACGCCGGCGTGACCAAGGAGCGCATCGAGCAAGTCTACGAGGAACTGCGCGGCGATGACCGCGTGACGTCTGCCGAGGACAAGACGCAGTTTGAGGCGTTGGAGCAGTACGGTCGCAACATCTGCGATCTGGCTCGCGCCGGCAAGCTCGACCCGGTCATCGGCCGTACCGACGAGATCCGTCGTACTATTCAGGTTCTGTCCCGCCGCACCAAGAACAACCCCGTGCTTATCGGCGAGCCGGGCGTCGGCAAGACGGCCATCGTCGAGGGCATTGCTCAGCGAATCGTGGCCGGCGACGTACCGAGCACCCTGCGCGACCGCGACCTCATCGAGCTCGACATGAGCGCGCTGGTCGCCGGCGCCAAGTACCGCGGCGAGTTCGAGGACCGCTTGAAGGCCGTGCTCAAGGAAGTGCAAAAATCCGAAGGCAAGGTCATCCTGTTCATCGATGAGCTCCATACCATCGTGGGCGCGGGTGCCACCGAGGGCTCCATGGACGCCGGCAACATCCTCAAACCGGCGCTCGCTCGTGGCGACCTGCACGCGATCGGCGCGACCACGCTCGACGAGTACCGCAAGTACATCGAGAAGGACGCGGCGCTCGCCCGTCGTTTCCAGACCGTGATGGTCAGCGAGCCTACCGTCGAGGACACCATTTCAATCCTGCGTGGCCTGAAGGAGAAGTACGAAATCTTCCACGGCGTACACATCACCGATAGCGCGCTCGTGGCTGCCGCCGACCTCTCCGACCGCTACATCGCCGACCGCTTCCTGCCCGACAAGGCTATCGACCTGGTCGATGAGGCCGCGAGCCGCCTGCGCATGGAACTCGACAGCATGCCGGTCGAGATCGACGCCACCACGCGTCAGCTCACCCAGCTGCAGATCGAGGAACAGGCGCTCATGAAAGAGACCGACGACGCCTCTAAGGAGCGTTTGGAGGCTCTGCGCCAAGAGATTGCCGAAGTCCAGGAAAAGCTCAACGTGCAAAAGGCCGGCTGGCTCAACCAAAAGAACGCCATCGACCACGTGCAGGAGCTTAAGGGCCAGCTTGACGCGGCCAAGAGCGAAGAGGAGCGCGCGACGCGCAACGGCGATCTGGGCCGTGCGTCCGAGCTTCGCTATTCTGTGATCCCGGGTCTGCAGCAGCAGATTCAGGATTCCGAGGCTGCGCTCGAGGCGCAAAAGCAGCAGGACGGCGAGGGCCTCAACGAACAGGTGACCTCCGACGAGATCGCCGAGGTCGTGAGCGCCTGGACCGGTGTGCCCGTGTCCAAGATGATGCAGGGCGAGCTCGACAAGTTGAAGGGCTTGGAGGGCGAGCTGCATAAGCGCGTTATCGGTCAGGACGAGGCCGTCTCCGCTGTAGCCGCGGCCGTGCGTCGCAGCCGTGCGGGTCTCTCCGACCCAGACAAGCCCATCGGCAGCTTCTTCTTCCTGGGCCCCACCGGCGTAGGCAAGACCGAGCTCGCCAAGGCGCTGGCCGAGTGCCTGTTCGATGACGAGCGCGCGCTCGTGCGTATCGACATGTCCGAGTATATGGAGAAGTTCAGCGTCCAGCGTCTGATCGGTGCGCCCCCGGGATACGTGGGCTATGACGAGGGCGGCCAGCTCACCGAGGCCGTGCGCCGTCGTCCCTACTCCGTGATCTTGCTCGACGAGATGGAGAAGGCTCATCCGGATGTCTTTAACGTGCTGCTGCAGGTGCTCGACGACGGCCGTTTGACCGACGGTCAGGGTCGCCAAGTGTCCTTCAAGAACACGATTATCATCATGACGTCCAACGTGGGCTCCAAGGCTATCGCCGATCTGTCCGGCAAGGACGAGGAGGAGATGCGCCATCAGGTTGACGGGGCCATGGCTCAAACCTTCCGCCCCGAGTTCCTCAACCGTATCGACGATATCGTGGTGTTCCATCCGCTCGGCATGGCGCAGATCGAGAAGATCGTCGACATCCAGCTCGCCGACGTCCGCGCGCGTCTGGCCAAGGAGCGCATGACGCTGGCCATCACCCCGGCGGCCAAGCAGATGCTCGCCGTGGGCGGCCTGGACCCGGTCTTTGGTGCCCGTCCGCTCAAGCGTCTCGTACAGCGCGAGGTCGTGGATGCCATTGCCGCCGCTATCATCGACGGTACGGTGCGCGAGGGCGATCAGGTGACGGTCGATGTCGACAAGGACGGCGGTTTTACCGTCGTGTGCGACAACACGCCGACGCCGATATACGAGGCGCCCGAGGAATAGCTGAGCTCAAGCAAAGGGGCGGCGGGATTTACCCGTCGCCCCTTTTTCATGCTGCGTCGAATGTGCCGGGCAGTCTAGGCGTAGATGATCTCCAAGTTGGGGGCAAGCTCGGCAAGTCGCTGCCTCGTGTCCGCATCGACACCGGTGTCGGTGATCAGGCAGTTAATCTCATTGAGGTCAAGGGCGTGAACCAAGCCGATGACGCCGATTTTCGATGAGTCCATGAGGGTTATGCGTCGGTCGGCAGCGTTCG
This sequence comes from Collinsella sp., assembly GCA_019419605.1. GTDB lineage: Bacteria > Actinomycetota > Coriobacteriia > Coriobacteriales > Coriobacteriaceae > Collinsella. The sequence continues at coordinate 10,647 of DXZP01000020.1, forward strand.
CGATGGCGCTCACCATGTTCGCCTGCTCCAATCGATGCGCCATAAATCCTTTTGAAAACGAGAAGGTATTGGTTCCCATGAAAGCAGTGGGAACAAAGTACTCGTTAAGCAGCCGGATAGTCTCGTTGCCCTGTGTGTAGTGATAGCCAAATCTCAGTTGTCCGCCCAGGAGAATGACCTCGCTGTCCACCAGCAATTCTTCGGCAAGTATCGCGTGAGATAGGTCGTTCGTGAGAACCGTGAGATTCTTGCGGCCCTTGAGAGCGCGTAGCATGCAGCCCGTTGTTGTTCCCGATTGAAGAAAGAACGTGTCGCCGTCGCGCACCATTTTCGCCGCAGCGTAACCGATGCGGCGTTTTTCGTCTTGGGCCGTCGAAGAAGCGTCTTCAAACGAAAGTTCGCGAGAATTGGGGTTCGGTAAGATCGCGCCGCCATGGGTTCGCCTGAGAAGTCCTCTGCCTTCGAGAGCCCGCATATCCTTTCGAATGGTCGCTTCCGAAACACCGAAGCGCTCGCTGAGGTCAACAATGCGAACAGTGCTGTTCGCATTGAGTAAGTCGAGTATTTCTTCCTGCCGTTCTTCCAGGTAATAGGGACGCGGTTCACTCATAAGAACTCCCAGGGCTTGTTGTGGGACAAGGCTTGTTACCTTCAGTTTTACCAGAACAACAATTCCTGAAATGAAATAAAACAACTCTAAACAAAACATATCGAACGTTCGGGGCAGGTTTTCGACCGTTCGCGGTAGCAGACGTCAATTCCGAAACAAAGCAAAACAAAACGCAATATAATGAACTCGCAAAATGTTGCGTTTGGAGAAAGCCAAACAGCGATGGTCTGCCTGAGGAAAGGAGAACAGATGCTCGTCAGTATGAGAGATATCTGCAACATCGCCGAACAGAACAATATGGCGGTCGCTGCAGTAAATTCCGCGAGTCTTGAGGCCGTCCGCGCCGCTGTGGACGTGGCGGAGGAAACAGGTTATCCGATTATCATCCAGCATGCCGAGGTTCACGAGTCGCTGGTGCCGATTGACGTGGTGGCTCCGCTGGTTACAGCACTGGCTGAGCGCTCGAGTGCGCATATCTGCCTGAATCTGGATCATTGTGAGAATCTATCCTATGCTCGTCGTGCGTTGGAGCTCGGTTTCACGGGCGTCATGTTCGACGGTTCTGCACTTTCCTACGAACGTAATGTTGAGCTTTCCCAGTACGCTGCCCAGATGTGCGCCGACTTTGGTGCAGGCCTTGAGTGCGAACTTGGTTCTATGGGGTCGCGTGAGGGTGGCGATCCTGATGCTGGGTCCACGGCGGAAGAGGCGGGCGCCATCTATACCGATCCTGACCAGGCGCGTGACTTCGTTGAGTCCACGGGGCTCGATATCCTGGCCTGCTCGTTCGGAACGGTGCACGGCCTGTATAAGGGCGAGCCCCATTTGAACATTGACGTTCTGACCGACATTCGCAGCTGTGTGAACGTGCCACTTGTCATGCACGGTGGCTCCGGTGTTTCCGACGAGGATTACGCTCGTGCCATCAATGCCGGCATCCGCAAGATTAACTACTACACGTATGGCGTTAAATATGCCGGCGATGCCGTGCGCGCCATGGTTGATGAAAAGACTGAGGGACATCCGGATGCTCCGATCTATTGGCACGATATGACGGCAGTCGCGTTCGAGAGCCTGCGCAGCACATTCGAGCATGTCGTGCGAGTATTCGCCAATGGCGCGGCTCCTTTGGCTTAAGGGGTGTGCTATGAAGAAAATTTTAGTTGCAACCCACGGACGCCTAGCAAGTGGCGTCAAAAGTGTGGCTGAGGTGCTGCTTCATGATGATAGCGCCATAACCGTCGTTGATTGCTATGTGGACGAATCGGATCCCAATGAGCAGATCGCAGAGTTTATCGATGGCGTGAGGCCAGAGGACGATGCGTTGATCGTTACCGATCTTTTGGGCGGGAGCGTCTGCAACATGGTTACGGCCATGCAGCCGGAAAAGCACGGCATCGTACATGTGACCGGTTTCAACATCGCGTTAATTCTCGAATGCCTGATTACGGGCGAGGCATTCACGCCCGAGTATATCGACAGCGTAATCGCGCAGGCATCGACCTCCATGCGGCGTGTGGTCCTGCGGGCAGGCGGGGCGACAGATACCGATGACGATTTCTTTGGATAGGAAGTGGTCCGCTTTGGCGGGCGGAGCGAAGACGAAAGGAGAACGAAATGATCGTTCAGCTGCGAGTGGATGACCGCCTGGTTCACGGACAGGTCACGCTCATGTGGGGAAAGGAGCTGAGCACCAAGGGTATTTTAGTCGCGAATGACGCTGCGGCCCAAAATGAAACCCAGTCGTCGACGCTCAAGATGGCTTGCCCGAGTGGGCAGAAGCTTCTCATCCGTACAATAGACGACGCTATCAAGATTGCTAACGATCCGCGTGCGGGCGAGATGCGCATCTTCGCCCTTACTGGGAACATCGCCGATGCACTCAAACTAGTGAAAGGGGCTCCCGGTAGGATCGGCAGCGTGAACGTTGCGAATGTCGGCCGCTTCGATCGAAGCGACGATGCAGCCAAGGTGCTGCTGACAACGGGTGTAACGCTCAATCCAGACGAGGTGGCTGCAGCGCGCGAGCTGTGTGAGCAAGATCTGCCGGTGTTTCATCAGGTCGGCGTTACAGACGGTAAGGTCAAGGTTTCCGACCTGCTGGCAAAGCTCTAAGGAGGGATTGATATGCTGACGACTGCGCTCTTGGCATATTTGGCAGCTTTTATCTGCTATTTCGTCCAATGGACGTTTGGACAGCCCATGATTGACCAGCCCCTGGGCGTGGGTCTTGTGGCGGGCATTATCTTTGGCGATGTTACCGCAGGCATTATCATCGGTGCTGCGCTCCAGGCTATTTTCATCGGAAGCGTCAACGTGGGCGGTGCGACTTCGGCTGATACGGTGGCAGGAACGGTGCTCGCTGTGTGCTTCGTGGTCGTGTCTGGCATGGAGCAGGGCGTAGCGATTCCGCTCGCGGTGGCTGCGGCTATTTTTGCGAACATCATCTACTCGCTCGTTCTCAACGTGCTCATGTCTTTCTGGGCTCCTGTTATTGATTGGGCCGCGAACTCGGGTGACAGTAAGAAGCTCTTCATCTGCCATTTTGGCGGCGCCGTAGTCATGAACGGTCTATTCGCCATCCCGACGTTTTTGGCGGTGTGGGTCGGTGCCGAGCCGGCATCGCAGCTTATGAATATGGTGCCGCAGGCGGTCCTGAACGGGTTCAATGCTGCATCCGGCCTGCTTCCCGCCGTGGGCATGGCGCTACTTCTGCGCATGCTCTGGGATAACAAGATTGCAATTTATTTCCTGCTCGGCTTCGTGCTCTTCCAATATCTCAACATGCCCATGGTCGCAATTGCCGCCGTCGGTGCAGTGATCTTGGTCGTTACGGCCCTGCGTGACCTTGAAAATCTCGACCTGCGCAACCAGATTAAGGCCTTGCGCGAATCGGGCGTCGCAGCTGGTGCCCAGTCCGTCGCCGAGCTCGAAGAGGAGGATTTCTTCGCATGAGTACCACCGATACCGCAAGCGAGAAGATCAGCATCTCCACTAAGGATCTTTCCGCTGAAGACCGTAAGATGCTGCGCGGCATCTTCTTCCACTCGTTCAACGTCTTTGCCCATTACGGCGGCGGCGCTCGCGGAGGCGCTTCAGGCTTCATGTGGTCCATCTGGCCTGCCATCGAGCGTTTCTACCCGGATAAAGAACAGCGTCGCGATGCCCTGGTACGCCATTCGACCTGGTATAACATCACGTCAAATGTCGGTACGTTCTGCATGGGCCTTGTTGCCTCGATGGAGAAGGAGAACGCGGCCGAGCCTGATTTCGATACGCATTCGATCGACTCGGTCAAAGCTTCGCTCATGGGTCCCATGTCGGGCATCGGCGATGCAATCTTCTGGGGCGTTATCCGTGTTATCGCGGCCTCGGTCGGTATGGCGCTGTGCTCTCAGAACGGATCGCTTCTGGGTCCGATCGCGTTTCTGCTCATTTACAACATTCCGTCGTGGATTACGCGTTGGGTGCTGACGGTTCTTGGGTATCGCGTCGGTTCGAGCTTCATCACCAAGATCTACGAGAGCGGCTTGATGGGTATTGTAACCAAACTCTCAAGCACGCTCGGCCTGCTGATGATCGGCGCCATGGCTGCCTCGTTCGTTAAGTTCAACTGCGCGATCTCAATTCCGATGCCCGAGGGCGATCCGGTCATGATCCAGACGTATCTCGATACGATCTTCATCGGCCTGATTCCGCTGCTGTACACCCTGGGTTGTTTCAAGCTGCTCAAGAAGAACACCAACGTGAACTGGATCATTATCGGCACCATGATCATTGGCCTGGTGCTTGGCCTGACGGGGATTTGCTAGTTGCTGCAAGTTTCAAGACGATGTTTACCCGCCCGAGTGTGCCTAAGGTGCGCTCGGGCGGGCTTGCGTTGGGTTTAAAGCAATGTATACACTGTCTGCGCCGATACGCGTAGACGATTCGTAAGCACGTGTGCGCTCTGGATACCGCATCCCGCGGTATCCATGCATTACGATGGCCGTAATCAGTCATAGTGTAAGAATGGAATTCAAGCCACACGGAAAGGTGCATGCCATGGATAGCAAGGACGAGTGCAAGCAGCCCCTGCGCGAGAAGAGGGAGACGAAAAAGCCCACCGATCCCTACATTCGTGCCGAGAACGAGGATGACGACGGCTACGATCCTTATAGCGATCGTCGCCCCGAGCGCGAGCCCCTCTTCGAAGCCGACCCCTGGCGTTAAGTAGCTGATTTGGGACGGGGCTTTTTTAGCTACTTTGTTTTCGGCTAGAGGCGTTCATGCCTGCCCCCTCGGCCGCTCGATATCCTCCGGGAGGGGCCACTAATAGAAAACTTGCTTATCCATTAATCAAGATACGCATAATCTTGCTCTCCTGCTAATCAAGAATCGTTATAATCTTGATTAGCAGGAGAGCAAGATTGGAGAATTATGGCATTCAACGACTTGGTGGCTCAAAAAATAAAGGACTTTGAGCAACAGGGGATTCCGCAGGTCTTTGAGCGCGACCTTGATCTGGGCAACCCGCAGGAGCCAAAGCGCGACAACATCGTATATGTGATTGTGGGCGCCCGTCGTTGTGGAAAGACGTATCGCCTGTATCAGGAGATACGGCGGCTTCAGGGCCAAGGCGTCGAGCTTGACCGGATGCTATATTTCAATTTTGAGGATGAGCGCTTGCGTCCGTATGAGCCATCGCTACTAGCGGACGTGCTCGATACATTCTATGCACTATATCCTGCTGCTCGAGGCGAGGGCGCCTACCTTTTCTTTGACGAGATCCAGGAAATACCCGAATGGGGTGCGTTTCTGCGACGCGTGGTCGATACGGAGAAGGCGACCGTTTACGTGACGGGATCTTCTTCTAAGATGCTGTCCTCAGAACTTAAGAGCGAGTTCAGGGGCCGTTCTCTTGTGCGAGAGCTTTTTCCGTTGAGTTTTTCGGAATACGTCCGATATAAGACGGGGAGCGTTCCTGAGTCGAACGCACCCTTCTCCTCGAGCGATGCAGCGTTGCTCCGACACCATCTGGTCGGATATCTCGAGCGAGGGGGATTCATCGCGACACTTGAGCAGACGCCCGCAGACGCGATTCAGCTGCTACAGGAATATGCGTCGCGAACGGTCGCCATGGACGTCGTTGAACGTTACGACGTCAAGAACCCCCGTTTGGCCTCGCTGTTTCTGGCGCGGTGCATGGCATCTTCGGGACGAGAGCTGTCAGTGAACAAAGTGTACAACGAGTTCAAGAGCAGACAGATATCCGTCAGTCGAAATACGCTCAGCGACTTACTTGAGTATTACGAGGACGCCTACCTGCTGTTTTCGGTGCCGGAGTTCACGCGTTCGCTTGCAAATAATACGCGGTCTGCGTCTAAGGTCTACGCCGTCGATCCTGCGATGTTCGGAGCGTTCTCCCCCGCATCGGCATTGGATCATGGTCAGAGGCTCGAGACCGCGGTGTTCAATGCGCTCAGAAGAAGGACCCCCGCCGTGCGGCCCGGTTCGGTTTGCCGCCTGCTGATTAAAGATAAGAATAAAAGCCATGAGGTGGACTTTGTGGCTGGGGATGCACTGCTCATGCAGGCTTACGGCCTGATTCAGGTAAGTGTGGATATGACAAGCGAGAAAACGCGCGAGCGCGAAATTGCCGCGCTCGATGCCGCGATGGCCCAGTTTGATCTTGGCGAGTCGGTAATCGTTACCATGGATGAGCAGGCCGATATTCCATGCAAACACGGCGTGGTACATGCTGTGCCCGCATGGAAGTGGCTCCTTTCCTAATCGTCTATGGATTTGCGAGGCCAGGACTCAGGTGTCATGGTCCGCTAGTCCTAGGCCTTGATGCTCGGCAGGAGAATCTGGGCGAGGTAGTCGGTCTCGAGTTTGGTCGCAGCGTCGGCCTTGCCGTCTTTGCCGACCAGTACGTTCTTGATCTGGCTATAGGTGTAGCGGTTGCCGGTCGTGAGCTCGACAAGCTCAATGGCCGAGTCCATAGGGTAGGTCGACACGGGATTCTGCGTCCGTCCGTTGATGGTCTGGGGCACCACGTACGGATAGACGGGACCGCTGGCGTAGACGGTATAACCGTTGCCTAGGTTGGCCGCACCCAAAACCGTATCGCCCTCATCGGGCGTAAAGCTCTCGCCCTCGCGCACCGCGACGAGCGTCACAATCGGCGTATCGCTGTCGCCGGCAAGATAGATGCATAGCGTGCTGCCATTTTGCCAAGTCTCGACCTTGCCGTACCATTCGACGGGGATATCGAGCTGGTAGAGGTCGGTTGCCTTGTGACGGGCGTCGGCATCACGGGCTGCCTGTGCCTTTTGCGCGCTCAGGGCATTGACGGCGGCGTCGCGCCGCGCGGTTGCCGCCTGCTGGAGCACCTTGGCGGTGGCGGCGGAGCTCGCGCCTCCCTCCTCGGCATATTTGGCGGCGGCATCGATCTGGTCGTCGGTTACCGTGTCGGCCGAAGGCACCTTGAGTTTAAAGGCAGCCTGGGCACTTAAATCCTGTCCATCGCTCTTAACGGTGACCTGCGTCTTGGTGGTCGGGACGGTATAGATGGTGCCGTCGGCCGCGATGGGGGAGGCAGCGATGGAGAGCGTGTAATCGCCGGGCAGCAGTTTGATGCCGCGGCCGTGCTCGTCAACGTAGAGCGTTTCGCTCACAGAAGAGCCGTCGGAGTCCTGGCCACTCACCTGCACGGGGATCTTTGAGCCGGTGGAGCAGTCGAGTCCCGCGGCATGTACGCCAATTTGCACCGACATCATGGTATGGGCGTTTGCGGCAACTACGGCGGCCTGCTCTTGCTGGTATCCGTTCCAAGCCGCATAGCCCGCGCCGCCGGCGACGAGCGCGACGGCCACGACACCGGCGACCATCAGATTGCGGCGCTTGGGCGACATCTTACGATGACGAACCTCGGCTTCGTGTGCCGAGGGAGCGGACGGCAGGGGAATATCTCCCATGGCGATGGTCTCGTCGACGACTGGCGCAGAGCCCAAGCCGGGGAGCTCGCGGGTGAGCGATTCGTCGACGGGCAAGTCGCCAAGCAGGGAGGTCTCATCTCCCGCGTTGGGTTCCGGTTGGCCATTGCCCTCGTCATCGCCTTTTTCGACATCGGCTTCATCGCGAGCATCCTCGACGTCGTCGCCCGTATCCGGTATGCCATCGCCCGCCGCGTCCTGCATGTCGACGATTGTCTCGTCAAACGCAACTTCGTCCAGCGAAAACCGGTCTAGGCTCTCCAAGGCCTCGGCGCACGCCGCTGCATCTTGGGCCGCGTCCTCTTGGCCCCTCGTCTCATTTTCCATATATCCCCCAAGCTCAATATCGGGACAACAATGTACCCAAAATTAAGGTCACATAGAGCTGGCGTGCAGTCGGAAATTCGATTTTATCTGCGCGATACATTGTGAATATGTGCATGAATGCACGCGCGACAGCAAAAAGCCCCCGGAAAGCAAACGAATTGCTTTCCGGGGGCTGCGCATAACGCGAGATTACGGAGCCAAAGAGACGCGCCTACATCCAAATGCGGACGGCAGCGAGCGCGTTACTCGGCGTGCGCGTAATCAACCTTGGCGCGGCGAGCGGTAGCCTTCTCCCAATCGCTGGTGCCCTCAAAGACGTCCTGCTTGTAGGGATTGCGGCCGAGCTTCTTGGCACGGTAGACGATGTAGATGATCGCGGCGACGTTGGCGACCAGCGCGGCGATCGAGACCGCGGTAGCGGCGCCGGGGTCGAGCGTGGAGTGGGTCACAAAGATGGACTCCTCCTGGAAGTACGGGAATACCTGGGCAAACATGCACCAAATAGCCAGCGTAAAGGCACGGTTCTGGATCCAGCCGCCCTTGTTCCAGATAAAGGCGGCGACGGTGGGCGCCAGCAGCAGTGCAAAGCCGCAGAACCAGGAGTGGGTGGGCAAGCAGTTGTAGGTGTAGCAGAAGTTCCAGATATCGTAGGCGATGATGTAGACCCAGGTCATGTCGGGCCACAGCATGTCGGTCTTGTCCTCAGAGGCGTAGACACTCCACCAACCGGTCATGCAGAAGATGTTGATGATACCGGCGATGCCGTTGAACACGTTGTTCCAGCCGGCGAGCTGCGTGGCGCCCTCGGAGGTGACCCAGGTGGACTCGCCCAGGACAAAGAAGTGATAGGCGCTCTCAAAGTCGGACACGACGGCGATCATGATGTTGATGGCGACGATCACAAACGGCCACGCGCGGAACCAATGCGCCTTGCCGATCTTGCCCCACTGGTACTTAATGGCAATGAAGCCCCAGCAACCGGCCAGCGCCGCGTATACCTTGGCGTAGTGGAACCAGCTGTTCTGGTACACATGGGTGGGGTTGGTGAGCGCCCACTCGGCACCCTGTGAGACGCCGATGGCGATAGCGACGCAGTAGATGGTCATGGCCAGCGGAGCCACGCCAAAGATGATGGCCGCGCCCAGCTTGGTGCGGCGGCCGACCTCGTTGAGCACGATCAGGCCAATAAAGACCATGGCCCAGCCGGCCCAGTGGATAAGGGTATTGCTACCCTAAACATCGAACAGCATGCTGCTCTCCTTTCACAAGCCCGCGGCCCCTCTTCTGATCGCGGGCAGTTTGGCCAAATGTCGTCAGTTCTGGGGCTTGCGCTCCTGATACTTGGCGGTATAGCCCTCGATATGGAGCGTCGAGGCGATGATTTCCTTGACTGCCTCGTCGGGCACATCGGGGTGCGTGCGGATATACATCAGCAGCCCCATGATGAGGGTGTAGAACGTCTCGTAGACATGGTCGATGCGTAGCTCGTGATGGGCGACAAAATCCACCACGGTGGTATCGCAGATATACTGCGCCACGCGCTGGACCACGTTGTGCAAAAAGCCGCCGTAGAGCGCGCCGCTGCTCGAGGTGAGCGTGCTCGGCAACTCGTGGCCGCTCACGACCAGGCGCTTAAAGAGCGGAGCAACGGTGTCGAGTGCGCCTTCGATGTCGCCAACCGTGCGGCTGGCGTTCCACTGCTCGAGCTCGGCGATAAAGCCGTCGATTGCCTCGTCCATAACGGCGGTGACGGCGGCATCCATATCGGCAAAGTAGTGGTAGAACAGCGAACGCGCGCAGCCAGCCCGCTTGGTCACGGCCGATACCGAAAGATGGGACACACCAAGCTCGGCGCTCACGGCGCGCACAGCGGCGAGGATCTCGCGACGGCGCTCGTCGCCCGTCAGGCGTTTTGCCGCGCTATCGGATGCGGGGACGGCATCGACCACAGAGATATCTGCTGCGTTGTTGCCCATGTTTTGCCGCCTTTCATCCTCTTTTGCCTGACCGTTCGCCTAACAGTCTTGAATATTGTTGACGGTTCGTCAATACTGTTTTTGACACAATGTCAACAATAGCGGGTGAACGGCATGGGGGCATGTCGAACCCGTACAAAGAGGGGCGCCGCGGTCTCGCCGGGCTGTGGCAAGAGAAGGGACGACTATGATTCTCAGCGGACCGGGGATTAGCTATACCGAGCCCGATATCGGCGCGGAGTTCGTGCCGCCGATACCGGAGCATCCGCGCGAGGCCATCGTCAAACTGTGTGAGCACTGCACCAACCGCCTGCTGCATCGCGACGAGCTGCTGGGCTACGAGTACTGGTCGTTTGCCGAGGCCGCAACCGACGAGCAGGCCGAAGTGCTCTGCAAGATGAAGATGCGCCGTCCCTACACGCTGCCCGAGATGGTCAAGCTCACCGGCATGTCCGAGGCCCAGATCGAGAAGATGCTCGACGATATGAGCTACACGGGCCTGCTCGAGTACAACTGGGAAAATCCCGAGCGCGCCAAGCAGTGGGTGCTGCCCATGCTGGTACCGGGTTCTGCCGAGTTCCTCAACATGCGCATGGGTCAGCTCGAGGAGCATCCGGTCTATGCCAAGTTCTTTGAACAGGCGTCCAAGGGCCCGCTGTCCAAGGCCACGCCGATGGTGCCGCCCGGAGGCGCCGGTATCGGCATGCACGTGATTCCGGTCGAGAAGGCCATCGATGCCGCGAGCACCTCGGTGCCGATTGAGCACATCGAGCACTGGCTCGACAAATACGAGGGTAAGTATGCCGCCAGCACCTGCAGCTGCCGCGCGAGCCGTCGCGTGATGGGAGAGGGCTGCGCCGACGACCCAGCAGATTGGTGCATCGCCGTGGGCGATATGGCCGACTACGTGGTCGAGACCGATCGTGGCCATTACGTGACCCGCGACGAGGTTTACGACATCCTGCGCCAGGCCGAGGACAACGGCTTTGTGCACCAGATCACCAACATCGATGGCGAGAACAAGATCTTCGCCATCTGCAACTGCAACGTCAACGTGTGCTACGCCCTGCGCACCTCGCAGCTGTTCAACACGCCCAACCTGTCGCGCTCGGCCTATGTCGCCAAGGTCGAGAAGGACAAGTGCGTGGCCTGCGGTCGCTGCGTTGAGGTTTGCCCGGCCGGTGCCGCTAAGCTGGGCCAGAAGCTCTGCAGCAAAAAGACTGGCGGACAGGTGCCCGAGTATCCGCGCCAGGAGCTGCCCGATGCCACCAAGTGGGATTACACCAAGTGGTCGCCCAACTACCGCAACGACAACCGCATCGAGACGCATGAGTCCGGCACCGCTCCCTGCAAGACGGCCTGCCCCGCGCATGTCGCCGTTCAGGGCTATTTGAAGCTCGCGGCTCAGGGTCGCTATGACGAGGCCCTAGCACTCATTAAGCGCGAGAACCCGCTGCCCGCTATCTGCGGCCGTGTGTGCAACCGCCGCTGTGAGGATGCCTGCACTCGCGGCCGTGTGGACGCCGCCGTGGCTATCGACGAGGTCAAGAAGTTCATCGCCCAGCGCGATCTGGATGCCGCGACCCGCTATGTCCCGCCCGTGGTGACGCCGACGCGCGCTGGCGGCTTCGACCAGAAGATCGCCATTATCGGTGCCGGTCCGGCCGGCCTGTCCTGCGCTTTCTACCTGGCCGAGAAGGGCTACAAGCCCGTCGTGTTCGAGAAGAACGAGCGCCCGGGCGGCATGCTCACTTACGGTATTCCCAGCTTTAAGCTGCAGAAGGACGTTATTGAGGCCGAGGTCGAGGTTATTCGCCTGATGGGTGCCGAGTTCCGCTATGGCGTGGAGGTCGGTCGTGATGTGACGCTCGACGAGCTGCGCGCGCAGGGCTTTAAGGCCTTCTACGTGGCTATTGGCTGCCAGGGCGGTCGCCTTGCCGGTGTTCCGGGCGAGGACGCCGAGGATGTGACCGTGGCCGTCGACTTCTTGCGCGAGGTCAACAGCGGCAAGATCGATGCGCTGCCCGGCCGCACCATCGTGGTGGGCGGCGGCAACGTGGCTATCGATGTCGCGCGCAACGCCTGCCATTTGGGTTCCGAGCATGTTGAGATGTTCTGCCTGGAGAGCGAGGTCAAGATGCCTGCCAGCGAGGAGGAGCGTCGCGAGGCCATTGAGGACGGCGCGCACATTAGCTGCGGCTGGGGCCCCAAGGAGATTCACCTGGACGAGGCCGGTCGTGTGTGCGGTATCACCTTTAAGCGCTGCACGCGTGTCTTTGACGACGAGGGCCGTTTTGCGCCCGAGTATGACGAGAACGACTTGCGCCGTGTCGATGCCGACCGTGTCGTCATGTCGATTGGCCAGTCCATTGTGTGGGGCGACCTGCTGGCTGGCTCCAAGGTGGAGCTCGGCCGCAGCCAGGGTGCCCTTGCCGATCCGCAGACGTACCAGACCGCTGAGCCCGACATCTTTGTGGGCGGCGACGTCTACACCGGTCCCAGCTTTGCTATCGACGCCATCGCCGCCGGTCACGAGGCCGCCGTGTCCATCCATCGCTTTGTGCAGCCGGGCTCCACGCTCACCATCGGCCGCAACCAGCGCCGCTACACCGCGCTTGACCGCGACGATGTTGTGATTGAGAGCTATGACAACGCAAGCCGCGAGGTGGCACGTGTCGACCGCGAGCGCGAGAAGGCTGCGCCCTTTAGCGAGTACGTCGAGACCTTTACCGAGGAGCAGGTGCGCGCCGAGACCGCTCGCTGCTTGGGCTGCGGTGCCTCGATCGTCGACCCCAACAAGTGCATCGGCTGCGGCCTGTGCACCACCAAGTGCGCGTTTGACGCCATCCATCTGGATCGCGACCGCCCCGAGTGCTCCACGATGGTCAAATACGAGCAAAAGCTCCCCAGCCTCGGCAAGTACGCTTTGAAGCGTGCGATCAAAATCAAATTTGGGAAGAAATAAAAAACGCAACAAACAAGAGAACGGCGTAGAGAACGGTTGGACAGCGAGCGAGTCCCAGGCGTGGCGAGGTGCCTTGAAAGAGGAGGGCATAGGGCTTTTGCCCATGCCCGACGATTGAAAGGCAGATCGTCCGTCTGGGGCTCGCGCAGCGTCAAGTCGACCGCCGTTCGTTAGAACGGCGGAAGAAAAAGTGCATGAATTAGGAATCGTCTATCACATCATTCGCGATGTCGAGAATGTGGCGCGCGCCAATGGCGTGAGTCGCGTTTCGAGCGTGACGCTGCTCCTGGGCGAGGTCTCGGGCGTCGTTCCCGATCTGCTGCTTGATGCTTGGCGCTGGGCGGCAGATAAAAAGCCTATCACGCAGGGCGCGGAGCTAATTGTGGAGCCTGTCGAGGCCGTGACGCATTGCGAGGCGTGCGGCTGCGACTACGCGACGGTCGAGCACGGCAAGACCTGCCCCCATTGCGGTAGCGGCGAGACCTATCTGCTGCAGGGCCAGGAGGTCATGATCAAGCAGATCGAGACCCCCGACGAGGACCCGACAGACGCTGCCCCCGACGGCCTATCCGATGCCCCCGATGCCGTCGACGCCGCCAACCCCCTCCACATCGCCTAACTTAGTCGTTGGGGACGTTCTTAAACGACTAGTCATTAAAGAACGTCCCTAACGACTACTTTGCTAGAGCATATTTCTTACCATTAGTCAAGCACCATCTGTTTAAACGAAATAGCCTCAACCCGAGCACATTTGTGTCTGTTTAAAACCGGCAATAATGAACAGCGTGCTCAATTCGGTCATGTAAATAGATCAGCTATCAATCCTCAGCAGCAAATCAGCCAAAATACTGGAATGTAATCAGCTTGTAACAAAACAAGACGTTTAAACAAATAATGCTACCTTTTGCAGTTTTTCAAACAATTCTGCTGTATTTGCAGCTATACTCCATAACTGTCGTGTAGGAATTACGTAGACAAAAAGGAGGTTATGTGATGGTAAGTATTGTTCTTGCTAGCCATGGTGACTTGGCGGCTGGAATCAAGCAGACGGGCTCGATGGTCTTTGGCGATCAGCCGTCTGTAGCCGTGGTCTCGCTCGAGCCGAGCATGGGCCCCGACGACTTCCGAGCCAAGGTCGAGGAAGCAGTTGCTTCCTTCGAGGACCAGGAGCAGGTGCTCTTCCTCGTTGATCTGTGGGGCGGCACGCCCTTCAACCAGATCAGCGGTCTCATCGAGGGCCATGATTCCTGGGCTATCGTCACCGGTGTCAACCTGCCTATGCTCATCGAGGCATATTCGCAGCGCTTTGACGCAAAGAACACTGCACATGCGATCGCAAAACATCTCGTGACTGAGGCTAAGGCCGGCGTGCGCGTCAAGCCCGAGTCTCTGGAGCCCGAGGAGAAGAAGCCGGCTGCGGCCGCCGCTGCTCCTGCGGGTGCCATTCCTCCGGGAACGGTCATCGGCGATGGGCACATCAAGATCGCCCACGTCCGTATCGACACGCGTCTGCTGCATGGTCAGGTGGCCACCACGTGGACCAAGCAGATCAACCCCAACCGCATCATCGTGGTCTCCGACGGCGTTGCTCACGACGAGCTCCGCAAGACCATGATCGAGCAGGCTGCCCCTCCGGGAGTCCACGCCAACGTCGTGCCTATCAAGAAGATGGCCGAGGTCGTCAAGGACACGCGCTTTGGCGACACCAAGGCGATGCTGCTGTTCGAGAACCCGCAGGATCTGCTCAGGGCCATCGAGGCCGGCGTCGACATCAAGGAAGCCAACATCGGTTCCATGGCCCACTCCAAGGGCAAGGTCGTCGTCACCAACGCTGTCGCTATGGGCGATGACGATGTCAAGACCATCGAGGCTCTCAAGGCCAAGGGCGTCAAGTTCGAGGTCCGCAAGGTTCCTTCGGATTCCTCCGAGGATCTCGACGCCATGTTGAAGAAAGCTAAGGCCGAACTGGCCGCTCAAGCATAGTAAAGGAGGGTCCGATACATGTCTGCAATCACTATTCTGCTTGTTGCGATTGTCGCGTTGCTTGCCGGTATGGAAGGCATTCTGGATGAGTTCCAGTTCCATCAGCCGCTCGTGGCATGCACGCTTATCGGTCTCGTAACCGGTCACCTTCAGGAGGGCATCCTCCTGGGCGGTTCGCTCCAGATGATGGCCCTTGGCTGGGCTAACGTCGGCGCCGCCGTCGCGCCTGACGCCGCTCTGGCCTCGGTCGCTTCTTCGATCATCATGGTGCTCGCCCTCAACGGTGGCGCCACCGATTCGGCCAAGGCCGTTACCGCCGCCATCGCCGTCGCCGTCCCGCTGTCGGTCGCTGGTCTGTTCCTGACCATGATCTGCCGTACCCTGGCTACCGCTATGGTTCACGGCATGGACGCCTGCGCCGAGAAGGGCGACTTCGCCGGCATCGAGCGTTGGCAGTACGCCGGCATCCTCATGCAGGGTGTTCGTATCGCCATCCCGGCAGTACTTCTGTGCATCATCCCGGCCGAGGCTGTTACCAACGCGCTTAACGCTATGCCCGACTGGCTGTCCGGCGGCATGGCTGTCGGCGGCGGCATGGTCGCTTCCGTCGGTTACGCCATGGTCATCAACATGATGGCCACCAAGGAGACCTGGCCGTTCTTCATCCTCGGCTTTGTCCTTGCTGCCATCCCTCAGCTCACGCTGATCGCCCTTGGCCTCATCGGCATCTCCCTTGCCCTCATCTACCTTGGCCTTAAGGATCTGGCCAAGCAGGGTGGCGGCATGGGCGGTGGCTCCGGCGACCCTCTCGGCGACATTCTGAACGATTACGAGTAGGAGGGGAGTGATACATATGGCAGAGAACAAGATTCAGCTCACCAAGGCTGACCGCAAGAAGGTTTGCTTCCGTCATCAGTTCCTTCAGGGCTCGTGGAACTACGAGCGTATGCAGAACGGCGGCTGGTGCTTCGCAATGATCCCTGCGATCAAGAAGCTCTACACCAGCAAGGATGACCAGATTGCCGCTCTTAAGCGTCACCTGGAGTTCTATAACACCCACCCCTATGTTTCCGCCCCCGTCATTGGCGTTACCCTCGCTCTCGAGGAGGAGCGCGCCAACGGTGCTCCGATTGACGACGTCGCCATTCAGGGCGTAAAGGTCGGTATGATGGGCCCGCTCGCCGGCGTCGGCGACCCCGCCTTCTGGTTCACCCTTCGCCCGATTCTGGGCGCTCTGGGTGCCTCCCTGGCCCTGTCCGGTAGCATTGCCGGTCCGCTGCTGTTCTTCTTCGCGTGGAACATCATCCGTTACGCCTTCCTGTGGTACACGCAGGAGTTTGGCTACAAGGTCGGCTCCTCCATCGCCAAGGACCTCTCCGGCGGTCTGATGGGCAAGGTTACCGAGGGTGCTTCCATCCTGGGTATGTTCATCATCGGCGCCCTTGTCGAGCGCTGGGTGTCCATCTCCTTCACCCCGGTCGTCTCCAAGGTCACGCAGTCCGCTGGCGCCTATATCGACTGGGCCAACCTGCCCGCCGGTTCTGAGGGCATCAAGCAGGCACTGACGATGTACAGCTCTGTCGGTGCCAACGCACTCGACCCGGTGAAGGTCACCACGCTTCAGGCCAACCTCGATCAGCTCATCCCCGGCCTTGCCGCCGTGTGCCTGACCCTTCTGGTCTGCAAGCTCCTCAAGAAGAAGGTCAGCCCGATCGTCATCATCCTGGCTCTCTTCGCCGTCGGCATCATCGGTCGCGTCTGCGGCTTCATGTAAGCACGCTTCGGTTTAAGACCGAGATTTGCTAGACAAGGGCTTTTGAGCCATTGAAACGGACCGCACCCGGTGGGTACACTGGATGCGGTCCGATTGTTTTTATTGGAGGGCGAGGCGCGTATGGCGCAATCTCAGAACAGCACGGTCGATCTGGCAACGCCGGCAACCTGCCTGATGGGGCTTACCAGTCACGGTAACGTGATGGTGGGCAATAAGGCGTTCGAGTACTATAACGAGCGCAATCCCGAGGATTATATTCAAATCCCGTGGGACGAGGTCGACTATATTGCCGCCGAGGTTTTGCGCGGCACCAAGAAGATCACGCGTTTTGCCATCTTTACCAAGGATAACGGCCACTTTACGTTTACGACGCGCGATGACAAAGAGACGCTTCGTGCGGTCCGCAAGTACGTCGACGAGGATAAGCTCGTGCGTTCGCCCGACTTTATCGATGTGACGGCCAAGGGCGCCAAGAGCATCCCCTCTGTCATCAAGAACCTTTTCCACAAAGGCAACTAGTCATTAAAGAGCGCCCCCTAAAGTGGGACGCGGTTTCCCATGAGACTCGATCGGGAAAGTGCATCCCGGTTCGAGTGCCGATTGCGGGATGTAGTTTCCGGAACGGGCCCGTTTGGGAAACCGTGTCCCGTTTCGAGCCGAAATTCTGGGACACAGTTTCCCGGCGAGGTCTCATGGGGAAAGTCTGACCCAGAATTTGCCTGGATAGTGGGGCGCACTTTCCGGAGGGCTGTTCCACCGCAACTTCGAAGAGTGGCTATACGTTGCATTACAGCGGCGTAAATCTGCTAAACTAGTACAGCATGCCTCCGTAGCTCAGGGGATAGAGCACCGCTCTCCTAAAGCGGGTGTCGACGGTTCGAATCCGCCCGGGGGCACCAGAGATTTGTCGAGCCCGGTACACCGCCACGGTACCGGGCTCTTCTGGTTCATGTCATGTCAAAAACGAAGCGCCCGCTTGCTGGGGGAGCAAGCGGGCGCCTGTGAGCGAATATGTTTGCGGCGGGAGCCGTAATGGGCGGTGGGGCGGCGACTAGTTGGTCGTACCAGAATCGTCGCCCGTGCTCGTGCCCGAGCCAGAGCCCGAACCCGAGCCAGAAATCGAAACCGTCAGCGTAATCGTGTTGTCGGTGGACTGCTTGCCGGTGGGGGAGACGCCCGTAACGGTGGCGTTTTCGTTGCCGCTCACGGGGTTGCCGTTCTGGTCGCAGAACGCGATGTTGTAGAACCCGGCGTTGTTGAGCGCGGTGACGGCGGCGGAGATGCTCTTGCCGTACAGGTTACCCGGAACGCTGGCCTTGCCGGACTTCTTGGCAATGACGACGGTAATCGTGGCGCCGGGCTTCTGCTTGCCGCTGGGGTTCCAGCTGATCACGGTTCCCTCGGTAACTGAGTCGTTCTCCTGGTAGCTCACGTCGACGCCAAAGCCTGCCATATCGAGGGCGTTGCGCGCCTGGGCCTCGGTCATGTCGGTCAGGTCGGGGACGGACGTGGTATCCGGGCCGCTGGAGACCTTGTACGAGATGGTCGTGCCCTTCGCGACTTCCTTACCGGCTTCGGTGCCCTGCTCAAAGACCTGGCCCTCATCGGCCTCGTTGGCCTCCTCGGAGGCGTTGCCCTTCAGGCCAACGCTTGCCAGCGCGGCTTCTGCCTGGTCCTTGGTCAGGCCGACAAGCCGGGGAACCTCAACCTTCTCGGAGGGCTTGGGGCCCTTGGAGATTACCAGGTTCACCTTGGTGCCCTTGGCCTTCTTGGTGTGGCCGTTGGGCGTCTGCTCGGCGACCTTGCCCTCGTCGACATCGTCGTTGTAGCTTTGGTCGATGGTGCCGACCTCGAGGCCGGCTTCCTTGATCTGCTCGACGGCAGTCTGCTGGTCCTTGCCCAGCACGTCGGGCACGGTGACCTGCTCGCCGCCAAAGAGCCCAGTAGCAAAGGCCACCACGATGCCGATGACGGCAACAGCTGCCACCACGGCGGCGATGATCTTGTTCTTGTTGGACTTGGGCTTTTCGACCTCGTAGGAGCCGGTGGAGCCCGAAACCGAGCTACGGGTGGTATTCTGGCCGCTCACGCCCGAGACGGGACGCACCATGGCGCGCGTCTGGTCGGAAAGCTCGCGAGTCTTGGTGGCGCCCAGCTCACCGGGGGCACCGATGATGCGCGTGGGCTCCGAGATGTTTACGGCACGACCGGACAGGTAGCTGTTGAGCACCTGACGCAGCTCGTCGGCGGTCTGGAAGCGGTTTGCCGGGTCCTTCTCCATGCACTTAAGGATGATGCGCTCAAGGTCGGCGTCGATACCGGAGTTGATCTGGCTCGGCGGAATAGGCAGCTCGTTGACCTGCTTGAGTGCGACCGAGATGGCGTCGTCACCGTCAAAGGGAACGCGGCCGGTGGCGCACTCATACATCACGACGCCCAGCGAGTAGATATCCGAGGTGGGGCCGAGGTCCTGACCGCGGGTCTGCTCGGGGCTGACGTAGTGGGCGGTTCCCAGCACGTTGTTGTCTTGCGTGAGGTGGCTGTTCTTGGCGCGCGCGATGCCAAAGTCCATGACCTTGATGTTGCCGTCGGGCAGCACCATGATGTTCTGCGGCTTGATGTCGCGGTGGATGATCTCGTGCTTGTGGGCGACCGAGAGTGCAGAGCTGATCTGCGATCCGATCTGGGCGACCTTCTTGGGGTCGAGGGCGCCGTGGCTCTTGATGCCGCTCTTAAGGTCGGTACCGCGCAGGTACTCCATGACGATGTAATAGGTGTCGCCGTCCTTGCCCCAATCGTAGACGCCCACGATATAGGGGGAGGAGAGACCGGCTGCTGCCTGGGCCTCCTGCTTAAAGCGTGCGGCGAAGGTTGCGTCGCCAGCATACTGCGGCAGCATGATCTTGACGGCTACCGTGCGGTCGAGGACCTGATCCTGTGCACGGAAGACGGTCGCCATACCGCCCGTTCCCACCTTATCCTTGAGGAGGTATCTTCCCCCGAGGACCCTCTGTTCCATTCCTGCTCCTAACATAACTATTCGCTCAACGATGTGTGTAGTACCAAATGTGTGGCCGCTGGGGCCGTGTGGCGCGTTGCCGCTAGCTCATCGGCCGCGGCGCGCCCCAAGTATCCGCTTTGATCACGGGCATCACGCTCCCTGTGCGGCGAGCGCCGCGGTCAGGACGATGCCGGCAATCTTGGCCGCCTCGACGTCGTGTTTGTCGAAATCCTCCAGGGCCACCGAGATGGCAACCGTGGGTGAATCGTAAGGTGCAAAGCCAACAAACATAGAGTTGACGTTGGTGCCGCCGGTCTCGGCCGAACCGGTCTTGCCGGCAACCTTGACGCCCGGAATCTGGGCATCGGTGCCGGTACCGGACTGGACGACGGCGAGCATGGCCTGTTTGACCTGGTCGGCCGTGGCAGAGCTGACAGCCTGGCCCAGCGAGCGGGACTGCGTGGTCTTAACAACGGTTCCGTCCGGGGCGAGTATCTGGGAAACAAAGAACGGGTCCATGACCACGCCGCTGTTGGCGATAGCTGCAGCGATCACGCAATTCTGCATAACGGTGGTCTGCGGGCCAGGCGTGTGGTCCATGCCGACGGGCTGGCCGGCGCCTGCCCAAGCGGTCTCCCACTCGGTCATAAGCGACGGGTCGGCCATGATGGAAGCCGCGGTGGTCAGATCCTGACCGAGCTTTTGACCGTAGCCAAAGGCGTTGGCAAACTGGACGAGCGAGCTGGCGCCGACCTCATTTGCTACCTGGCCAAAGACGACGTTGGACGACACGGCGAAGGCCTGCTGCAGGCTGATGGTGCCGTAGCTCTCGTTGGCAGAGTTGGTGACCGGCGCGTTGCCAATATCCATGGAGCCGGGCGCCTGGTACGTGCTGGTAAGGCTGGCGGTGCCGGTTTCGAGCGCCGCGGAGAGTGTGACGACCTTAAAGGTCGAGCCCGGGGTGTAGAGCGCGTCCATGGCGCGGTCGTACATGGAGCCGTCCTCGCCGCCGCCCGACTGGAGCAGCGCATCGATGTTGGTGTTGTCGTAGGTGGGCGAGCTCGCGCACGCAAGGACCGCACCGGTGCGCGGATCCATGACCACCACAGCGCCCTTAAAGCCCTTGAGCGCCTGCTCGGCAGCCGTCTGGATGCGCGAGTCGATGGTGAGCTTGGCGGTATTGCCCGGCTGGGTCTGCCCCGCGAGCGACGCGATGGCGTTGTTCCAGCTGGAGTAATCCTTGGAGCCGGTGAGCGTATCGTTCATGACGCTCTCGATGCCGGCGGTGCCGTATTGCTGGCTCACGTAGCCCACCACGTGCGCGGCCATGTTGCCGTTGGGGTAGGAACGGGCGTAGGTGCCGTCCTCCTGCTGCAGCGACTCGGCTAGTGTCACACCGTCGGACGTGATGATGGAGCCACGCTGGATGTACTTGGAGCGGGCGATGGTGTGGTTGTTGGTCGGCATGTCCTGGTAGTCTTTCGCCTTGATGACCTGGACATAGGTGAGGTTGCCGATAAGGATGGCGAACAGCGCCGTAAAGGCAAACACGGCACGAGTCAGACGGTTGGCAAGTGCCACGCGGCCGAGCACGCCGGACTCAGGCGTGTCGAGCAGGCGACGACGCATGCGAGAACCCGCGGAGTGGGTGCCGTGGCCGTAGGAAGATGCGCTGGCAAAACGTGTGCCGGTCGGGGCGGCGGCGGATGCGACCTGGTCATCGGTGATGGCGGCCATGGTGCCGGTGCCGGTGAGCTCGGCTTCGCGTCCGGTTGCCTCGTCGCCGGCGCGCAGCAGCAGCGCGACGATGATGAAGCTCGCCAGCAGCGAGGAACCGCCCTGGCTCATAAAGGGCAGGGTGACGCCGGTCAGCGGGATCAGGCGGGTTACGCCGCCGACGATTAAGAATGCCTGGAAGCTGATGGCCGCCGTAAGGCCGGTCGCGCTAAAGGCGGCAAGGTCGGACTTGGCGCGGGCGGCCGTGGTGAGGCCACGCACGGCAAAAAGCATAAACAGGATGAGCACGGCGCCGCCGCCCAAAAGGCCCATCTCCTCGCCGATAGCCGAGAAGATAAAGTCGGACTCGACGACGGGGATGTTGTTTGCCATGCCATTGCCGATGCCGACGCCAACCAGGCCACCGTCAGCCAGCGAGTAAAGTGACTGTACGATCTGGTAGCCCTGGCCCTGGGCGTCCTTAAACGGATCGACCCAGACCTGAAAGCGCACCTGCACGTGCGACAGGAACTTGTAGGCGCCCACGGCTCCAACGGCCAGCAGCGCAAGGCCGATGATGACGTACGAAAAGCGTCCCGTGGCAACATAGAGCATCAGCAAAAAGATGGTGTAGAACAGGACGGCCGAGCCCAGGTCGCGTTCGAAGACGACGATGAGCAGGCACACGCCCCACACGGCAAACAGCGGCAGCAGCAGGCGGAAGCGCGGAATCTTGAGGCCCAGGATCTTGCGGTTGGAGATGGAAAGTAGCTCGCGGTTCTCGGCCAGATAGCCTGCCAGGAACAGGACGATGAAGACCTTGGCGAACTCGCCGGGCTGGATGGTGAAGCCCGCGATGCGAATCCACAGCTTGGAGCCCGAGATCGTGGTGCCGATAAAGATCGGCAGCATCAGCAGGATGATGCCGATAATGCCAAAGGTGTACTTGTAGCGCATGACCACGTCGAGGTTCTTGACCAGTGCGAGCGTTCCCACCATGAGCGCCACCGAGACAAACAAGATGATGAGCTGTGAGATGGCGAGAGCGGGGGCGAGGCGTGTCACGAACGTGATGCCGATGCCCGAAAGTATAAATACGATGGGTAGGATGGCGGGGTCGGCGCCGGGCGCCAAGATGCGCACGGCGATATGTGCCGCGGCGAAGGCGGCAAAGAGGCCGATCGGCACGGCGAGCGTCTCAAAGGAGATGGCGGCGCCCGCGGTGAGCACGTACATCGCATACAGCAGGATGACGGGGAACGCCGAGGCGATGAGCAAGAGCAGTTCGGTGTTGCGGCGACTCATAAGCGGCACTCCCTTTCTAATTCTTATCGGAGGCTTCGGCCTCGGCGGACTGTTCGGCGGTTTTCTCGGAATCTGATTCGGAGGTCGATCTCTGGTCGGTGTTGTCGCGAATCGTTTGCGCGTCGATCACCTGGCGGGTCTGCTCCTCGTCGATCTGGTGGCGGTACTTGGATATCGTGTCCTGCGCATCGTCGACACTTGTTTGCGGAATACCCGCCTTGAGGCGGTTTTGCGTGTCTTCGGGCAGGTCGGACAGCTTGATACTGGTTTCGCTTTCGAGCCAGTGAAGCTTGAGTCCGAGCGGCTTGCCGGGAAGGCCGCGCCAGACGGCGACATTGCCCTGGTAGGTACCCAGGTAGTACGAGCCGGTGACACCCGTGTAGGCCCAGATGGCAGCCGCCAGCACCAAGACGAGACCTAAGACGACGCCGATGGTGACGTTGCGGCGACGCACGCGTTGCGCCTCGCGCATAACGCCATCGTCAACCAGGTCAACGACTACTACGGTCACGTTGTCGTGGCCGCCGGCGGCAAGCGCCGCGTCCACTAGGTTGTCAACGCAGATTTGCGCGGTTGAGGACTGCGTGGCGATGTTCTCGATATCGCTATCGGGAATCATGCTCGAAAGGCCGTCAGAGCACAGTATCAGGCGGTCGCCTTCCTCGATATGCAGAGTGAAGTGGTCGGCATACATGGCGGGGTCTGAGCCCAGCGCACGGGTGATGACCGAACGGTTGGGGTGGACGCGAGCCTCGTCTGCCGTGATCTCGCCGGCGTCCACGAGCTCCTCCACGTAGGAGTGGTCGCGGGTCACGCGGATGAGCGTGCCCTCGTGGAGCAGGTAGGCGCGAGAGTCGCCCACGTGGGCGATGGCGAGCGTGTCGTTTTCGATATAGGCGCAAGTGGCTGTGCAGCCCATGCCGGGCTTGCCTAGGCCGTTCAGGGCCGCCTCGATTACGGCGGCGTTAGCTGCCTCGACGGCTGCCGCCAGGCGTGCTGCGTCGGCGGACTGCGGGGCCGTCTTGGCAATAGTCTCGACGGCGATGGAAGAGGCTACCTCGCCGGCGGCGTGACCGCCCATGCCGTCGCATACGCAAAAGAGCGGCGACTGCACCAGGTAGGAATCCTCATTGTGCGGGCGCACACAGCCAACGTCGGAGCGGGCACCCCACATGAGTTGCGTGGTGGTGCCGGCATCATAGGTCGAGTCGGTCTCGATGCGCTCCTCGGTCAGGGGCTCAAAGCTCATGGTCGAGCCGGGGTCTTTGAGCTTGGCTTCAACGGCGGCTACGTCGATCTCGGCTGTGTCACCGGGAGAGACGGTGTCGGTCTCGGCGTTTGATTCGGAATCGCCGGTGTCCGGGGAGTCGGGCTCCTCGGACACGCGGGCGGTCGACTCGTCGTCTTGCGGGCTGACGTCTATAGGCTCGGGCGCCGGCGTAGACACGGGCGCAACCTCGGATGCCGGGGCTATGGGAAACGCCGGCGCGGCGGGCTCGGGTGCCGCAAACACCGCAGCGCTCTCGTTGATTGCCGCGGCGACAGGCTCTGCAAAGTGAGCTGGCGCCGGGGTTGCTTCGGGCGCTGTGGGCTGTTCCGCGGCATGTGCGCCGATGGGCGCCGCTACGGTATCCTCTTCGTCCTCGTTATCGGCGAGATCCGAAATATCATGCGTTACATGTGAAAGAGGCAGGGAGAACACGGTGTCCTCGGGTTCCACGGGTGCGGAGCCCGCCGGAGCGGCGTGGGCCGGCGCAGCTGTGGCGGCAGCCGGTGCCTCGGTCATAGTCGCGGACTTGTTCTCCTCGTCGATCATCGACGGTTCACCTTCATGACCACGTCGCCAATCTGGACTTCGTCGCCCTCGCGCAGCGTTGCGGGCTCCACAAGCTGGCGGCCGTTGACGAGCGTGCCGTTAAGCGAGTTGAGGTCTTCGATGATGAGCGCCGGGCCCTGCAGCGAAAAGCGCGCATGCGAGGCCGAGACGAACGGTTCGTTGATGCAGATGTCCGAAGATGGCGAGCGACCGACGATGACGGGGCCGAGCATGTCTACGTGGATGCCGCGGATACCGCGCGGACCCTTGTCCACATCGATCGTCCAGATAGCCGAGTCGCGGCGCTGTCCGCGCACAAGTCCCACGCCGGTCTTCATGACGGCGAACAGGAAGATATAGAGCAGGGCGACCAGGACGATGCGGCCTGCAAAAAGGACGATATCGATGTTCATAAGCGACTATCCCCTAAATTCAAAGGTGCTCAGGCCAAACGTCAGCAGATCGCCGTTGCGCAGCGGGCAGCGCGTAATGCGGCGGTTGTTGACGAGCGTGCCGTTGGTGGAATTGAGGTCCTCGATCGACCAATCCGAGCCCGTAAAGGTGAGCTGGGCGTGGCGGCGCGACACGTTGGGGTCGCGCAGGGCAATATCGGAAACCGAGCGCTCGCGACCGATAGTCACCTGTGCGGAGGTGATGCTATGGCTCTCGCCGCTCACGACGTCGACGAGCTGGGCGAGCGGGCGCTGCGGGGCGCGAGTGCTCGCCATGTTGGAGGCGATGCCGGCTGCGGCGCCTAGGCCCACGGCGGCACCGGTCGCGGCGGCTCCGCCCATGCCGGCAAGCGCGTCGCGCGAGACGGTCTGCGGCACCGGGATGGGTGCTGCGGCGGGGTCGGGGACGCTAGGCGCGAAGGGGTCTGCCACGGCAAGCGGGTCGGGAGCGGCGGCGCGAGGCGTCGGCTGCTGCTGGGGCATGGCGGCGGGGCGCTGCTGCTGCGGGGCAGCAAACTGCTGCTGGCCGGCGCGCGGGGCGCTGGCGGCACGGCTTGCCGCGGAGTTGTTTTGGCCCAGACCGTTTTGATAGGCGCGCTCTTCTTCGTACAGGCGGCCGAGCGTGGGGGCATCGACGTTCTCGGCAAAGACCGAGAACTTGCCGGCGCGCAGCTGCGGATCGATCATAAAGCGCACGAGGGGCTCGCCGACAAAGACATAGCGGCGCTTTTCGGCCTGCGCCTTCACAAACTCGCGGACCTCGCGCGAAAGCTCGGGGTAGAACGGGGCGAGCATGGGATCGTCGTCGGCGGCGATCAGGATGGTATAGAGTGCCGGCGCCGTGTTGACGCCGTTGATCACCAGAGTCTGATCCTCCATGTCGCGAGCGGCCTGCTTGGCAAGCTTCTTAAAGGAGAACGGGGCACGGGTGGCACCGAAGATGCCGGCCACGTGGTCCTCGAAGATGTTCAGGAAGTTCACGAAAGATCACTCTCCGTATAGGTTCTTTGGTATCCGAGCAAATATAGGCATATCCCAACGATTATAGAGGATAGGGTTCCCGCAACCGCCGCCTTGGCGACGACCGCGGCTGCAAGGCTGGCAATTTCCATATGGTGTGCAAGACAGGACGCCGCTGCGCAGCCGATGCCGGCGACAGCGATGGCGGCGATTACGGCAAGGTTTGAGCCCTGATCGGCACGCTTGGCATGGGCGTTGAGCAGCGCAGATGACGCCGCGGCAGTTGCCGCTACCAGCACAAAGGCAGCCCAAAGGAGTGGGTCTCCCAGCGCTGCGGCAACGTTACCGAGCCCCAGCACGCCTCCGGCTGAAAGCGCGACCGTGGCCAGACGGGCAAAAAGTGCGCCCATGCCCGTTGCCGCGGCGGCGCTTGCCGGGCCGAGCCAAAATGACGCGACGCCGGCGGTGACCCCAGCTGCCAGGAAGGTATTGCCGGTCAGACAGCCAAGCGCGAGTGCACAGGTGAGTGCGGCGCTCGCGGCAGCCTCGGTGCGACCCCAGGCGATCCACCAACCGGACATGGCGGCGGCAAAGATCACCGCGACGGGCAACATCGACAGGACGCCCTGTGCCTGCATGGTGGCGTTTGCCATGAGCACCAAAAAGCCCACAGCCGAGATGGCCGAGCCAATCTGGGGGGCCAGGCCGGCCGCCGCTCCGATCGCGATAGCCGCAATGACCAGGCCGGGAAGCGCCGCGACGCCGGCCGTCTGCATCAGCAAAAAGCTAAAGGCGCCGCACGTTAGCGCCGAGATAGCGTGCATGGCGTAGTCGCGCGCATGGCTCCAGCGCGTGCCTGCCCAGCCGAGTGCGGGGTCGACTTCGATGGTGTCGTCCTCGTAGTGCGACGGCTCGATATCGTCGAGCTCCTGCTCGTCATCCGAAAGTTCGCCAACCATTTGCTCCAGGCTGCGACGGCCTTCGCGCACGCTGCCCAGACCGGCAAGGAGCTGGTCGCAAAATGCCTCGATGCTGTTGGGGCGGTCCTGCGGCATGGGGGAGAGCGCGCTCATGAGCGCGGCCTCGGCTCCCGGGGGAAAGTGTGGTATCAGCTCGCTGGGATAGGTGGCGCCGCCGATGATGCGGTCGAGCGAGTCGGCGGGCGTGGCCGCCATAAAGGGAGCGCTGCCGCACAAGCCCTCATAGATAACGCAGGCGAGGGCAAAGACATCGGCGCGCTCGTCGACCGTGCCGGTCTCGATATCGAGCTGCTCGGGCGGCATGTAGCCGATGGTGCCGCCGCGTGAGCCGCCAAAGCCACCGGCGGACGACAGCCGCGCCATGCCAAAGTCGGTGAGCTTTACATTGCCCGAGTGGTCGATGAGCACGTTGGCGGGCTTAATGTCCAGGTGGAGTACGCCATTACTGTGGGCGAAGGTGAGCGCCTGGCCCAGGGCATCGGCAATGGCCGCGGCCTCGTCAAAGGTAAGTGAGTGGCCGTCCGCGCGGTGCAAAAACTCGGCCAGCGACATGCCATCGACATATTCCATAACCAGGTAGGCATAGGCTGTGTCGTGCGTAAAGTCGATGACCTGCACGATGTTGGGATGTTGAAGCATGGCGGCAGTGTGCGCCTCGCGCAGGACATCCATGATGTCGCTAGCGGGCATGCCGGCACCGTTGATAAGGGGGATGCGTTTAATGGCGACGCGGCGGCGCAGGTGCGTGTCGCGGCAGATCTCGATGGAGCCAAAACCGCCGGTCGCAAGTGTCTCGAGCGGCTGGTACCGCTTGAGCAGCTCGCGAGAGCTGGTGCCCTCCAAAGGAACGTCCGGCGAGAACCGGGCGGTATGTTGCGAGAAAAGCGGCATGGCCAACCCTCGTGCGTTTAAAGTTCGTTTGCGAGCGGCGGGCGCGGGGCCGAGCCGTTCGCGGTGGCATAGATGCTGCTAGTGTAGCACGCTCGGGCAGATGGCGAGGATAGCGGGATGCGAGGTGGCCCGATCGATTCGGCCCGTTTCGGCTCGTTTGGAAAGCGCATCTCAGTTTTCAGCCAAATTATGGGATGCGCTTTCCAAATGGGGTGGGCTGCGGAAACTGCATCCCAGAATATTGCCCTGGAACGGGATGCGCTTTCCGAACCGGCGTCCAAAAGGAAACCGCATCCCGCTTTGATGTGGGGACTGCGAACAAAAGCCGGACCGTGATCTGGCGCGGATTGGAGTTCGCCTGAATCATTGGTTGATTTTCAATCTCAACGCAACAGCCTGAACGGGCCCCGCGTTTCCGCAGCT
>DXZP01000021.1:0-35394 GCA_019419605.1 Collinsella sp.
ACTTGCAGCGACGGACCTCGGGACGCTCTTACACCACGTCTGCGCGCGCCACCGTCGTCATGCCTATAAGCATCAAAAATGCCCCAAATCGCTGCTACTAAAAAGGTAACAGTACTCATATTTGATGTTTTTTGACCAGGGCTATCTACAAACCCCCTAGGCCACTCATTGGGGACAGACTTAAATGACTAGTTGTTGGGGATCAGTCATTGGGGACGTTCTTAAATGACCAGGTGTGGCTGCTTGGGCTAGGCTGTTAGGTCGAGTTCGTAGAGAAAGCTTTCACGCGGCATGTCGTGACGACGCTCTTCGCGGTTGGCGCGGTGCGTGGCCGTGCGCTTAAAGCCGTGCAGCTCGTAGAACTTCCACGAGCAGTTGGAGTCGGTGTACAGGTGCGCCCTTGTCGCCCCGCGCGAGGAAAGGTACGAGACAGCGGCATCGAGCAACACCGAGCCAACGCCCAGGCCATGGACATCGGGATCGACGGCGAGCAGCGTGACTTCGTTGTCGTGCGGCAATGGGCTGCTCTCGAGCAGGCGGTTGTTGGTTCGGATGGTTGCGCGCACAAACGAGAGATACTCGGCGCAGGCATCGGGCTCCAGTTCGCGCATCTGCGACAGCAACGCGCGTTCGGTATCCATCCAATGCTCGTTGATAGTGACGCCGGGGCTCTGTCCTGCGCGTGCAAGCGCAATGCCGCGCGCCTCGCCGTCAATTACCGCAACCTGCGAAAACGTCGAGGACGAAAGGCAATAGGCGAGGTCGCATGCGGCCTCAAGGCGGTTGTACTCATCGTTATCCGAATTGTTATGCCAAAGCTGCTGCAGAATCAGCGCGATGGCGTCAAAGTCTTCAGTATCAAACGGTCGGTAGAGAACCCGCGAGACCATGGTGCCTCTTTCTTTTGCGGATGCATATCGAGCACAGTTCTACCACGCCATTGGCATCTAATTATGGTGCCCCTGTGTTCCATCAACTCACCGTGCTCAGCGGCGCCTCTGCAACCCCCGCTCGCAAACTTTTTCTGCACAGCCGTGCGTTGCGGGGTGCAACGTCGCGCTCGATGCGCTACATTGAATCAGTATTTTCAATGCCGCTGCGCGAGCGCTGCAGATCGACGTATCACCGACTCACAGAGCACGGCGGCGTACCAGACAGGAGGACTGCATGGGATCTGATGTGAAGATCGCACGCGCGTTGATCTCGGTTACCGATAAAACGGGTGTCGTCGATTTCGCACGGACGTTGGTCGATGACTTTGGCGTCGAGATCATCTCTACGGGCGGCACGGCTCGTGCCATCGAGGACGCGGGCGTTCCCGTAACCCCCATCGAGGAGTTCACGGGCTATCCCGAGATGATGGACGGCCGCGTTAAGACCCTGCACCCCAAGGTTCACGGCGCGCTGCTGGCCCGCCGCGATTCCGAGCAGCACATGCAGGAGGCCGCTCAGCACGGCATTAAGCTGATCGACCTGGTCGTCGTCAACCTGTACGAGTTCGAGAAGACCGTTGCCAACCCCGAGGTCACCTTCGCGGATGCCATCGAGCACATCGACATCGGCGGTCCCTCCATGCTGCGCTCTGCTGCCAAGAACGCCACGAGCGTTACCGTCATCTCCGATCCGGCCGACTACGACGCCGTCCTGGCCGAGATGCACGAGACCGGCGGTTGCACCACGCTTTCCACCCGTCGTCGCCTGCAGGTGAAGGTCTACCAGACCACCGCCGCCTACGACACGGCTATCTCCCGTTGGCTTGCCGTCCAGGCAAGTGACGTGGCGGATACCTCTGCCAAGCTCGAGATTTCGCTGGAGAAGGTCGACGACCTGCGCTATGGCGAGAATCCTCAGCAGAAGGCTACGGTCTACCGCTTTGCCGAGGGTTGCGAGAACACCGCGAGCTCGCAGTTTCCGCTCGTGGGCTCCGAGCAGATCCAGGGCAAGCCGCTCAGCTACAATAACTATCTGGATGCCGATGCCGCTTGGAACCTGGTCCGCGAGTTCGACGAGCCTGCCTGCGTGATCCTCAAACACCAGAACCCCTGCGGCTCCGCCGTTGCCGAGGACATTACGTCCGCTTACGACCGCGCCTTCGCCTGCGATCCCAAGAGCGCCTTCGGCGGCATCATCGCCTGCAACCGCGAGGTTCCCTTTGAGCTGGTTGAGCATTTTGCCGATCAGAACAAGCAGTTTGTCGAGGTCATCATCGCCCCGAGCTACACTGCCGAGGCGCTCGAGCGCATGGCCAAGCGCCCCAACCTGCGCGTGCTGGCTACCGGCGGCGTGGACCACGGCGCCCAGGTGGAACTGCGCTCCATCGACGGCGGCATGCTGGTGCAGGAGGTCGACCACGTGACCGAGGACCCCGCGACCTTTACGTTCCCCACCGACCGCAAGCCCACCGATGCCGAGATGGCCGAGCTCGAGTTTGCCTGGAAGGTCTGCAAGGGCGTCAAGTCCAACGCCATCCTGGTCTCCAAGGGCAAGGCCGGCATTGGCATGGGCCCCGGTCAGCCCAACCGCGTTGACTCTGCGCTGCTTGCCTGCGAGCGCGCCGAGGACTTCTGCGAGCGCGAGGGCGTGGAGAAGGGCGGCTTTGCCTGCGCAAGCGACGCGTTCTTCCCGTTCCGCGACAACGTCGACGTGCTTGCCGCACACGGCGTGACCTGCATCATCCAGCCCGGCGGCTCCAAGCGCGATGACGAGAGCATCCAGGCCTGCAACGAGCATGGTATTGCGATGGTCTTCACCGGAGCTAGGCATTTTA
Source organism: Collinsella sp. (assembly GCA_019419605.1). Classification (GTDB taxonomy): domain Bacteria; phylum Actinomycetota; class Coriobacteriia; order Coriobacteriales; family Coriobacteriaceae; genus Collinsella. The sequence continues at coordinate 2,768 of DXZP01000021.1, forward strand.
GGCACTAGAGGCTTTCCCAAGCACCCGACCTTGCCCCTCAAACCGTCGCTTGCGTACATTTAGTACGCGGCGCTCCTCTTTCGGGGCAATCTCGGGCACTTGGAAAACCCTTAATGGGATGTTTCTCTATCCCATTAAACTGTTCGGTCGCCTGACCATATCGTCAAAATAATCTCTGCAAAAGACGGTCGCTCCGTTTGGAGGGCCGTCTTTTTGGTATAAGAGGACGGAATGACTAACACGAAAGGTATGACCATGCCCCAGATTGATGATGCCGAGCTGTTTGGCAATGCCGAGGATCAGCGTGCGTACGAGGACTTTTGCGCCAATCAGGAGGCGGTCGAGAAGTTTACGCTCGACAAGCCCGCGCTTATCTGCCGTTGGCGCATGTCCAACAAAAAGGTGCCCATGCTCAACCGTCACATTCGCGCGCTGTCCGAGCGCTTGGTGCAGGGCGAGCCGCTTACCCATAACATGCTCAGCTGGGCCAAGCAGCACGTTGAGTGGTCGCTTGCCGAGGGCGATTACACCGCGCACGACGGCGTGCTCATGCTGGTGATCGACGTTAACGGCAATGCCGCCATGACGGTGGGTGAGTACGAGCCGCTGGCCGATACTTCGGCCAAGGCGCTGCGTGCCCGCTCCGCCGAGGCCCGCTCCGAGGCCGACGAAACCGGCGTGGCGCCCGAGCTGCTCGCTGCCGTCAACAACGGCGAGCTGGCCTTTGTGGCGCCGGCGGACGAGTGCCTGTGTGGCACGGCGACGCTCATAGAGCAGCTGGCCCAGACCAAGGGCATCCCGGTCACGCGCGTAGACATTCCCGCACAGCTCAAGGGCGCCTTGTTCCTGGTAAGCGACGAGCACGGCGTGGTGCCTGCCACCGACGCCGACGCCGCCGAGTCTGATGCCGCGACGGTCGCCTTCTTTGCCGACGGCTACGAAAAGCTTCGCGCCCGCCGCTAAATGATTATTCTGGGACGGGGATTAAAGAATCATTTTGGTTCCCGTCACCGCTGCGAGTGCGAGGCGGACAAAACGCCCCCGCTCGCGAACAGTTCTGTCACCTTGGCGACGTGCGTGGCGCGCACCTGCAGTTTCGCAGCCATAATGGTGGCAAGACAACCAAGAGGGGAGCGGAATCCATGGCGCTAATCTATATCGTTGAGGACGACGAGCCCATTCGTCGTGAGCTTGTCGACATCCTTGCCCGCGCCGGGTTTGAAATCGAGGCCTGCGAATCGTTCGAGCATGTCTCGCGCGATATTCTCGCCGCCGCGCCCGACCTGGTGCTGCTCGACCTCACGCTTCCCGTCAAGGACGGCCAGCATATCTGCCACGAGGTTCGCCGCGAATCCGAGGTCCCCATCATCGTCCTCACCTCGCGCACGACCGAGATCGACGAGGTCATGGCCATGACGCTCGGCGCGGACGACTTTGTTCCCAAGCCCTATAGCGCGCGCGTGCTCGTGGCGCGCATCAACGCACTGCTGCGTCGCACCGCGGCGTCAGGCGAGCGCAGCACGCTCGTCCACAAGGGGCTGGAGCTCGACCTCGCCCGCTCTATGGTCACCAACACGGCGACCGGCGACAGCACCGAGCTCACCAAAAATGAGCTGCGCATTCTCTCGCTGCTCCTGAGCCGCGCGGGCAAGATCGTCTCGCGCTCGGCCATCATGCAGGACCTGTGGGACTCCGACGCCTTCGTGGACGACAATACGCTCACCGTCAACATCAACCGCCTGCGCACCACGCTCGAAAAAATCGGCATCAAGGGGTATTTGACGACGCATCGCGGCCAAGGCTATTCGGTCTAGGGGCCGGCTATGTCGTTTGGCAAGTTCTTTAAAGATGCACTGCTTCCCGTCGCCGTGTGGACGTGCGGCGTGCTGCTGAGCTGCTTTGTGCTGACGGTCGCCGGCGCACCCGTTTCTATCGTGGTCGTGGCGGTTGGCGTGTCCTTTATCTTCGGTATGCTCGGCATCGTGATCGAGTACGCTCGCCGTCGCCGTTTTCTGCGTCAGTTGGAGCGCGCGGCAGAGGAGCTCGAGAGTCCCGCATGGGTGCAGGAGATGGTGCAATGCCCAACCTATGCCGAGGGCGAGCTCGAGTACGAGGTCTTGCGCCGGGTGGGCAAGGCGGCATGCGACGAGGTTGCCGAAGGCCGGCGTCAGACCGATGACTATCGCGACTATATCGAGAGCTGGGTCCACGAGGCCAAGCTGCCCCTGGCGGCGGCCCATCTGATTTTGGAAAACCTGGATGGCAGCGAAGACGACCTGTCGCGTGTGGATGACCTGGGTCGCGAGCTGGCTCGCGTGGAGCGCTATATCGACCAGGCGCTGTACTACGCGCGCTCGGAAGTCGTGGAGCGCGACTACCTGATTCGTCGCTGGGATCTCAAGACCTTGGTGACGGGCGCGATTAAAGCCAACGCGCGCGAGCTTATCGCGGCGCACGTGGCTCCGGTGTGCGAGAACCTCGACTTTGAGGTCTTTACCGACGAGAAGTGGCTCGAGTTTATTCTAGGCCAGCTTATTCAGAACAGCATCAAATATGCGCGCGAGGACGGCGCAAAGATCGTGTTTTCGGGCGCGTTGCTGGACGAGGGCCTGGCGAGCGAACGCATCGAGCTTACCGTCGCGGACAACGGCTGCGGCGTGAGCGCGGCCGACCTGCCGCGCGTGTTCGAGAAAGGTTTTACCGGCGACAACGGCCGCACCACCAAGCGCGCAACGGGCATCGGCCTCTACCTTGTGGCGCGCCTGTGCTCCAAGATGGGCATCGACGTCACCGCAGCATCCGACTCCGGCGAAGGCTTTGTCGTAACGTTTTCCTTCTCAACGAACAAGTTCCAATACTTTGAGTAGCCGGGCCGTCTTGCGGTGCGGACGGCTATGTTCCCGAACGTGAACTTAACTAAGGCAACTGGCGCTATGTTTCCGAACGTGAACATAACTATGAGGCTCAAATGGATCTCTCATAACAAAAACGTGCAGCCCAAACAAAACGTGCCGCCCCAAACAGGGCGGCACGCCATCTTTTATCAGCCAACTCGCTGAAGTAAGGCTGCGAAGGCCGCGAGGCCGGGAGGGGTTTCCTAAGGGCACATCCCGCAGCCGCAACGCGGCGAGGACGTGCCCGTGGAAACCCCGCAGGCCCCGCGGCCGGTGGGAGCAACGCTACTTCACGACCAAAATGTCGCAGTCCGTATTGCGCAGCAGGAACGTCGAAATTGAACCCAGCAGCGCATACTTGATCGAGGACAGGCCGCGGGCGCCGCAGAGCACCAGGTCGGGCTTAACCACGTCGAGCATCTCGTCCTTGAGCGTCTCGCGAATGCGGCCGGCGCGAATCATGACCTCGACCTCGGGAATGTCGGGATTGGCCTTGGCCTCTTCGAGCTGCTTGGCGATGGAGTTCTTAAATGCCTCCTCTAGGCCGTTGACAAGATCGACCGGATAGGAACCGGCGCTCTCGAGCGCCGTGGAATCGATAACGTGGCCGATGATCAGCTTGGCGCCGTTGTTCGCGGCGACCTTGATGGCGCGTGCGAGCACAAAATCCTGCTGCTCAGTACCGTCGAGTGAAACAAATACCTTGGTGTAGCCCTCGTTCATGGTTTCCTCCTTGGTCTATCGCACGGGCGCTGGGCTCGTGCGTCGGGCGGGCGCGGATGCGTGGCCGCCGGACACTTTATCTTGTTGCAGTTATACCCAAGGATTTGGGTTTGACCGCTCGCAATTCTGTGAACGGGCGAGTTTTTTGGTAAGGGTAGGCGCAGGCGCGCCGCCAACGGTTGATAATGGGACATCGCCCGCACCGTCCGCAGAACAATATCGGCGGGTGTCTAACGAGGGGGTCCCTTTGGATATCATCGAGCTTCTAAAATCTGCCTTTATGGGCCTGGTCGAGGGCATCACCGAATGGCTGCCCGTTTCGTCGACTGGTCACATGATCTTGGTGGACGAGTTTGTCAAGATGAACGTGAGCGAGACGTTCTGGAATATGTTCCTGGTCGTGATTCAGCTCGGCGCCATTCTGGCCGTCTGTGTGCTGTTCTTCCATGAGCTCAATCCGTTCTCGCCCAGCAAGGGCAAGGAGGGCCGTCGCGACACCTGGGTGCTGTGGGGCAAGATTGTGCTCGGCTGCATTCCCGCCGCGGCGATCGGTCTGCCGCTTAACGACTGGATGGAGGAGCATTTCTATAATGCTCCCGTCGTGGCGCTGGCGCTCATTGTGTACGGCGTGCTGTTTATCGTGATCGAGAACTGGCGCGCGAGCAAGCGCGAGGAAATGGCCGTTGCCGGTTCATTTGGTTCGCGTGCTGTGGTGTCGGGTGGACGTCCCGCCGGTGCGCACTTTGCGGCGCCCGCCGCGGCTACCGCTGAGGATGAGGACGATGACGAGGATCTGGACTTTGGCTCCATCGCCACGCTCGAGGACCTGAGCTGGAAGACTGCGCTGGGTATCGGCTGCTTCCAGGTGCTTTCGCTGGTGCCTGGAACGTCTCGCTCCGGTTCTACCATCATCGGCGGCCTGCTTTTGGGCTGCACGCGTTCGGTGGCGTCCAAGTTTACGTTCTTCCTGGCCATCCCTGTCATGTTTGGCGCGAGTGCGCTCAAGCTGGTCAAGTACTTCATCAAGGGCGGCACGTTCGGCACCAACGAGATCGCCATCTTGGGCGTGGGCTGCGTTGTTGCCTTTGTGGTTTCGCTCATCGCCATCAAGTGGCTCATGGGCTTCGTCCGCCGTCACGACTTTAAGTGCTTCGGTGTTTACCGCATCATCCTGGGCATCGTAGTGCTCGCATACTTCTTCGTTCTGGAGCCGATGCTCGGCCTTTAACTTAGTCGACGCTGCGCGGCGGCCAGAGCGACAGCTTGTCATTCAAAGAGGGTGGCATGACCAAAAGGTCTATGCCGCCCCCTTTTCATGCCAATTTGTTCGCCCTGACCGTCGCTCGCTGCTGCTGCCATGACATCGGCGGTTTCGTGATTGTCAATAGATTGGTGCAAAGTAACCTGACCCCATTGCGCCAAATCCGCTGGGGCGGGCCTGACGGTGGCGCACGGAGTCGTGGTGTGATTTGCGTCGGTGTCCGCGCGGCTCGGTATACTGGTACGGCTCAAACTATGGCGCTGCCCGCAGGCGCGCCGTCCGTCAGATGAGGAGTCGCCCATGACCCAGCCCTTGCCCTGGGAAAAGAACGCCGCGGTACCCGTGCCGCCTGCGCCGGAACCCGTGCCGCTCGATGCATACACCGCCCCCGCTGCGCCGGAGCCCGAGCTCGTTCCGCTCGACATCTACGACGCCCCGGCTCCGGCGCCCAAACCTGCCAAGCCGCTCGTCGATATCGATAGCCTTAACCCCGCCCAGCGCGAGGCGGTCCTGACCACCGAGGGCCCGCTGCTGGTCCTTGCCGGTGCTGGCTCGGGCAAGACCCGCGTCCTGACCTTCCGCATCGCTCATATGCTCGGCGACCTGGGCGTTAAGCCTTGGCAGGTTCTTGCCATCACGTTTACCAACAAGGCCGCTGCCGAGATGCGCGAGCGTCTGGCGGCACTCATCCCAAGCGGCACTCGTGGCATGTGGGTGTGCACCTTCCATGCCATGTGCGTGCGCATGCTGCGCGAGGACGCCGACCTGCTGGGCTATACCGGTCAGTTCACCATCTACGATGACGACGACTCAAAGCGCATGGTGCGCGACATTATGCAGGCGCTCGGCATTGAGCAAAAGCAGTTCCCCATCAACATGATCCGCAGCAAGATCAGCTCGGCCAAAAACGCCATGATCGGGCCCGAGGACATGCTCAAATCCGCTGACAGCCCCAATGACAAAAAGGCCGCGCAGGTCTACTTGGAGCTGGAGCGCCGCCTGCGCGCCGCCAACGCGATGGACTTCGACGACCTGCTCGTGCGCACGCTCGAGCTGCTGCGCACCCGCCCCGAGGTGCTCGACAAGTATCAAGAGCGCTTCCGCTACATTAGCGTCGACGAGTATCAGGACACCAACCACGTCCAGTACGAGATCGCCAACCTGCTGGCCGCCAAGTACCAAAACCTCATGGTTGTGGGCGACGACGACCAGTCCATTTATAGCTGGCGTGGCGCCGACATCACCAATATCCTGGACTTTGAGAAGGACTTTAAAAACTGCAAGACCGTCAAGCTGGAGCAGAACTATCGCTCCACGGGTCACATCCTGAGCGCCGCCAATGCCGTTGTTCGCCACAACTCGCAGCGCAAGGACAAGCGCCTGTTTACGGCCGAGGGCGATGGCGAGAAGATCCAGGCCTTCCAGGCAAGCGATGAGCGCGACGAGGGCCGCTGGATTGCCGGCGAGATCGAGAAGCTACACGCCAAGGGCACGAGTTACGACGACATCGCCGTGTTCTATCGCACCAACGCCCAGTCGCGTATTCTCGAAGATATGTTCCTGCGCGCGGGCGTGCCCTACAAGATCGTGGGCGGCACGCGATTCTTCGACCGTGCCGAGATCCGCGACGTCATGGCCTACCTCAAGATGATCGTGAACCCGGCCGACGAGATGAGCGTCAAGCGTGTCATCAACACGCCGCGCCGCGGCATCGGCTCCACCTCGATCCAAAAGATTGAGCAGCTGGCGCGCGACAATCGTTGCTCGTTCTTCCAGGCTTGCGAGATCGCGTGCGCCGAGACCGGTATGTTTAGCGCCAAGGTGCGCAATGGCCTGTCGAGCTTTGTGTCGCTGGTGCGCGAGGGTCGCCGCATGAGCGGCGAGCTCAAGGACGTCGTCGAGATGATTGTCGATAAGACGGGTCTGCTGCAGGCGTTTCGCGCCGAGGGCACCATGGAGTCCGAGAGCCGCGCCGAGAACATCCAGGAATTCCTGGGCGTCGCCGCCGAATTTGAGGAGACGCACGAGGATATCGAGGGTACGCTCGAGAGCTTGGAAGAGCTGCGCGCGGCCGGTGTTGCCGACGTGCCTGCCGGCGCCGAGTCCGAGCCCGTCGTGGTGAGTGCGCCCGCGCCCGAGCCGGGACCGTCCGCTCCGGCATCCTCGTTTGAGGCACTCGTCGGCGCGCGCGATGCCGCAGGTTCCAATCCGCTCGATAACCTAGCCGCCCCGGCGCTCTCGCCGCAGGATGCCTTGGCCGCCGCCATCGCGGGCAACGCGTATGCCGCGCCGACGGAGATGCCGGCGGGTGCCGTGCATGCCGACGAGATCGAGCGCACCTACGGCCCGCTCACCTGCAAGGCGCTGCCGGCACTCATGGAGTGGCTGGCCCTGCGCTCCGACTTGGATTCCCTGGCCGGCGAGACACATGCCATCACCATGATGACCATCCACTCCGCTAAGGGCCTGGAGTTCCCCGCGGTGTTCGTGGCCGGCATGGAGGAGGGTATCTTCCCGCACGTGCACGACTTTGGCGGTAGTGACGATCCGGGCAAGCTCGAGGAAGAGCGTCGCCTGGCCTACGTCGCCATCACGCGTGCTCGCAAGCGCCTGTTCCTGACCTATGCGGCCACGCGTCGCACTTACGGCTCGACCTCTGCCAACCCGCGCTCGCGCTTCCTCAACGAGATTCCGTTCGAGGACATCGAGTTTAGCGGCATCGGTTCTGCCGGTTTTGAGGGCACGGGCTGGGAGAAACGCGGCGACCGTCACGGCACCTTTGGCTCGGGCATGGGCTCGGATATGTATGGCGGCAAGGTGTTTGGCTCGCATACGCGCTCGACCGGCGGTTCCGGTTCGCGCGGCGGATCGAGCTTCGACGATTTCTTTGGCGGCAGCAGCTATGGGACCGAGCGCCATCGTGGGGTCTCGCCCGACGCCGGCCGTGTTGCCTCGACCTTTGGCTCGGGCGCGCCGCGAGCCAAAAAGCCGTCGTCCAAGGTGTCGCCGACGGTGGAGCGCAAGGTCGATCGCGCCAGCGCGTCGCAGGACTTTGCCGCGGGCGATACCGTGAGCCACAAGACCTTTGGCACGGGTACCGTGATCTCGGTCGCCGGAGACATGATCGAGGTGCAGTTCGAAAAAACCGGCCAGACCAAAAAGCTGATGAAGGGCTTTGCACCGATCGTTAAGCTGTCGTGATCCCGGCGGACCTGGGTGGGCGTATAGGGCAACATCGCCTGCTCGGGCAGTCCTGCGCAAGACGGAGGCCACATTAAGTGGCCTCCTTTGCGTGCGGAACTCGCGATCGATGTTGCCCCAAACGCTCGCCCAGGTCCTTAGGTAACGGTGCTTGCGAACGTCGCTTTGCTGGTTCGCTTTTTGATCTGGAGAGCCGGGTGGGCTGATAAATAGATATGAGCAGGGGCTCTTCCGTTGATGAACGGAAGAGCCCCTTGTTGCTTTTTGATTGTCGTAACTAGTCAGAGGTTCGCCGGGGCGGGGCGCGGGGTTTGGTCGATCGCGAGCTCCGCACGAGCCGGACTGTCCGAGCAGGCGACCAGACCCCGCGCCCCGTCCCGGCGAGCGCTTGGGGACCGGTGACCTACAGGTGGCTGATAATCAGTTCCATATTGCCCTCGAGCTCGATCTTGTCCACGGTGCTGGGGGCTAGCAGATGGCTTCCCTTGTGGACGGGGTCGCCGCAGACGGTGCCTTTGCCGTCGATGACTGACAGGCACATGAAGGGCCAGTGCTGGTCGAGGGTCTTGCTGCCGTCGACGCGCACGCGATCGACGGTGTAGCAGGGGTTGGATTCGAGTTCGGTCACGCCGTCGATCTCGGGTGCGGTCACGGTGCCGTCGGTCGGAGCCTGAACATCAAAGTCGATGCAATCCAGGCTCTGCTCAATGTGCAGTGGACGCAGTTTGCCGTCGGTGCCGGGGCGGTCGTAGTCGTACAGGCGATAGGTCACATCGCTCGACTGCTGCGTCTCCAAAATGAGCGTGCCGGTCTTGATGGCGTGCACGGTACCGGAGTCAATCTGGAAAAAGTCGCCCTTGTGGATCGGCAGCACGTTGAGCATGTCGTCCCAGCGGCCGTCCTTGATCATCTGTGCGGCCTCAGCGCGGTCCTTTGCGCGCTGACCGACGATGATCGTGGCGCCGGGCTCGCAGTCCAGTACATACCAGCACTCGGTTTTGCCCAGGCTGCCGTTCTCGTGCTCGGCGGCGTACTCGTCATTGGGATGAATCTGGATCGAAAGGTCGTCCTTGGCGTCTAGAATCTTAATGAGCAGCGGGAACTCCTTGCCCTCGCAGTTACCAAAGAGCTCGCGGTGCTCGGCCCACAGCCACGAAAGCGTGTGACCGGCGTACGGGCCCTCCGCGATCTGGCAGTCGCCGTTGGGGTGGGCCGAGATAGCCCAACACTCACCGATGGGACCCTCGGGAATGTCGTAACCAAATACGGTTTCGAGCTGGCGGCCGCCCCAGATCTTCTCGTGGAAAATCGGCGTGAGTTTAATCAAATCGGACATGTGCATACTCCCATAAGGTTGTGCGGGTGCCGCGTAAGACAGCTCAAAACGAGCACCCACCGGATTACAAAACTAGGCCAGCGTTACGTTGTGCAGCTCAAAGCGGTCGCCTACGTTGTGCGAGATAGAATATTCAAACGCGGTGCCGCTATCCAAGAAGCCAATCTGGTTGAGTTCGAGCAGGGGAGAGCCGGGTTTGGTATCCAGGCGCTCAGCCTCTTCCTCAGTTGCCGCGACGGCGCGAATGGTACGGTGGAAACTCGAGATCTTGAGTCCGCACTGCTCGCGGATGAAGCTGTAGACCGACGCGTACAGGTCTTTTTTCTTAAGACCCGGAATCAGCTCGAGTGGCATATAGGTGTACTCAATAACGATGGGCTGACCATCGACCTCGCGTACGCGCACGATGTGATAGGCAAAGTCGTCTTCGGCCATTCCCAGCTGGGTCGCAACCTCTGCCGGCGGATTGACGATCGAGAAATCGTAGACCACCGAGGTCACTTTCTCCCCGCGATGCTCGTACGAAAAGCCTTGGGCACGGTCGTTCTTGCCTTGGAAAAACACCTGGCCGGGAAGCCCCGCCGTGTCCTTGACGTAGGTGCCCGATCCGCGCCGGCTGGTAATAAGGCCCTCCTCGGTGATCTGCTCGATCGCGCGCTTGACGGTGATCTTGGAAACGCCATACAGCTCGCAAAACTCAACGACGGTGGGCAACTTATCGCCCGGCTTAAGGGCGCCGTCCTCGATGCTTCGACGGATATCTGCAGCTATCGCCTCGTATTTGGGAATCATGCAATCCTCCCTTCATATTTGCGTTGATATAAAGAGAGTATATCTACTTAAAAAGCATCCATATGGCCTTCATCAAAGAAGTTCGATAAAGAAAAATAAAAAAGACGCTTTACATAATAAATTAGAGCGCTATAGTTACAGACAACAAGCGAGATGCATTGGCGTTTGCTTGTGCTGTTTGGGGACGGATTTGTTTTGGCGGGCAGGGTATCCAGATACCTGGTGCGCGCCCGCGCCGGATTGCCTGCCAAAGCAAGCCCGTCTCCAACCGAAAGCTCTAGACACGAAAGCGAGGACTTTGATGGCTCAGTATCAGCTGCCCCGTGACTTCTTCTTTGGCGCTGCTATGTCCGGCCCACAGACTGAGGGTCAGTGGAACCAGGGCGGCAAGCTCGAGAACCTGTGGGACACCTGGTCCATCCAGGATCTGGGTTCGTTTTACAACTGCGTTGGCTCTTATGCCGGCAATGACTTTATGGCCAAGTACCAGGAAGACTTTCGCATTTTGAAGGACTTGGGCCTGAATACCTATCGCACTTCCATCCAGTGGAGCCGTCTGCTCGATGCCGACGGCAACCTCAACGAGGAGGGTGCTGCGTGGTATCACGAGCTGTTCCGCGCCTCTCGCGAGGCCGGCCTGGAGCCGTTTGTCAACTTGTACCACTTTGACATGCCCACCTACCTCTTTAACCGTGGCGGCTGGGAGAGCCGCGAGGTCGTCGAGGCTTACGCGCATTACGCCGACATCGCCTTCCACGAGTTTGGCCAGGAGATTAAGTACTGGTTTACCTTTAACGAGCCCATCGTCGAGCCCGAGCAGCGCTATCAGGAGGGCGTGTGGTTCCCGCAGCTCCACGACTTCAACCGCGCTCGCACCGTGCAGTATCACATCTCGCTGGCACATGCGCTGGCCGTGGCCAACTATCGTCGCGCCTATGACGAGGGCGCTATTCGCGCCGATGCCAAGATCGGCATGATCAACTGCTTTACCCCGGTTTACACCAAGCAGAATCCCAGCGAGGCAGACCTCGAGGCCGTGCGTATGACCAGCGGCATCAACAATCGCTGGTGGCTCGACCTTATTACCAAGGGCGAGCTTCCTGCCGACGTGCTCGACAGCCTGGCCGAGGGCGGCGTTAAGCTCCCGTTCCGTGCCGGCGACCAAGAGATTCTCAAGCAGGGTGTTGTCGACTGGCTCGGCTGCAACTACTACCACCCCACGCGTGTTCAGGCGCCGGCGAGCAAGGTCGACCAGTACGGCCTGCCGCACTTTGCCGACGAGTACGTATGGCCCGACGCCGTTATGAACGAGAGCCGTGGCTGGGAGATCTACCCGCAGGGCCTCTACGACTTTGGCATGGACTGTGCTAAGAACTACCCCGATCTTGAGTGGTTCGTTTCCGAGAACGGCATCGGCATCATGGACGAATACAAGAACCGTGACGCCGAAGGAACCATCCAGGATGACTACCGCGTCGACTTTGTACGTCAGCACCTGGAGTGGGTGGCCAAGGCAATTGCCGAGGGCGCCAAGTGCCGCGGATACCATTACTGGGCCGTCATCGATAACTGGTCTTGGGCGAATGCCTTTAAGAACCGTTACGGTTTTGTCGAGGTCGACCTTATGGACGGCTATAAGCGCCGCCTTAAGAAGTCGGCGGCCTGGCTCAAACAGGTCGCCACAACCCACGTGGTTGATTAGCGACCGGGCGAACGCCCAGACCGCGCGCTGCCGCGCGCAACACATGGCACATCTGGTGGCAGAGGGCGACAGGCCACCGTGCGCATAGGAAAAGGCCGGATTTGAAAGTTAGGAGCAATCATGGCCAGTGACAACGGAAAGAGCTTCCTCGACAAGTTTGCCGAGGTCTCTGCGAAGGTGGGAAACCAGGTTCACCTGCGTTCCCTGCGTGACGCCTTCGCGACCATCACGCCGCTCTATATCCTTGCGGGTATCGCGGTTCTTATCAACAACGTCGTGTTCCCTCTGTTCCCGCTCGATGCGGCGGGTCTTGCCAATCTTCAGACGTGGGGTTCGGCAATTACGCTGGGCACCCTCAACGTCTCTGCAATTATCTTGGCCGGATTGATTGGCTACAGCCTCGCTAAGAACAAGCGTTTCGATAACCCGCTCGCTTGCGTGGTCGTCGCTATCTCTGCTTTCGTCATCATGATGCCGCAGCAGATCACCGCCACGCTTGCCGCCACGAGCCCGCTGCTCACCGACAAGATCACCTCCGCCGAGGTCACGGGCGCCCTTTCGACCGCCAACACCGGCACCAACGGTCTGTTCTCGGCTATTATCATCGCCCTGCTTTCCGTCTCGCTCTTCATCAAGATTTCTGGCATCGAGAAGCTCAAGGTTAAGCTGGGCGAGGGCGTGCCCCCCGCGGTTTCCAACTCCTTCAACGTCATGATCCCGATGCTGCTCAACCTCTCGGTCTTCGCTCTTGCCGCAGCTCTGCTCGCCGTATGCGCCGGCACCGATCTGTGCGCCATCATCTCCACGTGCATCTCCAACCCGCTCAAGAGCATCATGAACGCCGGTCCGTGGGCTGTTATCCTCATCTACACCCTTGCTAACCTGCTGTTCTGCGTCGGTATTCACCAGTCCACCATCTCTGGCGCTACCGTCGAGCCGATCCTAACCATGCTCATCGTCGACAACATGGCTACCTTTGCCGCCGGTGGCACCATCCAGCCCGATCACTACATGAACATGCAGATCGTTAACAGCTTCGCCCTCATCGGCGGCTCGGGCTGCACCCTCATGCTCCTGCTCGACACGCTCCTGTTCTCCAAGAACAAGGCTTCCGAGACCGTTTCCAAGATGGCTATCCTGCCTGGTCTGTTCAACATCAACGAGCCGGTTATCTACGGTTACCCCATCGTGTACAACCTGCCGCTCATGATCCCGTTCGTCCTCCTTCCCGACCTGTTCATCGGCATCACCTATGGCCTTACCTGCGCAGGCATCATCAGCCCCTGCATCGCCCAGGTGCCCTGGACTATGCCTCCCGTCATCAATGCCCTGCTCGCTACGGGCTTTGACTGGCGCGCCGGCGTGTGGCAGGCTCTCGAGATTGTCATTGGCATGGCCGTCTACCTGCCCTTTATGAAGATTTCCGAGAAGGCAATCGCCAAGCAGGAGGCTCTCGCCGAGTAGAACGCCTAACGTTCGTCCCTTTCACCGTTGCGGGCACCGGTACACGGTGCCGGTGCCCGCGGCTCTCTCCCTTGTGTAAAGATGCAGGGGGTGGGCACAATAGCCGCAAGGAATAAAACCAGTCGTCGTCTGCGCGCCGCGCAGTTATAAGGAGGAAACCATGAAGAAGATCATGCTCTGCTGCAATGCCGGTATGTCCACGAGCCTGCTGGTCCAGAAGATGCAGGCCGAGGTTGCAAACCGTGGTCTGGATATTGAGGTCGAGGCTCGTCCCATGAACGAGGCCCACGATCACCTGGACGAGTGCGACATGTTGCTGCTTGGTCCGCAGATCGGCTACACCAAGGGCGATTTTGAGAAGGAGGCCGCCGGTCGTTTTCCGGTCGAGGTCATCAACATGGTCGACTACGGCCGCATGAACGCTGCCAGCATCATCGACCACTGCGTCAGCGTGATGGGCTAGGTGCTCCGCATGGACGATATGAACGAACTGCAGATGACCTGCTTTGAGATCATCAGCTACGTCGGTACCGCCAAGAGCATGTACATCAATGCCGTGCAAAAGGCCAAGGAGGGCGATTTTGACGCCGCCGAGGAGCTTATCAAGCAGGGCGACGAGGCCTATAACGGTGGCCACGATGTTCACATGGGGCTTCTGAAGAAGGAGGCCAACGGCGAACGTAACGGCGAGGCCCCGTTGATTTTGCTGCATGCCGAGGACCAGATGGCCGGCACCGAGACCATGCGCGTCATGGCGACGGAGCTCATCGAGGTTCACAAGCAGCTGCAGGCACTTCAGGCCTAGTCGGCGTTATCGCCGCGACGGACCGTGCGGTCCAACAGACAACATAGTCCCTTTGACGGGCGCCGGGAGCCTCCGCCTCCCGGCGCCTTTATTTTTGGGGATGGTCTTGCGCGGCCTGTTGGGCAGCCAATTGCGTTTCCCCAGATAAAACCTGCCAAAACAAACCTGTCCCTTTTTGGTAGGTTTTTGCCTTGGGAGCGGTACCATACAGGCAATGTTTAAACGAGAAAGGTGGGCTCCCATGGAACCTAAGCAGTATTACATTGGCATCGACGTCGGCGGTACCTCGGTTAAGGAGGGCCTGTTCGACGAGGACGGAAACCTGCTGGCCAAGGCCAGCGTGCCCACGCCTCCCATCGTTGACGCTGCGGGCTTTGCCGCGGTGACCGAGGCTATCGACCAGGTGGTCGCCAAAGCCCAGATTCCGCGTGCCTTTGTGGCGGGCATTGGCCTGGCCGTTCCGTGCCCCATCCCGGCATCGGGCGATGCCAAGGTCAAGGCCAACATTGCCATCAACCTGCCCGAGCTGAGGATTGCCATTCAAAAGCACTGCCCCGACGCGGTCGTTAAGTATGAGAACGATGCCAACGCCGCTGCCATGGGCGAGGCCTGGCTCGGTTCTGCCAAGGGCGTGCAGAACGTCGTGATGGTCACCATCGGTACCGGCGTGGGCGGCGGCGTTATCGTTAACGGCGACGTGGTATCGGGCGTTGTGGGTGCTGGCGGTGAGATTGGCCACATGTGCCTGAACCCGGCTGAGGAGCGCACCTGCGGCTGTGGCGGCCATGGCCATCTGGAGCAGTATTCCAGCGCCACCGGCGTGGTGAGCAACTACCTTGCCGAGTGCAAGAAGGCGGGCGTCGAGCCCATTGAGCTCACCGGCCCCTCCGATTCCAAGGACGTGTTCCAGGCCTGCCGCGAGGGTGACAAGCTCGCGTTGGCAGCTGCCGATACCATGGCCGACTACCTCGGCCGCGCCCTGGCGCTTATCGCCAACGTGGTCGACCCCGAGATGTTCCTGATCGGCGGCGGTGCGTCTGCCTCGGCCGATGTCTACCTCGACAAGGTTCGCGAGCACTTTAAGCAATACGCGCTTTCCGCCTCGCGCGAGACGCCCATTAAGGTCGCCTCGCTCGGCAACGACGCCGGCATCATCGGTGCCGCCTACGTAGCTCTGCGTGCCGCCGGTAAATAGCTGGTGCAAGGGGGTCAGGTTACTTTGCACCAACACGGTGAAAAGGGACGGCCTTGGCCCCCGTGCCTGCCCCAAAATATGCCGTGGCCCTTCCGTCTGCGAAGGCTCGGCATCGGCGTGCTACCATAGCTACGTCCAAGTACACATATCAAGTGGAGGATATCCATGGCAAACGTTCTTGTCTTTGGTCACCAGAACCCCGATAACGACGCCATCATGAGCGCCGTCGTCCTGTCCCAGCTGCTCAACCAGGTTGAGTATGCCGGCAACACCTACGAGGCCTGCGCCCTTGGTCAGCTTCCGGCAGAGTCCGCCAAGCTGCTCGCCGACGCCGGTATTGCCGAGCCTCGCGTGATCGAGTCCGTCGAGGCCGGTCAGCTCGTCGTCCTCACCGACCACAACGAGTCCGCCCAGTCCGTCGCCGGTCTTAAGGACGCCACGGTCTTTGGCGTCGTCGATCATCATCGCATCGGCGACTTCGAGACCGCCGGCCCGCTGCACTACATCTGCCTGCCCTGGGGCTCCAGCTGCACCATCGTCACCAAGCTCGCCGGCGTGCTCGGCGTTGAGCTTTCCGACGTCCAGGCCAAGCTGCTGCTCTCGGCCATGATGACCGATACGCTCATGCTCAAGAGCCCCACCACCACCGATGTCGACCGCGCCGTGGCCGCTACGCTCGGTGAGCAGGTGGGCGTCGACCCGGTCAAGTTTGGCATGGAGGTCTTCCTTACCCGTCCGTCCGGCTCCTTCACCGCAGCCGAGATGGTCGGCAACGACATCAAGATGTTCGAGCCCGCCGGCAAGAAGCTGCTCATCGGCCAGTACGAGACCGTCGACAAGAGCCGCGCACTCGGCATGATCGACGAGATCCGCGAGGCCATGCGCGCCTACGCCGCCGAGAAGGGTGCTGACGGCATTGTCCTGTGCATCACCGACATCATGGAGGAGGGCTCGCAGGTCCTGCTCGAGGGCGAGACCGAGGCCGCTCAGAAGGGCCTAGGCATTGCCGACGAGCACGACGGCGTCTGGATGCCGGGCGTCCTCTCCCGTAAGAAGCAGGTCGCTGCCCCCATCATGGCCGCCTGCTAGGTTCTTTTGGCCTAACACCGACGACCGGATCGCGGAAGCCCCGCGCTCCGGTCGTTTTTTGTGCGCGGCACCGCGTCGTCTCTTGGACAGGCGTGCCCGCGCCGTTGAGCAAATAATGTTCAACCTGTGGTTCCGCTTTTCGGCCACGCCTGCGTGCTTGTCGTGCAGGGTAGGCTAGATGCAAGCGTAATACGTTAGAGCGCGGCGCCGCCACTTGGGCGGGCCGTGCTTTTTTAAGACGGGAGCCTTCCCGTGAAAGGAGCCGCCCATGGCAGCACCCGAGCAGCTGTTTAACGTTCGTGAGCGCAAACGTTTTGAGCGTCACGACATTTGGGAGCGCATTGCCGAGAACGGCACTATTTCCGCCGCCGTCATGGTCTTCGCCGCTATCGCCGCCGTTATCTGCGCCAACACCGATGCCTACGAGGCCATCCATCACTTTTTGGAGACCCCGCTGTATGTGGGTCTGGGCAACCTTACGGCCGGTCTTACCGTTGAGCTTTTCGTCAACGACTTCCTCATGGCGATTTTCTTTTTGTTGGTGGGCATTGAGCTTAAGTACGAGATGACGGTCGGCGAGCTCAAAAATCCGCGTCAGGCCATGCTTCCCATGCTGGCGGCCGTGGGCGGCGTCGTCGTTCCCGCCTGCATCTACCTGATCTTTAACCATGCTGGCGCGCACAACGGCTGGGCCATCCCCATGGCAACCGATATTGCCTTCGCACTGGGCGTGCTGTCGCTTTTGGGCAATCGCGTGCCCAACGGCGTGCGCGTGTTCTTCTCGACGCTCGCCATCGCCGACGACCTCATCTCCATCGCCGCCATCGCCATCTTCTACGGTCAGAGCCCCAATCCGTTTTGGTTGGGCGCCGCCGCGCTTGTGACCTGCGCGCTCGTGTGGCTCAACAAGACGCAGCATTACCGCCTTGCCCCGTATTCGGTACTGGGTCTGCTGTTGTGGTTCTGCATGTTCAAGAGCGGCGTGCACGCTACACTCGCCGGCGTCATCCTGGCCTTCACCATTCCGGCCAAGTGCGGCGTCAAGCTCGATAGCCTCACCGATTGGTTGGGCGAGTGCCTGCCGCTGCTCGATGACCGCTACGACGACGAGGCACACATCCTGGGCCAGCATGACTTTACCGTCTCGACCACCAAGGTCGAGCGCGTCATGCACCGCGTGACCCCGCCGCTCATCCGCATGGAACGTCTGATCTCCACGCCGGTCAACTTTGTGATTCTGCCGATCTTTGCGTTCGTGAACGCACAGGTTCGCCTGGTAGGCGTGGATATGAGCACGTTGCTCACCGACCCGGTGACACTCGGCGTGTACTTTGGCATGCTGCTGGGCAAGCCGATCGGCATCTTTGGCATGACGTTCGCCTTGGTCAAGCTCAAGGTCTGCGAGCTGCCGCATAACGTTAACTGGCACATGATTGCCGGTGTGGGCATTCTGGGCGGTATCGGCTTTACCATGTCGATTCTCATCAGCGGCCTTGCCTTCCCGACGGCCCAGTTTGAGGTTCTGGCTGCCAAGGCCGCCATCCTTGCCGGTTCGGTCACCGCTGCCGTGCTCGGCATGATCTACATGAGCGTGGTCTGCAAACACCCCGCGCCCAAAGACAAGTAAAAGCATATACAAGTTTGAAAACGCCGCCTGTGGACACCATCACAAGCGGCGTTTTAGTCAATGGGGACGTTCTTAAATGACTAGGTTTATTCCACGGTGCCGTAGACGGCGCCCCAGCCGTGGGCGGCCAAGGCGGAGTTGAGCTGGTCGCAAAGTGACTGGCGGTCGTAGTAACCGGGCGGCAAAAGGTTCACGATTTCCATGAGATCGGGCGCCAGGTCCAAGATCTCGGCCTGTACGATGAGATCCAGGCGGTCGATGGCGCGGCGGTCGTAAAACAGCCCGTCGACCAGGCGCTGCAGGTCGCCGAATTCCTCGGCCTGGAACGATCCGTATTCCATAGTGCCTCCTTGGGCGCCCCACGCCGGCATGCGCGGCGATTCATAATTCATTGCGATGAACTTAATCTATCACGGCTTCATGCCGTTGCGGCGGTGGCGGTCTATACTTAGACGAACTGCAACGTCCCGCTTCGCGAAAGGTCGCACCCATGCAGACGATCTACCAGAAGATGGAAACCACCGAACTCGATGCCGCCATCGAGGCGCTCAAAGCCGAGGTCGCCGAGGTCAAGGCCAAGGGCCTGGCGCTCGACATGGCCCGCGGCAAGCCGTCGCCCTCCCAGGTGGACATCTCTCGACCCATGCTCGATATCCTCAATGCCGATGCCGATCTGCACGACGGCAACGTCGACTGCTCAAACTACGGTTGCTTTGAGGGCATTCCCTCGGCACGCAAGCTGGCGGGGGAGTTCCTGGGTTGCCCTGCCGAGCAGACGCTCGTACTGGGTTCGTCGAGCCTTCTGATCGAGCACGATATCGCCGGCATGTTTTGGCGCTGCGGTTCGTGCGGCAGCGAGCCTTGGGAGGCTTACGAGGCCGCGCACGACGGCAAGAAAGTCAAGTTCCTGTGCCCTGTTCCCGGCTACGACCGTCACTTTGGCATCACCGCCGACCTGGGTATCGAGAATGTCCCCGTCGCGATGACCGACAACGGCCCCGACATGGACGAGGTCGAGCGTCTGGTTGCCGCCGACGACTCCATCAAGGGCATCTGGTGCGTGCCCAAGTATTCCAACCCCACGGGCATCACCTTTAGCGAGGACACCGTGCGTCGCCTGGTCGAGATGCCCACGGCCGCGCCCGATTTCCGCATCTTCTGGGACAACGCCTACTGCGTGCACGACCTGTACGACGAGACCGACGAGCTCGCCAATATCTTCGACCTCGCTCGCGCGGCGGGCACCGAGGACCGCGTGGTGGCTTTTGCCTCGACGTCCAAGATTACCTTCCCGGGCGCCGGCATCGGCTTCATCGGTGCGAGCCCCGCGGTCATCGCCGAGTTCTCCAAGCGCCTGAAGGCCGGCCTCATCAGCGCCGACAAGCTCAACCAGCTGCGCCACGTGCGCTTCCTTCCCACCATCGAGGCGGTCAAGGAGCACATGAAAAAGCATGCCGAGTTCCTGCGTCCGCGCTTTGAGGCCGTTGAGCGCAAGCTCACCGAGGGCCTGGGCGATACGGGCTGTGCCACCTGGACGCACCCCCGCGGCGGCTACTTTGTAAGCTTCGATGGTCCCGAGGGCTCGGCCCAGAAGGTCGCCGCGCTTTGCGCCGACCTGGGCGTCAAGCTCACGCCGGCCGGTGCCACCTGGCCCTATGGCAAGGATCCGCGCGATACCAACATCCGTATTGCGCCGAGCTATCCCACGGTCGATGACCTGGAGGCCGCGCTCGACGTGCTGGTGCTGGCCGTTAAGCTTGTCGCTGCCGAGCTTGCTCGTGCCGAGCGCGCCTAACGCCTAGGGCCCCGCAAGTCCGCGCCCAGTACTATCCGCACTTTCGATACGTAAAGGAGCGTATACATGGATTTGGGTATTTCCACCAACCCCACGCCGGAGATCTACACCATTAAGGTAACCGGCGAGATCGATATCTCTAACGCCGATAGCCTGCGCAATGCTATCGACCTGGCGCTCGAGCAGCCCACTGAGGCCGTTGAGCTCGATTTTGCCCAGGTGAGCTACATCGATTCGACGGGCATTGGCGTGCTCGTGGGCGCCGCGCACCACGCGGTCGACCACGGTAAGCGCTTTAGCTGCACTAATGTGCAGCCCCAGGTGATGCGCGTGGTTCAGCTGCTGGGCGTCGACCAGGAGATTTCGATCACGGCGGCATAATCTTTGCCCCCAAAAGGGCGTGCCGTTTGGCATATGTTTGTGATGCGCTCGGACGTTTTGGCGTCCGGGCGCTATACTTGACCGAATGAATAGACGAGTTCCGGCCGAATGGCGCGGTGCGGGCTCGACTCACATCGAGCCTTGGAGGTATGTGTGTTTGGTATTGGAGAGGGTGAGCTGGCAATCATCGTGGTCTTCGGCTTTTTGCTGTTTGGCCCGGATAAGCTCCCGCAGATGGGCCGCACGATCGGCCGTGCCATCCGTCAGTTCCGCGAGACGCAGGAAAAGATGACGGCCGTTGTTCAGTCCGAGATCATCGATCCGGTAAGCGAAGCCGCGTCGGCCCCGGTCAAGCCCAAGAAGGCTGCCGTCGATGACGATTCCGATGCGGACGAGGATGCCGTCGAGACGGCCGCGCCCGCAAAGAAGGAGACCTTTGCCGAGCGCCGTGCCCGCCTTGCCGCCGAGAAGGCTGCGAGCGAGGGTGCCACCGAGGGCGAAGGCGCTGCTGATGAGGCCGAGAGCGCCGAGCCCGCCAAGGCCGAGCCTGCCGATGCCGCCGTCGAGCCCGAGCCTGCTGCAGAGCCGGAGCCCGAGCCCGAGCTGGCAGAGCCCACGACGGCTGACCTCTACGCTCGTCGTCCCCGCAAGCGCAAGGCCGTCGTCGACCAGCTCGCTCGCGAGCTCGAGGCCGAGGACGACGCTGCTGCCGCCGACGCCCCGAAGGGAGGCGATGAGTAATGCCTATCGGACCTGCGCGTATGCCGCTCTTCGATCACCTGGGAGAGCTCCGTCGCCGCCTGACCATCGTGGTCGTGTCGGTGTTCGCCGCCGCTATCGTGCTGTATTTCGCCACGCCTGTGGTGCTCGACATCCTGGAAGATCCCATCCGCTCCTTTGTGCCGGACGGTAAGTTCTACATCACTACCACGCTCGGCGGCTTTGGCTTGCGCTTCTCGCTGGCCATCAAGATGGCCGTGGTCATGTGCACGCCCATGATCATCTGGCAGATTCTGGCGTTTTTCCTGCCGGCGCTTCGCCCCAACGAGCGCAAGTGGGTCGTGCCCACGGTGCTCGCCTCGACGGTGCTGTTCTTCCTGGGTGCCATCTTCTGCTACTTCATCATCATTCCTGCGGGCTTTGAGTGGCTCATCGGCGAGACCTCGGCCGTCGCTACGGCACTGCCCGATCTGGAGAACTACGTCAACATGGAGCTGCTCTTTATGATCGGCTTTGGCGTGGCGTTTGAGCTCCCGCTCATCATCTTCTATCTGTCCGTCTTCCACATCGTGTCCTACGCTGCTTTCCGCGGTGCCTGGCGTTATGTATACGTTGGCCTGCTCGTGGGTTCGGCTGTGATCACGCCCGACGGCTCGCCCGTTACGCTGGGTCTCATGTATGGCGCCCTGCTCTCGCTCTACGAGATTTCGCTCGCCATCGCCCGTGTGGTCATTACCGCGCGCGAGGGCAAGGAGGGCTTGTTTGTGAGCCGTCTGGACCTGTTCTCGGACGACGAGGACGACGAGGAGTAAAACGGTATGCACGAAGTTGGCATTGTCAACGGCATACTCGATACAGTGATTCGCGCGGCGCGTGGGGCGGGGGCCTCGCGCGCCGTTTTGGTGACGCTGCGTATCGGGGATATGACCGAGGTCGTGCGCGAGGCGCTCGACTTTGCCTGGGAGACGTTTCGCGACGAGGACCCGCTCACGCGCGGCTGCGAGCTTGCTGTGGAGGAAGTCCATCCACAAAGCGAGTGCCTGGACTGCGGCGAGGTCTTTGAGCACGACCGCTTCCATTGCCGCTGTCCCCAGTGTGGCGGCGCCAACGTGCGTCTGCTGCACGGCCGCGAGCTCGACATCGCCAGTATCGAAATCGAAACCCCCGACGATTAACCCGCCAGCCACCTGGGGACAGGGTACAAAGGGGCTAAAGTAAGGAGCGCTAAGTATGGCCGAGAAAACGATTGATATCGCGTCGCCGATCCTGTCGCGCAACGAGCGCCTGGCAGATCAGCTGCGTCAGCGATTTAATGAGACAGGCACCTATGTGATCAATGTGCTGTCGAGCCCCGGCTCGGGCAAGACCACTACGATTCTGGGCACCAACGAGCGCCTGCGCGACAAGGCCGGCTTGCGCTGCGCCGTCATCGAGGGCGATATCGCCTCGGACGTCGACGCCATCACCATGAAGGAAGCCGGCATGCCCGCCATCCAAATCAACACGGGCGGCCTGTGCCACCTCGAGGGCAACATGATCATGGAGGCCGTTGACGCCTTCGACCAGGCTGTGGGTCTGGAAAACATCGACGTCATCTTTATCGAAAACGTGGGCAACCTGGTCTGCCCAGTCGACTTTGACCTGGGCGAGAACCTGTCTATCATGATCCTCTCGGTGCCCGAGGGCGACGACAAGCCCGTCAAGTACCCGGGCATCTTCCAACACGCCGGCGCACAGCTGCTCAACAAGGTCGACGTGGCCCCGGCTTTCGATTTTGACATGGATAGGTATACTAAGACACTCGATGACCTCAATCCGCAGGCGCCGCGGTTTGCCGTGAGCGCGCGCAAGGGCGAGGGCATGGATGCCTGGTGCGATTGGCTCATCGGGCAGATTGAGCAAGCAAGGGCGTAAGTCGGCCGCCATACGGGCGGGCGTAGCCGCAGAGATACGAGATAGGAGCCTCTTTTGAAGCTCATCATCGCCGAGAAAAACGACGCCGCGCGTCAGATCGCCGAGCGTCTGTCCACGGGCAAGCCCAAAAAGGACAAGGTGTACAACACCGCCATCTACCGTTTTGAGTGGAAGGGCGAGGAGTGCGTGACGATCGGCCTTGCCGGTCACATCCTTGCGCCCGATTTTTGCGACAGTGTGCTGTTCGATAAAAAGCTGGGCTGGTATTCGGTCACCGAGGACGGCGAGATGCTGCCGGCCGACATACCCGATGGCCTGGCGCGTCCGCCCTACGATACCAAGCGCAAGCCGTTTCTTGCCGATGGCATCTCCATCAAGGGCTGGAAGCTCGAGAGCCTGCCCTATCTCACCTGGGCGCCCGTCATTAAGTTGCCGGCCGAGAAAGAGCTCATTCGCTCGCTCAAGAACCTTGCCAAGAAGTCCGACAGCGTCATCATCGCCACGGACTTCGATCGCGAGGGCGAGCTGATCGGTTCGGACGCCCTCAACAAGGTGCGCGAGGTTGCGCCCGACCTGCCGGTCGCCCGCGCCCAGTATTCTTCGTTTACCAAGGCCGAGATCACGCAGGCCTTCGATAATCTCGTCTCGCTCGACCAGAACCTGGCCGACGCGGGCGAGAGCCGTCAGCACATCGACCTCATTTGGGGTGCGGTGCTCACGCGCTACCTGACGCTCGCCAAGTTTGGCGGCTTTGGCAACGTGCGCTCTGCCGGCCGCGTGCAGACGCCGACGCTTGCCCTGGTGGTCGAGCGCGAGCGCGAGCGCATGGCGTTTGTGCCCGAGGACTATTGGCAGATCCGCGGCATGGGCGCCGCACAGGGTGCTGCCGAGGACGACCGCTTTAAGATTGCGCACAAGACGGCACGCTTTACCGACAAGGATGCTGCCGAGACAGCGTACGGCCACGTTGACGGCGCTACGACGGCGACCGTTGCCGCGGTGACCAAGCGCTCGCGCAAGCAGCAGCCGCCCACGCCGTTTGCGACCACCTCGCTGCAGGCTGCCGCCGCGGCCGAGGGCATCTCGCCTGCGCGTACGATGCGCATCGCCGAGTCCCTCTACATGGCCGGTCTCATCAGCTATCCGCGTGTCGACAACACCGTGTACCCTGCGACGCTCGATCTGGGCGCCGTGGTGAGCGACCTGGCAAAGATCAATCCGGCGCTGGCGCCCGTATGCAAAAAGGTGCTCGCCGGTCCCATGAAGCCCACGCGCGGCAAGGTCGAGACCACCGACCACCCGCCTATCTATCCCACGGGCGAGGGCGATCCGTCCACGCTCGACGGTGGCCAGCGCAAGCTCTACGACCTCATCGCCCGTCGCTTCCTGGCAACGCTCATGGGTCCCGCGACCATCGAGAACACCAAGCTCGAGCTCGACGTCAATGGTGAGCCGTTCGTGGCTTCGGGCGATGTGCTCGTGACCCCGGGTTTCCGCGAGGCGTATCCGTATGGACTCAAGCGCGACGAGCAGATGCCGCCGCTGGAGCAGGGCGATGCGGTCGACGTGTTCGACATTAAGCTCGAGGCCAAGCAGACCGAGCCGCCCGCACGCTACAGCCAGGGCAAGCTCGTGCAGGAGATGGAAAAGCGCGGCCTGGGCACCAAGTCCACGCGCGCGAGCATCATCGAGCGCCTGTACGCCGTGCGCTATCTCAAAAACGATCCCGTGGAGCCGAGCCAGCTGGGCATCGCCATCATCGATGCACTGTCGCAGTTTGCCCCGCGCATCACGAGCCCCGATATGACCAGCGAGCTCGACGGCGACATGACCCGCGTGGAGCGCGGCGAGGACACCGAAGAGCATGTCGTGACGCACTCGCGCGCGCTGCTGGCCGGTGTGCTCGACGAGCTGCTCAAGCATACGCAGGAACTGGGCGATGCTATCAGCGACGCCGTCACGGCCGATGCGCGCGTGGGCGCCTGCCCCAAGTGCGGCAAGGACTTGGTTATGAAGACGAGCGCCAAGACCCGCGGCAGCTTTATCGGCTGCATGGGCTGGCCCGACTGCGATGTGACCTATCCGGTGCCGAGCGGCGTCAAGGTGAGCCCGCTCGAGGGCGAGGCTGCTGTGTGCCCCGAATGCGGTGCGCCGCGCATTAAGTGCCAGCCGTTCCGCCAAAAGGCTTTCGAGATTTGCGTGAACCCCACATGCCCCACCAACTACGAGCCCGACCTTAAGGTGGGCGAGTGCAAGGTGTGCGCCGAGGCAGGACGCCATGGCGACCTGATCGCACACAAGAGCGAGAAGAGCGGCAAGCGCTTTATCCGCTGCACCAACTATGACGACTGCGGCGTGAGCTATCCGCTGCCGGCGCGTGGCAAGCTCGAGGCGACGGGCGAGACCTGCCCCGAGTGCGGCGCCCCCATCGTGGTGGTCAACACCGCGCGCGGCCCGTGGCGCATCTGCGTGAACATGGACTGCCCGACCAAGGAGAAGAAGCCCGCCCGCGGCCGCAAGACCACGACCAAGGCGAGCGCGGCGAAGAAGACCTCGACTGCGAAGAAGACGACGGCTAAGAAAGCCACTGCCGCCAAGAAGACGACCGCGAAGAAGTCGACTGCCAAGAAAGCAGCCGCCGACAAGTAACGGCGCAGTCGAAACATTGCCCAAAAAACGAGCGAGGGTCCCATGATCCTCGCTCGTTTTTTGACCGGCAGTTAGGGACATTCCTTTTTCTGCCGGCAGTTTAGGAACGTCCCTAACTGCCGGCTCGGAAACGACAAGGCGTTAGTTCACTTCGACGGGTTTGGCGCCGGGATAGCGCTCCTCAAAGTCTAGGCGGTACTTATTGTCATTGGTGCCCGCCACGTTGTCGCGCGACAGCGGCGCCACGATCTCGTTCTTATGGTCCGCGGGCTTTGCGTACTTTAAGCTGATCTCCCAGGCATCGCAGATCGCATCGATGCGGTGATCCAGGTCGTCGTACAGAGCAATGATGTCCTTCCACGAGCTGTAGTTCTTAGAGCTTGTGGGGACGTCCAGGTCCTCGACGATATCGTAGTACTGCTCGATGGTGTCTTCCGTGCGCTCGGCGACGTCGGCGAGATTTTGACGGGCGGTACGGTCCTCTTCCAGATAACCGCCATTGAACGCCTCTGCGCAGGCACGGACCTGGTTATCGAGATCTTCGAGCAGGTCGTAGTATTCGCTCAGGCGACGGTAGAGGTTTTGCTCGGAGAGGGTCGCCTGGCTGCCATCCTCGTCATCATCGTCGTCATCGTCAAAAAGGCTATTGGGGTCGTCGAGAGGCTTGAGGTCATCATCGTCAACATCATGGTGCAGCTTAGTAATCTCGGCAGTCGTTTGCGTGGCGGCGTTGTCGAAAGGCTTGATCACAAAAAAGATGACCAAGGCGATGATAATTGCCACGAGCACAACGATAACGGCGATAAGCGCCTTGGTGCTGCTCTTTTTGGCGGCGGGGGCCTGCGGTGAATCAGGCGCGTACGTAGATGCCGGTTGCTGTTGGGGCGGGGTGTCCGCGACGGGTATGCGCTGCGTCGTTTCGACCGCTGCGGGGCTGGCGGCAGGGTCGGGGCGATAGGCGAGGGGGTCGTCCGGCTTAGCTTGCGGCGTATCGAGGAAGCCGGTCTGCTCAAACGCGGGTTGGCCATTGCTTGCGGTTGTCTGCTCAACGGGTGCACCGCATGAGGTGCAGAACTTGGCATCATCTGCAAGAAGTTTGCCGCACGAGGCGCAATACCGAGACATTGCCACTCCTTTCGCCACATTTCAAATCAATACGACGATTATACCCAGCGTCCAAAAGTCCCCATCATAAGTTGCGGTGAAATAGGGACTGTTTGGCGGTCTCAGAGCTTCAATCAGTCCCTATTTCACCGCAACTTTGGAAAGACACCTTTAGCCATTGGGGACGCGCCGAGCACTGGGGTATCATGGCTTGGTTGATATATCTGCATTTACGCGTCTTGTAGGAAGGGGCTGCGCTCATGGCTTTTGAGCCCGCTCAACATAGCTTTATCACGCTCGAGGGCGTCGATGGTGCCGGCAAGTCCACGCAGGCGCGTCTGCTTGCCCGCGCGCTCGAACTCGCTGGCTACCAGGTTGTGAGCCTGCGCGAGCCGGGCGGCACCGCCATCAGCGAAAAGATTCGTGCTCTGCTGCTCGACCCCGCCAATACGGCGATGGGCGACACCTGCGAGTTGCTGCTCTACGAGGCTGCGCGTGCCCAGCTGGTGCACGAGGTCATCGCGCCCGCCCTCGCGGCCGGCAAGGTGGTCCTGTGCGATCGCTTCTACGATTCCACGACCTGCTACCAGGCGTTTGCCGATGGCCTCGACCGTCAGATGGTACGCGATGCCAACAACCTGGCTGTCGCCGGTACGCATCCGGCGCTCACGCTCGTCTACCACATCACGCCCGAGCAGGCGGCGCTACGCATGGCAGCCCGTGGCGCGGCAGATCGCATGGAGGCAAAAGGCATGACATTCCAGGAGCGTGTTTACCAGGGATTTAGCGCCATTGCTGCCGAGGAGCCAAACCGCGTAAAGCTCATCGACGCCACTGCGACCGTCGAGGAAGTCTTCGAGAAGACGGTCGAGCAGATTCGCGCGTACGGTCTCGTCATTTCGCAAGATGCTGTCGCCGCCGCGCTTGCCAAGGAGGCCGAGTAACATGGCCCCCGCTCAGGCAAGCCTGCTGGCCAAGCTCGACACCCAAGAGCGCGTTCGCGATTTTTTGACCAACGCCGTCGCCAGCGGCCGCGCATCGCACGCCTACCTGTTTTTGGGCGCTCCCGGTGCCGGCAAGCTCGATGCCGCATGGGCGCTCGCCCAGGCCTTCCTGTGCGAGCAGGACGGCTGCGGAGCATGCGACAGCTGCGTACGCGTTGCTCGGCATACGCATCCTGACGTGCACTATTACACGCCCGAGAGCGCCACAGGCTACCTCATTGCCCAGACCCGCGAGCTGCTCGATGACGTGCCGCTGGCGCCCATCCGTGCCAAGGCCAAGGTCTACATCATCGATCGTGCCGAGCAACTGCGCGCTAACACCGCCAACGCGCTGCTCAAGACACTCGAGGAGCCGCCCGAGGGCGTTATGTTCATCTTGTTGGGCACCTCGGCAGACGTGATGTTGCCCACCATCGTGAGCCGCTGTCAGTGCGTGCCGTTTCGGCTGGTGTCGCCCACCGTGGCCGCGCAGGCCGTGAGCCGCGCGACGGGTCAGGATCTCGCGCGTTGCCGCATGGCGGTCGCCGTGGCGGGAAGCCCCACACGCGGCATCGAGTTCCTTAAGAGTGCCGAGCGCCAGGATGCTCGCCGCCAAATGGTCCGCGCCATCGATTCGCTCATCGCTGCCGACGAGGCTGATGTGCTCAGCCGCGCCAAGTCGCTCATCGTCGCCGTTAAGGCGCCGCTCGCCGAGGTCAAGTCCACACAGGAAAAGGTGCTCGAGCAAAACGCCGACTACCTGTCGCGTGGAGCATTGAAGCAGCTTGAGGACCGCAACAAGCGCGAACTCAACGCGCGCGAGCGTTCGGGTATCATGGAAGCGCTGGCGAGCGCGCGGACGCTCATGCGCGACGTGCTGCTGACACTTCAGGACGAGGCGGCCGACGTCGTGAACGAAGACGTGCGCGACACGATCGGGCGGCTTGCCGCCGCGACGAATGTTGCGGGTGCCACCCGGGCGCTCGAGGCGGTCGCGACCGCCGAGCGCAACATCGCCAGAAACGTTACTCCCCAGCTGGCCATCGAGGTCATGCTGTTCGATATCAGGAAGGCACTGAAATGCCGTTAGTCGTACCCGTTAAGTTTACCTACGCCTCGCGCGACCTGTGGTTTGATCCGCAGGATCTGGATATCCTCGAGGCCGATTATGCCATTTGCTCCACCGAGCGCGGAACCGAGATCGGCCTGGTCACGGCCGATCCCTTCGAGGTGCCGCAAGATGAGATCGGCCAGCCGCTCAAGCCCGTGCTGCGCGTGGCGAGCGACATCGACCTGCAGCTTGCCGACGACCTGGCCATCCAGGGCGACGAGGCCATGGTCGATTTCCGTCGTCTGGTCAAAGAGCTCGACCTCGAGATGAAGCCGGTCGGCGTCGAGTACCTGTTTGGCGGCGAGAAGGCTGTGTTCTACTTTGCGGCCGAGGAGCGCGTCGATTTCCGTCAGCTCGTCAAGGACCTGTCCTCGACGCTGCACATTCGCGTCGACATGCGCCAGATCGGCGTGCGCGACGAGACCCGCCTGGTGGGCGGCTATGCCCAGTGCGGCCAGGAGCTCTGCTGCACGCGCTTTGGCGGACAGTTTGAGCCGGTTTCGATCCGCATGGCAAAGGAGCAGGACCTGCCGCTCAACTCGTCCAAGATTAGTGGCGTCTGCGGCCGCCTGATGTGCTGCCTGCGCTACGAGTTCGAGGCGTACAAGGACTTTAAGAGCCGCGCGCCCAAAAAGAAGACGCTTATCGATACGCCGCTTGGCAAGGCGCGCATCCAGGAATATGACACGCCGCGTGAGCAGCTGGTGCTGCGCCTGGAGAACGGCAAAGTCTTTAAGGTCAACCTGGCCGATATGACGTGCTCGGAGGGTTGCAAAAAGAAGGCCGCCGAGCAGGGCTGCAACTGCCGCCCCGACTGCGTGACGCGCGACGTGCTCGAGCGCATCGAGTCGCCCGAGATGCGTCTGGCGCTCATGGAACTCGATCGCGAAAACGGCGTCGACGTGGGCGATGGCCTGTCGAGCGCCGATCGTCTGGCCGGCACATCGATGCCCAAGCGCCGTCGTCGCGATGCCGAATCCGATGCTCGCACCGCTCAGGGCCAGGGCGAGGGCCGTGGCCGTGGAAAGGGCCGCGGCAAGGCCGAGGCGCCCGAGACCGAGGGAGCAGCCGATGGCCGTCGCCGCCGCAAGCGCACGGCGTCCGTCGACAATGGCGAGGCCGCGGGTAAGAACGCTTCCCGCGAGCGCGAGGCTCAGCAGCCCCAGCAGCAAAATCGCGGCGGTGGCATGAACCCCACGCGCCGTCGTCGCCGTCACCTGTCGAGCGAGGAGCGCGAGGACGCCTTCCGCGCCGCAGCTGCTCGCGAGGCCGGTGCCGCTCCCAAGGGCGCCTCGGCCTCCGACGCGCCTGCCGACAAGGCTGGCAAGCCGCGTGGCGAGGAGGAGCGCGCGTCACGTCCGCGTCGTCGCCATTCCTCGGGCGCGCAGCAGAAACCCTCGATTCCTTCTGTGGCCGATCAGGTTTCGGATGGCGAAGTCAAGGTCACGCGCCGTCGCCCCGGCGATGGCGGAGGAGCTGCCGCCAAGGCTTCGCACGGCGGCGCTCGCGACGAGTGCGAACCGCGTGAGGATCGCGGCGGCGAGGGCTCGACCGACCAGGGTCAAAAGCGTCGCCGTCGCCGTCGCTCCCGCAAGCCGCGCCAGGACGGTGGCGAAGGCTCGACCCGCACCTCGTCCGTACCGCAACCGCCTGCCGGCGAATAACGTCCGTAAGCGGATGTAACCCGCCTGACCCCAGCACCTCTGGGTATCATGGCTCTACACCGACAACCCTCCCTTCGCCTTCGCGTAGGGAGGGTTGTGTCATGAAGAGACATCTGAACGTATTGACTCGCTTGCAGGGCGCAGGCGTCCTACCGTTTGCGGACGAATTGCTACCGCTTGCCGAGCGCGCGACGTATGAGGCGCTCGAGGCGTTGTCGCCCACGCGATGCGCTGGCTGCGAGCGTTCCGGTGCGCTGATCTGCCAGGATTGTCTGGCATCGCTCGCGCTCATCGATCCGTGTCATAGTTGCATCCGATGCGGCGCCCCGTTTGGGGATTTGCTGTGTACCGAGTGCTCGGTCGAGGGCACGTCTTCGGCAATGGCCGAGGCGCTCGATCGCTGCCTGGCGTGTGCCGTCTATGCACATCCGCTGCCGCGCATCATCAAGGCGTACAAGGATGCGGGCGAGCGCCGTCTGGCACCGTATCTGGCGGAGTTGCTCTACGACACTGCCTTGCATGCCCAGGTGGCAGCATCCGATCGCTACGGCGGTGTGTTGTCCGGTGCGGACGCGGTGGTGTTTGTGCCCGCGACTGCGGCGGCGTTTCGGCGGCGTGGATTCGACCATATGGAAGCAATCGCGCGCTCGTTTTGCGATCTTTCGGGTGTCCCGTTGCTGGACGCCCTGGTCAAATACGGTCATGGTGACCAGCGAGAGCTCGGCCGCGATGAGCGCCGGGAGCATGCCCGGGGCATGTACGAGACGGTCGAGGATGTGCGCGGCCGCCGTCTGCTGCTCATCGATGATGTCATTACCACGGGCGCGACCATGGCAGCAGCCTCGGCGGAGCTCAAGCGTGCCGGCGCCGCAGCAGTCGATGGCCTCGCTATCGCACGCGTTTGGTAGGGGGTGGTTTTGTGGCAGTGAAGATAGCGCGGCGCATCGAGCCGACAAGCGAGCAACTGGCGGCCTCCGTAGTCCTGACCGGTGCCTCGGCGCTGCGCATGATGCGCGCCGAGCGCCGACAAATGGGTTACATCAGCTGGAGAGACCTCGATCCCGATGAAGAGCGCCGTGTGCTGCATACATCGTCTCCCTCGGCCGAGGACATTTATCTTCCCGATTTGGTGCGGATCGGGGCCGTGAGTGGCGAGGTCCAAGAAGACTTGTGCCTGCTGGTGGGGTCGGCGAAGCAGCGTCGCCGCATGCCTGGTGCAAGCTGGTCCGTTTGTTCTACAGACCTGCCGGACGCCTCGATTTTGGAGGTGGAGCCGGGAGTGTACAGCTTGTCTCCCGAGGCCCTCTGTGCCGCCGTTGCGCGCGAAGTCGGCTGTATCCAGGCATTTGCCCTGGCCCAGGAGCTGTGCTCCAAGATTTCGCTGAGCGATCGCGGGCAGTATCTGCCCCCTTACAGCTCGCCTACCGTGAACAGGCTTGCAAAGGATAAGGACCAGCCGTCAGATGTGGGCTACTTTGAGGTCGAGCCAGTGCTGACGCCCGA
The DNA here is from genome assembly GCA_019419605.1 of Collinsella sp. Lineage (GTDB taxonomy): Bacteria > Actinomycetota > Coriobacteriia > Coriobacteriales > Coriobacteriaceae > Collinsella. The sequence goes on from DXZP01000021.1 coordinate 34,681, forward strand.
TCGCCTGGCAGATTACCTTGCGGCATGCAAGGGGAGCGCGGCCAAGCAGCTGCGGCGGCTGTGCCCCTTTCTGTCGGAAAACCTGCGCTCACCCATGGAATGCATCATGCTTGCCATGTTTTCGCTTCCGTTTTCTTATGGCGGATTTGCCTGCGGTCCCTTTAAGACCGACCACAAGATCGAGTTCAACGACCGTGCGCAGGCGATCTCGGGGATGCCGTATGCGGTTTGCGATGCCTATCAGGAAGCAGCTCGGTTTGACCTGGAATACAACGGTGAGCAGGGCCATTCGTCTCGCGGCGGGCGCATTCACGATGAAAAACGCAATACGGGTTTGGCGTCCATGGGAATCGAGGTCGCGACGGTCAACAACGAGATGCTCTGCGACATGGAAGCGATGGAAGCGCTCGCATGGCGCACCCACCAGCGTATGGGTAAACGATATCAGAATCGTGTAGAGGCTCGTCGAAAGAGGCAAGATGCTCTGCTGAATACGCTCCGAGCGTGCTTTGGGCTCAAGCCGGCGTAAAACTATGGCTTTATAGGGGGTCTGTTTATATGCCATGTGCAAAAAACGGCAAATATGAGTACTGTTACTAGATTAGTGACAGCAAAAATAAAGAAACTTGGGCCGAAAAACTGGATTCAGCGAAGAGATAAGGTAGCGCGCAGAGATGTGGTGTAAGAGGCGGGGAATGCCCCGCCTCCGCCCTT
>DXZP01000022.1:0-35377 GCA_019419605.1 Collinsella sp.
CCTCATCCTCGCTCGGTGGCGCGATGACCAGCGCAATCTCGCCCTTTACCTCGCCGCGAGCACGCAGCTCCTCGGCAAGCTGGTCAGCGGGCCCGCGCAAGACCTCCTCGTGCAGCTTGGTGAGTTCGCGGCAGACGGCGACCTCACGCTGGGGAAAGACCTCCGCCACGGCCTCGAGCGTCGCCACGATACGATGTGGAGACTCGTAGAAGATGAGCGCACCGGGCACCACGGCAAGGCGCTGCAAACGGCGCACACGGTCGCCGTGCTTTCGGCCCAAAAAGCCCTCGAAGAAAAAATGCTCGCAGGGAATGCCGGACGAAACGAGCGCCGTGACGCAAGCAGAGGGCCCGGGAATAACTTCGACGGGCACATCGGCCTCACGCGCCGCCTCGACCAGCGCCTGGCCGGGATCGGACACGCTCGGCATGCCGGCGTCCGAGGCAAAGGCGAGGGTCTCCCCCGCCAGCAGACGGTCGACCAGGCCGGCAGCGCGGCTAGCGATCACATTCTCGTCGCAACGGACAAGCGGCTTGGAAATGCCCAGGTGCATCAGCAGCTTTGACGTCACACGCGTGTCTTCGCAGCAAATGGCATCGGCGGCGGCAAAAGCCTCGCCAACGCGCGGGGACAGGTCGCCTAGGTTGCCGATGGGCGTGCCGACCACATAGAGTTTGCCCGTATGGGCGCTGTTTTGCGTCATATCAACCTATTCAATCATGCCGCGCTCGAGCGTACCAAGCGCCGCGCGGGCGTCCCATGCTGCAATGCGCTTCTCGGTCTTCCACGTTTGGAAGAACCAACCGGCAGCCGGCGCAAACGAAGCCAGCTGGTTGGCGATAAACACGCGCTCGTAGGCATTGCGGCCCTCGGGCGTAACCGACGAGTTGGCAAAGATCGCCGCACCCGACCATTCGCCCACCAGCACGGGGAACCCAGTCGAAATCGCCTCTTTGAGCTCGCGCTTGTTGCGCGAAATCGCCGTCGTCAGCCCGCGGGGGCTCGTGATGTCGAGCGCATATTCGTCACGGTAATGGTACAGGTGAAGGTCCATGTAGACGTTCTTGTACTTGGCGCCGCGCATAAAATGCTTCCACTCGCTGGGATGCCCCGACGACGAGAAGACGACGATCTTATCCTCGGGCATATACGAACGAACGAGCTCGTAGGCATCGCGATAGAAATTGCGCAGGTAGTGGGCCGGAATGCCATCCGTCATGGTGAAGAGGCTCTTGCGAACGCTCATCTGCGGCGTGTCCAGCAGCTCAATGCCCAGCAGGCTCTCGGCCTCGCCATAGCGATCGGCCAAGCGCTCGAGCACGTCGAGTGCGACATGACGGCCGTTGGTGGACGAATGCCACTCGGCGACAGCCTCCGGCGTGGTGGGCGAATCGTTGGAATCGCCCTGGCCACCGGGCACGGTTGCCAGATCGAGCAGCACGCGGATGTCGTACTTGGCAGCCCACTCAATTGCACGGTCAATGTAGTCGACAACCGAGATGTAGGACGCATCGGACCCCTGTGAGCCAAAGGCATACCAGGGCACCGGCAGACGCACGGCATTGAGGCCAATCTGCGCCATGCGGCGAAAATCGTCCTCGCTCACAAACGTCTCGTAATGGCGGCGCATGCGCTCGTTATAGGCGGCGGTACCCATGGCCTCCTGTAGCTCGGCCGCGTTGGATGCACCGGTCGCCGCGTACAGCGACGGGGTCACCCAAGGCTCGGGAATAAACCAGCCAGAGAGATTAACGCCGAGTATCCTCTCCATCACTGCCCCCTTCGGATCATGCAGGTCGAACCCGCATCGTATTGCGTAGGATAATTATCGTTTTGAGTATACCCGCGTGTGCGGACAGGCGACCGAACGGTCTGCAAAGTGACGCGAAAGTGGGAGGAATGTCTGGGAGCAGACGGGCTCGGAATGGTGCGACGAGGTGTGTACGCGCGCCAAAGGCAGGCACCGGAAAGCATGTCCCGTTCTATCGCTCAATAATGGGGCGCATTTTCCGCAGAACCCTACATAAAAGAAAAGGACCCCTTTGCAGAGGTCCTAGTCAATTCAAGGTGGCGGGGAAGGGAATCGCGTCCGCGCGCTGCGCGGACGGACCGCTGCGGCGCTTACGCGCCTTGCGAGCTGCGCTGGCAAACGCTTACGCGTTTACTCAGCTCCGCGCCCTCACGGGGTTCGATTCCATGTAGGGGCTGCATAAAAGAAAAGGACCCCTTTGCAGAGGTCCTAGTCAATTCAAGGTGGCGGGGAAGGGAATCGAACCCCTGACACGAGGATTTTCAGTCCTCTGCTCTACCAACTGAGCTACCCAGCCATTTGAGGTGTGCCTTGTTTCAAGGCTTGATTAGTATAACCAAGGACGCGTTCCGGTCAACCGAGAATTTTAAAAAAGTTTTTGAGCACAGCCTCGGTTCTATAAATCGGCACGTCAGAGACATCAGCCGGCAGCAAGAAGTTTTTCGCTCAGAGCCGCACGGGCAAACTCACTTGGCGTCATCCCCTCGGCAGCCGCCCGTCGACGAATGGCCTCCTTCATTCCCAGAGGAATCTTGACCGACAACGTTGCCGTCCCCTCGCCTGAGAGTGGGGGCCGTCCATGCACGATCCCACCAACGGTGTGTTCGCCATCCGGAAACTCTCCGCGCTCGTACGACTCGCACCACGCGTCAATCGTTTCATCCGTTACAACCTGACCATTAGCGGCCGTATACGTCTTGCCCATCATCGACCCCTTTGCCGAGCCCGTTCAATCTCCTGCCAAACTTACCCAATTTCGTATGACGAAAGTCCGCTGTCGCCAATTCTTAAGCCGGCACGCGTTGGAGAGCAGGGGTCGAAACAATGATTGAAGGACGCTCTAGTACGGCCCAGGCGCCGGGGCAGGAGCACATACGCCAGGGACGTACGTTTTCGTAGCATACGAGGACATAGCCACGTGCATCGATAAAGGCGATGTCGATGGGATAGGCCATAAAACACGTGTGGACCGAAGAGCAGCGTGGAAACGCCATGACGAGCGGCAGACCGTTGGCGGCAACCGGACACCGTCCCAGCATGCCGCGCAGGCGCACGGCAAACGACTCCGCCACCACAAACTCGGCCGGCGTCCAACCCAGCCTGTTGAGCGCCCGCGCGTACGCGATGTAGGACGAGACCGCGGTCACATGACCACCCCCGGACGCCATGGATCGACCGTCACCGCGCGCTCGTGCGACAACGTTGTCGGCGCCCCCAGCGTAACGCCAGCGATGCTGAGAGAAGTCGGCCACGGCTCATAGTGCATGGTGCAGGTGTAGGTCCTAAACGTACCGGATAGGGAGAGCAGGCCACCATCCGATGCCTCCGCGCCTTGCTCGCTCGACACTTCGATCTGCAAGCCATAGCCTTCCATGGCATTCAGAATTTGAGTCTGAACCGTCGCCGAGGCATCGGCAGAGCTTTCGTCGCCCTCCCCCTCCGACGCCGCGGCGTGCGCCAACACGATGTCGGGCACCACGCGGTCGAAGCGCGCGACAGCGCTGGCAAAGATCATGACGTTGTACACGATGAGTGCCAGCACCAGCAAAACGGGCGTAACCACTGCCATCTCCACCGTCGCTTGGGCGCGCTCCTCGCGCAGACGCATGCGGATACTCATTACGACCCACCGCCCAGAGCGCCAACCAGCGTGGCGACATCGACGGTGAGCGGGATGGAGCCGCCGCCGGGCAGAGGAATCTCCGCAAGCGTGAACACCGTGCCGCTAATGGTGCGTTCGACTTGATATTCCAACGCCTCGCAAAGCGCCTTGGGATCGGCCACGCCCAACGGAATACTTCGCAGCTTGTCTTGCGCTTGAGAGAAACCAGCAATGTCAGACCCCGGACTCTTAATGACGTTGGCGGAATCGGTCAGCACCGGCTTTCGCAGGCGCAAGTCGCACGGCTCCAGACCCAACGCCGCCACGGACGCCGAAACGGTATCGCCGAGCCACGATGCGATGGAGCCCAACGCGCCGCTGCCCCCTCCTAGGCCTTTAATCATCTCGTCCATAAGTTCGTCGGCCGAACCTTGGATGTCTCCGTATCCCACAAGCAGCCGTCCCCAGACATCCATGACGCCATCGAGTACGCCGGCAACGCCACCCGAGCGTTCCTTCAATGTCGAGAAAAATCGCGAAAGCACGTTGTTTTGCGCCGTCGCCCCATCGGGCGCCAGCACCGCGGCAGAGATGGCACCGCGATCGCCAAGCCTGACTGCCGTGTTAAACGAAGAGTTGAGCTCATCGGGGCTCGAGATGGCACCCGAAACCGCAAAGGCAACCACGCCGTTGCGACCGGGCGGAGCGATACGCGGACGCTCACCGGAAAGTTCTTTGATGGCGGTATCGAACGCATTGCCCGCACGGTCGGCTTCGTCCTCGGTCTGACGCTCGAGCTCGAGCTCCTTGTTGCGACAGTCGACGTAGTCCTCCAGGGCGTCTTTAAACTTGTCAAAGTGATACTCGAAGCCGTTTTCGATAGAGGTTGAAGGCGCCGCAACAGCACCAAGCGACAAAACGCCAAAATGGCATTTGCTGCATTTATCCTGTCCATCGTAATCGGCAACCGAAGCAAATCCGCTCGGCGTCCCTTTCTTATAGTTGGGGCAGGTCGTCCCGTAATGCAGATACGCCTTGTCATCGTTTACGCTAGTCGGCCACACCGCATCGGTATAGAGTTCCGTCGCCCGAACCTCATCAGAGTTGCGCGGCAGCAGCGGAATATAGGAGGAAACCCTGTCTCCGTTCTCGGTTATATATGCCCGATCGACCTCCGCGTTCGCATAGGTATAAAACGCCTTACGCGCCGCAGACTCTGCCTTCATCTCGACACTCGAGCCCTGGGGCTTCTCATTTGTCAGACGCCAATGGTAGTAGTCCTTCGCGCGATCAAGGGCAACTTGAGGCTCCCACGTAACGCTCGAAGCGTAATGCGGATTTTGAACACCGAAGAGATCCGTTAGGCTTTTCGCGCGCTCCCACATACACGAACAGCTGCCGACCGAACCTTTATCCGATCCACCGCAATCCGCTAGCCAGGCACGCTCCTTTGCCTTCGCCGTCTCCTCCGATGCTTTTTGTAGCTCCTCGGCCGCGCGCTCCAGATCTTCCGACGCATCTTTAATGGCATCGGTCGAGATCTCGGAACCCTCGAGCGCAACAAAATCAGACTCGGATGTCCTGGGCACGGCAAGCGCCGTACCGGTATAGGTCACACTATCGGTATCCTGCGCCGACACCGCCTGCGTGGCACGCGCGGCGATCAGATACGGCAGAGCCGTCTCGATTTTCTGTAAGCCTTCCGATGCGCTTTTGGCAAACTTGTTGCGCGTTTTAATGATCTCAATCCCGGTGTCGACCATATTGCCGGCAACTGGTTCGGCACCCGGGATGAGGATGGCGACCAGGCCCGTCCCGATCGTGGCAAACCCCGCCAGCCCCAGACTCAAGATGCTCGCATCAACCACCGTGGCAGCCGTGTGATAGGACGACACTACGTTGGCACCCGCCAGCGCGCCGCTATCGGCCGCCACCTGGGTATCCCCGGCACGCGACATGCTCCATATCGCCGCCGTCGACGAAAACAGCAGCGTGAGCACCACCAAGATAACCACCGCAGAGGAGAGCGTGGTGTAGGCACCGTCTTCGATAAACAGGTCGATACCGGCTCGACCCATAAAGCCGCCTCGTTTGCGGAGAGCGCCTGGTCGACGGCGGGCCGCAAACCCTTGCGTCACCCGCAACAGGCAGCGCCTAATCCCATGCAGCAATCCACGAATCATAATCTCCCTCCAGCCATTCGGGACGCGATTGATACGAGACATCGACCTTGAGCTCAACGTAGCCGCCCTCGGCGGTACCACCCATAGCCTGCGCAAACGCACCGATCACAGGCAACGGCTTGACCTCGCCGGAAACGGACACGGACGAGACGCCACCCGCACCGGCCCGGCCAAGCTCGATATCCCACGACAACGGCCCGCCGGCATGAAAGATCGAAACGTTGGGCACTGCGGCAAGTCGGCGGCGGGTGAACTCCTTAAGATCGTCGTCCTCCGCCGTCGTCGTGGTCATGAGCCGCGCGGTCTCGGCGGCGGCAGACTCCATGACCGCGCGCGTATAGAGCAGGCACACCGGTTGCAGCGCGAGAAGGATGAGTGTCAGAAACGTCGGCAGCAAAAAAGCGGCCTCGACCGTAGACTGCGCCCGGTCCTCGCGCGCGGCATCAATACAACGCGATGTCCTTAGCGGCCGCAGCGGCGTCGATAACCGACGTCGAGGCAACGCCATGGGATGCCGCCCGCTCAACCAGCGCCGCCAAGCGCCCATCGGTGCCGGCACGCCAAAGTCCCGCGATCGCCAGCACGATCGATAACAGCGCCACCGTGACGATGGCGTATTCGACCGTCGCCTGGGCAGATTCCTCACGCAGGACATCATGCATTTCACGATCCCTCCTTTGAGTCCGTTGCCTGCGGGCTCAGGCGCACGGCGCGCAGACGACACGAAGCATCGCCAGCATCCGCGGCAATTGTCACCATATCGACCCAGCCGCGTTCGTCGCGCACGATGGCGCCCCACACGTTTCCCTTTATGTCGAGATAGCCGCTCAGAGCAAGTTGCGCCGTGGGTACCTCGCGATAGGCACGCAGCATATCCGCCGCCGCTTCGGTCATCGGTCGGTCCTCGGACCATGCAAGCCGGACCGCAATCGCGTTGCCCTCAGGCGAATCCGTCGCAGTGCCAGACCGCTTGTCGAGCGTCCGCAGAAAGGTTTGCGCCGTGACAGCGACATCCGAATCGTCCGCATCTCGCATCTCATCTTTTTGAGACGCCACCGCCGAATCTGAGCCCAAATCGGAGGCGGTCCCAGGACGCTGCTGCCGCGCGGCGTTAAGCCCCCAAAGCACCGCCGCTATCGCCACAGTCAGGCAAGCAAACACCAGCAGCACCCCGATGGGGCGCTCGCCCTCTACAGGCTGTTGATGCCCTCGCTGATAGCGTTCCATAGATCTTGGACCTTGCCCTTAAATGCGACGATGGCGATAATCGCGATCACCACGAGCACGCCGACCAAGATGGCATACTCGGTGGTACCCTGTGCACTCTCCTCCTGCAATAGTTCCTTGGCGCGCTGACGAACATGTGCCGCCCGGCAAAACGCCCAGCCCTGGACCTTGCCAGCAGCGTCAGTCATCGTGTTCATGTATTCCTCCCTACATCATCCCGCCTGCTCCCAGCAGCGGGCCCAATATGGACAGAAGCAACGCCGGCAAGATGAGCGTGCCGGTGGGAATCAGCAGCTTGACGGGTGCACGCTCGATCTCGCGCTCGACCGCGGCGCGATGAGCCGCACGGATCTCGCGACTTTGAGCGGCCAGCGTCTCGGCAAGTGGGGCACCCAGGGCGAGCGCCTGCCCCACCGTGATGGCAAAGGTCTCGAGCGCTCGCACGTCCAGGTCGCGCGCGGCGGCCAACAACTCGTCCTCACGCGTGCCCACGCCCACCTGCCACGCCATGCAGGCCCGCTCAAGGCGAAGAGCCAGCACTGACCGGCGGTTGGCGCAGAAAATCTCAAGCGCCGCATCAAACGAAAGACCGGCCGAAAGACCCAAGCGCACAACATCGATCATCTCGGACACTTCGCCGAGCGGCACTCGCGCCGGGCCGCCCACTCCAACCGCGCCCTTCACTCGCGCGGTCAGGGCATCGACCACTGAGCGACCCGCGGCAGCGACCAGCACCGCCTCGCGCTTGCAGGCCCCTGCGATCTTGCGTGCATCCGCCCGATCCAAACCCGTCGCGACAAATACACTCAGGGCGCACAGGCAAGCCGCAACTGCAACCGGGGCGCTCATAGCTCCACCCGCATAATGCGTCGGATAACCACCAGGGCAACGGCATTGAGGGCAAGACCCAGCACCACAGCGCCCACGCCGGCAGGCGTCGCGAGACCGCGACGAAAATCTGCCGAAAGCAGCGCCAACACCGCGCACATGCCCGCCGGCATCGCCGCGACCATATGCGCAGACATGCGAGCCTGCGACGTCTTGACATCCAGGCGGCGCTTGAGCTCAATGCGCTCCCCCACCATGCTCGACGCCTCGGACAGTAAGTCGGCAAGCGGAGCACCGGTGCGCTGAGACACCTTAAGCGCCAAGGTCACAAGCGAAAGGCCGGGAGCGTCGATGCGCACGAGCAAGTCATCGAGCGCGTCGGTCGCCGAGATACCGCAATCGATCGCCGCCGCCACCCGCAAAAACTCGGTATGCACCGGTTCTTGCGCATGAGCGCCCACAAAGCGCATGCCCTGGGCCAGCGAATGTCCCGAGGCAAGCGACATGGAAAGTGCGGTAAACGCCTCGGGCATGGCCTCTTCTGCATCGTGTTGCTCGCGCCGGCTCTCAAAGCCATCCCGAGCGGCGCCAGCGGCAATCGGAGCAACAAGTCCCAAGGCAAACCCGAGGGGCGATAACGACACCATCGTTAGTAAAACGCAGCAGACACCGCTCGATAGCAGTAGAAACGCCAAACGCCCCGAAGCATCTTCGATCACGAGGCCAAGGCGATGCGCCGGAGCCAGCGATGTCCACGAACGGGCGATCTTTTTCAGCAGATCGTTTTCCACCAGCTCACGCGGCAGCCTCTCTGCCACCGTCTCGAGCGCCTGACGCGCCAGCTCCGCCGGCGGCACCTGCGGCACACGAGGTTCCGCCCCGCACGCCGTCGCAACAGAAAACCCTGCCAAACCCCCTACGACGAGGGGCACAGCGACCTCCATTCGTCCACCTCCTCTTGTGTGAGCGTCCCCGACCGCAGGCCTTCTGCGATAAACGGCGGCTCGCGGTCAAGCGTCCAGGTGCGCTCGGCGGCATCGAAAGTCACATAGCGCTCGAGCTCTACGCCGCCCGACGCGGCGCGACGCACTCCCGAATACGAGGAGACGAAACGCCTGCCATCGGCGTGGCGCTCAGACATCACGATGCCGTCGAGCGCCATGGCAATCTGCTCCTCGATGAGCTTGCTCGGCAGATCGATGCCATAACGTGCAAGCAACGTCAGACGCACCACGGTCTCCTGTTCTGAGCCCGCATGAAGTGTGGTGAGCGACCCGTCGTGGCCCGTGTTCATGGCCTGCAACATGTCGCAGCACTCCGCACCGCGCACCTCGCCCACCACGATGCGGTCGGGGCGCATGCGCAGGGCATTGGTCACCAGGTCGCGGATCGTCACCGCGCCCTCGCCCTCAATTGAAGCCTCGCGCGCCTCTAGACGCACCACGTGCGGATGATGCGCAAACTTGAGCTCGGCAGAGTCCTCGATCGTCACGATGCGCTCGCCGGTGGAAATCTCGCATGACAACGCGTTGAGCAGGGTGGTCTTACCAGATCCCGTGCCTCCCGCAACCGCCAGGTCCTGTCGCAGCGACACCGCGCACGACAGCAGCTGCGCATACCAAAGCGGCAGCGACCCCAGCCCCACAAGCTCGTCCAGCGAGCAGATGCGGTCCGAGAACTTTCGGATGGTGAGAATCGGTCCGTCAATCGCCACAGGCGGAATCACCGCGTTGACGCGATAGCCCGTTTTGAGGCGGGCGTTGACGATGGGACTGCGCTCGTCGATGCGGCGGCCAAGTGGCGAGATGATGCGGTCGATAAGCACACGGATCTGCTCATCATCCTCAAACGCATGCTCGATGGGGTACAAGACGCCGCCGCGTTCAAAGAAAGCCGAGCGGCAGCCGTTGATCATGATTTCGGTAACGGTGTCGTCCTCGATGAGCGGCTGCAACGGCCCCAAGCCCACCACGTCATCCAAAATCTCGTCGATGATGGTCTCGCGCTCGGGCGTCGCGAGATCGGTCGGCTCCTCAACATTGAGCGCCGCCTCCACCGCGGGACGCAATTCCGAGCGGGCAAGTACCGGGTCGACATAGGCGCTGATACGCGCCACTTCGTCGTAACCCATGCGGTCCATCACGGCGCGCTTAGTGCGTCGTTTCACCGCGCGGCGACGCCCCGCATCTACAGGCGCTGCCGCCGCTGCAGCGCCGGCAGCCTTAATCCTCGTTTGCAGGCTCATCGCTAATCACCCTCGCGCGACCAGGGAAGGCGGATACGCGGGCGTTCGGTGCGCGTTGCACGGTCGGCGACCATATCGCTCCAAGGGCCGACGGCGCACCCCAGTTCCACGAGCATCTCGCGCGTGGCCTCGCGCACGCTGGTCGCAAAAGCGCTAGTCTGCCCCACTGCCTCGTCAGCGCGCCCAAACGCCATGAGCGCGGCGAGATCCTGCCCGCCATCGGCGATACGAATCTTGGAGCTCAACGCACAGGCAATCTCAAAGCGCATGGCGACGTCCTCGTCTGCCCCGCGCGCACCGAACCGGTTGAACACGGCGCTCATGCGCGTGCGCGGCACACCTACTCGACTTGCCAGTTCAATGACGCGCGACGCCGATGTCGCGGACGACACCGCAGCATCGCCAACGATCAGGCAACGGTCGCTCGCCGCCACCGCAGCCGCCACGGCGTCGCCCCAAAAGACCGAGGTATCGATAAAGACCACGTCGGATTCGCGACGCAGAACATCGAGCAGTAGCTCCACCGGACGTGCCATGAGCTCGGCTTGCTCGGGCGCCGCGACGGGACCCCAGAGCGTAACGCCCGGCGCCACGCGCATCGATGTGGCTACGATATCCGGCTCGGTGAGCGTGCCCGCCGCCGACGGCTCGATAAATGCCGCCATATCGCGCGGAGCATCGACGCCTAACAAGTCGTAAAGGTTTCCAAACATCAGGTCCAGGTCGAGCACGGCGGCACGCAAGCCCAACAGCGACGATGCGTGTGCCATGGTGGCAACGATCGTCGACTTGCCGCAACCGCCCGAGCCCGAAATGACGCAGACGACCGGAGCTCGATGCGGCGAAGCGGCAGCGTCTGCCGGCGGCATCGGAGGCGGCGGGGCGGGCGTCGGTGACAGCGTCCCCGTCTCCCCCGCCGCAACTACACGCTGCGTCCAAGCCGGCATGGCGGCTTGTTCGGTCTGCGAGGCAGGCTCGTTCTGCGCAATCTGCTCATGCTGCATCAGCGACAACTCGCCGCACCCGGCAAAGCCCTCAACTTCGTCGAGTTCATCCGCCAGATTCACGCCGTGCACGTATCCCATATCTACAGCCGGGGAGTCGCCAGCATGCTGCGCCGGCCCTCCAGCGTCATCGCATACAAGGGGGTTCCGGGGGCGCCGACCATGCTCGGCTTCCGCTTTTCCACAATCATCAACACGCGGGCCTCTTGTAGCGCGAGGCGCCCCGGGTTCCCTATCAACAAAAGCATCGGGCTCAATCGTCATGCGCCGATCGGAATCAACCGCTCCCTCGCCCGCGCGCCCGTTGCCGCATATACTGTGCGCAGCGATGACCTCGGTCGCCCCCGCGCGAAACAACCCCTCGATATCCGACGGATCGAGCGCTTCTATCAAGACGACCACGCGACTCACGCGGCCTTCGGCCGTCAGGCGCGCAACAGTCTTGCGCACATCTTCGGTATCAAACAGAGACGCCGCGATGATGGCAGCTCCGCGACGCGACGGAAACGCCCGCGCCATGGAAACCAGCCCGTCCAGGTCACCCACGCGAAGCACCTGTGCACCCGCGTCACGGCCCTCGACTTCCCGCTGCAACAGCCCGTAATCGCCGCACGCGCAGCACGCAAGCCAGATCGCCTTCATCACTCGTCGCCTCCGCTCTTTTTGCCGCGCGCCGTGGCGGGAATCGTCAAGCTGACCGTTCCCTTGCCCGATGCCCCCAGCAGTTCCTTGACGTCTTCGGGGTCAGCCGCCAGCGTCACCCATTCGATCTTGCCCTCGCGCGTGGCACCGGAATCTTCACTGGTATCGATCACGTACGCGCCGCACAACCGATCGGTTACGCCGTCTTTTTGCACATACACATCCACGTAGCTGCCCACGCCCGTAGCACCGCCGACCGAGTGCTCGGCATCGACCGCCACCGAAACGGCGACCTTGCCCTTAGGCACCTCGAGCTTGTGACTCTCGGCCTTGGTGTAGACATTGCAGATCACGGCGTTTTTGGGAATACGCGAAGTCGTCACGTCGCCGCGCACCTGGCGCAGCTCGGTCGCCGCGTCACGCGGCAACAGGCTCGTCAGCCATTCCTGGGTTATGACATTGGTCTCATCGAGGGTCTCGCCCACATCGATATCGCGCGCCGCGACGCATACCTCGACGCGATCGCCACCGTACTTGGCCAAGGTCTCAGCCTGGACCTGTTCGGCTTGCGAGCGGATCGACGAGCCGTAAACCATGCAGAGCAGAGCAGCGAGCACGCCCGCGACCAGACTGATGGCGATGCGCTTGCTCTTGTTCACGGCCGCTCCTCTCATGGCAGTGCCGGGCGAATGCCCGTACCACCATTGTCTGGGCGGTCAGAGCGCAAAGCGGCGCAATCGCGATCTTGGTTTTCGATGTCAAACCAATCGCTGACCAAAAGCTGACCAGCCCGTCAAGCTCGTGGCAAGGTTTTGGTCAGCACGTCAGCAAACTGCATGTTTCGAGGCTTTTCCGCAGCAAAAAAGCCGTCTCCCGAACAGTTGGGAGACGGTTGTCATAGGAAAAATCAATTACAGATGGACATCGGGATCGAGCATTTGAGCGCTCACGCGCATGGATGACGCCAGGTTTTGGAACGTTTCCAGACGCAGGCTGTCGATCTGCCCGGCGTCCTCGGCCTCGCGAACGGCGCAGCCCGGCTCATGGGTATGCGTGCAATCGCCAAACCGGCACGCGTGCGATGCCTCGACAATCTCGGGGAAGGCGCACGCCAGACCCCGCTCGTGACCCACGAGCGGTAGGCTGCGCAGGCCCGGGGCATCGGCGATCACGCCGGCGTCGCCCGGCAGCGCCACCATCACGCGCGCGACGGTAGTGTGACGGCCCTGGTCGTCGCGTTCGCGCACACCGCCGGTCGCCAACGTATCGTGGCCCAGCAGTGCATTGAGCAGCGTCGACTTGCCGGCACCCGACTCGCCCAGAATCATGGCGCAGCTCCCGGCAGGCACGCAGGCACGGACCTCGTCCAGGCCGCGGCCCTCGGCAGAAGACGTCACGATCACGCGCACGTCCGGGCCCACTAGGCGGCGCACGCGGTCCAGATCGCGCTCGAGCTCCTCGGCATCGCAGCGGTCAGCTTTGGTGAGCACCACCACCGGCTCGGCATCGCAGTCGAGCGCCAACACCAGCGAGCGCGCCACGCGGTCGAGCAGCACCTCACCGGCACCGAGCGCCTGCACGATTAGCACGCTATCCACGTTGGAGCAGAGCACCTGGCGCTCTCCACGGGCACGGCCGCGCCAACGCTCAAAGCTCGTACGGCGTGGCAGCACGCACTCAATCACGCCCATATCGTGCCCGGGAGCGCGGCGCACCGCCACACGGTCGCCCACGGCAGGCAGCAGGACCTCGTCCTCGCCGCGCGACTTGGCAAACCCCACGGCATGCTCGGCGCGGAAGGCGTCATCGGCAGTCGCCACCAGCGGAAACCCGCGATCCAAGCGCACCACGGCGCCAAGCTGCATCTGCTCGGGTTCCTCAGCATGTGCGCAGAAATCATCAAAGGCAGCCTGCTGAGCTTCATCGACCGGCAGGTCATCGAACGCCGGAACGTCCTGCAGCGCGTCGAGTCCCGGCACGCTTGCCAGCAGCTCCTCAGCAGGTGCGGGAGCCTCGGTCGCGAGCTTCCGACGACGATCGCGCTTAGCCCGCGCCCCCGTCGTCTTTTTCTTCGCCTTAGCCCTAGCCTTGCCCACAAGCGCCTCCCAGCACCATAAATCACAACTGAGCAGGTATTTTCCCACAAAAAAGAGTCGGTCGAGCAAACGCTCGACCGACTCACACACTTTCCCTCAGCCTTTATCATCCACACGGGAGAAAAGTCAGCAACGTCACCGCAGGGCCCGCCCGCCGAGAGGGGTTTCCAAAGGGCACATCCTTTATTCAAAACGAGCGGCCGAGCAATTGCTCGGCCGCTCACCTTCTTTCCCTCAGCCCTTTTTCATCCGCGCGGGAGAAAAGCCAGTAAGGATACCGTAGGGCCCACCCCGGGAGTGTTTTCTTCTGAGCGATCCCGCAGCGCGAAGCGCGAGGACCAGCGAAGAAGAAAACACGCAGGGGCGGGCCCGGACAGGTTAACTTACTCCTTCTCGACCGCGCGCATGATCGCCTTGTAGATCTCCATCAGCGGGATGATCAGGAAGGCCAGGCCCAGCGCGGCAAGAACGCCCTTGAGCTCAAGCGTCACGGGACCAAAGAACATCTCGGCAAGCGTCGGCTGCACGGTCACGATCACCGTCAGTACCAGCGCCAGCGCGGCCGAAGCCCACAGCCACTTGTTCTGCTTCTTCATCTTAAACAGCGACGTGCGACGGCTGCGCATGTTAAAGCAGTGGAAGATCTCGACCATGTTGAGCGTGATGAAGGCCATCATTACGCCTTCCTCGTCGGCATTGCCGGCGATCATATCGGCGATGTGGATGTAGCCCATGTCAAAGTACACGCCCACAAAGAAGCTCGCGAGCACCAGCACGGTAATAATCAGGCCCTGGACCACGCAGTCCAGGCCCATATGTCCGGCAAAGACACCGTCCTTGGCGTTGCGCGGCTTGCGCTTCATGATGTCGCCCTCGGCATCCTCCATGCCCAGCGCGAGCGCGGGGAAGCAGTCGGTAACCAGGTTCACCCACAGCAGCTGCACCGGCTGGAAGATGGTAAAGCCGATGAGCGTGGCGATAAACACCGAGAACACCTCGGCAAGGTTGGCCGAGAGCAGGAACTGGATGACCTTGCGGATGTTGTCGTAGATGCGACGGCCCTCTTCGCAGGCGCCGATGATGGTGGCGAAGTTGTCGTCGGCGAGCACCATGTCGGCGACGTTCTTGGTGACATCAGTGCCGGTGATGCCCATGCCAACGCCGATGTCGGCGCGCTTAATGGACGGGGCGTCGTTGACGCCGTCGCCCGTCATGGCCACAATCTGGTCGCGCGACTTCCAAGCCTCGACGATGCGGGTCTTATGCTCGGGCTGGACGCGGGCGTACACGCCGTAGTCCTCGATGTGCGCGTCGAGCTCCTCGTCGCTCATGCGGTCGAGGTCGGCACCGGTAATGGCCTGGCTGCGATCGGCGACGATGCCCAGCTGCTTGGCGATGGCCACGGCGGTGTCAATGTGGTCGCCCGTAATCATGACAGTGCGAATACCGGCATCGTGGGCCTCGCGGATGGCGTCGGCGACCTCGGGGCGGACAGGGTCGATCATGCCGGACAGGCCGCAGAAGACCAGGTCATGCTCGAGCGCAGCGGGACTGCAGTCGCTCGGGACCTCGGTGTAAGTGCGGCTTGCCAGCGCCAGCACGCGCAGGGCCTCGTCGGCCATGGCCTTGTTGGCGGCCACGAGCTCGGAACGACGCTCCTCGGTCAGCGGGACGACCTTATCGCCCTCGTAGATGTGGGTGCACAGGCCGATCACCACGTCGGGCGCGCCCTTGGTGTACTGCTCATACTCGCCGTCCAGGGTCTCGACGACCACGGACATCATCTTACGGCCCGAGTCAAACGGGGCCTCGCCCACGCGCGGATGCTCGGCAGTCAGGCCAGTGAGACCAGCTTTGCCGGCATCGTTGACGAGCGCGCACTCAGTCGGCTCGCCCACGGCCTCGCCCAGCTCCTCGTCCCACTGAGCATCGGAGCACAGCGCCATACCTGCCAGGAACTTCTCCTTGGGCGCAGCGAGCTCGTGCTTGACGACGGTCATCTTATTCTGGGTAAGGGTGCCGGTCTTGTCGGAGCAGATGGTCTGTGTGCAGCCAAGGGTCTCGACAGCAGAGAGCTTGCGGATAATCGCCTGGCGCTTGGCCATCTTGGTCACGCCAAGCGAAAGGACGATGGTCACGACGGCAACAAGGCCCTCGGGGATGGCGGCGACGGCGAGCGAGACGGCAACCATAAAGGTGTCGAGCAGGGCAGTCGGATCGGTAAGGACGTTGCCCACGCCGTGGCGGAGGATGTCAACGCCAAAGATGACGACGCAGATGACGATCACCATGATGGTGAGGATGCGGCTGAGCTCGGCGAGCTTCACCTGCAGCGGCGTGAGCTCTTCCTTGGCCTCGGCCAGGGCGCCGGCGATCTTGCCCATCTCGGTGTTCATGCCGGTGCCGACCACGACGGCGCGACCACGGCCGTACACGACGGTGGAGCCCATATAGCACATGTTCTTACGGTCGCCGAGCGGCACGTCGTCGGTGCCGGCGGCGAGCTCGATCACGTTGGCATGCTTCTCGACGGGCACGGACTCGCCGGTGAGCGCGGCCTCTTCGATCTTCATCGTGGCGCTCTCGAGCACGCGGCAGTCGGCCGGAACGGAGTCGCCCGCCTCGAGCATGATCACGTCGCCGGGCACGAGCTCGGCGCTCGGCAGGTGCACGAGCTTGCCGTCGCGTAGCACCTTGGACTGCGCCGCACTCATCTCCTGCAGGGCCTCGAGGGCCTCCTCGCTCTTGGCTTCCTGGACCACGCCCAGCACCGAGTTGACGATAACGACGAACATGATGATGGCAACATCGGCAAAGTCGGGCTCGCCCTTGACCATGCCCGTGAGCGCACTGATGACGGCGGCAACGATCAGCATGATGACCATAGGGTCAGCCATCTGTTCAAAGAAACGCTTCCACAGCGGCGTCTTCTCAGCTTCCTCGAGCTTGTTAGGGCCTGTCTTGGCGAGGCGCGACGACGCCTCGTCGTTGCTCAGGCCGAGGTTCTCATCGACACCTTGGTCGCTGAGCACCTCCGCCGCGGCGGACAGGTATTCCTTTTGCATATAGAGTCCCCTCCTGGGATTCGGGCCACTCAGCAGATTGATGCCCGATCATAATTCCCAGGAGAAGGGCAAGGGCTCATCAAGGCTGCCGTGCTGAGCGGCAGTTGATAGTGGAGCTATGGTACCCCAAAGCGACGCGTCTAGCCAAAACAATCGGTTTGGAAATATGGTCCGCACGCAACGGTGCAGACCGTGTGATGCTCAACATTGGTAAAACGTTTTTTCTTCGGCACATCGCCAAACTGACATATCGCCCAGATAGCAGCGGTTGGAGTGGTTGGTAAAGATTTTTCATATACCGTTTTTCCCGCAAAAAATGAACTTCCATTTCGGCATACGGTCGATTTTTTGGGGTATTCGGTCGGCATTTCGTTATAATCATCTCGGTTTTATTTCTTATGGTTTATCTATCAGCGCAAGACGATGTCAGATGGAGGTCTGAATGTACAAGCGCACTAAGATTGTATGCACCATGGGTCCCGCCTGCGATAGCGACGAGACCATCCGCGAGATGATCAAGGCGGGCATGAACGTCGCCCGTTTTAACTTCTCGCACGGCTCCTACGACGAGCACCACGGTCGCATCGAGCGCGTCCGCCGTATTTCCAAGGAGCTCGGTCTGCCTGTCGGCATCCTGCTCGACACCAAGGGCCCCGAGGTCCGCACCGGCCTTCTGGTCGACGGCAAGAAGGTTGCCGTCAAGACCGGCGATAAGATCGTCGTCACCGCTCAGCCCACGTCCGAGGATTTCCACGGCACCGCTGAGCACATCTCCCTCGACTACCTGGCTCTGCCTTCCGAGGTCGAGAAGGGCTCCCTCATCCTGATCGATGACGGCCTGGTTGCCCTCGAGGTCGAGTCCGTCAGCGGCCAGGACATGACCTGCGTCGTTAAGAACGACGGCCTGATCGGCGAGCGCAAGGGCGTCAACATGCCCAACGTCAACATCTCGCTGCCCGCCATCACCGAGCGCGATCGTCAGGACATCCTCTTTGGCCTGACCGAGAACATCGACTACATCGCCGCTTCCTTCATCCGTGACGGCGAGTCCGTCCGCGGCATCCGCAAGCTTTGCCGCGAGAACGGTGGCGAGCACGTGACGATCTTCCCGAAGATCGAGTGCGCCCTGGGCGTCGAGAACTTCGACGAGATCCTCGAGGCTTCCGACGGCATCATGGTCGCCCGTGGCGACCTGGGTATCGAGATCAAGCCCGAGCTCGTTCCGCACATCCAGAAGGAGATCATCGCCAAGTGCAACGCGGCCTACAAGCCCGTTATCACCGCTACGCAGATGCTCGACTCCATGCAGCAGAACCCGCGCCCGACGCGCGCCGAGGTTGCCGACGTTGCTAACGCCATCTACGACGGCACCGACGCCGTTATGCTCTCTGGCGAGTCCGCTGCCGGTAAGTACCCGGTCGAGGCCGTTAAGATGCAGGCCAGCATTGCTCTCGAGACCGAGAAGTACCTCCCGGCCCACGCTCCGCTCGAGGTTCCGGCCGACGCTCACGGCACCCGCGTCGTCAACAACGTTGTGGGTATGTCCGCTGTGAACATGGCCACCACCGTTGGCGCCAAGTGCATCACCGTGCCGACGACCACCGGTCGTACCGCACGCCTGATCTCGCACTTCCGTCCCAACATGCCGATCTGCGCGTTCTCCCGCCACGAGTGGGCCGTCCAGCAGATGATCATGTACTGGGGCGTTATCCCGCACCAGGCCGAGATTACCCAGGGCACCGTCAACGGCACGATCGTCAAGGCGATCGAGACCGCTAAGGAGCTCGGCTACGTCGAGGCCGGCGATCTGACCGTCGCTACCGCCGGCGATCCCCGCATGAGTGTTCAGCTCGAGGACAAGGTCTCCTCGACCAACGTCGCTTACGTCGCTCAGGTGCGCTAAATCGCACTTGCAAGCACGCTTGCATTGCAAAAGGGCTCGGAAGGCTTTGCCTTCCGGGCCCTTTTTTGTACCAATGCCAGCACACAGCAAAACACGCACTCATTTCTTTACCAAAAGCGCAAAATCCACCCTTCGAGGCCAAAAAATAAAGCCTCAGGCGCTAAAAGTGTTCACCCGGTGGCAAACCCACACCTTATCCGATGCTGCTGAATCGTTTTAGCAAGAGCCGGATCGACCGCGTTTTCGGAAGTGCGGGGAAAAGTTGCTTACCCCCGAGCACAAGCCCTTTTATTTCAACAAAACCCCTGATAAAGTTGGCTTAAATACCGCTTGTGTCTGACCTATTTGTCTTTTTCCCCGCACTTCCGAAACGAATAGCTTTTCTAGCCCAATCAACGCTCAAACGATCGGATCGCCATGTCATTTCTTGCCTGCGGACCCACGGCTTTTCAGTACTATCGCATCCCGCCCCAGATACTCGGACTCTATCCGGCAATCCTGCCGCCCGACCATGACCATCGCTTGGTGCATTACTCAAAACAGCCAGTATTTAAAGACTTGCTCGGCACACCAGTTTGGAGATTCGTGGGCGAAAGAAAACAACGCGCGAACGGAAAGCTATTTCACAGCCGTCTGCTAACCCAAGAGCCGCCTCCTGGGTCGTTTAGGCAGACTGAGCATGGGTTTGATGTCACGTCACCGGAATTCACACTGCTCAACCTTGCTACGCAGGTCTCACGTAACCAGTTACTCATGGCTTGCTACGAGATGTGCGGTTCCTTTGCAGTGTTTACGCCCTGTAAGCGTACGCAACAGCAACTTGATGAGGCAATGTCACTTAAGCTCATTCCGCCCGACTGTGGTTGGAAGCGTGTTGTCGACACCAAGGGCAATGACACCAACTTGTGGAAGCGCGCGCCGCTCCTCAGCGCGGGGGAGATCGCCGCGTTCGCCAAGCAGGCCGCAGGTCTGCGCGGCGTTAAGCAGCTCCGCTGGGCCGCCGAACATATGACGGGACAGACCGCCTCGCCCTTCGAAGTCCAGACGTCCATACTCATCTCGCTCCCCCGCGACGAGGGCGGCTTGGGCATCGACATCACCAATAACGCGCGCATCCCGCTCAGCGAAGCCGCGCGCTCACTGTATGACAAAACCTGCTGCTACGCCGATATCCTCATCGAGAGCAACACCGACAGCATGGGCGTCATTCTGGAATGTCAAGGCCGCTCAGCCCACGACAGCGAAGCCGCAAGTCTCTCCGATGCCGAGCGCACCACCGCCCTCACAAGCATGGGCTATGACGTTATCCAGATAACCTATGAGCAAATCAAAGACACGAAGAGCTTTAACAACATCGCCGAACTCATCCATAAAAAGGCGGGGCTCCCCTACATCCCAAAGACCGATCAGGAACGCACCACCGAAGATGCCCTGCGACGGGAGCTGTTGGTCAATTGGGATGAACTGTTCACCGTTAAGCCGGCCGGCTAGCAGCTAGCGATCAGGGGGACTGCGGGAACGTCAGAAGCAGCAACGCGAACCGCAAATCCCGCCTCGGTTAGCTCGATGACCTCGGTAAACGTTGCATCGAAAAACTCCTCGGTTAGCAGGCGATACGGCGGATGATCGGGCTCGCCGGGGTTTTCGCGTACAATCTCGTGCATGACGCCGATAGTCTTGAGCACATAATCTTTATGGATGGGATACTGCCCAAAACGCGTCGCAGCGGTATAGAGGCGATCGGTCGCACGCGGAATGGAAACGATGCCCAGCGTCTTGCCAAACCAGTCAAAGTCGCCTTGCTTTTTAATGCGGAATTCCTCGCACGGCTTGCCGCCGTGCGCCTCCAGGTACTGATTCACGCGCGTATTCCATACGGTATCCGCCACCAGATGCGACCAGACGCCCAGCGTCAAATCGAGCAGCGACTGCGCCACGTCACCGGGCGCGAGCGAAAGCTCGCTAGCACCGGGACCAGCAACCGGTTCGGCGTCCTTGTAGCGTTGGGGATAATGCACCCGATTGAGTCGCTCGCGCTCCTCGGCGATCGAGGTCGCGGCAGCCGGCGTACCAACAGACGCCCCTTTGAGCAGCGGCGCCACATAGGTATCCCAGAACTCGTGCTCGCGCGGCTTAGGGATAGGCTCGGGGTTTGCAAAGTGCGTAATGCGATACGGAATGGGATCAGCGATACCAGGGACCATATAGCCCACGAAGATATCCGGAACCACGCAGCCAAACAAAAAGGCATTGCGGTCGCGCACGCTATTGGCAAGCGCGCCGGTGCACTCCAGCAAACGCTCCGTCTGAGCGATATGAATGTTCCAGCTTGGCATAGCCACCCCCATAAAAACCTGGATAACTATACCATCACGGCAAAGCCGCGCGGGCGGCTACGCACGCTCTACGCAGCAACTATTCCGCAGCGCCGCTCTCGGTTCCATACGACGGCGAAGGCGCCTCGACCACATGGTGATATCGATCGATATAGATTGCACGGGCACCCAGGCGTCGCACCAAATCCTGGTGATGTGTGCTCATCAAGACCGTCTTGCCCGCCGCGACGTAAGCCAGCAAGAAGTTAACCACGATGTCGCATGAATCCTCGTCGAGCCCATTGGTAGGCTCGTCGAGGACCAAGATATCCGGGTTCATCGACACGACGGCCGCCAGCGCCACACGCTTCTTTTGCCCGCCCGAAAGCTGATAAGG
Source organism: Collinsella sp. (assembly GCA_019419605.1). Lineage (GTDB taxonomy): Bacteria > Actinomycetota > Coriobacteriia > Coriobacteriales > Coriobacteriaceae > Collinsella. The sequence continues at coordinate 21,538 of DXZP01000022.1, forward strand.
CGAGGCGTCGGCAAGGTCGGCAACCTGGAACAGCTCCATGGCATCGCGGACGCGGCGCTCGAGCTCGTCTGCCGGCAACCCCATCTGCGCGGGACCAAAAGCAACTTCCTCGCCCACCGTAGCGCAAAAGAGCTGGGCGTCGGCATTCTGGAACACAAAGCCCACGCGCTGATGAAAACGCTGAGCGGCCGCGGAATCCTTTAGAAACGCCGCATCGACCGCATGCCCATCGAACAGGTACGCACCCGCGTCCGCAAGCTCAAGACCGTTGATAAGACGCATGATCGTCGTCTTACCGCAACCGTTAGGACCAAGCAGAGCAACGAGCTCCCCACGGTTCACCTGCAGCGAAACGCCATCGACCACCGTATGACCCGCATAGGAAAACACCACGTCGCGCAGCTCGATGAGCGGCGCGACCTCGGCGCCCGCACCATTCGTGCCCGCCGCACTATTCATATCGATCGTCAAAACGTCGCCCTTCCCTATTTGCATCCCCCAGCCGGAACCAGCAGCGCCTACAGCACGGCGCACAACACTGCCAGCAGCGCCACGCCGGCCGCATAGATCGCATCGCGCCAGCCAAACCCGGCGCGTGCAGGCGCCGGATACACGCCGGCAAAGCCGCGGCAAAGCATAGCCTCGTCCATCGCGCGGCTGCATTCCATCGCCTTGATAAACGTCATGCCCATGATACCCGCCAGCGAGTCGGTGCGCGAAAAACCCGCAGGCGCGGAACCGACGCTGCGCAGCATGACCGATTCGCACAGATCGTGCGCCGTGCGTCCCAGCACCTCGATATGCTTGAGTGCCATATCAAAGGTAAAGATAACCTCGTCGGGCAGGTGCAGCACCTTAAGCGCCGCCGACATGCGGCTCCAGGTGAGCGTCCACGAAACACCCAGCACCAGCGACACATTAATAAACGTCTTGAGCGCGATCTTGAGCATGGCGCCCGTGGCAGACGCGCCCAGCAGCAGGGCAGGCAGTGCCAGAACCACCGCGAGCCCCGTGGCGCCGAGCGCCGGTACAAAGGTCGCACGCAGCCCGCGTGCGGGGCGCACCGCGACCAACACCAACGCGATCGCCGCCATCAACATCAGATATAGCGGGCTCTGCGTCAGGCACACGCACAGGACGCAGACGAGCATTCCCACCAGGCGCACCGGAGCCGAAACGCAAGAAAGGGCGCGGTCGACCATCGACCCGCCCTCGTGCGCTCCTCCACCCAGGCGAACCCGCTCTAGCAGGCTCGCTAAGTGCAGGACATTCTTTTGCATCACACGATACCGAGCCCCCGCGGGCTCGTAACGCTGATCGGTCGCAAGCCAACTAGGCAGCTCGGCTATTGCCATGAGCACCGCTTTCCTTGACCGTAAGCGAGATCAGACGGAATGCGATGGTGAGCACCGCCACGCCAATCACGCCCGAAAGAATATACATCGCGGCCTGGCCGGCAAAGCCAAGGCCCTGCTCCTCGGAATAGGCCTGCAGATAATCGCCCGTGGGCAGCGCATCGGCAAAGGTCGGGGTATCGAGGCCGACCGAAGCCTGCAGGCTGTCGTCGCCGGCCTCCTGAACGGCGGTCGCGGCGCCCTCGGCGTCCCACTCGCCCCAGGCGTCACCCGTGGCCAGCAGGCCCAGCGGCGTGGCCTCAACAAGCACGGCAACCAGGATGAGCGTGGGGACCAGCGAGGTCTTCTTGGCAGCAGTGCCCTCGGCAGCAAGCTGACCATCGACGGCCTCGGGCCCGACGATAATGCTCGGCGCCGTCTTCTTAATGAAACCGTAGATCGCAGCCGTCGCCACGCCCTCGACCACGCCGGCAACCAGCATATGCGGGATCAACATGGCCGGAATAGCCACAGACAACGGGAAGGGGCAATACAGCGGCGCGCCCGAAGCGTTGGTAAAGAGCATCGGCTGAATACCAAACTCGATTGCTGCGCACAGGGCCGCCAGGCACAGGCCGACCCAGCCGCTTACGATGGCCGAAACCGAGGTGCCCCAGCTTTTGTCGTACAGACGGCTGTTGAGCGCACGGAACACGATAGCAGCGGCAAACGGCAGCACAAAGGCCATGTTAAAGCAGTTGGCGCCAAAGGACAGAACGCCGCCGTCGCCAAACAGCAGCGCCTGCAGCGCCAGCGCGACCGAAACCGCGATGGCCGCGGCCTCCGGGCCCAGCAGCAGCGCGATGAGCGCGCCGCCGACGGCGTGACCAGTGGTACCGCCGGGCAGCGGCACGTTGAACATCATAAGTAAGAAGGAGAATGCAGCGCAGATGCCCAGGAAAGCCATATGCTCGCGATCGAGCGTGGCGCGCACCTTCTTGATGCAGTGAACCCAAACGGGCACCATCGCCACCGCCAGCACGGCATCGGTCTGCGGGGACAGATAATTATCTGGAATGTGCATGGACGCCTCCCGGTTATCGGCGCACGGAATTGCAACGCCGCTTAAATCACCTTGCCAGTGTTACGTATTGTCAGACTCGTAACACGCCGCGGGCTATCATAGCAAAACGGCGCGCTGCCGACAAAGCAGCACGCCGTTATGTAATGCGCGTGTCATATATGCAGACTCAACGGTGCCTTATACCGAGCATAGCGGTCACGTAGGGTCCCACAGCAACTGTGGAGGGGTCCCATGCTCCCAGCGCAGGACCTAGCCGCGGACCTCGCCGTTTACGCCCTTGCACACCTTGGTGACGATCTTCTGGTGCGCTTTTTCGACCTCTTCGCTGGTGAGCGTGTGGTCGTCGGAGCGATACGTAAGCGCAAAGGCCATGGACTTCTTGCCCACGCCCACGCGGACCGGATCTCGGTAGACGTCGAACAGACGCACACCCTCGAGCAACTTGCCGCCGGCGCTGGTAATGCGGCGCTCAAGGTCCTCGCAGGTCACGGAGTTATCGACCACGATAGCAAGGTCGTGCTCAACGGCAGGGTACTGCGAGAACTCGCGGTAGTTCTCCTGGTTGCGGGCGCCCTTGATCAGCTTGTCCAGATCGAGCTCAAAGGCAACGACGACCTCATCGATGCCCATCGCCTCGCGCGCCTCGGGGTGAATCTCGCCGACCCAGCCCAGCACGGTGCCGCCGGACAGAACCTCGGCCGCACGACCCGGCTGCAAGAAAGCGTAGCCCTCGCCCTCGACGGGACGGAAGCGGACCTTCTCGATGCGCAGCTGGGCGAGCAGCTCCTCGACAATGCCCTTGCCAAAGAAGAAGCGCAGCTTGCGGTACTTCATGTTCCAGGACTGCTCGCTCCACTGGCCCGAGAGCACACCCGCCACGGACTTGGTCTCCTTGGGCAGGCTGGCGTTCTCGCGACCGTGGAACAGGCTGCCGACCTCGTACAGGTGCACGTTGGGCGTGCCGTGCGCCTCGTTATAGGCCACGGATTGCAGCAGGCCCGGCAGCAGCGAGCGACGCATCTCGGTCTGCTCGGCCACCAGCGGATTCATGAGCGCCACGGGGCAGCCGCGGCCCTCGGTGGACATGCCGATCTTCTCCAGGTCGCCCGGAGCGGCAAAGCCAAAGGTCGTGGTCTCGTTGAGGCCACAGGCGCGCAGGATCTCGCCAACCTTGCGGGTGAGCTTCTGCTCGCGGGTCAAGCCGCCGATGTGGTTCTTGGCAGCTGGGATGGTCGCCGTCACACGGCCCATGCCCCACAGGCGCAGGACCTCCTCGATCAGATCGATCTCGCGCGGCAGGTCGGGGCGGAAGCTCGGCGGAGTGACCATAAAGTCCTCGCCGTCGCGCTCGACGGTGCAGCCCAGGCGGGTGAGCGAGCGCTCGATAAAGTCGGGCTCGATGTCGGCGCCGCAGATGGCGTGCACGCGGGCCAAGCGCAGCTTGGTGCTGTCGATGGTCTTGGGCGCGGGGAACACGTCCACATAGCCGGGGGCGACCTCGCCGCCGGCGATCTCCTCGATCAGCGCGCACGTGACGTTGGCGACGTCCACGCAGCCGGTCTCGTCGACCTGGCGCTCAAAGCGAATGGAGGCATCGGAGATCAGCGACAGGTCGCGGCTGGTGTGCGAGGTGCGACCGGCGTTGAAGCAGGCGCTCTCGACCATCACGTCGACGGTGTCGTCCTCGATCTCGGAATCCATGCCGCCCATAACGCCGGCCAGCGCCACGGGACGCTCGCCGTCGGTGATGAGGCCCATGCCGGCGTCGAGCGTGCGCTCCTCGCCGTCGAGGGTCGTGAACTTCTCGTCCTGTTGGGCGGCGCGAACCACCACGCGGCGATGGCCATCGCGCTCGGCAAAGGTGTCCAGGTCAAAGGCGTGCAGCGGCTGACCGGTAAGCATCATCACGTAGTTGGTGATGTCGACGATGTTGTTGTGCGGGCGCACGCCCAGGGCGTTAAGGCGCTTGACCATCCAGTCGGGCGACGGGCCGACCTTCACGTTGCGCACGATGCGGGCGACATAGCGGTCGCACAGGCCCTCGTCGGCAATCTCGACCGAAAGCTCGTCGTCGGTCGCGCGGCCGGTCTCGGCCTTGATGGCGGGCAGCTCCACGTGGAAATCGCGGTCGAAGATGGCGCCGGTCTCGCGGGCCATGCCGATCATGGACAGGCAATCGGGGCGGTTGGGCGTGATCTCGCAGTCGAGCACGGTGTCGCTCGAGCCCACGTACTCGGCAAACGGCATGCCGCAGGGCGTATCCTCGGGCAGAATCATGATGCCGGAGTGGTCGCCGCCCAGGCCGAGCTCGCGTGCAGAGCAGTTCATGCCCATGGACACGACGCCACGAAGCTTGCTCTTCTTGATCTTGACGTCGCCGGGAAGCACAGCGCCGATCATTGCCGTGACGATGTGGTCGCCGGCCTCAAAGTTCTGCGCGCCGCAGACAATCTGCAGCGGAGCGGGGTTGCCGTCGGCGTCGAGGTTCTTGTCGCTCACGTCGACCGAGCACACATACATGTGGTCGCTATCGGGGTGCGGCGTCTTGGTGAGCACCTTGGCAGTCACCACGTGGTCGAAGGACTCGCCCACGGTGTCAATCGCCTCGACCTCGGTGCCGGTGCGGATATATTCGTCCGAAAGGGTCTTAGGATCCTCCGGAATATCGATCATGGTCTTGAGCCAGTCGTAAGAAACACGCATCTAGCTCTCCTTTCATACTGAAAGCCTGCGAAGAGATGCAGGTGGAAACTTCAACTTTGTGAACATTCCTTACAAAGCGAGGGTTGTCCAAGTGCGGCAGATCGGCCCGAAAGAGGAGCGCCGCGTACTTTGGTACGCAAGCGACGAATGAGCGCCGAGGTGCCGTGCTTGGGCAAGCCGCAGCCTAGAACTGATTCAGGAAACGCATATCGCCTGTCATCAACGTACGCAGGTCCGGCAGGTCGTAGCGCAGGGCCGCGACGCGCTCGGCGCCAATACCAAAGGCGAAGCCGGTGTACTTCTCGGGGTCGATGCCGCAGTTGATCAGGACGTTGGGGTCGACCATGCCACAGCCCAGGATCTCGATCCAGCCGCTGTGCTTGCAGAAGTTGCAGCCCTTGCCGCCGCAGACGTGGCAGCTCACGTCCACCTCGCAGCTAGGCTCGGTGAAGGGGAAGAAGTGCGGGCGGTAGCGCGTCTTGCGGTCCTCGCCAAACATGCACTTAACAAAGTAGTCGAGCGTGCCCTTGAGGTCGCCAAAGGTGATGCCCTCGTCGACGACCAGGCCCTCGATCTGGTTGAACTGCGGCAGGTGGCAGGCGTCGGCCGTGTCGGGACGGTAGACGGTGCCCGGGCAGATCATGTAGATGGGCGGCTTTTGAGACTCCATGGTGTGGATCTGAACGCCCGAGGTCTGGGTGCGCAGCAGCACGTCGGACTCGCCGTGGGCGTGGGCCTCGGGATGCGCGACGCTGCCGGGGTTATTGTCGACCACGTAGAAGGTATCGCGGGCCGAGCGGCTCGGGTGATCCATGGGCGCGTTGAGCGCGGTGAAGTTGTAGTAGGAGGTATCGACCATAGGGCCGGACTCGACGGTGTAGCCGATGCCGCAGAAGATGTCCTCGGCCTCCTCGATGATCTGCTTGATCAGGTGCTGGTGACCGATCTGCGGACGGATGCCCGGCAGCGTGATGTCGACGGCGTCGTGCTCCAGTGCGCGCTTGAGGGCGGCGGCCTTCATCTCGGTGTTGCGCTCGTCGAGCATGCCCTCAATCAGCTGACGCATCTCGTTGGCTCGCTTGCCCATCACGGGACGATCCTCGGGGGCGAGCTTGCCCATCATGCGCATCAGGCCGGTGATGCGGCCCTTGCGGCCGAGCAGCGCGACGCGCGCGGCCTCGAGCTTCTCGGCGTCGTCGGCGCCTGCGACGAGCTCCTTGGCCTCTTCCTCGAGTTTGACCAGATCATCAATCAGACTCATGTCTTCCCTTTCGTCTCTCGCGCATCCGCTTGCCGGGGCGGCTGGCACCGCCCGACGCTTACGGATGTGCGGCCCGGTTCGGTAACAAAAAACCGTCCTCGGGCATGTGCATTGCCCAAGGACGGTTGAATTCCGCGGTACCACCTTGTTTGACCCGGCGGATGTCTGACCCGCCGCGCCCACTCTTTGCCCCTTTTCGCGAGGCTCACGGCTTCCCTACTGGAGACATCGCCGCCGCGTGGCCGCGCGCCCGTTGAGGTCGCTGCTCGGGAGTGAACGCTTGGCCCTTGCCACCGCAGGAAGGCTTGCAGCCCATGACCTTCCCTCTCTTGCCGGCGACGCGGCGGGCAAAACCCTCTCCGTCAACGCATTGGGCTATAGGATACCACATTGCGTAGGCGTATCGCCGCGTTCCGTTTTGTTCGCGCTGGGTACAAGGCGGATAGGTATGCAAACTGGCCGTGCGCCCACCTGCGGCGCTCGACCTGCGAGATTAAGGATATGGTATGGGAAAGAAGCACGATAAGAAGGCCGAGGCAGCTGTGGGCAAGGCGCCCAAGGGCATGAAGGTCGATAAGGCCGTCAAGAAGTTCCGCAAGCTCGAGGGCAAGCTGTGGACCCGCGAGTATCTGCTCAAGATTGCCGAGTTCGACGGCGCCACCATTGCCCCCGCCAACGGCGCCGCAGCGCGTGCCGACGCCATGGGCACCCTTGCCGGCGAGCATCACAAGCTCCTGACCAGCAAAAAGTCTGTCGAGCTTGTGCACTCGCTGGCACGCGAGACGGTCGCCGGCGGCAAGATCGACGACCCGCAACTGCTCAACGAGATCCGCGTGCTCGGCCGCGACCAGCGCGAGGCGAGCGTCATTCCCACCGAGGAGGCCGAGGCTTGGACCAGGCTCACCTGCGAGGCCGATGCCGTGTGGCACAAGGCCAAGGCGGCCAACGACTGGGCGAGCTTTGAGCCCTATGTGGATAGAATCGTCGCCCAACTTAAGCATCAGGCCGAGCTCATGGACCCCAAGCGCGACCCATACGACGTTTGGCTCGACCAGTACGAGCGCGGCCTTTCCGCCAAGAGCTTCGATGCGTTTTGCGATGAGGTCAAGGCCACGGTCGTGCCGCTCGTGCACGCCATCGGCGAGCGCGGCCAGCAGCCGGCTGCCGACTTTTTGCACGCCCACGTGCCCGAGGCTGCCCAGCGCGCCATGAGCTTCGACTTGATGAAGCTTGTCGGCATGAACCTGGACGACACCACGCTTGCCTTTACCGAGCACCCGTTTAGCGAGGGCTTCTCGGTGGGCGACGCGCGCATCGCCACGCACATCTACGAAGACGACTGCATCTCCAACGTCTACAGCATCATCCACGAGGCGGGACACGCCATGTATGAGCTGGGCGTCAATCCTGCCTATGCGCGCACCTGTCTTGAGGGTGGCACCTCCATGGGCATCCACGAGAGCCAGAGCCGCTTCTTCGAGAACACCGTGGGTCGCAGCCGCGCCTTTATGGGACCGCTGCTCGAGGTGCTGCGCCGCCACGCACCCGAGGTCTACGGCGACGTCGACGAGGACACGCTCTACCGCGCCGTGAACATCGCGCAGCCGTCGCTGATCCGCACCGAGGCCGACGAGCTCACCTATCCGCTGCATATTATGGTGCGCTACCAGATCGAGCGCATGCTGTTTGCCGGCGAGGCCACGGCCAAGGACATCCCCGCGCTTTGGAACCGCTTTATGAATGAGTACCTGGGCATTCCCGTTCCCGACGACACACACGGCTGCCTGCAGGATACGCACTGGAGCGGCGGCTCGTTTGGCTACTTCCCCACGTATGCACTGGGTAGCGCCTACGACGCCATGTTTGTGCCGGCCATGTGCCGCGACGGTGTCGACCTTAACGGCGCCTGTGCGAGCGGCGACCTGGCGCCCGTCCGCGCCTGGCTGGGCGAGCGCATTTGGCAGTGGGGCCGCGCCAAGGACGCGCCGGAGCTCATCAAGGGCGCCTGCGGCATGGCGTTCGATGCCCGCTACTACTGCAGCTACCTGCAGGACAAGTTCACCACGCTGTATCAGCTGTAAAGCTTAGGCGACACGCCAACGCAAAGGGGGCGCCGCGGGTTGGTTCCGCGGCGCCCCTTTTTCATCTAAGCCAGAGACCCGGCACTTGGGGCCGTTTGCAGCGTCGAGCAGTTACGCGGTTTGGTAAAACAGCGTAACTAAAGAGCTTCCAAAGCACTTGCGATGCGCTTCATGGCGGCATCGGCGGATGCTTGGTCGGGCGCCTCGGCCAGCACGCGGATAACCGACTCGGTTCCGCTCTTGCGCACGAGCACGCGGCCCTCGCCTGCCAGCGCAGTCTCGGCCTCGGCGATGGCGTTCTGCACGCCCATGTTCTCGAGCGCGGCGTCCTTATCCGCTACGCGCACGGCAACCTGCGCCTGCGGCAGCAGCTTGCACGGAGCCGTGAGCTGCGAGAGCGTCTCGCGCTCGGCACGAATCACTTCCATCACGCGCAGCGAGGTCATAATGCCGTCGCCCGTGCGCTCGATATCGCCAAAGATCGTATGGCCCGTCTGCTCGCCGCCCAGGCTGTAGCCGCCCTCGCGCATCTTGGCATACACGTGACGGTCGCCCACGCCGCTGGTCACGGCGCTCAGTCCGGCAAGCTCCAGCGACTTGACCAGACCAAAGTTGCTGGCGATCGTCGGCACCACGGTACCGCCCGAAAGGCGACCGTGCTTGTTCAGATACACGCCACACACGTACAGGATCTGGTCGCCGTCTACCACGCGACCGCGCTCGTCAACGGCCAAGCAGCGATCGGCATCGCCGTCATAGGCAAAGCCCACGTCCAGGCCCTGCTCCACCACGTGGCGCTGCAGGCGCTCCATATGCGTGGAGCCGCAGTCGACGTTGATGTTAAAGCCATCGGGCGCGGCGTTGATCACGCGCACGTCGGCACCGAGCGCGTCAAACACCGGCTTGGCCACCGAGGAAGCCGAGCCGTTGGCGCAGTCGATACCGATCTTGACGCCCTGCAACGAAAAGTTCGCGCTGGCGATGAGCGAAGCGATGTAGCGGTTGCGGCCCTGCATATAGTCCACCGTGGCGCCGATGTGGTTGCCCGTGGCCAGCGGTACCTCGCTCTTGCCATCGATGTAGTCTTCGATGAGCTCCAGTACGTCCTCGTCCATCTTAAAACCGTCGCTATTGACGAGCTTAATGCCGTTATCGCAAAACGGGTTGTGGCTCGCGCTGATCATGATGCCGCAATCGAAGCAGCCTTCCACGGTCTGATGCGCTACGCCCGGCGTGGGGATCACGTGCAGCATATAGGCGTCCGCACCGCTCGCGACCAGGCCGCTCACCAGCGCCGCCTCGAACATATAGCTCGAGCGACGGGTGTCCTTGCCCACGATCACGCGCGCCTTGCGCTCGCGGTTGGCGCCGTAATACCAGCCCACAAAACGGCCAATCTTATAAGCGTGCTCTACCGTCAGCCCAACGTTGGCCTCACCGCGAAAGCCGTCGGTGCCAAAGTACTTCATGCGCTCTCCTTACAAAATAGGGGCGAACAGATTGTCTGTCCGCCCCAAAATGGTACTCGATTATCTGCGCTACCAGAAAAACCCTACGCCGCCGCGCTGTCGCGAGCCGCCTGGCATGTAGGAGTCTGGCGCAGCGTAAGCGGCTTGTCCCCCGCCTCGGCCGACGTGGTCAGCGTATACGTGATCGTCGTCGTCTCGCCAGCATGCAGGTCAACGGTGCCCGAATAGAAGGGGATTCCATGCCACGTAGCGGCGCCAAGACCAAACTGGGTGCCCTCGACGGTCAGATCAGTAATGTTGCCGCCCGTCGGTGCAAACAACGAGACATTCAGGCGTTCGTCGTCACGCGCGGCATCGGGTGCGCTCGCCGCAACGTAGTTGGGCAGCTTGCCAGCCTCCTCCTGCGTCATGATGTTCGTCAGGGTAACGGTGATGCGATACGAGCACGTGCCGTCACCGTTCTTGACGCCCTGGCCAATCTGCGTGTCGGCGTTCAGATACCAGTCGAGCTTGGAGAAGCTCAGGTTGTTAAAGTAAACGCCGGCAACGGGATCGGCACTCGGATCATCCGGATCGGGCAGCGAAGCGTCAATGCCCGTCTCTTTGATGGCATTCTGCTCATCATCGTTTCTCATCCAAGCAATCAGACGACCCTCTTCGGCACCGCGCTCGAATGCACCGACAAGCTTTGTAACGTCGACGTCGCCGATGCCACCGAGAATCTTGTCGAAGGCAGCGCTGGCGACGGATGCAAAGATGCCGTCCGACTCCTCGACCGGATAGTTCCAGTACACATCGTGCATGAGGACCTTTGCGGCGTTGGTGCCGTCGACAACCGTTCCGTCGGGCAGCGAGACATTACCGACGAGGCCCAGCAGATACTGCAGGAACACCGGGTCGATACCCACGACGCCGTCAACGTCCTGCCCATACTGGGACTTCCACAGCGCGGCGACACGCTGCGAGTTGCGGGGCCAATCGGGCGAATACGCGTTACCAGAGTTGTACAGGTTACTGTGGTTGCCGAACAGCGCCTCATCCTCTTCGTCGACGCTCTCGACTGCCTCATCCTCGCTGAGTCCAATGCGGGGAACAAACTCGCCAATCGACATCTGGCCGTCGGTGACCGAAATCAGGCCCTGCGAACCGCCAAAGCCGCCGCAGGCACGAATCTCGACGTTGTTCATGGCGTACACAAGGTAGTTGCGCGTCTGGCCGTTGGCGCCGAGCATCTGCGGAAGGACGGGGGCGACCTTCTCCGCCGCGTCAACCGCGCCGTTGAGGGTGGCAAAGCCGTCCTTGGCCTTATCGACCAGCTCGGTCACCTGGGAAATATGAGTATCGCCAATGCCCTGGATCTTCTCGTTGGCGCTCTTGAACACCTTCGAGCTGCTGGAAAGCGAATCGGCGACCGCCTGCAGCGCGGACACGTTAATCATGCCGTCCTGAAACAGCTTGCCGGGCGTGGCCTGCGAAAGGTTATCGGCCATGGGAACCAGCGCATTGCTCGAGACATCGGACAGGGCGTCGATCATGGTGCGGGCCGCATTGATGTCGCTGCCATACACCGGGATAAACGAAGCCGCCGTCCACAGCGGGCTCGAGGTCTCCGCCTTCGTGCTGTCGCAAAGCTCATCAATCTTCTTCGCGTCGTCAGGCAGCGTCGAAAAATCGCCCGACGTGACCTTGTCCTTAAGGCCACCGACAATCTCGACGGCCTCCTTCGCTTCACTCTTTACGGTCTTTGCCGAGTTAAGCAGCATAAAGCCGCTTGCGCCAAGCGCAACGAGAAGCACCGCGACTACAGCGGCAATAATGGCGCCAGTGTGACGCTTTTTGCGCTCGCCCTTGCGATGGCGATGACGGACCAGACCCTCAGAGGTCGAACTCGACGAAGCGTCGCTACCGTAGTTCAAGCCAAAATCGTAATAATCTTCCTTGGAACCCGAGCCCGCAAACTGGGCACCGCTATCATCCAGGCGGGCGAACGTGCCAGTCTCGGAGGCGCCGGTGTAAATCGTGCCAAGGTTACCCGTAAGCCCCGCGCCACCGGCAGAGGGAGTATTGTTGGCGGCCTTGCCGGCATTAACGTTGCCGGCGGTATTCGCGGCGTTGGCAGCACCTGCGTTGTTCGCAGGTATCGAAGGGGCCCCGCTCGGCTGCGACGTGGAGGTTGCACCGCCCGCAAAGACATTCCCTCTTGCACGGCCGGTCTTTTTTGCCTTTTGAGACTGCTCGTACAGAGCGGTAAACATCGCCGTCTCGCCCGGGGACACGCGCTTACCGGAACCGCCCTGCCCAGCGCCGCCCGGCGTGCCGGCCTTACCAGCCCCGTTCGGACGCGGCGGAACTGCAGGACGGCCGCTATCGCTGCCCTTAAAGTGATTACCAGCCATAAAGAAATCCTCGCAATTGAGTCGCAATGAAAAAGTCCATAACGTTACTAGTTTATGGCATTTTGAGCATCGACAGCTAAACTCCAGACACGGACATCAATTGGCGAAAATGTGGCACAACGCCTTTTCCGTCTTGGCGGCGGCGCCAGCTACACCGTGAGGAACATCATCACGATGATCATGGCAAAGCCGATAAGGTCGGTCGGCAAAAACACCGTGCCCAGCATAACGGCGCTGGTGATGGTCGCCGAAACCGGCTCCACAGTTCCGATGAGACTCGCACGCACCGAGCCGATGTCCTTAACGCCCTGCATATAGAGCATGTAAGCAAAAAACGAGCCGATAACCACGAACACCGCGAGCGCCTCGACGCCGGCAGCGTCGAGCGCCGGTATATGCGCCCAGGGCTGCACGAAGACACACGAGACCACGCCCGCCGTGAGCATTGCCGAGCCCGTGACGATGGGGCTGCCGTATTCGGGCAGGATCTTGGCGGGAATCACCGCCATGCATGTAGCGCTGACCGCACACATGAGACCCGCGATCAGGCCGAGCGGCGAGATATTCAGGCTGGTGGGGTCGCCACCGGTGGCGATTAAAAAGGTGCCACCCAGAGCCAGGCCGATGCCGATGACTTCGCGAGTACGCGGCATGCGGCGATCGGTCACGCAGGTGTAGCCCATGATGATAACGAGCTGCAGGCACTGGAGCACCGTCGCGGTTCCGGCGTTCGTCAGACGCACGGCCGAAAGATAGCAAAACTGATTGAACAGCAGGCCAAAGGCGGTAAAGAGCAGCAGCTGCTTGCGATCGGCGGCTGTGGTCCAGAGCTTAATCAGGCGCTCGCGGTCGCGCGTAACAACCACGGCCATAAAGAGTAGACCGGCGAGAATCTGACGCACGCTCATAAGCCACAAGGTGTCGACGTGGTAGGTATCGAACAGAAAGCTCGCGCTGGTGCCCGAGAAGCCCCAAAACGAACCGCCCACCAGCGTAGCCAAGACGCCCATGATCAACTTGCGCGTCGAAGCGCTGTTCAGGCGGTCGCGCCATGCACGGCGGGTGCTGCGGCTGAGCTCGTCGGTGCCCTCGGGCACATCAATGTTCGATATATCGGTCATCGGCACCGAAGCTCCTGCGCCTTCGACCTGCTCGACGCACTCTTTGCTCATACCACTCCCCCGAAACAGCCTGGAAACAATTCGGCTTACCTTACCACGGCGAAGGCACCAGCCGGAGGCTTGTCCGCTTATCGGTAGGACAATTCCGCAGGCGTCTTTCCATAGCTCGGTACCGCAATGGCCTTGCATTATGCGACAGTCAAATCGCGGCAGCAGGCTCTTTTGAAATGGATATGACAAAGCCCCCGAATTCCACAATGCAAGGGTTGATTTCCGATCTCAGCCGAACACATTGAGCAGATAGGCCGTTCCCGCACCTAGCCGAACGCCCCCGCGGCCCCTCCCGGGGCCCGGGGGCGCCGTTTTCCCAGTTGAAGGAACGGTGGAGATG
>DXZP01000023.1:0-32909 GCA_019419605.1 Collinsella sp.
CGCAACGCGTTGCGCTGAGTCCTGAGGCTGTTGCAATGAAAATGAGAATCAAGGCCAGTCAAGCGGGTGCAAAACTGGACCGCACGCAAACAGCTAAAGACTGCTGTGATGTGCCATAATAACATATTGCACTGTCCAATGAAAACTTATAAATAGCCACAAAAACAAGTGCAAAATCGCGCATGGCAATCGATATTGGAGCTCGTGGTGTTTCTGGCACCGCCGTTACGGCCGGATGCTGATCGACCCTGCGCTTTGTGACTTGCTGGAGCCGTGAGCACAGTTGAACCCATGTAACGTTTGATCTTCTAGCACAAGCTGTTAGTGAAACTGATTTGGGCTGCGTTGGACAACATATCGTTCATTTGACGTGCTAAGGGGGTTGTTTTGGGAAGTTGTTCACGTTGGCGCAGGTTATTGGGGTGCCGGCGGCGGTTAGGGACGTTCCTGTGACCCACATGGAGCAGCGAGCTGCACTGGTAATTGAGTTTGGCTAACAAACTATGTACAGATATGGGAAATAAATTGTGCAACTTTTTGTTGGTGTTGGTGTGGGTTTGCGGCACGAGGTGTTTTGGCATGAAAAAAGGCCTTCGGTATTCCGAAGGCCTTTGGATCCACGATGGTGGAGACGAGGGGGATCGAACCCCTGACCTCTTGACTGCCAGTCAAGCGCTCTCCCAGCTGAGCTACGCCCCCGTGACGAGGAGATACTATAGGGGAAGTTGACGCGGCGTGCAAGGACTTTTTTGAGTCAGACTTTAAATGCCTATTGATATAGGAAAGCGATGGCGGTGCCGGTGCGGACTTGGATCGTGGCTGTTGACCTGACGACGTTGCTGATGCCCGTGTCGGCCAACAGGCCCAGGGGGCTGTGGTCTAGCTCCCATTCTAGGCCGTGTTCGCTTACCTTGGTGTTGGGGGCAATTGCGATGATGGAGAACGTCTTGCCCTCGGCGCCTTCGATGGTCCACGACTCGCCTGCGCGAAGGATGCGGGAAACCACCTTGTCCTCGGCAATCCAGACTGGAGCGTCATCGTAGCCTGCGAGCAGGCCCAGTACGGAAAGCGCCATATCCGGGCGGCCGCCCGTGGCGCAGGTCGCAACCACTTCGGCACCCGGCCAGCGGCGTCGGACAGAATCGAGCGCCAGCGCCAGGTCGGTATAGTCCTTGTACGGGTCGTGGCGCTCAACTTCAAAGTCGGTGGCGGCATCGACCAGCGCGCGGCCTGCGTCGCTCACCGTGTCGGCATCCCCCACATATACGTCGCAGCTCAAACCGGCACCCAGCAGAGCATCCAGGCCGCGGTCCACAGCGATGACGTGGTCGCACTCCCCTGCTAGCCTACGCAACAGATCCGCGCTCGCCACCACGGGCGAGCCGCAGACCACTAATACCTTACAAACCACAGCCCTCGCCTATCCCTCAAACGCCAGCACGTGATCCAGATCCAGGTCCTTATAGCTGTCGATAAAGAAATCGCAGTTGGCGCGTACGTCGTCGCGCTTCATGCGGCCGTGCGGGTCATAAATACCCACACGCTTAAAGCCAGCGACCCCAGAGCTCTTAAGCCCAAAGACGGCATCCTCAAACACCCAGGCGCGCTCAAACTTGTGCCCATGGCGCTCCTCCAGACGGCGCAGAGCCAGCTCATACACATCGGGGAACTGTTTGGAGCGTCCTGCCTCACCCGTCGTGGTAACAAACTCCATGTACGCGTCGAGCCCGGCTCCCGCAAGCGCAGATTTAACCAGCTCGGCTGGCGTGGACGTGGCAACGCACATGGCAATGCCCGCCGCCTTCGCCTGCTCCAAAAATGCCAGGAGCCCCTTGCGCGGCGGCACCTTGGAGTAGCCATCGATCAGGATGTCGCTCAGCTCGCGATACAGCTCTTCGCCATTCGCGCCAATGTCCCAGGTGTCGTGGTAGGCCTGGCACTCGTCCTCGAGCGACAAATGCTCAAACTGGGCAAAATCGTCGACCGTTACGTCAACTCCGTGGCGGTGCAATAACTCGGGCTGGGCATAGGCCCAAACGGGGGTGCTATTAACCAGCGTGCCGTCGCAATCGAAAATAAAAGCAACATTGGGAGCGGCGGTCTGGAACATATACGTACCTTTCGATGTCAAATGGTAAACAACCTGCTAAAAACGTTTTACCAAACGTTAATCTTAATAGTTTAGAAACTCTATTTGGTAAAACTGTCAAGAGTTTTACCATCGCAATTCTGCCAGTGGTCTAAACATGGCGCTTACCGATTAAACGCCGCCCAAAAACCACTTTCCTTCATAAAAGTAACGTACAGGTGTTATCGTATTTCGTGCCGAAAGTTCCACCGAGCACGCGAGGTGGAACGAATCATAGAGCTATCGCCGTCCCTTCGATTCGTGCAGCCTTGGACCTTTCGCATCTAGTCACCAAGGCAACACGCTGCCGCGTCATGATGGGATCAAACGTGAGCGATACAAAGCTAAAGCCAACGGCTAAAAAGCCCGCAACCCGTAAAGCCGCCCCGCACGCACCGGAGCTCACCAAGGACGATGTCTATCTATTTGGCATCGGCACGTGGGAGCGCAGCTGGGAAAAGATGGGCGCGCACCCCGACACGCAGAACCGTACGCGCGGCTGGCGCTTTTGCGTTTGGGCGCCCGATGTAAAGAGCGTGCATGTCATTGGCGAATTTAACGACTGGGATGAAGAAGCCAACCCTCTGGTGCCCGTGCATACGAGCGCTATTTGGGAAGGCTTTATTCCTGGCGCCGAGCAGGGCCAGCTCTATAAGTACCTCATCGAGACCAACGAGGGCGAAAAGCTCTACAAGGCCGATCCATACGCCTTTAAGGCTGAGTGCCCTCCGGGTACCGCCAGCGTGCTGTGGACCCTCGATGGCTATAAGTGGAACGACGCCGCGTGGCTCAAGCGGCGCGCCGGCCACAACCACATGTCGCAGCCGCTGAACATCTACGAGGTGCATATTGGCTCGTGGAAGCGCCACGGCGACGCGCCGCAGGGCGAGCCGGATGAGTACGGCAACTATCCCGGCCCCATGGATCCCTTCCCCGCGCAGCGCGGCGAGTTTTACACCTACGACGACCTGTCGGTGGAGCTCGTGGACTACGTGCGCGACATGGGCTACACGCATATCGAGGTCATGCCGCTCATGGAGCATCCCTTCGACGGCTCCTGGGGATACCAGACGACCGGCTACTATGCCGCCACGTCGCGCTATGGCGACCCGCAGCAGCTCATGCACTTTATCGATGCGTGCCACGAGGCAGGCATCGGCGTGATCATGGACTGGGTGCCCGGCGGTTTTTGTGCCGACTCCCACGGCCTTGCTACCTTTAACGGCCATATGCTGTTTGAGCACGAGATTCACCCCAACTGGGGCACACACAAGTTCGACTTCGCCCGTGGCGAGGTCCGCTCCTTCCTGGTCTCCAACGTGCTGTACTGGCTCGAGAACTTCCACGTTGACGGCATTCGTATGGACGGCGTGTCCAGTATGCTGTACCTCAACTTTGGCATCGACGATCCGGGGCAAAAGAAGTTCAACAAGTACGGTACCGAGGAGGACCTGGACGCCAGCGCATTTATCCGCCAGGTCAACTGCGCCGTGGAGGCACACTACCCCGACGTGATGATGATGGCCGAGGAGTCCACCGCGTGGCCGCTCGTGACCTATCCGCCGCAGGACGGCGGCCTGGGCTTCCACTACAAGTGGGACATGGGCTGGATGAACGACACCCTGCACTACATGCAGACCGATTTTCCGTGGCGCCCCGGCAACCACGGGCTGCTCACGTTCTCCATCATGTACGCCTTTACCGAGAACTTTATCTGCCCGCTGAGCCACGACGAAGTCGTGCACGGCAAGTGCTCGCTGATCGGCCGCATGCCGGGCGACTGGTGGCGCCAGTTTGCCGGCCTGCGCACGTTGGCTTTCTACCAAATGACGCACCCCGGTGCCAAGCTCAACTTTATGGGCAACGAGATCGGCCAGTTTATTGAGTGGCGCTACTACGAGTCCATTCAGTGGTTCCTGACCGAGCAGTACGAGACCCACCGTCATCATCAGGCGTTTATCAAGGCGCTCAACCACCTGTACACTGCCGAGCCCGCCCTGTACGAGCGCGGCTATACCGACGACGGCTTTACCTGGATCGACGCGGACAACTCCAAGCAGTCCATCGTGAGCTTTGTGCGTCAGGGCGAGGATGTCGACGACGACCTGGTGATCCTGATCAACTTTGACCCCGCGAGCTACGAGAGCTTCCGCGTGGGCGTGCCGCGCGAGGGTGACTGGGAAGTCATCTTCGATTCCGACCGTCCCGAGTTCGGTGGCAGCGGATACGCCGGTGAGGAGCCCTACACCTGCTCGAGCGAGCCCTATCCCTGGAACGGGCAGATGGACTCCATTGAGATTAAGGTGCCCGGCCTGGCTGGCGTGGTGCTTAAGCGCCGCGGTCCCAGCAGCTATAAGCCGCCCGTGGTCGAGGAACCCAAGGCTGAGCCCAAAAAGCGTGTGTCTTCGGTGAAGCCCAAGGCGAAGGCTGCCAAGCCCGCTGCCAAGGCTTCGGCCAAGTCCACCACGGCCAAAAAGGCAGCCACCAAAAAGGCCGCTCCCAAGGCTAAGGCAGCTGCCGCTAAGGCTCCTGCTAAGAAAGCGTAACAAAGGCGTTACCACTGTAATTACCCGCCCCGACGGGGCGTAGGATACAAGTCATAACCGTTCCGGGAGAAACATCCCCGGGGGAAAGGAACGTATGAATAAGATCTTCGACAACAAGCAGGAGTTTACCGAGCTCTATCGCGATGCCGTCATGAGCATTAGCGGCAAGAGCGTCGAGGCCGCCAGCGACCTGGACCGCTTTAACGCCCTGGCCAAGCTCGTGGCCGAGAAGGCCCGCACCGTTGCCACCAAGAGTGACGCCCGCGCCACCGCCGAGGGCAAGAAGCGCGTGTACTATTTCTCGATCGAGTTTTTGATCGGTCGCCTGCTCGACAACTACCTGCTCAACTTTGGCGTGCGCGACATGGTCGCCGAGGCGCTCGACGACATGGGCTTTGACCTGTCCGTCATCGAGAACCAGGAGCCCGATCCGGCTCTGGGCAACGGTGGCCTGGGCCGTCTGGCAGCGTGCTTCCTGGATTCCATGGCAGCCGAGGGCATTGCCGGCTACGGCAACGGCATGCGCTACCGCTACGGCCTGTTTAAGCAGGAGATTGTCAACGGCAGCCAGGTCGAGGCCACCGACGAGTGGCTCACCCACGGCTATCCCTGGGAGGTCCGTCGTCAGGACAAGGCCGTGACCATCAAGTTTGGTGGCCATGTTGAGGGCTTTGAGGAGAACGGCCGCACGTTCTACCGCACGGTGGACACGCAGGACATCCTGGCTGTCCCTTATGACATCCCCGTGGTGGGCTATGCCGGCGAGACCGTCAACAAGCTGCGCGTCTGGGCCGCCGAGCCGGTCGAGGAGCACTTTGACCTTGAGGCATTCAACCGCGGCGACTACGCCCTGGCCGACGCCGAGCGCGCCGAAGCCGAGGCCATCAGCGCCATCCTCTACCCCAACGACGCCGGCGAGCACGGCCGTCTGCTGCGCCTGAAGCAGGAGTACCTGTTTGTTTCGGCCGGTATCTACAGCCTGCTCGACACCTTTGAGAAGGAGCACGGCGCGAACTGGGAGCTGCTGCCGCAGTTTGTGGCCATCCACACCAACGATACCCACCCCGCCATGTGCGGCCCCGAGCTCATGCGTATCCTCATCGACGAGAAGAAGCTCGAGTGGGACGACGCCTGGAACATCGTGACGCAGGTCGTGAGCTACACCAACCACACCATCCTGCCCGAGGCCTTGGAGAAGTGGCCTATCGGCACGTTCTCCAAGCTCCTCCCCCGCGTGTACCAGATCATCGACGAGATCAGCCGTCGTTGGCACGAGTCGTTCGACACCACGAAGGAGGGCTGGCAGGAGCGTCTGCGCCAGACCGCCATCCTGTGGGACGGCGAGATTCGCATGGCCAACCTGTCCGTGATCTGCAGCCACAGCGTCAACGGCGTGGCCAAGATCCATTCCGACATCATCAAGAACATCGTGCTCAAGGACTTCTATGCCCTGACGCCCGAGAAGTTCAACAACAAGACCAACGGCATCTCGCACCGTCGCTTCTTTGCCGAGGCCAACCCCACCTACGCCAAGCTCGTGACCGAGGCCATTGGCGATGGCTGGCTCAAAGACGCCTTTGAGCTTGAGAAACTCAAGGAGTTTAAGGACGACACCGAGTTCCTGAAGGCCGTGGGTGCCTCCAAGCGCGCCAACAAGGAGCGTCTGGCCGCCTACGTCAAGGCCGAGACCGGTCTGGTTATCGACCCCAACACCGTCTTCGATGTCCAGGTAAAGCGCTTCCACGCCTATAAGCGCCAGCTCATGAACATCATGAAGGTGATGGACATCTACAACCGTCGCATCGCCGACCCCAACTTCCACGTGACGCCGACGACCTTCATCTTTAGTGGCAAGGCTGCCTCGAGCTACACCTTCGCCAAGGAGACCATCCGCCTCATTAACTCCGTTGCCGACGTCATCAACAACGATGCCCGCGTCAACGAGGTCATGAAGGTCTGCTTTATCCCCAACTTCCGCGTGAGCAACGCCCAGCTCATCTACCCCGCCGCCGAGATCTCGGAGCAGATCTCCACGGCCGGCAAGGAGGCCTCGGGCACGTCCAACATGAAGCTCATGATGAACGGCGCCATTACGCTGGGCACCCTCGACGGCGCCAACATCGAGATCGCCGACCTGGCCGGCCGTGAGAACGAGGCCATCTTTGGCCTGACCGCTCCCGAGGTCGAGCAGCTCTGGGCATCCAACAACTACTTTGCGTGGGATACCCTCAACGGCGACCGCGAGCGTCTAGGCCGCGTGATGGACGAGCTCAAGGACAACACCTTTGCCGGCCTTTCGGGCAACTTCGAGAGTATCTACAACGAGCTCATGAACAACAACGACCCCGACCTGGTCATGGCCGACTTCCGCAGCTACGTTGATGCATGGGAGAACCTCACGGGCAGCTACGGCGACCAGGAGACCTGGAACCGCAAGGCCCTGCTCAACACCGCCTCGAGTGGCTGGTTCTCGTCCGACCGCACCATTCGCGAGTATCGCGACGAGATCTGGCACGCATAAAGCGCGCGAGCTCCCTTTGCCGCACGGCATTACTCGACGGGCGTGACAGTGCGCCGCGCCCGTCGCTAATGGGTTAGGAACATCGATGACAGAAGGAGAAATCGATGAGTAAGAAAGAATGCATCGCGATGCTCCTCGCAGGAGGACAGGGCAGCCGATTGGGGGCACTCACCCAAAAGATCGCCAAGCCGGCGGTTAGCTTTGGTGGCAAGTTCCGCATTATCGACTTTTCGCTGTCCAACTGCTCCAACTCGGGCATCGACACGGTGGGCGTTCTGACGCAGTACCGTCCCTACCTGCTGCATGCCTACGTGGGCTCCGGCGAGGCGTGGGATCTGGACAGCCGCGACGGCGGCGTGTCGATCCTGCCGCCGTACGAGACGCAGACCGGCGGCGCCTGGTATGCGGGCACGGCCGACGCCATTACGCAGAACCTCGACTACATCAAGGCGAACGACCCCAAGTACGTTCTGATTCTTTCGGGCGATCACCTGTATCGCATGGACTACCGCAAGATGCTCAAGACGCACATTGAGAACAACGCCGACCTCACGGTGAGCGTTATGCCCGTGCCGTGGGAGGAGGCCAGCCGCTTTGGCATCCTGACCACCGACCCCGAAGACGGCCGCATCACCAAGTTCACCGAGAAGCCCGAGAAGCCCGATTCGAACCTCGCGTCCATGGGCATCTACATCTTCTCGGCCGACGTGCTGATCGAGGCGCTCGAGGAGGACGCTCTGGACCAGCGCTCGAGCCACGACTTTGGCAAGGACATCATCCCCAAGCTGCTCGGTGAGAACAAGCGCCTGTACAGCTACGAGTTCCACGGCTTCTGGAAGGACGTCGGCACCATCGCCAGCTTCCATGAGACCTCGATGGACCTGCTGGGTAACAACCCCGAGTTCGATCTGTTCGACAAGAACTTCCCCATCATGTCCAACATCACCACGCGTCCGCCGCACTACATTGGCCCTGACGGCCGCCTGGACGACTGCCTGGTCTCCAACGGCTGCAAGATCTACGGCACCGCTCGCCACTCGATCCTTTCGACCGATGTCATCATCGAGGAGCGCGCCGTGGTCGAGGACTCCGTGCTGCTGCCGGGTGCGCACGTTAAGAGCGGCGCGCACATCTGCCGCGCTATTTTGGGCGAGAACTCCACGGTCGAAGAGGGCGTGAAGCTCGGCTCTGTCGATACCACCAAGGATACGGCCGTCGTTGGAAATGACGTCGTTATCGGGAAGGGGGAATGATCCGATGATCAATCGCAAGGCCATCGGTTATATCACCGCTAACTACTCTTCGACCTACGGCAGCGTGCTGCTCAAGGACCGCCCCATCGCATCCGTTCCGTTTTTGGGCCGCTACCGCCTGATCGACTTTCCGCTGTCCAACATGATGAACGCCGGCATCAAGACCGTCGGCGTCGTCATGCCGGGCAACTACCGCTCGCTGATCGACCACGTGGGCTCGGGCAAGGACTGGGGCCTGGACCGCAAGAAAGGCGGCCTGTTCATGGTGCCCGGCAACGCGTATGGCACCACCAAGGGCGGCATGCGCTTCCTGCTGCGCGACATCATCTCCAACAAGACGCTGTTCCAGCGCTCGGACATGCCCTATGTTGTGATGATGGGCACCAACATCATCTTTAACATGGACCTCAACACCATCATCGAGGCGCACGAGAACTCCGGTGCCCAGATGACCGTGGTGTACTGCAAGGCCACGCGCAACGTCGATGACGAGACCAAGCTCGAGATTAACGAGAACGGCCGCCTGACGGGCGTGAGCGCCGGCGTCGTGTACGGCGACAACGCCTCTATGGACTGCTGCATCGTCAACCGCGATACGCTGCTCGAGATTATCGACCACTACCAGGCCGCCGACTATCTGGACCTGCTCGAGGCACTCCAGGGCGACTTTGGCAACATCGACGTGTGCAGCTACGAGTACAAGGGCGAGGTCGTGGGCGTGTTTAGCGAGAAGTCGCTGTATCGCCGCAGCATGGACCTGCTCGACCAGACCGTGGCCGACCAGCTCTTTGACCCCGAGCGCCCGATCCTGACCAAGGCTCACGACGTGCCGCCTTCGCGCTATGCGACCGGCAGCCACGCCTGCAACTCGATCATCTCGGCCGGCTGCATCATCAAGGGCACCGTGCGCAACTCGATCCTGTCGCGCGGCGTCGTGGTCGAGGAAGGCGCTTCGGTGACCAACTCGATCATCAACCAGAGCTGCATCATCAAGAGCGGCGCCCGCGTTGAGAACGCCATTCTGGACAAAAACAACGTGGTTCCCACCAACACCGAGCTTCGCGGCACGCCCGAGAACATCCTGGTGCTGGGCAAGGCTCCGTTAACTTCCGACACCACCATCGTACGTTAACGTTGGCACCGCAACATCGCTCGTAACAAGTAGAATAGCCGCCCGGTTAGCGCCAGGCGGCTATTCTCGAATTGCAACATGGGAGACAATATGGCAGATTCCAGCAAAAAGATGCAGATCGTGTTTGCCTCGGCCGAGTGCGCACCGTTTGTAAAGACCGGTGGCCTGGGCGACGTGGCAGGCTCGCTGCCTGCGGCGCTTGTGCGCGCCGGCGCCGAAGTTATCGTGATGGTGCCCAAGTACGCCACCATAAAGGACGAGTACAAGGCGCAGATGGAGCACTTCTCCGACTTTTACGTGAGTCTGGGCTGGCGCAACGAGTACTGCGGACTCGAGAAGCTCGAGCACGACGGCGTCACCTATATGTTCATCGACAACGAGCGCTACTTTGCGCGCGACTATCCGTACGGCTTCTTTGACGACGGCGAGCGCTTTGCGTTCTTCTCCAAGGCCATCACCGAGAGCCTGCAGCACCTGCCGGCTGGCTTTGAGTGCGACATCCTGCACTGCAATGACTGGCAGACGGCACTTGCGCCCGTGTTTTTGCGCGAGTTTTACCAGGGCCTGCCGCTGTATGACCGCGTTAAGACCGTGTTCTCGATCCACAACGTGGCGTTCCAGGGCCAGTTTAGCGACACCGTGATGGAGGACATACTGGGTGTGGCACACATTCCGGCGGCCGCCTCGCAGCTGCGTTGCGACGCCTGCAGCATCAACTACATGCTGGGCGCCCTGCGCTATGCCGACGCCATAACCACGGTGAGCCCCACCTATGCCAGCGAGATCCAGACGCCCGAGTTTGGTGAGGGCCTGGACGGCGTGCTGCGCGAGCGCTCCTATGCGCTGCAGGGCATTTTGAATGGCATTGACGTGGCGGGCTTTGACCCGGCGACCGACAAGCGCATTGCCGCCAACTACACCGTGGAGGACCGTTCTGGTAAGGCCGTATGCAAGGCCAAGCTGCAGGAAGAGCTGGGGCTCGAGGTTCGCGACGACCGTCCGCTTATGGTCATGGTCACGCGCCTGACGCGCCAGAAGGGCATGGACCTGGTCATGTACGCGCTCGACCGCATTCTGGCCGGCGGCGTGCAGGTGGCGGTGCTGGGCACCGGCGACCGCGACTACGAGGACGGTCTGCGCTACTTTCAGGACAAGTACCCCGGTACCATGGCCGCACGCATCGAGTTCGATCCTGCGCTGTCGCAGCGCATGTATGCCGCCGCCGACATGTTCCTAATGCCTTCGAAGTTTGAGCCCTGCGGCCTGTCGCAGATCATCGCCATGCGCTACGGCACCCTGCCTATCGTGCGCGAGACCGGCGGCCTGAAAGACACTGTGATTCCGTATAACGAGTTTACCGGCGAGGGCACGGGCTTCTCGTTTACCAACTTTAACGGCGACGAGATGGGCGACGCCGTGTTCCGCGCGGCGCGTCTGTTCTGGGATAACCGCGACGCCTGGAACCAGCTGGTAACGCAGGCCATGAGCCAGGACTTTAGCTGGACGCGCTCGGCCGATAAGTATCTGGACCTGTACTTCTTTATGCACCCGGAGATCGAGCGCCCGGTGGCTGTTGTCGACGAGCCTGAGGCTGTTGCTGAGCCGGTGGCCGCTGAGGAGCCCAAGGCCGAAGAGAAGCCGGTTGAAGCTGAGCCCGTTACGGCCGAGTCTGAGGTGAAGGCTGAGGCTGCTCCTGAGGCAGAGTCCGAGGTCAAGCCAGCTGCAAAGCCTGCAGCTAAGAAGACCACGACTCGTAAGACGACGGCTAAGAAGGCCACAGAGGCCAAGGCGACGGCAACCAAGACCACCGCTGTCAAGACAACGACCTCGCGCAAGCGCACCACCGCAGCTGCCAAGAAGGCCGCCGAAGCCGAGGCTGCTCCCGAGGTAAAGGCCGACGCCGTCGAGGCTAAGGCTGCGGCAAAGGCACCGGCCAAGGCCGCTACCAAGAAGACGACCGCGACCGCCAAGAAGGCAACAGCTGCCAAGAAGACCACAACAACGAAATCGACGACCACGAAGGCCACCACAACCAAGGCAGCCACAAAGCCGGCCGCCAAAGTCGAGGAGACGCCCGCCGAATCCAAGGCCAAGGTAACCGTCGAGGCCAAGCCGGCCGCCAAGACCACCACGCGCAAGCGCGCAACGACGACGGCCAAGAAGTCCACGACCAAGGCTGCTGCTCCCAAAGCGGAGGCTAAGGCCGAGGCCAAACCCGCAGTAAAGGCCAAGCCCGAGCCCACAATGGAGACCCCGGTCTCCCCCGCCGCCGCAACCGAGAAAAAGGCGCCGTCGAAGAAGACTTCCGTCCGCAAGGCAACGGCCACCCGCAAGCGCCGCTAATCCAGACGATCCAAAACCTCATCAAACCCTAAGCAAGGGGCGCTCCAACCGGGCGCCCTTTCTCTGTAGGTAGTGGTAAAACGATTTTCTAGGACAACCGTTCGCCGATGGTAAACGGATGTTGTTTATACACCCTGTGTACTACAGATATACTTACATCTTAGGCGTAAAACCCATGGCCCGCAGGCCATGATTCTATTGAACTGGACCGTACTATGAGATTGATACACAACAGCCGTCTACCGCAGTTTCGCACTCCGTTTGGCGCTGTGACCACTGGAACTTCCGTTGCACTCTCGGTGATTTTGGAGGATGCCGATCCCAACCAGGCAACGCTTACGCTGCGCACCTGGGTCGATGAAGTCGGCGAGACCCTGATCCCAATGGAGCACGAAGGCGATGGCATTTTTACCGGCGAGCTCAAATGCACTGAACCGTGTCTTGTGTGGTACAGCTTTATATGCAATATCGAGGGCCAGCCCGAGGTCCGCTTGGGCGCACCGCAGGGTCGCACCGGCGGAGAGGGCGTAACTTACGACTACGCCGAGGTTCCGTCCTTCCAGATTACCGTCTATAAGCACCGCGAAGTGCGTCCCGAGTGGTACGAGCGTGGCATGGTCTACCAGATCTTCCCCGATCGCTACGCCCGAGATGAAAACTGGCGCGAGCGCACGCTGGCCGAAGTCGAAAAACCGCGCAACGGAATCCAGCGCCGCATGATCGAGGACTGGAACGAGCCGCCCGTATACGAGCGCGCCGAGGACGGCTCCATCAAGACCTGGGACTTCTACGGCGGCTCGCTCAAGGGCATCCAAAATGACCTGCCCCGCATCGCGGAGCTGGGCTTTACGGCCATCTACCTCAACCCCATCTTTGAGGCCGCGAGCAACCACCGCTACGACACGGCCGACTACACCAAGATCGACCCAATCCTGGGCACCGAGCAGGACTTTACCGAGCTGTGCCAGGCAGCCGAGAAGCTGGGCATCTCCATCATCCTGGACGGCGTTTTTAACCATACGGGTGACGACTCCATCTATTTCAACCGCTACGGCAACTACCCCGGCGTGGGCGCGTGGCAGAGCGAGGACTCGCCGTGGCGCGATGCGTTTTATTTCCACGAGGACGGCTCGTACGACTGCTGGTGGGGCGTGGGCAACATGCCCGCCATCAATGAGAGCTCCGAACTGGTACGCGAGCGGCTCCTGGGCAAGGACGGCGTGATCCGTAAATGGCTACGTGCCGGCGCTCATGGCTGGCGCCTGGACGTCGCTGACGAGCTTTCCGACGACTTCCTGGCCGAGATCAAGAAGGCCGTACTTGCCGAAAAGCCCGATGCGCTGTTGCTCGGCGAGGTCTGGGAAGATGCCTCCAACAAGATCAGCTACGGCCATCTGCGTCGCTACCTACAGGGCTCCGAGTTGGACTCTGCTATGGATTACCCCTTCCGCGACATGGTCATCGGCTTTTTGATGGGCTACAAGAACGCCTACCAGGCAGCCGAGGATATCGAAACCCTGCGCGAGAACTATCCCCGTGAGGCCCTGTCCTGCGCACTTAATCTGCTTTCGAGCCACGACCGTCCGCGCATTATCTCGGTGCTCGGCGGCGGCCCCGACGAGTCGCAGCTGCCCGAGTGCGAGCGCAGCAAATGGCGCCTGGACGAGAACTCGATGGGCCTAGCCAAGAGCCGTTTTTGGCTCGCCACGCTCATGCAGATGACCTTCCCCGGCGTGCCTTCGATCTACTACGGCGACGAATACGGCCTGGAGGGTCTAACCGATCCGGGCAACCGCCGCACCCTGCCGACCAAGGACCAACTGCACGACTTCGACACGCTGGCTATTGTCAAAAACGCCTCCGCCGTACGCCGCGCACTGCCGTGTATGATCGACGGCGAGATCAAGGCCTTCGCGCTCAACGACGAGGTGCTGGCATACAACCGCACGGGCAAGGATGGCGAGTCCGCGACGGTTATCATCAACCGCAGCCTGCGCAATTCGCATCGCGTGACCATTCCAGCGCTCGGCGAATGCGCGAGCGATGTGATTAGCGGTCACGAGTGCGAGATCCACAACGGTACGGTCACGCTCGATCTGTATCCGCTGGGCTCGTCGATTATCTATCACCATGCAGAGCAGCGCCTGCAGGAGCCGCTCGATCACGGCGCGGGTGTTGTGTGCCATATCACCTCGGTGCCCACCGACGACGGCAAGCCCGGTACAATCGGCGCGCCCACGCGTCGCTTTATCGACCATCTGGCCGCCATGGGCATGCGCTACTGGCAGGTTCTCCCCGTCAACCCCACGGACTTCTTCCGCTCTCCTTACGCCGGTCCTTCGGCCTTTGCAGGCAATATCGACCTACTGCCCGAGAGCCACGAGGAGCTTGCCGCCGACTTTGAGACTTGGAAGGCCCGCGGCGGCGAGGATGCCGATCCGCTGTACACCGCGTTTAAACATAGAAATGCCGATTGGCTCGAGAAATACTGCGTCTACATGGCCGTTAAGAAGTACTTTGAGGGCGAGTCGCGCCACGATTGGCCGGCAGATGTCGCGCGCTACAACGAGCATCTGATCGACGACAAGCGCTTCCACGACGAGGCCGAGCTTCAGGCGTACATGCAGTACCGCTTTGACCTGGCTTGGTGCGAGCTCATGAACTATGCACACAAGAAGGGCATCGAGGTCATCGGCGATATTCCTATGTACGTGTCCGACGATTCGGCAGATGCGTGGAGCGAACCCGAGAACTTCTGGCTGTCCGATACCGGCAAGGCAATCGAGATCTCCGGTGCGCCGCCCGACAACTTTGCGCCCGAGGGTCAGGTGTGGGGCAACCCGACGTTCCGCTGGGACCACATGAAGCAGAACGGCTATAGCTGGTGGATGGATCGCCTACGTCGTGCGTTCTCGCTCTACGACCGCGTGCGTCTGGATCACTTCCTGGGCTTCCACAGCTACTTCAGTATCCCCACTGGCAAGGCTTGCGCCGAAGGGCGTTGGCTGGCAGGCCCGGGCAAGGACCTGTTCCAGACCGCCTATGACGAGCTGGGGCCGCTCAACTTTATCGCCGAGGACCTGGGTTACCTGACGCCCGGCGTTCGCGCCATGGCTTCGACTTGCGGCTTCCCCGGTATGGACGTACTGGAGTTTAGCGATTACGACGTCCGCAACGGCGTGCAACCCACGCCGGGCAAGATTCTGTACACCTCAACGCACGACACGTCGACGCTCGCCGGTTGGTGCACGCGCTCCTTTGCGGGCGGCGACGAGCCGAGCGGTGTTGAGGTGGCAGCCAAGCTGATGAGCGACGCGCTGACAAGCGACGCTCCCCTGGTGATGATGCCGCTGCAGGACGTGCTGGGGCTTGGCGACGACACGCGCATGAACGTACCGGGCGTGGCCACGGGCAACTGGACCTGGCAGGCTGACGAGGCCGACGTTGCGGCCGCTGAGGGCAAAACCGCACAGCTCCTGCGCAACACGCATAGATTCTGGGGCGAAGCGTGATAAAACGCCCGATATAGGGTACAGTTACAGACGTTTGAATTTTTGCGGGCAGAGCGATCTGCCCGCTTTGTGCTGAAAAGGAAGTATTATGGCGCGCTACGATTACAAGTGCTCGAGCTGCGGCAACGTGTTTGAGGTTGAGCATCCCATGTCCGAGACCCCCGAGGTCGTGTGCCCCAGCTGCGGCGCTCCGGCCGCCAAGACGTTCTCGGCCAGCGGCATTAAATTTGAGGGTAGCGGTTTCTACAACACCGACCAGCGCAGCGGTAGCTCAAGCACCAGCGCCACGAGTGGCTGCTGCGCCAACTGCCCGCACAGCCACTAGAAACCGATCAGCCCCGCGACCAACACCAATCGCGGGGCTGATTCTTTAGCTGCACAGGTTTCCTTATGAGTTGCGGTGAAATAAGGACTGTTTGGCGGGCGGAAGCCGCTATTCAATCCCTATTTCACCGCAACTTAGTAGCTACTTGTGGACCAGGCGGGCGCAGAAGTGGCCGTCGTAGGCGTCAGCATTTACGGGGACACTTTGGAAGAGG
Organism: Collinsella sp.; assembly: GCA_019419605.1. Taxonomy (GTDB): domain Bacteria; phylum Actinomycetota; class Coriobacteriia; order Coriobacteriales; family Coriobacteriaceae; genus Collinsella. The sequence goes on from DXZP01000023.1 coordinate 15,975, forward strand.
CCGCGGTCGTTTTGACGTACGGAAACGAGCTTCTTAGCTTGTTCGAACTCGAGTAGCTGCAGAATCTGGGCTTCGGAGAGCGGCTCCAGGCTAAAACCGGTGCCCTCGGGAGAGTTCAGGAAAGCGTCCACCACCTGCGTATTCTCCTCGTCGAAGACCGAGCACGTCGCATAGATGAGCTCGCCGCCGGCAGCCACGCGCGCAGCAGCCTCTTTGAGCATCGTAAGCTGCAGTTTGGGCAGCTCAACCGTCACATCTTTTTCGGTCAGGCGCCACGGTATCTCAGGATGACGGCGCATGGTTCCGGTGCCAGAGCACGGCGCATCGATAAAGACCGTGTCGAACTTAACCGGCTCGCCAAGCATGGCATCAAACGATGTGAGCACCTCATTAAGCTCGCAGGCATCACCCGAAACCGTGCGAACGCCCTGAATACCGGCCTTATGCAGACGAGCGAGATTCAGATCGCACTTGCGATCATGCAGATCGAGCGCCGTATGCTGACGCTCATAGCCCGCACGCTTGGCCTGGCACATCATCACATAGGTCTTGGTGCCACGGCCGGCACCAATCTCAAGGCAGCTACCGGGGCGCGTGGCAGCCGTGGCGATAAGCTGGGCGTTAAGGTCCGAGGCCACGGCTGCAGCACGCTCAAATACGCCCGACGCAACCGTAACCTGAGCATCGACCGGAGCATGACAGCCAGGGAACACAGGCGCCACAAGCTGCGATAGGTACGGATCAGGTTTGGTTGCAAAGGCGTTCTCGTGCAAAGCGAGCGGCGCGGGCGCCAGATTGCCGGCGAAGCCGAGCGCACCCTCTGAAGTGTCAAACGACGCCATAATGCGAGCGCATAGCCAGCGCGGAAGACCCATCAGGCGCGACAGACGAACCAAGCGTCGCTCGGACTCATCCACGTCGGATGCCGTGGCAAAGTCCTCAACGTTGTCCGCAACCTTGTGCAGCACCGCGTTTGCCAGGCCCGCAGCAGACTTAGCACCACTGCGCACCAGCTCAACACCCTGGCTCACGGCAACGCGGCCCGGCGTATGCAGGTAGAGCATCTCGAAGGCCGAGATACGAAGCGCCATGCGAACGCGCGGCGCAACCTTTTTGGGTTTATCGAGAAACTGATCGAGCAGCTCGTCCAAAATACCCTGCGTGGCGGCCACGCCCAGCGCCAAGCGGGCGGCAAAAGCGGAATCGCGCTGGTCAATAGCCTTGGCCGATGCGCGAGAGGACAGCACGTCGCGCGCATACATGCCGCGGCGATCGGCCTCCATCAGTACATCGAGCGCAAGCTTGCGCGCGGGAGACAGCTTGCTCATGACAAAACACCCCAGATAAGATCGGCACCCTGCAGGCCAGCAGCCCAAGCAGAAGCGGCCATAGCACGCTTGCCATCAGGCTTAACCTCGAGCAACTCAACCGAGCCATCGGAAAGGCCAAGGTAAACACGCTTAGCCTGAACGAGAACCTGACCCTCGCCAAGCGACACATCAGCCGCCGCAGCATCGAGCACGCGCACGGTCTTGCCGGCAATCACGCAACGAGCAGGCGCGGTATCGGACGAGGCCAGCACATGACGCACGCAATCAAGCGCCGCCATGTGCGGTTCCAAGCGCATCTCCTGCTTAGAAATCTTGGCAGCATGGGTAACGAGCGCCTCGTCCTGTTCGATCCACACGGCGGTGCCATCGGCAAGAGAAGGAAGCGTATCGGCAAGCAGTTTGCCGCCGAGCTCAGCGAGCTCCATAGTCAGCGCCTCGGCATGCTTACCGGCAACCGAGGTCGAGGCCTGCGCACAATAGGCGCCGGTATCCACGCCATGCCCAATGCGCATAATAGAAACGCCAGCAATCTCATCACCAGCAAGAATGGCACGCTGAATAGGAGCAGCCCCACGCCAACGAGGCAGCAGCGAAGCATGAACATTCACAATACCAAGCGGCGCCATATGCAGCACCTCATCGGGCAAAATGCAACCATAGGCTGCCACACAGAAAATATCAGCCTGCGCAGCCTTGAGCACCTCAACAACCTCAGGCGTCATACGATTAGCCTCAACAACAGGCAAACCAAGCTCGAGCGCCTTAGCCTTAACAGGAGACGGCTCAAGCTTCTTACCACGCCCGCGAACAGCATCAGGACGAGTAACAACAAGCGCAATCTCATTCCCAGCCTCAACAAGCGAAGTCAAAGAAGGCACAGCAAAATCAGGCGTACCCATAAACACAATACGCATAAAAGTTAGTCTCCCCTCAACCAAAGCCGAGACGGCTACAAAGAACAGCGGAAAGCCAAGTCACCAGTCCATCCGCAATAACAATTCAACAAGAACAAATATACCCAAAACCAAAGAAAGAGCCGCAATAAAAGCAGCTCTTCCAACAAAGCAATTATCAGCGAAGACGCCCATCCCTGGCCCGACGGCACCCGGGCGAGACAAACAGCGTCAACGTAGTCCCCGGGGCGCCCGCCTATATCGTCCCGCGCGCAGTTTCGCAGCGCGGCGAGAATGTTTGAGCACTGGATGATATAGGCGGGCGTCCCGGGGACGGACAAACCTACTCCGTCTCGCCCGGTCGAGCGCCGCGGGCCAGGGCGTCCTGGTACTCCTTGACGGCCTTGAGCCTCTGCATGGGCTTGAGTCGCTCGAACATGGTGTTGCCGTGCAGGTGATCGATCTCGTGCTGCAGGCACACGCAGAACAGGTCGCCCGTGGCCTCATAGCGAATCAGGTTGGCATCCAGGTCGTACGCCTCGACGACGACATGGTCGGGACGCTCGATCTCACAGCTAATGCCGGGGATGGAAAGGCAGCCCTCGCTAAACGGCACGAGACGGTCGCTCTGCTCCACAATCACGGGATTGATGAGCACGTACGGATCGTAGTCGTTCTTGTCGCTGTAGTCGCAGTCGATGGTGACGAGCTGAATGAGCTCGCCGATCTGCGGGGCGGCCAGGCCGCAACCGCCGTTGTCGAACATCATCTTCTTCATCTTCTCGGCAAGCGCCTCGATCGCCGGGGTGATTTCCTCGATGACGGCACACTCCTGGCGCAGACGAGGATCAGGGGACAGTACGATTCCGTTGGCTTCCATGGCCATCCTTTCGGTTTGTTACATCAAATCATAGGCGTCGACGTCAACGCTCACGCTCACGCCGCGCACGGAGCCCACCTCTTTGAGACAGGCGTCGATATCATCAGAGACATGGTACCCTACCGGCGACTTCACAAGCAGATGGAAGCGGTAACGGTCCTTGGCTCTCTCGATTACACACGAAGCCGGGCCCAGCACCTGCGGGACGGCGCTCCCCGCCCGCAAAAAGTCGGGCGCGGCGGCATGCCAGCGGCGCTTGAGGAGCTTTGCGATGCGCCCGATATAATCCAGCGCATCGTCGCGGCTTGCCGACCACACCAAGATATTGACCAGACGCACGAACGGCGGATACAGGGCGTCGCGGCGCTGGTCCAGGTCGTAGTCGGTAAAGATCGAACGGTCGTGCTCGGCAACGGCGCGAATAACCGGGTCCTCGGGCAGATAGGTCTGGATGATGACCTCGCCAGGGCGATCGCCGCGACCGGCACGACCGGCGACCTGCTCCAACAGATCGTAAGCGCGCTCCCCTGCTCTAAAATCGGGCAGCTTGAGGGCAAAGTCGGCATTGACCACGCCCACGAGCGTGACCTCGGGAAAATCGAGGCCCTTGGCAATCATCTGGGTACCCAGCAGCACCGCGCAATCGGCGGCATCGAACTGCTCGAGCAGTTTTTTGTGCGCGTCCTTGCCGCGCGTGGAATCGGCGTCCATGCGAATGATGGCAACATCGTCGGGCAGCATCTGGTGCAGTGCGTCCTCGATCTGCTGCGTACCCAGCCCCATTTTTGCCAGGTAACGGCTACCGCACTTGGGGCAGCGACTCGTGGGAGCAGGATACGGCCGCACGCGCCAAGACGAACCGCAGGTGTGGCACTGCAGCGTATGGGTGCGCTCGTGGTACGTAAGCGCCGTGGAGCAGTGGCTGCAGGTGGGGACGCAACCGCACTCGCGGCACATCAAAAAAGGCGCAAAGCCACGGCGGTTATGAAGCAGCACGGCCTTCTCGCGCCGCTCTACAACGCGCTCCAGGCCTTCCATTAGCGGTTTTGAGAACATTGAGCGGCTACCGTGCGAGAACTCGCGACGCAGGTCGGCAATGCGAACGGTGGGCAGCACGGCGTATCCCGGGCGCTCGGGCATCTCGACGCGCGTCCAGGTGGCACCGTTATACGTGCCGCGGCGGCAGCGGTCGAGCGCTTCGGCAGAAGGTGTGGCCGAGCCCAGCACGAGTGGGCAGCGATAGCGACGCGCCATCTCGGCCGCCACCTCGCGCGCATGGTAGCGCGGGCTGGAACCCTGCTTGTAGCTGGTCTCGTGCTCCTCGTCGATGATGATGAGGCCCAGGTCGCTAAGCGGGCAAAAGAGCGCCGAGCGGGCACCAACGACCACGCGTGCGGCGCCGCTGGCAACCATGTCCCACTGGTCCAGGCGCTCGCCGGCCGAAAGGCGCGAGTGGAACACGGCAACCGTCTCGCCAAAGCGCGAGCGGAAGCGGCCAACGGTTTGGGCCGTCAGCGAGATCTCGGGCACGAGCACGCAGGCCGAGTGACCGGCCGCAAGCACGCGCTCGATGGCGGAGAGATAGACCTCAGTTTTGCCGGATCCGGTGACGCCGTCGACAAGGACCACATCGCCGTGGGCGTCAAGACGGGCGCGATCTATCTGCGCGAGCGCCTGCTGCTGGCCGTTCGTGAGCGCGACGGGCGCCTTGCCGCTCGCGGAAGACAGCGTAGTCTGCTCGCTGCAGCCGCGCCAGGCACGGCGCTCTTCCACCACCACGACGCCACGTTTTTCGAGCGCCTTGATGGTCGCCGACATGCTGTTGTAGAGCAGGTTGAGATCGCGCGTCGTGACCGGCCCGCATTGGAGCGCCTCGATGAGCTGACGCTGGCGAACGGCGGTCTTGGGCGGCGTATAGTCGAAACCCTCGGGGGTGAGCATGACCCAGCGGTTTTGGATAGGCTTGACGGCGGGGCGCTCAACCGACCATGCGCCGTCATCGCCCTTAACGACGCGCGGACTACCACCCGGAGGCAAGAACAGGCGCAGGCACTCGGAAAGCGTCGCGACATACTCGCGGCTCATCCAACGTGCGATGCGGGCGGCTTCGGCGGTAAAGAGCGGTTTGCTGAGGATGGCCTCGATGGGCTTGATGCGCACGGGGTCGAGGGCGTTGTTGCCCGGCAGATCGCCCAGATCAGGCGCAATGTCGACGACATAGCCCGCGGCGGCACGGTTACCAAAGTGGACCAGGACCGTGGATCCGATCTGGACCTCGTTGGCAAGGGACTCGGGGATGCCGTAAGCAAACGGTTCCGACAGCGCACGGGTGGGGATGTCGAGGACCACGCTCGCGTAGGCGGCAGGGGGCTCGGGCGCAGGCTTAGACTGAGCCGAGGCAGCGGCAGGCTTGGGCTTCACCGGAGCTTCCTCCGGTTCCGGCGAACCAAACAGCGACAGTTGTTGAGCCATACACCACCTCTAACGAACGGACCTGAAAGGGGTGGGACAAAATAATCAGTAGAGTTTGTCCCATGGCCGATACGAGTGTCGAGCTCGTTGCGTCACTCGAACATGGGACAAACACTACTGATTATTTTGTCCCAGCAACCCACTCATCGGTACAGAAACAAGAGCCCCGCTCGAGGGAACGGGGCTCGGATACATGCGTTTGCGCGTCTACTACAGCGCCATCGTGCGGGCGCGGTCGATGCGCGCCAGGCAGTCGTCGCGGCCGACGAGCGCCATGGTCTCGCCCAGCGGAGGGCTCACCATGTTGCCGCAGACGGCGACGCGCACGGTCTGGAACACCACGCGCTTCTTAAGGTCCATCTGCTCGGGCAGCGGCTCAAGCGCGGCGTCGATGGCCTCGGCAGTCCACTTGTCCACGCCCTCGAGCGCGGCCTTGGCGGCATCCAGAATGGCGCCCATGCCTTCCTTGGCCAGGCCCTTGTTAACGGATTTCTCGTCATACTCGAGCGTCTCGGCCGTAGCGAAGATGGGAGCGGCGACGGTCACGGCGTCGGCCGGCATCTTGGTGCGCGGCTTGACGATGGCGGCAAGCGCGTCGATCCAGTCCTCGCCGTACTCGACGTTGCCCTCGATGAGACCCGCCTCGTGCAGCTCGGGGACCATGATCTCGTCGGCAAACTGGGCATCAGACATGCCGTTGATGTACTCGGCGTTGACCCAGTCGAGTTTCTTGGGGTCGAAGGTCGCCGGGTTCTTGGAGATGCGGTCGAGCGAGAACTTGCTGGCCAGGACATCGCGCGGAATGATTGTGGTCTCGCCGTCGAGCGACCAGCCGAGCAGCGCCAGATAGTTGACGAAGGCGTCGGACAGGTAACCGGCGTCGCGGTACTCCTCCACCGAGGTGGCGCCGTGGCGCTTGGAGAGCTTCTTGCCGTCGGCACCCAAGATCATGGAGATGTGGGCGAACGTGGGCACGGGCGCGCCGAGGGCCTCGTAGACCATGACCTGACGCGGGGTGTTGGACAGGTGGTCGTCGCCGCGGATGACATGGGTAATCTTCATCATGGCGTCGTCGACGACGGTCGCGAAGTTGTACGTGGGCGTGCCATCGGAGCGGAAGATGACAAAGTCGTCGAGCTCCTTGGCGTCGAAGGTCACCTCGCCGTGGACGGCGTCGTGGATGACGACGTCGCCGCGGTCCTCGGGCACCTTGATGCGCAGGACGTAGGACTCGCCGGCCTCGATGCGGCGGCGGGCCTCCTCGGGATCAAGATCGCGGCAACGACGCTGATAGCCCTGGAAGGGGTCCTTGCGCTCCTGCGCGGCCTTGCGGTCGGCATCGAGCTGCTCCTTGGTGCAGAAGCAGGGATAGGCCTTGCCCTCATCCCAAAGCTTCTGGGCGGCCTGCTTGTACAGGTCCAGGCGCTCGGTCTGGGCATAGGGACCATAGTCGCCGCCCACCTCGGGGCCCTCGTCCCAGTCCAAGCCCAGCCAACGCATGGCGCGCAAAATGATCTGCGTGTTCTCGTCGGTGGAACGGGTGGGATCGGTGTCGTCGATGCGCAGGATGAACGTGCCGCCGTTTGCGCGGGCGAAAGCCCAGTTATAGATAGCGGTGCGGGCGCCGCCGATGTGCAGTTTGCCCGTCGGTGAGGGTGCAAAGCGGACGCGAACGTCTGATGCCATGGAAATCTCCTCGATTGCAGGATGGATGTCTAACCGCACCAGTATAAAGCAACAAAGCAACCTCCGCACAAAGGGCACCGACCCACTCATTGGGGACAGACTTAAATGAGTAGGTGCGGAAAGGGTGTGAATGTTTGATTTACGCGCTATGATGTGCCCTTGCATAGAGAGCCCAGCGGAATGGTAACGGTCGCCGGGACACGTTTTTGAAAGGACAATCATGTCAGAAGAACTTCGTTCCATCCCACCCCAACACGGGTCCTTTGTATTTACGTCGGAATCGGTGACCGAGGGCCATCCCGATAAGATCGCTGACCAGATCAGCGACGCCGTACTCGACGCAATCCTCGCCAAAGAAATAGAGCTGCAGGAGCAGGGCTATATTGCGCCCAACGGCGTGCCCGCCAACGTGGAAAACGTCCGTTGTGCCTGCGAAACCCTCGTGACCACCGGTACCGTCATCGTTGCCGGCGAGATCCGTACCCAGGCATACGTCGACGTGCAGGAAATTGCCCGCGGCGTTATCCGCCGCATTGGCTACAACCGTGCCAAGTTCGGTTTTGACTGCGACACCTGCGGCGTCATGAGCCTTATCCACGAACAGTCACCCGACATCGCCCAGGGCGTCGACGAGTCGTTTGAGACCCAGACCGGCGCTACCACCGACCCGATCGACTTGATCGGCGCCGGCGACCAGGGCATGATGTTCGGTTACGCCTCCAACGAGACCAAGGCCTTAATGCCCATGCCGCACTACCTTGCCAGCCGCTTGGCCGAGCGCCTGGCAGCCGTGCGCCACGACGGCACCCTGGCCTATCTGCGCCCCGACGGCAAGACCCAGGTCACCGTGCGTTACGAAAATGGCAAGCCCGTCGAGGTCACGACCATCGTCATCTCCACGCAGCATGCCGCCGAGATCGAGGACATGGGCAAGATCAAGGCCGATCTGATCGAGCACGTCATCACGCCAGTCATGGCTGCCGAGAACATGCCGTGGGACAACGCGGACATCTACGTGAACCCCACCGGACGCTTTGTCGTGGGCGGGCCTATGGGCGACACGGGCCTGACCGGCCGCAAGATCATCGTCGACACCTACGGCGGCTACGGCCGTCACGGCGGCGGCGCCTTTAGCGGCAAGGACTGCACCAAGGTCGACCGCTCCGCCGCGTATGCCGCGCGCTGGGTCGCCAAGAACGTGGTCGCCGCCGGCCTGGCCGACCGCTGCGAAGTCGAGCTTGCCTACGCCATCGGCGTTTCCAAGCCCCTCTCAATCATGGTCGACACCTTCGGTACCGCGCATGTTGCCGAGGACAAGATCGTCGAGGCCGTCGAGAAGACCTTCGACCTGCGCCCGGGCGCAATCATCCGCGACCTTGACCTGCGTCGCCCCATCTACGAAAAGACGGCAGCCTACGGTCACTTCGGCCGCGAAGACGCCGACTTCACCTGGGAGAATACCGACCGAGTCGAAGAACTCAAAGCAGCCTGCGGCCTATAAATAGGTTCACAGAGCCCAGAAAGCAAAGCATTAGAACCAAAAGAAGTACCGGCCCCAACCGGTACTTCTTTTTATTTACACGGTGGTGTGAATATTTCGATGCGCAATGAACAGCACGTCCCCAGCTGATAAATTTTGACATCCAGCCACTCCAACCATGTATCCTAAGTTCCGAGGGCTTTGGTATTTGGTCGATCGCGAGTTCCGCACGAGCCGGAGGCCACTTAATGTGGCCTCCGTGCGAGCCAGGACTGTAGAGCAGGCGACCAAATACCAAAGCCCTCGGAACGACGGGATAGAACAGGAGCGCATATGGCAGGCAAGCCACAAACACTAGCTACGACCTCGGCATTCGAGATCTTGGGCCCCGTCATGGTCGGCCCCAGCTCATCGCACACCGCCGGTGCCCTGCGCTGCGCCCAAGTTGCCGCCAGCCTGTTGGAAGGCCGCATCACCAAGGTCACCTTTGGCCTGTGGAACTCCTTCGCCCACACCTACCGCGGCCACGGCACCGATCGTGCGCTCGTCGCGGGCATCCTAGGCCTCGACACCGATGACGAAAACATCAAGCAGGCCTTCAACCTCGCACGCGAGCAGGGCCTCGAATATCACTTTGAAATTAAGGGCGACGACGCCTCCATCCACCCCAACACCGTCGACATTGACATGGTCGACGACACGGGCGCTACGGCACAGGTCCGCGGTGAAAGCCTGGGCGGCGGCAAGATGCGCATCAGCCGCATTAACGGCGTCGGCGTCGACATCTCGGGCATGTACTCCACGCTCTTCGTGGCGCACCAGGATGTTCCCGGCGTGCTCGCCGCGCTCACGAACCTGCTCGCCTACGTACACGTGAACATCGCCTTCTGCCGCACCTACCGCACCGAGGTGGGCGGCCAGGCCTACTCCGTCTTTGAGACCGACGGCGCACCCGACGACACCGTCGTCCCTATGCTGCGCAAGCTCGACAATGTCGATTACGCGACCTTTATCGAGCTCCCCGGTTCTGCCTCGTCGCTCTCCCCCGGCGTCTCAGCAAAGGAAATCTTCGACGACGGCGAGCAGCTGCTCGATGCGTGCGAGGAACTGGGACTCAGCATCGGCGCCGTCATGGCACTGCGCGAGGCGCGTCTGACCGGCGAGGCCCACGCCGTCGCCGCCATGCGCCGCGTGCTCGACGTCATGCGCGAGGAGACCACGGCCCCTATCGTCAATCCGCAGCGCTCGCTCGGCGGGCTTATCGGCGGCGAGGCCAAGCTTGTCGATGCCACCGGCCGCAACGACCTGAGCTCCAATTTAATGGGCGCCGTCCAGACTGACGCCGTGGCCCGCGCCATGGCCGTGCTCGAGCGCTCGGCCACGATGGGCGTAATCGTCGCAGCTCCGACGGCAGGATCCGCGGGCGTCGTCCCCGGCTGTGTGCTGGCACTCGCCGACCACCTGCAGCTCGACGACGAGCAGGTGATGGACGCGCTCTACTGCGCAGCCGCCATCGGCCTCAACCTCACCACGAGCGCCTGCGTCGCCGGCGCCGAGGGCGGCTGCCAGGCCGAGGTGGGAAGCGCCGCCGCCATGGCTGCCGCCGCGCTGGTGCAGATGCTCGGAGGCACGCCCGAGCAGGCGCTCGACGCCAGTTCCATCGCGCTGAGTAACCTATTGGGACTCGTATGCGATCCCGTAGGAGGCCTTGTGGAGGTGCCCTGCCAAAACCGCAACGCTATCGGCGTGGCTGCGGCCTTCAGCTCGGCGCAGGTCGCCCTCGCCGGCATCAAGAGCCTGGTGCCGTTTGACCAGATGGCACATGTCATGCTCTCGGTGGGCCACGCCCTGCCGGCCACGCTGCGCGAGACGGCAAAGGGCGGCATCGCGCAGGCTCCGGCCGCACTTTCGGCCTGCGCAAAATGCGGTGTGTGCGGATAGCAACAAAGGACGACTCAAAGGTGGGACAAATGTCCCACCTCTTTTGAATGCCACCGTTTCCGTACCACAAACAGCAGGGCAATCGCTATAATGCAAGCCCAGTAAAAACACGATGAGCCGCAAGGCGAAATTCGAAGGATATGCATACGATGTCGCAAAACGATCGAACTCAACTGATTCCCGATCCGCAGCAGCCGAGCAGGCACACCGGTGGCGTTCAGTCGCCGCGTCCTATCGCGCCGAGTCACGGTCAGCAGCGTGGTGCGGCAAACGCTTCCCAACGCCTGAACCAGCAACGTCAGCAGCGACAGGCAAACGGAAATGCGCCCAAGCAGCCCCCCACGCACGCTCGGGGCGATCGCGGCCCCGCGCGCAAACCCGCCGAGAACAATAAGTCGGGCAAAAAGACGACGCTCTTTGTCGTCCTGGGTCTTATCGTCATTGTCTATATCGTAGGCGTCGTAGCGTTTTCCCAGCTAGCCTACCCCAATACCACCATCGCCGGCGTCGACGTCTCGTTCTCCAACGCTTCGTCTGCCGCCACCAAGGTCAACTCGGCATGGAAGCACTATAAGCTCACCGTGACAGGCGATGACTTTAGCTGGACCTATCAGCCCGAGTCCGATGAGCCCATCGTCGACGGCGAAGCTGCCGCAAAAGAGATCATCAGCCACAACGAAGCCTTTGTCTGGCCGGTCCGCCTTGTGGAATCCTTAAGCGGAAAGACCAAAACAACCGCTACCTCCAACGAAGTCGATCTTGATCAAGACGTCGACCTGTCCATGCTCTCCGACACCTTTGACCAAAAGAAGTTTGAGAAGGATCTGGGCGCCGCCATCGACGAGTTTAACGAGGGGCGTTCGGGCACGTTCGAGGCCAATAGCTCCTATGACGAGCAGGCCGGCAAGTTTACCGTCGAGAAGGCGCGCTCCAACGAAAAACTCGACCGCGAGCATGTCATTAAGTATGCCGAGCTCGAGCTTGCCTCGCTGTCCGAGACCGTAGACCTTTCCAAGCTCGGCAACGATGCCTATGAGCCGCTCAATGGAACGCTGACCGATGATCAGATTCAGGCCGCATGCGATGCCGCCAACAACTTCCTGGGCGTCAACGTGACCCTCAAGCTCAACGGCGAGGATGCCGGCAAGGTTGATGGCAGCTCCGTGTTGCAGTGGATCAGCTTTGCCGATCCGGCCAACCCCACACTCGATACGTCGCAGATCAGCAGCTGGGCAGCCGAGCTCGCCAACGGCTTCAATACCGTGGGCTCCACTCGCTGGTGGACGCGCGCCGATGGCAAGCAATGCGCCGTCGAAGGCGGCGACTTTGGTTGGTCCATCGACAGCAGCTCGCTCGCCAAGCAGGTCGAGGACGCCATTAACAACAAGCAGACCGGCGAAATCGAGATCAAGTACTCCCAGAAGGCCGACACCTTTACTGCAAAGGGAGAGCCCGACTGGAAGGCATACGTCGATGTCGATCTGTCCGAGCAGCACGCGCGCTACTACGACGAGAGCGGCAATATCGTGTGGGAGGCCAACTTTATCTCCGGCAAGCCGGGAGAGGACGCCACCCCCGAGGGCGTATGGCAGATCAACAGCAACAATGGCGCCAGCAAGCTTATCGGTGCCAAGGACCCCGAGACCGGCAAGCCCAAATACGAGAGCCCGGTCAGCTATTGGATGCCGTTTGAGGGAAACATGGTCGGTTTCCACGATGCAACGTGGCAAAACGACAAGAGTTTCGACGATCCCAACTCCTACAAGTGGTGCGGCAGCCACGGATGCATCAACCTTCGCCTGGCCGACGCCAAGGCGCTGCACGATTGCATCAAAGTCGGCCTGTGCGTGGTTGTCCACTCGTAGTGCAACGCGCGCATTCATACAACATGCAACTGCTGCGACCAATCTAACAATTCCGAAAGAAACCGTTCTATGCGCCCACCCCAACCGGTGGGCGCATATACTTATCAACGTTCTTTCTATAAAGGAGACGCTATGCCGAATGTCCCCAACATCACCCCGGGCCCGGATGATACCGACCACACGCCCGAAGGTGCCACCGAAACGCTTCCTCTGATCACAGACGTACATGCCGACAAGGAGAGCGGACGCACGAACGATACGGCCGAGATTTCCGATGAAGAGGCATATGCCAAGCTCAAGGCAAAACGTGCCGAACGTCGACGCAAAAAGCTGATTCGACGCGGCATTGCCGCCGGCATCGTGGGTGTCATCGCGCTCATTGCTATTGTTGCAACCCTGGTTATCAATGCGCAGCCACAGGGCGATAGCAGGCCTGCGACCGACATGGTGACCGAGGGCACGTTTACCACAACGGTCGAGGCGAAAGGCCAGCTCAAACCCATTTCGTCCTCAGTGGTCTCCCCTTCTGTCGACGGCACGGTCGATTCGATCAACGTGCAGGCAGGCCAATCCGTCAACGAGGGCGACGTGCTTATGACCATTAAAAACGACGAGCTCGATCGCAACGTTGCCGAGGCGCAGCGTGCAGTTGCAGCCGCCCAGGAAGACCTCACCAACGCGCAGAAAGCCGCAGCTGCCGCGCAGGCCACCCCAACGACGGACGTCGACGGAGCTTCCGCAGCGGCTGGCATCTCCGCCGCATCAGCGGACACGAACGCCATATCGGCCGCGCAGCGCAGCCTCGCATCGGCCCAGGCAAACCTAGACCAGGCGAACGCCAAGGCCGCCAGCCGTACGGTCACGGCCCCGAGCTCGGGCAGCATCGTGGAGCTCAACGCCAAGGTGGGCGCCACGGTAACAAGCGGCATGATCATGGGCGAAAGCGATACGAGCGGCGGCAAGCAGTGCATGCAGATCGCCGACCTGTCCAAGATGAAGGTGACCGTGCAAGTGGGCGAAAAGGACATCGCCAAGATCGCCGTTGGGCAGAGCGCCAACGTCACGTATCCCGCGTTTCCCGATATCGTGAGCCAGGGAACCGTTACGGCCATCGCTTCGGTGGCAAACTCCGACGCCGCCAACGGTGGCGGCGGCAACGTAACCTTTAACGTCGACATCCTCATCGAGGCGCCCGACGCGCGCCTGAAGCCGGGCATGACGGCCGAGGTATCGGTGGTGACCGAGCAGCTCGACGACGTGGTGATGGTGCCGACGATGGCGCTCATGACCGAAGACGGCGAACACTATTACGTCAACGTGGCAACCGATGACGAGGACAAGCAAACCCGTCGCGTGAAGGTGACCGTCGTGACGCAAAACGACAACGAGGCTGTAGTCGGCAAGAAGCAGGTCAAGCGCGACGACCAGGGCAACGAGATCAACCCTGGCGTGCCGGTTACCAAGCTGCGCGATGGCGACACCCTCGTCATGGACACCGGAGCGGACGCAACGGCTGACGGCGGCTACAGCGCGGATTCGGGCAGCATGTCTGCCGACGAGGGCATGTAATGCGTCCCGTCATCGACATTCGCAACGTGCACCGCATCTTTGAGAGCGAAGCGGGTTGCGCCCACATCCTGCACAACGTGAGCCTGGCGGTAAATCCCGGCGAATTCGTCGCCATTACCGGTCCCTCGGGCTCGGGCAAGTCAACGCTCATGAACATCCTAGGCTGCCTGGATAAGCCGACGGCGGGCGACTATTACCTGCAAGGGCTCAACGTGGCCGAGCTCGATGATGACGAGCTCACCGAAGTTCGCGCCTTGAGCATTGGCTTTGTCTTTCAGAGCTTCAACCTGCTGCCGCGCCTGTCGGTTATCGAAAACGTCATGCTGCCGCTGGCCTACACCAATGTGCCCCGAAGCCAGCGCGAAATGCGCGCCGTGCACGCGCTGCAGGCCGTCACGCTACCGGTCGACCACTGGGACCACCGCATATCCGAGCTCTCGGGCGGCCAGATGCAGCGCGTCGCAATCGCGCGCGCCCTTGTCAATGACCCGCCCATCATCCTGGCCGATGAGCCGACGGGAAACCTGGACTCCGCCACTGGAGCGCTTGTGATGGAGACCTTCCATAAGCTCCAGAAGCGCGGCAAAACCATCGTTCTTATCACACACGACCCCGGCATCGCCGCCGAGGCCGACCGCGCCGTGACCATCCGCGACGGTCGCATTCACGACGGCGCGTATATTCCGCATGCACCGCGGACCCTGCGCAGCGCCGTAGATAGCCTGCCCATGATTTCCGCCTCCGCCAACCCGCCGAAAGGAGTGATGGCATGAGCGCCCGCGATCTCATCCAGGAAGCCCTTCACTCGCTCGAGGCCAACAAGGGGCGCAGCCTGCTCACCATCCTAGGCATTGTCATCGGCATCGCCTCGGTCATTGCCATGACTTCGCTCATCGGCGGCATCCAAAACAGCTTGGTCAACAGCCTAGGCCTCAACGCAGCTCGCATGGTTCAGATCTATTCGTCCCAAGAACTCTCTGATTCTGACGTCCAGAAGCTTCAAAAACTGGTGCCACAGATAGAGCAGATCGGAATTGTCGACAGCGCGTATACCGAGTACAAGACCGGCGATAAAAGCTATACCGTCATGGCACAGGGTGTCGATAGCGACATGCTCGACGCCGTGGGTGCCAGTAAGCTCGTTGCGGGGCGCACCTACACCGATGTCGAGTCAAAGGCAGGCTCGCGCGTGGCGCTCATCAGCCGCGGCGGTGCCGATCAGCTTTACGGCAACGAACAGGATGCGCTGGGGAAAACCATCAAGGTGTCCAACGGCGAGGTGCAGATTGTAGGCGTGATTGATGGCGGCAGCGACTCCATGGGCTCGCTCACTTTGTATATGCCACGCGAAACCATCTCCGGCCTATTTGGCGACGAGAATCCTTCATTCCCCAGCGTGACGGCACTTGCCGCCGAGGGCACGGACATGGATGAGCTTTGTAAGACCATCGAGTCCAAGGTGCGCGCGATGAAGGGCATCGAGGAGGAGGATGAGTACGACAGTGTATCGGCGACATCCATGAAAAGCGCCATCGATGCACTCAACTCGTTTATGGGCGCCTTCTCGCTCATCATGGGCGCTGTCGCCAGTATCTCACTGCTTGTCGGCGGAATCGGCATTATGAATATGATGCTTACCAACGTGACTGAGCGCATCCGCGAGATCGGTATTCGCCGTGCCTTGGGCGCCAGTCGCCGCGATATCACCGCGCAGTTTTTGGCCGAATCCTCGGCACTGTGCGTCACCGGTGGCCTGCTGGGTGTCCTGATTGGCTATCTGCTGGCCTGGGGCCTCGCGATGTTTGCAGCAGGATCAGGGGTTCTCAGCGAGCTCGGCGCCAGCGGGCAAATCACACCGAGCTTTTCAATCGCCACGGTGCTGCTGGCCTTCGCCGTCTCCGTCGGCATCGGCGTAATCTTTGGCTTCTACCCCGCTCGCCGCGCGGCAAAGCTCAACCCGGTGGAGTGCCTACGCTACCAGTAAGCCACCACCAGCTACCAGTAAGCCACCACCAACAAGTTGCGGTGAATTAGGGGCTGAATATGCTATCTAGCAGCAAAAAGGGGGTGCGGACAGAAAGTTGGACCGTGAAGCGGTCCGGACTGGAGGTTCGCATGTACAGCAGGGAGAAGGTCGAGCTCTTCCTCCTGGCGACGGAGGACGGCATGGGGCCGACCGCCGCCGCGAAGTTCGCGGGGGTCACGGTGGGCGCGGCCAAGAAGTGGGCGACGGGCCACCTCCCGCACAGCTACACCGGGGCGCGCTGTAGAATCGGTGCGAGGAAACCGCGCCGGAAGGAGGCCAGCTTGGGCCCCGACAAGTCGATCTACGCCCCGCCCGCGACCGGCCCGCTCGCCGGGCTCAACGAGGACCAGATAGAGAACCTGCTGCTCAGGGCGGTGTTGGCCGACCTAAAAGCGGAAGGGTGGGACCCGGCTTCGATCTCGAACAGGAGCAAGTGCGAGCTCGGCGAGAGATTGAGGCGGGCGACCGCCCTGCCCCTCCGCTCGATCACAGGTTTCTTGAGGATATCGAAGAGCTCCTATGAGTACTGGAGGCCCCGCGTCGCCGCGCCGCGCGACCGCGACGCCGACATACGCGACCGCGTGGTTCGCATCTTCCGCGAGGGCTCGGGGTGCTGGGGGTACCGCACCGTCTGGGCGCGCCTGCGCCGCGAGGGGGTCCGCGCCAGCGAGAAGCGCGTGGCCCGCGTGATGCGCGAGGAGGGCCTCGAGGTCGTCTACAACAAGAGGCGCGCCCGGGGCTACAGCTCCTACGCCGGCGAGGTCTACAAGGCGCCGGAGAACCTCGTAAACA
>DXZP01000024.1:0-31383 GCA_019419605.1 Collinsella sp.
CCAAGCTTCCGGGCGGCGTGGTGCAGCCCTCGTTGCCGTTTGGCGAACCGGAGGCCACGTCCGAGCCTTCAAGCGAGCAGGAGACGCCGGCCGCCGAGCAGGCTGCTGCCGCCGAGACCGTCGCGCCCGCGCCCGAGGCCACGCCTGCAGCCACCGAGGCCGCATCGGAGTCCAATGACCGCCTGGCCGCCATGATGCGCCGCAGCGCCCGCCGCGAGGAAGCCTACGTGCCCACCTCGCAGCTCCGCCGCTTCACCCTGCCCGATTCGGCGCCCATCATGCGCCGCGTCATGGGCTTTCTGTCCGACCAGGCCCGCGCGCTCATCCACGCCGGCGTGTCGCGCGACCGCATCTGCATCGATCCCGGTCCGGGCTTTGGCAAGACGGCCAACGAGGACATCGTCATCCAGCGCGAGACTGCCAAGATGGCGTCACTGGGCTATCCGCTCATGTGCGCCGTATCGCGCAAGCGCTTTGTGGGCGCCGTCTCGGGCGTGACCGAGGCCGCCGAGCGCGATGCCGCTACGTTTGGCGTGTGCCTGGGCGCCATCCAGGCCGGTGCCAACATCGTGCGCGTGCACGACGCCGCGGGCTTTGCGCAGTTCCTGAACGGCTACTGGGCGGTTGCCAAGCCGCAGCCGCGCCGCGCGTTTGTGGCCGTGGGCTCCAACCTGGGGCATCGCTGTGACAACATCCGCGCCGCACGCGACATGATCGCCGAGATTCCACTCACCTGCGTGTCCAACTCCTCCAAGATCTACGAGAGCGAGCCGGCCTACGAGACGCGCCAGGACGCGTTTGCCAACGCCGTCATCGAGATTAAGACCGAGCTGGCGCCGTTGGTGCTGCTCGACGAGCTCATGAAGATCGAGGCCGAGCTGGGCCGCGACCGCTCCAAAAAGGCCAAGGCCAACGGTCCGCGCACCATCGACCTGGACCTGCTGTGGATGGACGGCGAGACCCACGGCGGCAAAAAGCTGCGCCTGCCGCATCCGCTCATTGGCGAGCGCGACTTTGTGCTGGTGCCGCTCGAGGACCTGATGCACGACCCGGCGCGGTTCTTCCGCTATAACGGTGTCGAGGTCAAGGAACCCGAGGATCGCGTGGGCCATATCGTGGGCGAATTGGGGCGTATGTAGATGATCGAGATGAATGCTGTTGTCGCCGGTACCGAGCTCGACGCGGCGCGTGACGCGGGCCGCGAGGGCGTGTCCGCGGGCTGGTGCGCATGGAACGCGGGCGATGCTTCGCTGACGTTTTCGCTGGTCGTGCGTCCGGATGTGAATATGCACGCCTTCCACGGCCTGCCGTTTGTGGCCGCGATGGGCATGATGGACGCGCTCGTGGGCACGGCTTCGACGCCGGGGTTGGGCCTTGCCGGTAAGGTGGGTATCCAGTGGCCGAGCGATATCGTGTGCGGTGCGCCTGCGTTTGAGACGTCGTTCGCGCGCGTCGCCGTCAACGGCGGTGCCGGTGCCGCGGGCATGTTTTCCGCAGTGACGGTTGATATTGAGCGTGCGGCGCTGGGTGAGCTTGGCGTGGATATGGCCGACGAGGTGCTGGTCGAGGCATTGGCCACCGCCGTGCTGACCCGCGTGGACACCTGGGCGGTTGCCGCCAACACACCACAGGGCGCTGCCGGCCCGCTGGCTCCGGTGCTGGGTGAGTACTTCGACATGGTGCCGCTGCTGGGTCGTCAGGTTGCGGCGGTGTCGCCCAACGGTTTGCCGCTTGCGGTCGGTGTGTTTGCGGGCCTGGACATCTGGGGCCGCGCGACCATCAAGACCGATGCCGGCGAGCAGGAGTTTCCGCCCGAGGCCGTACGGATTCGCGGACTGTAGTGCGCGGCGCCCGCACTCAAAGATAACGATGACAACAAGACCCTTCTCGGCTGTGCCGGGGAGGGTCTTGCTTGTCTGGGGAATGGGTTGTCAGCACCCTATTCCTCAAAACTGAAAATCTTTCGATTTTGAGGAATAGAATTAAGCCAGCTCGGCCTTTAACGAGGTATATTCGTTGCAGAGTCTATTCCTCAAAACTGAATAATTTTCGTTTTTGAGGAATAGGACCGATGCGTTGCCTAGTTCGCCGCTCGCGCTCGACTTAAACCCCGCCTTACCCCAGCCTCTGCATGCGGCGGTAGATTTCGCAGATGCCTTTGATGGTGAGCTGCCCGTCGACCACGTCGAAGGCGTCGGTCGAATCGGCGACGATGCTGGCGAGACCGCCTGTGGCGATAACGGTGGCGTCCTCGCGCCCCAGCTCGCGCTTCATGCGGGCGACCAGGCCCTCGGCCATGGCTGCGGCGCCCGTTACGGCGCCGACTTTGATGCACTCCTCGGTATCGCGGCCGATGGCGTGTTCGGGCGCCTCGAGCGGCACGCTGGCGAGCTTGGCGGCACGGGCGGCAAGCGCGTCCATGGAGATGCGGATGCCCGGCGCAATCGCCCCGCCAATGTAATAACCGTCCTCATCGATGACGTCGATATTGGTCGCGGTGCCAAAGTCCACCACGATTGCCGGCGCGCCGTAGAAAGTCTCGGCCGCAACGGCGTTGGCGACGCGGTCGGCGCCCACGGCCTGGGGGCGCGCCGCGCGCAGCTTGGTCACGGCGGCCGTCTGCGGCCCGATGACGATGGCGTCTGCGGCAATGCGGTCGGCCACGGCGTGCCACTCGCGCGAGAGCTGCGGCACCACGCCCGCAAAGGCGATCGCGTCAACCGCATCGAGCGAGAGGCCGTACATCTTAAAGAAACCCATCAGGCGCACGTGGATCTCGTCGGCGGTATAGGAGCGGTCGGTGGGCATACGCCACGACTGCACCAGCTCGTCTCCGTCAAACAGGCCCATGGCCGTCTGCGTATTTCCCATATCGATAGCGAGCAGCATGTCTACTCCCGGTGTTGGCATAAAAGGACGCGCACCATTGTATACGTGCCGTCGGCGCTGCTGCGCCGCGATTCGTCTGCGTGGGCGTTTGGACCCGTGTTCAGCTGAACCGGGTGCGACCGAAACGCCCGTTTTGCTGCCAGACTGTCGGCGACAAAGCGGGCGGTCCAAGCCCGCGGAAGCAGCCCTGGACGCGGCGCCGGACGGACCAGAGCCCGCCGCGCCCAGCCGGTGTGGACGATAAGGAGCAGAGATGTTGATTCACTACGAGGCGAGTGTTGCGAGTGCCAGGCACGAGATTCAGGGGTGTGGAAATCGGGAGCATTGCTGCGTGCAGGTGGTTGAGCCGCCCCGCGCGTTCGGTACGGCGGGGGATGGTGGCCCGGACGGCGGAGGCTCGGCGACCGACGCGGCGCCTCGCCAGGCGATCGTTGCCGCTGTCGCGGGCGGTATGCCATCCATGATTTTGAGCGGCGAAGGTGCCCACCTTGCCAGCGAAGCTGCCGTCGATGCCGCGGCCGAGGCGTATCGTCGGGGCGAGCTCGTGCCGGGTGATGCCTCTGCCCTTAAGGGCGTGTTTGAGCGTGCGCTTCGTGCGGTCGCAGACGTGGCCGTCGATCAGCCCGCTGCCGATATCACTTCGTTTGCCTGCACGCTATGCCTGGTAGTATGGGATGGCGTGCGCGTTTGGTATGGCAATGCCGGTGATTCCGGTGCGGTTGCCGTGGACTTCTTGGGTGATCCGTTTGCCCTGACGCATATGCATTGCGGGCCGCTGTCGAGCCGGCCGTTCCCGCTGCACGATTCCTATCACTGGGAGTTTGGCTATAGCGGGGACGCCGAAAGCGTGCTTGTGGCCACAGGTGGCATGCTTGGGCAGTTTGCCGAGTGGGCGCCCGGCTCTTACGGTGCGCCGAAGGCGTATGACCGCGAGCTCATTGGCCTGCTCACGAATCGGAATATCGATGTGGACGATTTGCCGTTGATGAATGTCGCTGCAGCTAAATATCTGAACGAGTTTCCCGCGACCCGCGTGGACGGCGATAAGACGGTGGTGGCAATGATCAACAGCGAGAAGCCTTCGGTGACAGATTTTATTTGCGCCACGGCGAAAGACGTGACGGCTGAGCGTCTTGCTGCGGCGGGCGCGTCCTTTGCGGACGAGGATGACGATCGAAAGGTCTTGCTGCCGTGGAACGACGAGCTGCGCATGCGCGCCGGCGATGTGGCGAATGACGTGGGCGGCGACTTCACTGTAGAGCTTGAGTATCAGCTCATGTGCGGCATGTCGCTCGATCGGGCTTTTGGGCTGGCATCGGCCGTTGCCCGTGAGCGCGCCGAGAGGTATCGCGTGTTCGAGGACTGCGTAGCCGATGGGCCCGAAGACTATGACGCGGCCATGTTGTCCGACGACGAGACGTCGTTTGACGAGATGGCCTAGGAGCGTCGCGGGCCCTGGACTCTTCGCGCCGGGGGTGTTCAAGATATGAAGGAATTATGCTCTACGAGATTTTCCTTGCCGTCCGCCGAACTCCCGCGTAATATTCTTTCTTGCGCACATGAGGCGCCCAGACATTGCGGGGTGGAGCAGTCTGGTAGCTCGCCGGGCTCATAACCCGGAGGTCGTAGGTTCAAATCCTGCCCCCGCGACCAAGAACTTGCAGCTCGTCGGCTTAGCCGGCGAGCTTTTTTGTTATTGCGAATCAATGTTTTCGACCCAGTTCTCAACTTCCCAAACAAAATCTCGATCTGTAACATCTGGACCCGATTTGGGCGGCTAGGTGTTACAGATCGAGATGTTTCGGCAGGACGATCTTTGTCATATCGAAGGGGGCGCTCCGTACGCCCGAACATGTACATGTCGGTAAAGCGGGAACTAGGGAACTTTACTAGGGAACTAGGAACCGCTGTTGGTTGAATCTCGCTCCGGGCGCAATTGCCCATTTCCGGACATCCGCGGATAATGTCCGGAAATGGGTTGAAAATGTCCGGAATTGTTGGGCTATTCTACGCTTGGGTTGCCGTTATTCGGCTCTAAGTGTGGGCATGGGTTCCACTCCCATTCGGTGCTTTCGTTCCGATCATCAACTGCTCATATCAAAATCTTAATCTGTAACACCTAGATCTGATTTGGACGGCCAACTGTTATAGATTAGGACATTTCGGCGGGTGGCCCGCACTATGTCGAAGGAGTGTCCCGTACGTCTAATTTTGACGCATGCCAGACAGGTGTAAGGAACTCTGCTGGGGAGCTTGAGAGCTACTATTGGCCAGTATTTGTCTCGGACACGGCGACTCCCTTTTCCGGACATTCGCGGGCGATGTCCGTAATTAGGTCGAAATGTCCGGAATAGCGGGGGCGAGCTACATTTTGGTTGCCGAGATGCGGCCGTCCGCGCGGAAATGGTGTCACGGCCCGCCCTGTGTCTCTCGGCACTGTTCTTAACCTTTCAAACCAGCATCTCAATCTGTAACACGGGGGACGGATTTTGCCGAGTAACTGTTACAGATCTAGATCTTTCGGCAGGCTAGATTGGTTTGTCTCGATCTGTAACAGGTAGGGGTCAAAAGTGGGCCTAGCTGTTACAGATCTAGATTGTTGAGGATGGGTCGAGAGGAATGTCTCGATCTGTAACAGTAAGACCCGGTTTTGCCGAGTAACTGTTACAGATTGAGACAAACCGACGGGCCGCCCCGTCCCATCCACCTGCCGCCACCTGATATTCGCCGATTTTCGTTGTGCTGTCGTACCCCCATGCCATATCCTCTAGACAACTACGCGGCATCATCGCCGTCGCGCCTACAAGAGAGGAATATCCATGACCGCACCTGCATCCAAGCTGCTCCAGCCCATTACGGTTGGCCCCCTTGAGCTCAAGAACCGCATTATGTTCCCGCCGCTGACCACCGGCTACGAGGAGCGTGACGGCTCCATCGGCGAGCGCAGCCTGGCCTTTTACGAGCGTCTGGCCCGTGGCGGCGTGAGCTACATCGTCATCGGCGACGTTGCTCCCGTTATGACCGCAAGCCCCACGCCCAAGTTGGCGACCGACGCCCAGATCCCCACGTTTAAGGCGCTGGCCGACGCCGTTCACAAGCACGGCGCCAAGGTCGCGCTGCAGCTGTTCCACCCCGAGTACGACGTGCCCGGTGTCGGCCGCATGGTCATGGGT
Source organism: Collinsella sp. (assembly GCA_019419605.1). Taxonomy (GTDB): domain Bacteria; phylum Actinomycetota; class Coriobacteriia; order Coriobacteriales; family Coriobacteriaceae; genus Collinsella. The sequence continues at coordinate 6,063 of DXZP01000024.1, forward strand.
TCCATGGCCGCCGCCAAGGCCGCGCAGGAGGCCAAGGCCGCCGGCGACGAGGAGACCTTTGCCGCCAAGATGGCCGAGTCCAACGAGATCCGCAAGCAGGCATATGCCAAGCTGCACCACGACATGCAGCACTTTGTGAACGAGGCGAGCGTAGAGCAGCTCACCCAGATCAAGGAGGCCATCGCTGCCTCGGCCGCTCGCGCGCAGCAGGCCGGCATCGACGCCATCGAGGTCCACGGCGATCGCTTGGTGGGTTCGCTATGTTCGGCCATCCTCAACAAGCGCACCGACGAGTACGGTGGCTCGTTCGAGAACCGCGTTCGCTATGCGCTCGAGGTCGTCGCCGCCATTAAGGAAGCCGCGCCGCAGCTGATGGTGGAGTACAAGCTCCCCGTGATCATGGAGAACCCCGACGGCACGCCGCGCGGCAAGGGTGGCCTGCAGCCCGACGAGGCCTGCGAGTTCGCCAAGCTGCTCGAGGGCGCGGGCATCGACATGATCCAGGTCGCGCAGGCCAACCACACCGGCAACATGGGCGACACCATTCCGCCCATGGGTGCCATGCCCTACAACTGGACGCTGCCGGTGGCCGAGCGCGTCAAGGCCCTGGTCTCCGTGCCGGTGGCCACCGTCGGCCGTGTTGTTTCGGTCGAGGCCGGCGAGAAGATTCTTGAGGACGGCGCGGCCGACATTATCGCCTATGGCCGCTCGCTCATGTGCGACCCCGACATTGCGCTGAAGGCCGCCACGGGTGAGCCCATTCGCGAGTGCCTCAATTGCAACAAGGGCTGCGTCGACGCGATTCAAAACCGCAAGTACATCTCGTGCGTGCTCAATGCCGAGAACGGCGACGAGGCGACCATCGCCATCAAGCCGGGCGAGGGCGACAAGAAGGTCGCCGTGGTGGGCGGCGGTATTGCCGGCTTGGAGGCCGCGCGCGTGGCGGCCAAGCGCGGCTACGACGTGACCGTCTATGAGGCGAGCGATCACTTGGGCGGCCAGATTGTGCTGGCAGCCGCGCCTCCGCGCAAGGACGAGATCATGCGCTCGGTCGAGTACTACGAGAAGATTCTGCCCGGCCTGGGCGTGAAGGTCGAGCTCAACCATGCCGCTACGGCCGAGGATCTCAACGCCGCCGACGCCGCGATTGTGGCTGTGGGCGCGCACGACGTGGTCATCCCCGTTCCGGGTGCCGACTCGGACAAGGTCGTCTCGAGCTGGGACGTGCTGGCCGGCAAGGTGGAGCTCAGCGGGCGCGTCGCCGTCATTGGCGGTGGCCTGGTGGGCACCGAGACTGCCGAGTACCTGCTGCAGCGCGGCTGCGAGGTGGCGATCGTCGAGATGCTCGACAAGATTGCCGCGGGCGAGTCCGAGACCATTCTGCCGCTGATCATGAGCGACTTCGCCGCCCACAACGTGGAACAGCACGTTAAGACCCGCCTGACCGCCATTACCGACGAGGGCGTGGAGGCCGTGCACACCACCGAGGACGGCCCCGAGGAGCCGGTGAAGATCGCCTGCGATTACGTGGTGATGGCCGTGGGCTCCAAGGCCAACGCGTTTGACCTGGATGGCGTGACGGTGCCCGTGACCTGCGTGGGCGACTGCTCGGGCGAGCGCACCGCCGACATCGCGAGCGCCATTCGCACGGCGTATCACGCGGCCAACGAGCTGTAGTTGAACATCGCGGCCAGGCGGGGCGGTAGCACGGATCCGCCTCGCCCGGCTGTGCCCCGTCGGGTGTCAACCGGTGCGGGGCCTGCAAGCGCAGCAGGCCCCGCCCTTTTTGTTTTGCTCCGGTGGATGGCAATGCGCGGTAATCATGAGGAGTAAGGACGTCTACTGCCTTGCCGATTACTCAAAATTATTGGGGGAGGGGTTAATAATCATATCCGCTATAGCAAAGGACATAAAGAGGTGTCAATTTTGTTGACAGGCGAATGACGATTGGCTGCGAGTCAGCTACCAGCGTAAATAATCGATAAAGAAATGTCGTAAATTGGTGCCAAATGCCCAGATAACGCCGCGTCTTTTTTAATTAACTGCTTTGAGCAAACAGTAAAATGCTACTATCCAACTTGCACGTAAGAAAGCAGATTAACGGTTAAGGCTAAGAAGTGGCAGGTATGTCGGAAGCAACTAGGACTCGCACGCATGCGCCCGAGGTTAGGCAGCGCGCCGTCGAGATCCTCCAAGAGGGGGTCGGTCATCGCGCCCTCGCCGCGGAGCTTGGCATTCCCCAGGCCACGGCTCGTCAGTGGGCCCGCGCGTATGCCGTAGGCGGTGCCGACGCCGTTCTCAACGCCGGTTCGCATCATCACACCTATTCGTACGAAGTTAAGCTCGCCGTGGTCAAGGACCGCTTGGAAAACGGCTTAACGGTTCGCGAGGCCATGATCAAGCACAAGATTCCCAGCGAGTCTTCGGTCAAGGCTTGGTGCCGCCAGTATCGCGAGAGCGGTGAGTCCGCGCTGGTTGATAAGCCGCGCGGTCGCAAGCCGCGCGTTAAAAAGGCGGAATAGCGGACGGGATGGTGCGCCCACAGGGGCGCATTTTTCTTGCCGCGCCAACTTTTTGGACCGTCGTGAGCCTACTGGAACATCCTCCAAAGTGGTTAATAAACCGCGCGCAGTGGCCCGTGCGCTCGCCGCCGCGATAGGGGGAGCGTCGCCTCTCTGCTCCAAAGCGGACAGACTCGTTACCCCGTACGCCTAAAACTCCCCAGTTGACCGAAAACCCGCCGCCGCTACTCCTCAACTGAGCTATAACGTTAAACAATTGCAGCGTTTTTGCATGGGGGAGTGATGGTATGACGCTACTGTATTTCCTTACCCTGTTTCCGCTGGTACCGGCGCTGGGCATGCTGCTCGCGCGCGGTGACCGCGCCCGCGATGCGGTGGGGCTCATAGGCTCTGGCATCATTATGGCGGTGACGGTTGTAGTCGCCGTCATGTTTTTTGGCACGGGCCCGCAGAGCTTCGAGGTTGCCCCCGGCACCTCGCATGTGCTCTCGATCATCAGCTCCGTCATCGACGTCGTTCTGTGCGCCGTCATCCTGTACAACGCGCACAAATATAGGAACGCGCTTACCACGGTGCTCGGCGTGGTGCAGCTGGTGGGCTCGGTCGTCTTTGCGGCCATGACGCTGCCTGCGGCCGAAGCCGTCACGGCGACGCCACTCTACCTAGACTACATGAGCGTGATCATGGTCCTTGCCGTCGGCATTGTCGGCAGCCTAATCTGCGTGTATGCCCTGGGCTACATGAAGGACTTCCAGGCCCACGACGAGCACGAGGCAGCGCTGCGCGGGCAGACCGCGCCCGACCGTCGCCCGCAGTTCCTGGCGCTTATGTTCCTGTTCCTCTCGGCCATGTTCGTCATCGTGACAAGCGACAACCTTGAGTGGCTGTTCTGTGGCTGGGAAATCACCACCGTGTGCTCGTTCCTCATGATTGGCTACACGCGCACGCCCGAGGCCATCAAGAACGCCTTCACCCAGATCATCCTCAACATGCTGGGCGGTATCGCGTTTTTGGCCGGACTCATGTACCTGCACGTTAACGGCATGCCGCTGACCATCTCGGGCATGATCGAGCTTTCCGGCGCCGGAACCGCGCAATCCGCGCTGCTGGTGATGCCGGTCGTTCTGCTGTCGCTCGCCGCACTCACCAAGGCCGCACAGATGCCGTTCCACACTTGGCTGTTGGGTGCCATGGTTGCCCCCACGCCCACGAGCGCCCTGCTGCACTCGTCCACCATGGTCAAAGCCGGCGTGTTCCTGATGGTCAAGCTGAGCCCGCTCTATGCCATCTATCCCGTGACCGGCTTTATGGTCACGAGCGTGGGCGCCATCACGTTTTTGCTCGCTGCCCTCATGGCCATCTCGCAGAGCAACGCCAAACGCGTGCTTGCGTACTCCACCATTTCCAACTTGGGCCTTATCAGCGCCTGCCTGGGTGTCGGCGCGCCAGAGGCCGTGTGGGCCGCGATCTTCCTGATCCTGTTCCATACGGTGGCAAAGTCGCTGCTGTTCCTGTGCGTGGGCACCGCCGAGCATCATATCGGCAGCCGCAATATCGAGGACATGGACGGCATGTTCAGCCGCATGCCGCACCTGACGCGCCTGATGATGCTGGGCATTATGGGCATGTTCGTGGCACCGTTTGGCATGCTCGTGTCCAAGTGGGGCGCCCTGGTGGCGTTTGCCCAGACCGGCAACGTGCTCATGATCATGGTGCTTGCCTTTGGCTCGGCCGCGACGTTTTACTTCTGGGGCAAGTGGCTTGCCAAGCTTTCGGGCGTCGACCCCACGGCTCAAAACGTTGAGGTCAATGTCCATAAGACCGAATGGATGGCCCTCAACACCATCGCCGCGCTGCTGATTCTGTGCTGCGTGGCGTTCCCGGTTATCTCGAGCGGTCTGGTGTCGCCTTACTTGGCCATGGTGTTTGGCCGCGTGCCGTACGTTATTGGCAAGGATGCCATGTATCTGATGGTGGTTATCGTGGCTTTTATCGCCGTGGTGCTGCTGACTTCATTCCGCGTGAGCAACAAACCGCACGTAAACGTATATCTTTCGGGTGTGGGAACCGACAATTACCGCCATTTCCGCGGCTCGATGGGACGCGAGGTGAAGGCCGAAAAGCGCAATTGGTACTCGGAGGATGCCCTTGGCGCGAAGCGTATCGGCCCCGCGGGTAGCGTCGTGTGCTGCAGCATTATCTTGTTTGCGCTGCTGTGTTGCGCGTGGATTGGGCCCGAGCGGCTTGCCATGAGCGCGCCCTCGGTGCTGCGCGGCAAGTATTTCGAAGGCTCGGGCGTCGTGGGCATTTTTATTGGCACCGTGGCGTTTGCTTTGCTGGCGCCGCTTGTGGGCGGCCTGATCGACGGCCTTGACCGTAAGCTTTCGGCTCGCATGCAGGGCCGCGTGGGTCCGCGTCTGCTGCAGCCCTTCTACGACGTTGCCAAACTGCTGCGCAAGGCCCCTGCCAGCGTAAACACCATGGACGATACCTATATGGCATGTGCGCTCATCTTTACCGTGGTAGGCGGCGGCATCTTTGTGTCGGGTTCCAACACGCTGCTGTGCGCTTTTATGGTGACGCTCGCCGCGATCTTTGTGGTGCTGGCGTCCGCCTCGACGCAAAGCCCGTTTGCGCAGGTCGGCGCCGATCGCGAGCTGCTGCAGGTTATGAGCTACGAGCCCGCCGTTCTGCTGATGAGCGTGGGCCTGTACCTTGCCACCGACAGCTTCGATTCCATTGCCGTGACGGGGCAGTCAGCCCCCATCATCGTGTACAGCGCGCCCATTTTCCTTGCGCTGCTCGCGGTGCTTACCATCAAGCTACGCAAGTCGCCGTTTGACCTTTCGTACTCGCATCACACGCATCAGGAGATTGTCCAGGGCGTCGCCACCGAGATGAGCGGCAGCACGCTGGCCAAGATGACCCTTATGCACTGGTGCGAGACCGTGCTGTTTTTGATGTGGGTGGGCATGTTCTTTGTCTGGGACAACCCGGTGAGCTGGGCCGTAGCCCTGGTCGTGATGGCCGCGACGTATTTTGTCGAGGTACTGATCGATAACACCTTCGCCCGTAGCACCTGGCGCAGCTGCTTTAAGCTCGGCTGGGGCGTGGCGCTGGTGTTTGGCCTGCTCAACCTTATGCCCATCCTCGTCGACGTGTTTATTTAGGAGGCGGCATCCATGGATCATAAAATGTCGCGCTCGCCGTGGGTTATTCATTACGACGGCTCGAGCTGCAACGGATGCGATATCGAGGTGCTGGCCTCGCTTACCCCACTGTTTGATGCGGAGCGTTTTGGTGTGGTCAACACCGGCAACCCCAAGCATGCGGATATCTTTTTGGTGACGGGTTCGGTCAACGCTCAGAACCTGCCCGTCGTGCGCCAGATCTACAACCAGATGCTCGAGCCCAAGTGCGTGGTGGCCTGCGGCATCTGCGCGTGCTCGGGCGGCGTGTTCCGCGATGCCTACAACGTGATCGGCGGCGTGGACCGCGCGATTCCCGTGGACGTGTACGCGCCCGGATGCGCCATTCGTCCCGAGACCGTGATCGATGCCATCGTGGAGGCGTGCGGCATCCTGGACCAGAAGGAGGCCGTGATGCGTGCTGGCGGCGATCCGCTTACCGTGGGCGGTGCCGCTACCTGGGACGGCGGCGTTGAGCTGGGCGAGGACGGGTTTGTGGCTGCGGGGGCCGGGACTGACGGTGCCGGTGACGCGCCTGCCGGGAAGCCCGCCGCTGGCGGCGCACCTGCTGAGATGCCCGCCGCTGCAAAGGAGGCCGAGTAATGCAAAAGGCTATCTATACCACCGTTGGGATCGACGAGCTCCTGTCGCGTGTCCAGGCGCTCAAGGGCGTCGGCGCGCGCTTTGTGCAAATGCACGCCGAGCGCAACGTCGACGACGGCTCGTATCGCTTGGTCTATACGTTTATCAACGTTCGTGCTGCTCAGGAGCATATTGCGCAGGACGGCAGCTATGCGATCGAGAACCTGGTGGTTGAGGGAATTGATCAGTACCAGGAGATTCCGTCCATCAGCTCGTACTATCCGGCGGTATTTCCGTTTGAGAACGAAGCGCACGACCTGTTTGGGCTTGCCATTACCGACATGCAGATTGACTTTAAGGGCTTTTTCTACCAGGTTTCGACTGCCGAGCCCATGAGCGTTATCACGCCCGAGGTGAAGGCCGCGCGCGAGAAGGCCATGAAGGTCCGTGCGGCCGCCGAGGCCAAGGCGCGCAAGGCCGCTGCCGAGAAGGCCGCCGCGGCTGCGGCTGCTGCAGGGGAGGGCGTTGCGGGCGCCGGCGATGCCGCGGGCGCCGCTGCTCAGCCCGCTGCCGCAGCCGGCTCCGATACTCAGCACGATGAGGCTGCTGCGAAGGCCGCGCTCAAGGCCGCCGAGATGGAGGCAAAGCTCGCCGCCATGGATCCCGAGAAAGCGGCCAAGGTCCGCGCGGCGCTTGCCGCCAAGGCCGCCCGCGACAAGCAGAAAAAGGAGGCGTAAGGTCCATGGCACATCGCTCCGTTATTCCGTTTGGCCCGCAGCACCCGGTGCTGCCCGAGCCGCTTCATCTGGACCTGGTGATTGAGGACGACCGCGTCGTCGAGGCAATTCCACAGATCGGCTTTGTGCACCGCGGGCTCGAGAAGCTTACCGAAAAGCGCGACATGCATCAGTTTGGCTACATCGCCGAGCGCATCTGCGGCATTTGCGCCGTGGGCCACAGCTGTGGCTATGCCAGCGCCTGCGAACGCATGCTCGACATCGAGGTGCCCGGCCGCGTGCAGTATATTCGCACCATTCTGCACGAGCTTTCGCGCATTCACTCGCATTTGCTGTGGCTGGGCCTGCTTGCCGACGCCTTTGGCTTTGAGGCGCTGTTCTATCGTTCGTGGACACTGCGCGAGCAGATTCTCAAGATCTTTGAGAGCACGTGCGGCGGGCGCGTGATTCTGTCGATTAACGAGATCGGCGGCCTTAAGCATGATATCGAGGACTCCGAGCTGGCAGGCATTGTCCAGACGCTCGATGCCATGCGTCCTGACTACGAGGCTCTGGTGCATACGTTTTTGGACGATGACAGCTGCGGCGAGCGCCTGCATGGCGTGGGCGTGATTAGCAAGAAAGACGCGCTGGAGCTTTCGATGGTCGGTCCGTTTGGGCGCGCCTCGGGCGTGGACTACGACGTGCGCATGTTTGGCGACGGTGCCTATGCGGACCTGGCTGCGTTTGAGCCGGTTGTCGCTACCGATGGCGACTGCTATGCCCGCTGCCAGGTGCGTTGCGCCGAGGTCACGCAGGCCATGGACATCATCAAGGAGCTTGTGGGCAAGATTCCGCACGACGGTATCGGCGGGCGTACCAAGCTCACGCCGGCCGACGGCGCGCGCGGCGAGGTTGTGATTGAGCAGCCGCGCGGCGAGGCGTATTACTATGTGCGCGGCAACGGCACCAAGAACCTGGACCGCTTCCGCGTGCGCACGCCGACGTCGCAGAACCTGGCGGGTCTGACACATGCGCTGCAGGGCGTGCTTATTGCCAACGTGCCCATGATTATCCTGACCATCGACCCATGCATTAGCTGCACGGAAAGGTAGGCGCGGCATGAGTTTGCTGACATTTGCCAAGACGGCCTTGGGTTCTATGGTCAAGCAGCCGGTCACGGTGTGCTATCCGCAGGAGAAGCTCGCGGCACCCGGGCGCCTGCGTGGGCACATCGTTAACGACATGGACGTGTGCATTTGCTGCGGCATGTGCGCGCGCCGCTGCCCGGCGGGCGCGCTCGCGGTCGATCGCAAGGGAGGAACGTGGTCGATTGACCCGTATGCCTGCGTGGTATGCGGCGAGTGCATCGAGAGCTGCCCCAAACACTGCCTGACTATGGACACCGCCCGCACTCCAGTCGCGGCGGACAAGACTCCCACGGTAGAAACCAAGCCGGAATAGCGCTGGGATGGGGCCGGTGGGGCAAAAATGCCCCACCGGCCCCGCGCTTAAACGAGCGGTGGAGCCGCCGCGAACAAAACTATGCCGGATTACTACGATAAATCGCCTACCCCCAACCACGCCGCATTTGGCAAAATCAAAACCGCAGGTAGACGGCTTGCAGTTTTGCGAAAAAGTCACGCGTGGTCGGGGATCTCATTTTTATCGTAGTAAACCGGCATAGTTTTGAAATGTCACCATATCCGTAACAGCCCTTGATCTCCCGTGGACGGAGGAAAACGGATCATTTTGGCCCTGCGAGGGCCGCCATGTGACCCCGCCGCCACGAAACCGGCCCATCTACTACTTTTGAGTGGCAACCCCCAACCATAGCGAAAAACGCAAAAACAAAACCGCAGGTAGAGCACCTGCGGTTTTTTATGAAACGCGGTTATGGTCAGGGGTATCGGGCTAAACGTAGTAGATGGGCCGGTTTCGTGGCGGGGTTTATTAATCAACCCCCTCTGGCTGGAGAAAATTGGGCCATTTTGGCCCGTCTATCTTCGGTCGCACCCGTTTTCCTGCGAAAACGCCGTGTCTCAACTTTGGTGAGACATTTGTCTCACGCCCAAAACAGAATCTGGAACATGTGTCACCTGCCCAAATTGTGTCTCATTTCGTAACTTTAGGCTGTTGCAAGGTCTGAGACCGCGAGAAGGGAGACGCGATGAGTAAGTACACGAGGGGTCTCTTGGCGGTGATACTGGCCGTAGTGCTGGTATTGCCAGCCGCAGCATTCGCCATGCTGCCCGAGGCCAACGCCAGGTCCAGCACAGGAATGGACGGGCCGACAGTGAGCGGACCGACGGTCGTCGACCCCGACACCAGCGGACGCTGGGAAAAATGGGCGGCCGGCCACAGCGGCAATAAGGTGACGACTCAAAACGTCGGCCGAATCTGGACCGACAAGACGGTTGAGGCAACCGGAGAAAACGAAGAGTCGGATTTCTTGACTACGCTTTCGGCTATGTCTTCGACATCCAATTCAACCGTGACGGTTACCACGCCGCTTGACATCGTGATGGTGCTGGATGCCTCTGGCTCGATGAATGATCCTATGGGCAGAGGCGACAAGACCGAGCGTATCGAAGCGCTGAAGAACGCTGCGAACAGCTTTATTGATACCATCGCCAAGCAAAACGAGGGTATCGAGGGCGTGGATAGGCAGCATAAGGTTGCCATTGTTAAGTTTGCGGGTAATGAGACCGATAAGGTTGGAAACGACACGTATCGCTCCGGCGGCCATAGCTACAACTACTCGCAGACAATGCAAGGGTTGACGGCGTGCACGGTTGGCGGCGCAAAGAGTCTTAAGGAAACGATCGATTCCATTAGACCTGCTGGCGCTACGCGTGCCGATTATGGTATGAAACAAGCCGAGAAAAACATCAAAACTTCTGGCCGTGCGGACGCCAAGAAGATTGTTGTGTTCTTTACCGACGGCACGCCAACGAGTTTTAGCGACTTTGATTCTAAGGTTGCCAACGATGCCGTGACGGCTGCCAAGAACATGAAGGACGGCAAGGCCACCGTTTATACCATCGGTATCTTTAGCGGAGCGAATCCCGGTGCGGGCATTCAAGATTTAGGAACAGACGAAGCGAAGAAAGCGAACAAGTTCATGCAGGCCGTGTCGAGCAACTATCCCAATGCCACGGCATGGGATACCCACGGCACACGCGCGGAAAACTCCGACTACTACAAGTCGGCGACCAATGCCGAAGAGCTCAAGAAGGTCTTCGACGACATCTCGCAGGCCATCACATCGGAGGCGCCTTATCCGACCGAAATCCATAAGGGATATGACGAGACCAAGTCTGGCTACATCACGTTTACCGACGAGCTGGGCGACTTTATGCAGGTCGATGGATTTACCGAAGTCGTCATCAACGGCACGCCGTTTACCGAGGCGAGCAAGACGTTCAATGAAGAAACCAATACCGACACATATGAGTTCACCGGCAAGGCAAAAGACCTGCTTATTACCGTGCAGCGTGCCGGCGATGACAATCCCCAGAAGGGCGATATCGTAACGGTTAACATTCCTGCATCGTTGATTCCGCTGAGCCACTTTAAGACCGTAGACGGCAAGCTTTCGGTCGACAGCGTTAAGCCCATCCAGGTGAAGTATGCTTCGAGCGTGAAGAGTGTTGCGCTCGACAACCTATTTACGCCTGAGAAGGTCATGGGGCTCAAGACTTACATCGAAAAGAATACGACCGTTGCCGACGATGGCAGCAAGACCGTGAGCTTCTACGCAAACAAGTGGAAGACCGGTGCGTTGGGTGATACGGTTGCGAACTTTGAGCCGGCCGATACCAACCGCTACTACTACTTCCAGAAGCAGACTCCAATTTACACCGATAAGGAATGCACACAGCCTGCAAAGATTTCACTGGCAGAAAAAGGCACCTATTACTACAAGGATGAGTTTGAGGAGCAGGGCGAGAACAACGAGGCCAAGTCCGCCACTGCCGTCATCGAGTTTATCGGCGGCGACGCTGCGAAGTTTGACGGCGCCATAGTTCGCGACAAGGACGATAACCTTTCGTTTAGCGTGGGAACCGCGCGCCTGGCCTTTATCGACGAGCTCCACACCACCAAGGAGGGTGTGGGCGGCAACTTGACCGAGACCGCGCTCGACGTGCTCAACCCCAGGTGGAACAACGTGTCCGCCAAGGCGACCGCGACGCATGTCAATTCCTACTTGGGCAACAACGGCAAGATCAGCTATAAGTACGACATGACGCCGGCAAAGGTTGACACCAAGGCTAGCTTTGGCCTGACCAAGGTGCTCGAGGGTCGCGAGTGGACGAAAGAGGACAAGTTTGAGTTTGGTCTGACGTCCGAGAACGGTGCCCCGATGCCGAAGTCCACGACCGCGGTCGCGACCCAGGGCAACAAAGCCATCGATTTCGGCGAGATTACCTACACCGAGCCCGGCACGTACGTTTATAAGGTCAGCGAGAAGAACGCCGGCCAAACTATCGATGGCATCACTTACAGTGGGAATGTCGCGGAGATTACCGTGACGGTAACGCCCAACAAGAAGGGTGAGCTCAGCGCTGACGTACAGGTGACTTCGGGCGAGACTGAGTTCAAGAACACCTACGCTGCAAATTCCGTCGATTCAAGCGTCACCGACAAGATCAAGGTGACCAAGGTCCTGACCGGACGCGACCTCAAGGCCGGCGAGTTCAGCTTTGAGCTGCGCGAGGGTCTCGGCGAAGACGCGAAGGTTATCGAGACCGTCAAGAATGACGCCAACGGCAACGTTACGTTCAAGGCTATCAAGTACACCGAGATCGGTCAGCACATCTACACGCTGCACGAGGTCAAGGGCAATGCCGGCGGCATCACCTACGATGGCACGACCTACACCATCGTGACGACCATCAGCGATAACAACAAGGGCCAGCTGGTGGCTACGCACGAGCTGCAGGGCGCCGCCGAGGACGTTAAGAGCATTAAGTTCGAGAACTCCTACACCGCCACGCCCGTCGCGGCATCGCTCGTGGGTAAGAAGAACCTGCAGGTTCCTGATGGCTTGACCCCGGCCGATATTGCCGGCAAGTTCACCTTTACCGTGACCGGTGAAGAGGGCGCACCCATGCCCGCGAACGCGAGCGTGACCAATGATGCCAAGGGCAAGGTCGACTTTGGCAAGATTACCTTTACGCTCGACGACCTTAACAAGGCCCTGGGCGAGAAGCCCGAGAAGCGCGAGCACACCTTTACCTACACCGTGACCGAGTCCGGCGAGGTCGCTGGCGTGACCAACGACGCTAAGCCTTCGCGTACGGTTTCCTTCACCGTGACCGATGATGGCGAGGGTAATCTGAGGGTGTCCCGCAAGCCGGATGGCAACGTAGCCTTTACGTTCACCAATACCTATAACGTGACGTCTGTCGAGACGAGCGTCACCGACCAGATCACCGCGAACAAGGTCCTGACCGGGCGCGAGCTCAAGGAAGGCGAGTTCTCCTTCGAGCTCGTCGAGGGCGAGGGCAAGGACGCCAGGGTCGTCGCCACCGGCAAGAACGCCGCCGACGGCAAGATCACGATGAGCACCATCGAGTACATCAAGGCCGGAACGCACGCCTACACGCTGCGCGAGGTCAAGGACAACGCCGGCGGGATCACCTACAGCGATGCCAAGTTCACCATCGAGACCACCATCACGGACAACGGCGACGGTACGCTCAGCGCCACGCATGTTCTGAAGGACGTCAAGGTTGCCGAGTTCAAGAACACCTACAGCGTGACCCCGCTCGACACTGAGCTCGACTTTGGCCTGAGCAAGGCCATTGACGGCCGCGACTGGACGGACGCCGATAAGTTCAGCTTTACCATCAGCGCAGCCGAGGGTACGGACGCCCCGCTGCCCGACCCCGCAACCGTGACCGTGAGCAAGAAGGACGCGAAGGACGGCATCGCCGCCATCAACTTCGGCGAGATACGCTACACGGCTGCCGGAACCTACAAGTATGAGATCCGCGAGAACGCGGGCAATGCGGCAGGCATGACGTATGACGGACATGTCGCGACCGCCGAAGTGACCGTGACCGAGAACGGCGAGGGCAAGCTGACCGCCAACGTCACCAAGAAGGAAAGCGGCCGCTTCACCAACACGTACCGCACTGAGCTCGATTACGCCGCGGCCGGCGGCCTTAAGCTTAGCAAGGCCCTCTCCGGACGTCCCATGACCGAGGGCCAGTTCACCTTTACCGTGACGCCCGCTGACGCGGCTTCTGCCAACGCGCTCGGCCTGCACGAGGGTGCCAACGTGTACAAGTCCCCTGCAGCGACAGAGGGAACCGTCGGCCTGATCGACATTCTGGCCGGCAAGGAGGTCAAGTTTACGCAGGCTGACGCCGGCAAGACCTTCAAATACACCGTGGCCGAGACGAACGACCACAAGCCCGGTTACACCTACGACGATGCTGTCCGTACCGTGACGATCGCTGTCACCGACGATGGTGCCGGTACGATTACCGCTACGACGACCGTCTCCGGCGGTCCCGAGGGCACGCACGAGACGATCCACAAGAGCGGCGAGAACAAGGTTGAGAGCGCTCTGGTCCCGTTCAAAAACAGCTATAGCGCATCGACCGATGCGCACGGTGGTGACGTTGCTCAGATCGTTGCCACCAAGACCCTGACCGGTCGCCCGATGGTCGACGGCGAGTTCTACTTTGGCATCGCCTATGCGGGCGAGACGGAAGCCATCGAGGGTACGTGCGTTACCAACGTTAACGGCCAAGTGAGTTTTGGTGCTCTGCATTACACGACCGAGATGCTCGCCGACCTGGTAAACGCCAACCGCGCCATCCGTACCGACACGGATGCCAAGCTTGCATGGACCATCAACTACACGGCCTTCGAGTACACGTCTCCGCTCGCAGCAAAGGGCATTACCGCCGCAAAGCCGAGCTTTAGCTTTAAGGTCATCGTCGTCGACAACGGTGACGGGACTCTGACGGCGACGCCCGCCTACGACGGCATTCAGCCCTTGTTCGAGAACGTCTACGGCGCCGATGCCGCTGATGCCGCGCTCGCTGGCACCAAGAAGCTCCAGGCAGCTGAGGGCCTGACCCCGGCCGACATCGCGGGTAAGTTTACCTTTACCGTGACCGCTGACGAGGCGGGTGCCCCGATGCCCGAGCGCACGACCGCAACCAACGACGCGGCCGGCAACGTGGACTTTGGCAAGATCCACTTTACGCTCGAGGACCTCAACCGCGCCCTGGGCGTGACGGACGATGCGACCGATAAGGCCGAGGCAGACGAAGCTGACGAGGCTGAGGCCGACGAGGCAGAGGCTGAAGAGGCCGACGCCGACGCTGATGTCAACGCCGACGAGCCCAGCGACGAGTCCGAGCCCGCAGCCCCCACCGCCCCGCGCTCGCACACCTTTACCTACACGGTGACCGAGTCCGGTAGCGCCCCTGGCGTGACTAACGACGCCAACACCGCGCGCAAGGTTTCCTACACCGTGACTGACGACCGTGCCGGACACCTGAGTGTCGTGCGCAACGGCGACGACGGTGCGGCCTTCACGTTCACCAACACCTACAGCGTGACGCCTACCGATTCTGTCGTGACCGATCAGGTCAAGACGGTTAAGCGTCTGACCGGTCGCGACCTTGCAGCTGGCGAGTTCACGTTTGAGCTGCTCGAGGACGGCGTGACTGTCGCTAGTGGCACCAACGACGCCAGCGGCAACGTTACGCTGGGCCCGATCCGCTACGAGGCGCCCGGCACGCACACGTACACGCTGTGCGAGGCTTGTCCCAACGCGCTCGGCCTGTACAAGGGCGTCACCTATGACGGTACGACCTACACCGTCGTGACCACCGTCTCCGACAATGGCGACGGCACGCTGACCGCGACGCACAAGCTCGAGGGAACCACCGAGTCGGCTGGCTTTACCAACAAGTATCACGCCATGCCCACGCAGGTCTCCATCGGCGCCATCAAGGTGCTCGAGGGACGCGAGCTCAAGAAGGACGAGTTTAGCTTTAAGCTCGTTGGCGAGGACGTCGAGTCCACCGTCACCAACGATGCCGACGGCAAGATCAACTTCGACAAGTTCGAGTACGACGAGCCTGGTACGTACGTCTACACCATCAGCGAGGTCAAGGGCGACGAGGCCGGTATGACCTATGACAAGTCCGTCTTTACCGCGACCGTCAACGTGGTCGACGACGGCGAGGGCAACCTCAAGGCGAACGTCGCCTTTACCAAGGGCGACAAGAGCGTCGAGGGTATCGTGTTCAACAACACGTACAAGAAGCCCGAGACCCCTACGCCGACGCCCGACCCCGGCACGCCCAAGACCGTGACGAACATCGTCAAGACGGTCAAGGGTTTCCTGCCCACCACGGGTGACCAGCAGGCCGCTGCACTGCTCATGGCATTTGTTATTGCCATGGCCGGCGTCGGAGCCCTGGTCTGGGGTATCCGTAAGCGCTAGGCACGCTGGTAGCGCCCGGGGCCAAAAGGCCCCGGGCGGCCGGCGGGGAGCCAGAACATAGCCCCCACCCCCCATCCCCAGCCGCCACGGAGACGTCTCCCTTCTCCGTGGCGGCACTTTTGTGCGCAGGGGAGGAAGGGCCGCCACGAAATCGGCCCATCTACTACGTTTAGTCCCTTACCCCCAAGCATGCCAAAAAAGCGAAAACAAAACCGCAGGTAGAACGCCTGCGATTTTCTGGAAAACGGGGGTATGGTTGGGGGTATCGAGTCAAACGTAGTAGATGGGCCGATTTCGTGGTTGGCGCCGCCAAATGATCTCCCGGGGACGGAGGAAAACGGATCATTTTTGGCCCCACGCGGCTGGTGGGTGCGTTCGCGCAGGACCGTTCAAACAAAACTATGCCGGTTTACGGGGCTAAACTCAGGACTCCAATCCATACCCGCGTTTTCTGCAAAATGACGGCTCGTCTACCTGCGGTTTTATTTTCACGAATATCGGCATGGTTGGGGACTCGTGACTCAGCCCCGGAAACCGGCATAGTTTTGAAATGGCATTAAAACGGTGGCAGCCATTTTGCTATGCCGGAGCGGTTGATCGTCGGGCAATTACCCTCGCAGGTAGGCGATGGCGATCTGCGTGCGGTTGCGCAGGCCCATCTTTGCCAGGATCGAGCTGATGTGGTTGCGCACCGTGCCTTCTCCCATATAAGCCGTGGCGGCAATCTCTTTGTTGTCGAGGCCGCGGGCGATGAGCTCGGCGACTTCGAACTCGCGGTCGGTTAGGCTGGCGAAGGCTGCGGGCCGGCGGGGCGTGCCCGTCTTGTCGCCCATCCCGTCAAAGTCAACATCTTCGATCGCCTTGCCCTCGAGCACGCGTTTGCCGTCCATGACTTGCGCCAACGCCGGAGGAATGGCGGCGACATCGGTCTTGATCAGGTAACCGCGGGCGCCCAGCTTGAGCGCCGACACAATGTACTCGTCATCCGAGAATGTCGTCAGAAACACCACGCGTGCCGCGGGGTCGTGCTCAAGGATCTCGCGCGCCGCCGAAAGGCCGTCGCGCCCCGGCATCTGAATGTCGAGCAGCGCGATATCGGGCGCGTGCTCGGCGTAGAGTGCCACCGCGTCGTTGCCATTGGCGCCGGTGCCCACCACTTCGATCTGCGGCTGGGCGCCCAGGATAATCTTGAGCGAATCGACTACCAAGCGGTCGTCGTCGACAACTATGAGCCTCATCGGGCGTCATCTCCTTGCTGTTTGGGGACGGTGGCAAACACGCGCCAGCCGGGGGCGCCGGCGCGCAGGCCGGCGGTGAAGGTTCCGCCAAGCGCCTCGACGCGCTCGCACATGGAGACGAGCCCCATGCCTTCTGCGACGTTGCTGCTGCGCGCCGGGGTCGCGTCTGCGCCATCATCGGTAACGATGAGCTGGTAAAACGACGGATGCTCCATGCACCGCACGGTAATGGTTTTGGCATGGGCGTGGCGCATGGCGTTGGAAAGCGCCTCGCGCAGCACCGCCGCAAAGCAGTTGGCGACGTTGGCGGGCGCATGCTCGGCCAAAACCTCAAGCTCAATCTGCGGACCGCTGTCCGAGCGCGCGCCTTCAACAATGCGTTCGAGCTGCACGGAAAGGTCGACGGCGTTGTCGTTGAGCGCGTGGACGCTGGTGCGCACAAGCTGGAGCGCCTCGTCAACCGTGCGTTTAACGTCGGCGAAATCGGCGGCGACGCCGGGCTCGTCGGCGTGCACGACGCGCAGGGCCTCGGTCTGCAGCGAGGCACGCGTGAGCTGGTGCCCGACGTTATCGTGGATCTCGCGCGCGATGCGGGCGCGTTCGGCGAGCGTCGCGAGCTCGACTTCGTAGTCCTGGCGATCGGCAAGATCGCGGTTGCGCGCTTCGAGCGCGAGGGCTCGTTCCTGCAGCTCGTCACGGGTACGGCGCATGCGCTGCTGCTCGCGCTCCAACTGGGCGGTACGTAGCGATAGCAAGGTGGCGGCAACCGAAAGGATGGCGGTCAGCAGGAGCGTTCGGGCGGTGAGCGCGTCGGCGCGAAGGTTCGCGACGAGCGCAAAGACAAAGGCGACGCCAATGCCCAGCGCGACCCAAACGCGTTCACGGCGCACCCGCCGCGCAATGTCATAGAGGGCGAGGGGCGCAAACGGCACAAACGGCGGCACGAAGACAGCCGCGATGATGTAAGCGCAGCTCGCGGTCTCGCTCGCGCGCCGGGCGCTTTTCCCCTGCGCGAGCTCAGCCAGCGAGGTGGCAATAACGCCAAGGCAAAACGCCGCGACCAGGCGAGCATCCACAGCAAGGCCCGTGGCGGCTGCGATGCAGCACGCTAGCACGATCGATTTGTCGAATAGCCTGTTCATACGGGTATTGTACGCGATGCCGCGCACGGGGGAGGCGCCACTCAAAGCAACCGTGACATTCCTCCCACGCGGCGGGGCGGTCGCGTCAGCAGGCTACGCGACCGCCCCGCACTCGTGACAAAGCTCACTGGTGCGCGCCGTCAGCTCCTGCGATGATGCAATCATACCGGGCCACAAGCAACAGAAGGGCCGCCTCATGACAGACATCGTCCACGTCGAAAACCTCGTTAAGCGCTACGACGACCTTATTGCGCTCGACCACTTTAACCTGAGTATCGCCCCCGGCGAGATCTTTGGCCTGCTGGGCCCCAACGGCTCGGGCAAGACCACGTCCATCAACTGCATCCTGCAGCTGCTCGCCTACGACAAGGGCACCATCGAGCTGTTCGGCGAGCGCATGACGCCCGCCCGCTACGATCTCAAGCGCCGCATCGGTGTGGTGCCGCAGCAGGTGGCGGTGTTCGACGAGCTCACCGTGCGCGAGAACATCGACTATTTCTGCAGCCTCTACGTCAACGACCGCAAGCGCCGCCGCGCGCTGGTGGACGAGGCGATCGACTTTGTCGGCCTGGGCGACTTTACCAAGTTCCGCCCTGGCAAGCTCTCGGGCGGCCTGGCGCGTCGTCTCAACATTGCCTGCGGCATCGCGCACAAGCCCGAGCTCATCTTTTTTGACGAACCCACGGTGGCGGTCGACCCGCAAAGCCGCAACGCCATCCTGGAGGGCATCTGCCGCCTGCGCGACGAGGGCGCCACGGTGGTGTATACCAGCCATTACATGGAGGAAGTCGAGCAGATCTGCAGCCGCATCATGATCATGGACGGCGGCCGCGTGCTGGCGCAGGGCACTAACGACGAGCTCAAGCGCATGATTCAGATGGGCGAGAAGATTGTAATCGAGGTCGGCGAGGTTCCGAGTGCGGCGCTCGGTGCCGTCGCAAGCCTGCCGCACGTTCTGGACCTTTCGGCAACGGCGGGACAGCTCACGTTTTCGTGCGAAGCGAGCCCGCACAACCTGACGGACATTCTCGATGCGCTGCGCTCGCATGACGTGCCGCTCGGCCGCATCTATTCCGAACCGCCGACCCTCAACGACGTGTTCCTCGAGATCACCGGCCGCGAGCTGCGCGACTAGGGGGCGGCCATGTTCAACACCATCATCACCACGGTCAAGACGCTGCTGCGCCGGCCGAGCACGTGGGTCTGGGGCGCTCTCTTTCCTATCGCGCTTTCCACGATGTTCATGTTTATGTTTGCGAACCTCAGCTCCGACGGCACGGTCGACCCGGTGCCGGTTGCCGTCGTGGCGGACGAGGCCTGGGATGCCTCGACCTTTAAGGATGTGGCAGCTTCGCTTGCCAAGGCAGGCGACGATCAGCTGCTCGATGTGAGCGAGTACGAAGACTTGGCTGTCGCGCGCAAAGCGCTCAAGGCCGGCGAGGTCGCGGGCATCTATACGGTTGATGCCGCGGGCACGCCCAGGCTCACGCTGCTGTCGAGTTACGACAGCTCGCGCGCCTCGTCGGTGCTCACCGACCGCAGCATCCTTGAAACGGTGGCAAGCTCGTATACGCAAAATGTCGAGCTCATGCGCCAGATTGCCCAGGACAACCCGGCGGCGCTCGCCGATCCGGCGGCGGTTGCGCACGCCCTGTCGCTCGAGGGCGGAACCCGCCGCATGAGCCTGACTCGTGCCACGCCCGATGGCACGGTCATCTACTACTACGCGCTCTTTGGCCTGGTCGCGATGATGTCTGCCGAGTTTGCCGCCTTGAGCGTCGTCGATTTGCAGCCTAATCTGTCGGGCCTTGGCGCGCGCCGCTGCGTGGGCGGTCTTTCCAAGACGGCGTCGCTGGCCGGCATTTTTGTCGGCTCGTGGCTGGTTTCCTTTGCATCGATGGCGGTTGCGATCGGCTACGTGCGCCTGGTCGTGGGCGTCGACTTTGGCGGGCGCGAGGGGTTGTGCCTGCTGGGCGGGGCTGCATCCGCGCTTGCCGCCACGGGCCTGGGGCTTTTTGTGGGCACGCTTCCCGTTAAGGGCGGCAAGGCATCCAAGTCGGGCATCCTCACGGGCTTTGCCACCACGTGCGCCCTGTTCGCCGGCCTCTACGGCGAGCCGGCGATGGCGCTTGCCGACGACGTCGCCCGCGCTTGTCCGGTCGAGTGCTGGCTCAACCCCGTCAAGCTCATCTGCGACATGTTCAATCGCCTGTATTTCTTTGAGGACCTGGGGCCCTTCGCTGTTCGCGCCGGCGCGCTCGTCCTGATGGCCCTGGTGTTTGTCGCCGCCGCTACACTGATCTTTGGAAGGAGCCGCTATGAGCACCTTTAAGACCGCGCTTCGCATGGCGCTGGCGCACCCGTTCTACCTGCTCATCTATACGGTGTTCATCTCGCTCATGGGCGTATTCATCGCGGCTTCGTTGAGCTGGAACTCGTCGCAGCTTACCGAGTACAAGCCCTACGACACCAACGTGATCGTGGTCGACCGCGACAATAGCGACCTTTCGCGGGCGCTTACCAAGCACCTGGGCTCACGCTTTGACCTGGTCACGGGCGTCGGCGACGACACATACGACCTTGCCGACGCGCTCTCCAAGAGCAACAGCGCCAAGGGCAGTGCCGATTGCGTGTTCTTTATCCCGGAGGGGTTTGAGGACGATCTTGTTGCAGCCGCCCGTGCGGGGGAGGCCCTGCCCAAGCTCGACGTGACCTATGGTTCCGGCACCATGGCGGCGGCGCTTTCGTCCGCCGAGGCCTCGCGCTGGATCTCGCTCGCGGGCGCTGCGGCGGCGCTTGAACCCGCTGCCTCCAACGGTGACGTCGCAAGGGCCGCCGAGCACGCGGCCGCAAAGCGCGCGGAGGTCCAGATCGAGCGGGTCAAGGTCGACTCGGCTGCTGCCGCCACGCTCGAGTCGTACTTCAACTTTGGCGCGTACGCGATTATCTCGTCGGTCATCGTGTCGGTGGGCTTGGTGTTTTCGGGTATGAACGAGCCCGAGCGCGTGCGCCGCATGGATGCCGGCCCAATCTCCGATCGCCAGCGTTCGCTTGCCGTGTTTGCGGCCGCCGCCGTGCTCACCGTCTGTATCTGGTTTGTGTCGAGCATGATGGGCGTCGTGGGCTTTGCCAGCGCGGTTGCCGAGGTCGGCGTGGGCCGCGTCTGCCTTGCGCTGGCGGCAACGTTTGCCCTAGCGCTGACGCCACTGGCCGTTGGCTTTACGCTGTCGAGCCTGGGCGCGCGCGAGGAGCTGCTCAACGGTGTGGGCAACCTGCTCGGCATGCTCATGACGTTTTTGGGTGGCGCCTGGATGCCACTGTCGCTCATGGGCTCGGCCGTGCAGACCGTGGCGCACTTTGTGCCGACATATTGGGTGAACGACGCGATTGGTAAGGCGCTTGCCTCGGATTTGACGTCCGCCGTGCTGGGGGACATCGCCTGCGACCTGGGCGTCACCGTGCTCTTTGCCGCGGCCATCGCCGCCGTAGGCCTAGCCCTCGCACGCACCAAATCCCACGCCTAGCCACCTAGTCATCGGGTACTCATTGGGGACAGACTTAAACGACTAGTCATTGGGGACAGTCTTTGCCGAACCGCCGGCTTGCCAAGGACTGTCCCCAGCTGCCGGCAGAAAGGGAACGTCCCTAACTGCCGGGTGGCGAAAGAGTGTCCCCAACAGCTAGTCATTTAAGAACGTCCCCAATGACTAGTCTGAAATAAATCCCAGGCCTCGCTCCAAAATAGTTCGCCAAGGTTTACTATTACGCTCATAAAGTAGTATGAGGCTAACAATGGGGGATACCATGGCAACGCAGGAAGCCTATGTCCAGGTTAAGGATCTCAAAAAGCATTACGGCGACGGTGATGCACGCCTGACGGTACTCGATGGCATCGACGCGTCCATCAACCGCGGCGAGATCTGCGTCATGCTGGGGCCCTCGGGCTCGGGCAAGTCGACCTTTCTCAACCTGATCGGCGGCCTGGAGGATGCCGACGGCGGTTCTATCATGGTGGACGGCTGCGACCTCACGGTGCTCAAGCCTACCGACCTGGGCGAGTATCGCCGCCGTGAGCTGGGCTTTGTCTTTCAGTTCTACAACCTGGTGCCCGACCTCACCATCAAGGAAAACATCGAGGTCACGGCACACCTGTCCAAAAAGCCGCTCAACATTGACGGCCTGCTACGCTCGCTGGGCCTCTACGAGCACCGCAACAAGTTCCCGCGCCAGGTTTCGGGCGGCCAGCAGCAGCGCTGCGCCATCGGCCGTGCGCTCGTCAAAAACCCGGGCCTGCTGCTGTGCGACGAGCCCACCGGTGCGCTCGACTATAAGACGTCCAAGGAAATCTTGCAGCTCATGGAGGATGTCAACCGCACCTACGGCTGCACCATCATCATTGTCACCCACAATGCCGCCATCGCGCGCATGGCCAATCGCGTGCTGCGCCTGCGCGACGGGCGCATCGTCGAGGATGAGCTCAACGAGTCGCCCGTCTCGGCCGCCGAGCTCGATTGGTAGGCGGCGCCATGACACCTCTCGCAAAACGTCTTCCACGCGAGCTGCGCCGCAATATCGGCAAGTACCTGGGCATCTTTTTGCTTATGTGTGGAAGTATCGCTCTCACCTCGGGCTTTTTGCTCGCGGCGCATTCCATCGGCTGCCTTATCGATGACATGCGCGATGCGTACACGATTGAGGACGGCCGCGTGACCACCTCCTTCGAGGCGACCGAGGAACAACTCAAGGCAGCCGAGGACGCGGCCGACGACGTCGGCGGCGTCACGCTCTACAAGAATTTCTCCATCGACGCCATCATCAAAAAGGCGTCCGGCGACGACGGCACCAAGCGCACGCTGCGCACCTATGCGCACCGCACCAAGGTCGATATCGCGTCCTACTGCGAAGGTAGGCGGCCTAAGGCGGACGACGAGGTGGCAATCGACCGTGTCTTCGCCACCAATAACAACCTGTCCGTGGGCGATAAAGTCGAGCTCGAGGGTCGCACCTACACCATCTGCGGCATCATGACCCAGCCCGATAGCCAGGCGCTGTTCCTCAACAATTCGGACTTTACGGTGAACACCATCACGTACGGTGTGGCCGAGGTCACCGACGCCGGCTTTGCCGCGCTTAAGGACGCCGGCGGCGCGCCTGCCTACACCTACTCCTTTACCTTTACCGATCGCGATCTCTCCACCGCGGATCGCGTCGATGCGGAGCAGGATATGGTGGAGGCGCTCACCGATGCCGATGCACGCGTGGATGACCTCATCGACGCCGATTCCAACCAGGGTATTGGCTACGCGCGCGACGACGTGGACGGCGACTCCACGATGTGGATGACGCTGCTCGACATCATCATCGTGATCATGGCGTTTGTCTTTGTGGTGCTCACCGACGCCACCATCGAGGAGGAGAGCGCCATTATCGGCACGCTGCTCGCCAGCGGCTACCGCCGCCGCGAGATCGTGCTGCACTACCTGGCACTTCCCGCCATCGTGGGCGTGGTCGCGGCGCTTTTGGGCACTGCGCTCGGCGTTGTGTTCTTTACCGAGCCCATGCGCAGTCTCTACTACGGCTCGTACAGTCTGCCGCCCTTCCAGGTGTACTGGAGCTGGGAAATCTTTGTGAAGTGCGCCGTGGTTCCCGCCGCCGCGCTCATCCTCATCACGCTGGTGGGTCTGCTCCGCAAAATGGGCAAGACGCCGTTGCAGTTCCTTCGTCACGAGGCGAGCGGCAAGTCGGGTACCAAGCGTGGTATGCAACTGCCGGAGCGCATGGGTTTTGTTTCCCGCTTCCGCTTGCGTATCTTCCTGCGCAATCTGGGCAACTTCGCCACGCTCTTCGTGGGCATTGCATTTGCGTCGCTACTGCTGCTCTTTGGCCTGGCGATTCTGCCCACGATGACGCACTATGCGGACAACCTCGAGACAAGCCTGGTCGCCGAGCACCAGTACACGCTCAAGGCGCCGCTGGAGCTCGAGGGCACTGCCGAGGAGCGCGAGCAGTGGTCGGCACTCGAGCGTTTGCAGTCGGTTGACGGCGCACTGCTTTCTGCCGCTCAGGATGCCGATGACGAGCTTGACGACGCGGCCGATGCAGCGCAGGCGGCAGCCGATGCCGCGACCAGCGCTCCGTCTGCCGAGAGCCTGGCCGCGGCGCAGGACGCGCTCGCCAAGGTCCAGGACAAGAAGGATGCGCTTTATGCGCGCCTCGATGACCTTGCCGATGCCCTCGGCTGCAACCGCGACGAGGCTATCGACCTGATTGACAAGGCCTCTAAGATTGACACCGACAACGACGATATCCACCCGGTCAATACGACCGATAACGGCGCGGGCGCAATCGCACAGGCCGAGAAATACGCCGTCTACCAGCTGCAATACGACCGCGGCGATGGTAATGGCGAGGAGACGATTTCCGTCTACGGCATCCCGCCCGATTCGCGCTATTGGAAAGACCTCAACGTTGGCGATGGGCGCGTCGTCTTTGGCGGTGGCTTGCTCGACAAGTTTGGCTGGAGCGAGGGCCAGAAGGTCACGCTCAGCGACAAGTACGAGGGTGAGTATTATTCCCTTGAGTACGCGGGCAAGGACTGTGCCTGGGGCTCCAAGTCGGACATGAATATCTATATGAGTATCGACGACTTTAATGAGCTGTTCGACAACGACGCCGCCTACTTTAACGGCTATGTAAGCAACGAGAAGCTCGACCTCGATGCTCGTTACTTTGCCGGCGACACCACGCCCGACGACATGCGCGCCGTGGGCGACCAATTCATCGGCATGATGAGCAAAATGATCGGAATGATGGTCGGGCTCGCGGTGTTCATCTTCTTGCTGTTTATGTACCTGCTGACCAAGGCTGTGATCGACCACAGTGCCCGTTCGATCAGCTACATGAAAGTCTTTGGCTATCGCGATGGCGAGATCTCGCATCTGTACATCCGCTCGATCACGCTGTGCGTGGCGGCGTCACTCGTGCTGAGCCTGCCGGTCATTATTGGCTCGCTAACGGCCATCTTCCGTTCGATGCTGCTCGCCTATAACGGCAATATCGAGATCTACGTGCCCGCTTGGTCCATGGCGGCGTGCGTGGGCATTGGCTTTGCGACCTACCTGGTCGTGGCGCTGCTGCACACGCGCTCCATCAAGCGCGTCAGCTTGGCCGAAGCCCTCAAAGTGCAGGAGTAATCATCGGGGACAGTCTTTGCCGGTTCGCCGGCCGTGCTGGCAAGGACTGTCCCCAGCTGCCGGCAGGAAAGGAACGTCCCTAGCTGCCAGGTGGCGAGGCACTCATTTAAGTCCGTCCCCAATGAGTGGTTTCAGTCATTTAAGTCTGTCCCCAATGACTAGGTGCCGCGCTTGACATTAACTCTGCTTTAACTGGTACCATCCTCTATGTCTGTAACGCCATATAGACCGAGGGGATAGATCTATGACCGCAACTGCACC
>DXZP01000025.1:0-19859 GCA_019419605.1 Collinsella sp.
AGGCCATCTCCGCCACGTCACAAACCGGCTACGCCCACTCCGCCACGGCAAGTCAAAACGGCGTCACCTTCATCGTCTCGTGGAACGACGCCCCCGCGGGCACCGCGACGACCTTCCGCGTAACCCAAACTAATGGCTCATCCCAGGCCAAGGCGCGCATGGACGTACCCACCTATTGGGACGGCGGCAGCCAGGAAAGCGTCTGCGACCCGTCGCGCCCGGCATGGGCCAGCTACTACAACCTGGGCACCGCGGGCCACGACTTTACCTTTGTCTTCACGGCATCGGGCACATACCGCGTCTACTTCTACTTTATGGACAACGACAGAAACGACCCCCAAAACGACAAGGGAGTCTATTACCTGCGCACAACGGCAGAAGTGACCGTAAACGACGCCGCCCGCCCAAGCATCACGCAGATTGTCAACAATGCAGTGGCCCAGTGCAGGCAAGAGACAAACGGCTCGGAATATGACATGGCGCTGCGGCTCCACGACTGGACGCTCGACCAGCTGGAGTACGACCACAATCTCAACTGGTGCTCGGCCGAAAGCGGCCTCACGCGCCACCAGGGCACCTGCGAGAGCTACCAGCGCATCTACTCCAAGCTCCTTAACGCAGCGGGCATCGCCAACGGCCGCATCACTGGCAACGGCCATGCCTGGAACGCCGTAAAGATCGACGGTAAATGGTGCCAAATGGACCTAGCTTGGAACGATACCAGCGACAACTGGTACGGGGATCTGGACCAGCGCCATCTGTACTTTGGCCTGACTGACGAACTCATGGTAATCGCCCACTCCGACCACACGGCAAACTATCAGAAGGACGACTACGTCTACCGTTCAACCGACCTATCAAATAAATACTTTGTACGAAATAGCAAGGCCGATGAATGGGCGGAGAAGTATGCCAACCGCATTCAGCAGCACTTGAATGCCAAGGAAGAGAGCTTTTCCATTGATGCTGATAACCTGTCCTTTCCGCCGAGTATCTCGGGAATTCAGAATGGGATTGTTGCTTATGCGATGAATAAGAGGGCATGGGAGACCGACGACGCCAATGTAGAGCTTTCGGCCGCATCAAACGTCGAGGCAATCTCAAACTACGAGTGGGCGGCGAGATATAACTTCGAGTCGGAGTAAATTAAGAAAGCGAGGGAAGGCTGGGGAAAACTAGAGGATGGGTCGGTTTGCTACTACAAGAATGGTGCATTGGTTCACGGCGAGCAGAAGATCGACGGAGAGACGCACTACTTCGACCCCAAAACAGGCGAAATGATTTACTAACCGAAACAATGAGGCCCGCATTTTGCGGGCCTCATCTATGAGCGCATTTCATTTTATTGCGCCACTCACACCGCGCAGAACAGTTTGAACACCCGTGGGAAGAACCTCTTGAGAATCCCGATCGCCAAAAAGCTCAGCCCCAGAACGACAAGGAAGCCCAGTCCGCTGCCCCACACGATGTCGGTGAACGGCACTAGGTGCCCGACCGCGCGTATCACGAGCTTATGGAGTAGGTAGACGCCCATGGTGAGCGAACCCAGGTACACCCAAGGCTTCCGGCCGGGCCGCAGCGTCTCGACGAAGGCGAAAAACGCGGCGCACCACGCGAGACAAGCGAGGCTGTCGTAGAAGTACTCCGCGTGCGCCGCGCCGGACGCCTCCGGCATGAGCGCAGAGCCAGCGAACAGCTGCCACGCGACCGCCGCGACAGTAGATGCGGCCAGAAGCGTGCCGGTCGGCCCGACGCGGAGACCTTTCTTGCAAAATGGGTAAAGCAAGCCGCCGAGCAGAAAGTACTCGATCCATATCCAGACCCTGAACGTCTGTGACACGTGCGACTCCAAGGGCTCGCCGATAACGCAGGAGGCAGCCTGGATCGCGACACCCAGCACCGCAACGGCGCCGAACAGGGCGAGCTTCCCCTTCATCGTGAGCCTGGAGAGCGGCGGCAGGAGCGCGTAGAGGATGGCGAGCGCCCACAGGAACCAGCAATGGGAGAGCAGTCCGCCCTGGAGCAGTGTGCCCTTCAACGTGGACAGGAACGTCGTCGGGAAAACGGCCAGGTCCGCCGCCCCGGTCGCAGCCTTCCCCGCCGCGGCGACGGCGGAGACCGCCAGAGCCCAGAGGAGCAGGACGGCAGCCAGCTGTCGGAGCTTCCTAATCACATAGGAATACGCGACCCCCCCCCGGTTTAAAAGGAAGGCGCCGCTCGCCATGAAGAACACCGGCACGGCGAAGCCGCAGGCGTAGTAGGCGACGGTACTCACCGGCGTCAACCCGTTGGTAAACGTGTGGAGCCCAACCACGGCGCAGCAGGCCACGAAGCGAATCAGGTCGACGCCGCAATCCCGCTCTTTGGCCGTCCGCGCACCCTTCGCCGTCCCGCAGATCTTTTCGCGTGCCGCCATGCGCCTAGTCCCTCTTGAACAAGTCGCGGGTGTACACCTTTCCGGCAACGTCAGAAAGGTCATCACTCCAGCGGTTGGCCACGATCACGTCGCACTTTTGCTTGAAGGCCTCCAGGTCGTGCGTCACCTCAGAGCCGTAGAACTCAGAGTCATTCAAAGTAGGCTCGTAGACGACCACGGGAACGCCTTTGGCCTTGACGCGCTTCATGACGCCCTGGATGGAGCTCGCGCGGAAGTTGTCGGAGTTGGACTTCATCGTCAGGCGGTACACGCCCACGACGGGCTTCTCCTTGCCAGCGTAAACGCGGTCCCACACCATCTGCAGCACCTCATCGGCGACGAAGTCCTTGCGGGTGCGGTTAGCCTCCACGATGGCCTCGATCAGGTTCTGCGGCACGTCCTTGTAGTTCGCCAGCAGCTGCTTGGTGTCCTTGGGCAGGCAGTATCCGCCGTAACCGAAGCTGGGGTTGTTGTAGTGCGAACCGATGCGCGGCTCCAGGCACACGCCGTCGATGACGTCGCGGGTGTTGAGGCCGCGAACCTCGCAGTAGGTGTCGAGCTCGTTGAAGTAGGCCACGCGCAGCGCCAGGTAGGTGTTGGCGAAGAGCTTCACGGCTTCCGCCTCGGTGGTGCCGAGCACCAGTTCCGGGATGCCAACGGTACCATCGGCGTTCTCGCGCTCGAGCTCTGCGGGGTCGGCGCCCTGCGCGAGCAGGCCGGCGAATTGCTCGGCAGCCACGACAGCTTCGGCGTCGTCCTTCGGCGCGCCCACCACGATGCGGCTGGGGTGCAGGTTGTCGTAGAGTGCCCTGCTCTCGCGCAGGAACTCCGGGCTGAAGAAGATCTTGCCGTCGCCCAGCCTCTCGCGCAGTCCCGCGGTATAGCCAACGGGGATCGTCGATTTGATGACGATCCAGGCGTCCGGGTTCACCGAGCGCACGGCGGCGATGGCGGCCTCGACGGAGCTCGTGTCGAAGAAGTTCTTGTCGCTGTCGTAGTTAGTCGGCGTGGCGACGATAGCGTAGTCGGCTCCCTCGTAGGCCTCTTTGGCATCGAGCGTCGCATGCAGGCTGAGCTTACGCTCGCCCGCCTTCGCCTCAGCCAGGAAGCGCTCAATCTCGTCGTCCTGGATGGGCGACAGGAAGTTATTGATCTTCTCGACCTTATCGGGGACGATGTCCAGCGCATGCACCTCGTTGTGCTGTGAGAGCAGGACGGCGAGGGACAGGCCTACGTAGCCGGTGCCGGCAACGGCAATCTTCATGAATGTCTCCTAACTATTCATATTGATAGGTACGAGGAAGTCGCCAAAAACCATCTTACCACATCAATTAACAAACCTTCTTTGCGCTCTATACCTACTACGAACTAAAAAACCACCTACCACCTCAACAAGAGAGGCACTAATAAGGAACAGGAACGTGCTGAACTGCAGGCGGATAGCCAGGTCGTCCACTACGCAATGCGCAGCGATTGCAACTAGGACGAGAACAAGGGCGTAGTTGCGCCTCTTTACGGCCAAAACAGTCACAAGCGTTATGCCGGCGAGAAACAGTGTCGTGAAGACCCATCCGTAGAGAAGGGGTAGCCTGACATAGAGGCAATCGACGTAGTTATATGCGCCGCTTCTGCTCAGCTTGCCGTCAATTCCTAGGCCGTTGCCTATGAAGTTAATCTCCTGCCCGAACAGCGTTGTGCCGTATTCAGCGAGCGCCCTATGCCCCAAGTCGAGACGGTTACCCAAAATGGTATTCAGTTCGTACAGAACAGGACTATGTGTTGAATACCTCACAGTCGCAAACCAACTGAGGGCGAAGCAGGCAAGGAAGGCCAGCGGCGCAAAAGCAACCAGAAGCCGACCGAGCGTCTTTTCGGCGAGGCCGTACCTAAAAAGGAACGCCGCAGTAATCAATGTTGCAGAGATAAAGAACGATAGTCTACCGTTGGTTGCCTCAAAAATAAACAAGTTGGCCGCCAGGAGCGCCAGAGCGCAGGGAATAGAAAACTTCTCCCCCTTGACAAACACAACGAGACAAGTGATGTTGAACATGAGCTGGGACGGCTGCAAGGCGTACAAAAAGCCTAAATACTCTCTTCTGCGTACTGCTCCACCACCCGAGCTTATAGAGACATAGTTCTCAATAAATCCCGCTTTGGCTGACAAGACCGTAAAAAGGAGAATAAACCCCGAAACCCAAAGGCTCTCGCGGGCGATCTTCCCGAACTCGACAGATCGTCCGCAGTAGACGAAGACGATGAGATCCAAAAGCGCAGGCGCATTTGAACTGTTCGCGATAAATGTTAGGACAATAAGAACGGAAAGACCGGCCACCTCCGATGCCCTATGCTCTCCCCTCAAGATAAGAGAGAGGACCGCACCACCGATTCCGAAGTACCGAAGTGCCATCAGCACTGTTAACCCTGTTGCCGCAGCGAAAAAAGTCGAGCTCAACAACATAGCGATGAGCCAAACCCCATAGGAGGCGAGGAAGACACCCTCGTAGGCAGAAATCTCGGAGAGCCTCCCGACAGAGCCAAGGTTCGTATTGTCGAAGATAGACTCAAACCCAAGGCCCCTCACTTCACACCACACCCCACAAGACGAGCAAGATCCTCGAGATCGTATTTCCCGCAAAGGAACTCGAAAGTGCCCCTCAGAAGGGCTCCGCTACGGGCACGTCGTGCCGAAAACCCGCCGCTGCCTACAAAGAGACATCTCAAAGCGTTCTTCAGATTTGAAGCAACTTGCCTGGTGGCGAGCTTCTTGCCATAGTGGTAGCGCTTCACGACGAGGTTGTTCCTGTACAGTCTGTGGAAGTTCGCAATCCTAGCCGGGTCTTCCTCGTTCAGGATACTCAGGTTCTTCGCATTGACGCGCTTGTGCATGACGGAGCTTCCACCCACTAGGTAGGCTGGTCCGAAATTATGCGTCAGGCGCGTCGTGTACTCGGTGTCGTCACCCCATATGAAAAAGCTGGCGATGGGCAGACCGAACCTCTCCACCGCGCGAGCGTTTACAAGCAACGAAACGAACGTCGCGCACTCTATCTCGACAAGGCTGTCGGAAAGGCCTAGATACCAGTCGGCATAACCATTCTTAGTAGGCCTTGTGTCCAAGACAGGCACGTTCATGGGCTCCCCCTCCGGTCCCAGCACGCTACTAGCAAGGAAGGACGGAGCACCGCCCAGCCTCTCGGCGGCCGGGAGAGCACTCACAAGCCCCGCCAGGGTGTCGGGCCGCGCAATGCAGTCGTCGTCCATAAGCCATACCCAATCGCAATCGGCCTCCATGCACCTTCTGATGCCCTCCTTGAAGCCACCAGCCCCGCCCAGGTTCTCCCCCATCCTGAAGTAGTGCAGACCGGGGGTGCCAGCAAGCACACCACCATCGCGGAAAAGCTCCTCGGTACCGTCGGTACTCGCGTTGTCTATAACCACAACCGACGAGGGCGCAAACTCCTGGGCAGCCACAGCGGCAAGGCACTCTACGAGCAGTTCCTTGCGGTTATAAGTCACCACCAGCGCGGCGACGTTAATTTTAGGGGAACTCATTCCTCAACTCCAATCTTCTTCATCTCTGAGAATGCTCTGAAGGCGCGATGCTCGCCTGTTGCAACGATGACAATCGCATATACAGCGACGAGCAGAGCAGCCCGTGCCAGCGTCGAAGCGACTCCGGATAGCAACGCAAGCGCAGGTGTGACGGCGTAAGCAGCGAACATGGCGAGAGCCGCCGCCGTAAGGGCAGGCAGGAAAACCCTCAGGAAAGAGATGGGCGGCACCCCGAGCACCTTCCACGCAAGCAGGTAAGCAGTAACCAGGAAATGGCACAAGTAAACGAGCGTGATCGCCATGCCAAGAGTCTGGAGCGATCCCGCAGCCACGCCCGCGAGTATGCCCACGACGGAAATCGAAGTGCACACCAGGCCCGAGCGGAACAGAGCGTCGGTGCGGCCTGCGCTCTGGAAGATGGCGCCCGATGTCGAGTTAACCATTTGCAGCCCCACGGAAAGCCCAAGCGCGCCCAACACTGGCGCCGCGGCGAGCCACTGATCCCCAAACATGACCAGTAGGATTTGCTCAGGGAAGGAGGCTATCAGCGCTGCCACGAGCATTCCGACGACCGCCAACACTCTGCAGACGCCCAGCCAACTCGCGTAGAGCCTCCCTTTGTCGTCCTGATACTCGGAGAGGTAGGGCTGAAGCACGCTGCTGAAGACGCCGGTAAGGTAGTTCAGCGGGTACTGCATAACCTTGTAGGCCTTATCGTAGTAGCCGAGCTGAGAAGAACCCATAATCGCGCCCACCAGTAGGTTGTCGAGGTTGCGGGCGAAATAGTTCACCATGCCGAAACCGGCTTGGAACCCCGAGTAGCGCACGATACGCCGCAAAGGCCCGACAAAGTGCAGGTTTGTGAGCGCCACGCGCGTCGATCCCAAGTTCCACAGCAACACAAGCAACGACGTAAGCACAGTGTTCCACACGAGCGCATAGCACCCGAAGCTCGCAAGCGCCATACCGACCGCGGCTGCCCCCGAAGCCAAACTCACAGCCACCAGGCGAATACTGATGGTCTTGAACCTCCTCTCACGCAGGAGGATGCCGTTGGGCACCATATTCAGTGTGTTGAAGAGCACCGACAATGACGTCAAGCAGCACAGCGGGACGAGCGCAGCGTCAGCGTACACGTACGACATAGGCAACGAGAGCAGGCAGAAGAGTCCCGCTAAGACGACCCCTAAGACAACCGAGAAGAAAAACAGCGCGTCATAGTCTCTCTTCTCCAGATCCTTGTACTGCACGATGGCAGTAGACACGCCCATATCCGCGAGAATGGCAAAAAACGACGAGAAGACGGTCACAACAGCCACCGTCCCGAACTCCTCGGGCGTGAGCAGTCGAGCAAGCACCATTGTGACGACAAGCTGTACTGCGACATTGGCGTACTTCGACACGAGCTGCATACCTAGTGCACCGAGCATTGACGAAGGGGCTTTCTTCAATTGACTCATTTGTTTCAATCCAATGTAAGGTTAGAGGACTTCAGCCCTGCTCGGCCAGCAGCGCTCGTTTTCTTACTTTTGGCTTTTCTCCCAATTACAACCGTTATTCTCTTCCACGCAGACGCAGGAGCAAGGGCGAAGGATCCAAGCAGAAGAGGAAGGGCTTCGAGCCATTTTCCCTGCTTCAGAAGCAGCCTGCCCTCGCGCCACCTGATTGCATGTTCAATTCTTCGACGTTGAGAAAGCGTGAACCGATCATACGAATCGCGAATTAACTGCGAGTAGACCCGCTCCCCAACCAACGTCTTTCCTCTTGTACTAATCCGCTCAAGCCCGGGATCCTGGTGGTACAACGACAATACCTTAGGAACACAGCAAACTCTGCAACCTGCCAACAGCAGCTTGTAGAGAAGGATCGAGTCCTGCTTGCTAGGAGAATCGGTAAAACCACCGACCAAGGTAAGGGCTTCCTTGCGAACAATCATCTGTGTAGTAGCGGCAAGGCATCCATAATAAGCCTGCTCAAATAGGGGGTACCCCTCACAACTGTGTTGATAATGAGTATCGCCCCCCGTTTGGCGGTTGTCAGGAACGCAATGCGCATAAGAGACATCTGCCGCCGTCTCTCGCAAAACTCTAACTTGCAGCTCAATCTTCTGAGGAAGAAACTCATCATCGTCGTCGAGGAATCCGACATAGTCGCCATCTGAAACCTCTATGCCCGTGTTTCGCGCAGCAGCTCCTCCACCATTCTTTACGCGCGGGATATATTTGACGGCAACACCAGGCCTTGGATGAAACGAGGCGACTCGCTTCTCGGTCTCCAATTGCTGCTCAGAACCAATTCCGTTGTCGTCAACAACGATAACCTCGATAGGCGAGTAAGTCTGCGAATTAACGCTATCAAGTGCACGCAGGAGCATCGACGACCGCTCGTACGTCGGAACAACAACACTGACAAGCTCCTGATCAATACCCTCATCCATATACAATCCTTAATTTACATAGCAATAAAAACGACATCGCCGGATAGTCCCACGTGCTAATAGCGCCACGAATCTAAAAAACAAATCTCGGCACTACGGTTGTACGCAGGCGTAAATACCATCAAGACAGGCTTGACCTAACTAGCACTAAAAGCCTCCCTCAAATACCACTCCTGCATTTTCGCCGCGTTGTCCCGTATGTCGAAACCGTGCTTTTTGGCACCAGCGGAGCCGACGGCACAATCGCGCGTGCCCGCGGCCTCAACGATCGCCTCAGCCCAGTCGCTGTAAGAAGATTCCAGCGACAGCCTCTCAAACAGCGGAGAAATATTCGCGTCCTCCGCTACACCGTCCGAGCAAATCGTCGGCAGCCCCGAGCTTTGCGCCTCGATGGCAACGATACCCAGCCCCTCAAAGAGCGAGGGTAGCACGAAAACGTCCATGGCCTGGTACAGCCTGTCCATATCCCTACGGTCGCTCAGGAGAATCATCCGCTCTGAAATCTCAAGGGTCGCGGCCTTCGCAAGAATCTCCTCGCGCAATGGCCCGTTGCCCACGAGCAGTAGCCTCGCGTCCGGGCGCTTATCCAAAACTTCTTTGAAGACGGCCAACAGAAACCCTTGATTCTTCTGGTGGTGAAGTCTTCCAACATTGCCGACAACCAGCGAGCCGCCCAGCCCAAGCTCACCGCGTACTTCATCGCGCACCGCTCCGTTGAAAAGGTACCTTTCCACATTTATAGCATTCTTCACAACCATGAACTCTCGATCGCCGAAGAGGAATCGCCCGGCCTCGTCCGAACAAGCCATGAGCCTGTTGGCATGCACCGGAAAAAGCGATCGCATGGCAATCTTCAGGGGCTTTGTGACGCCACTCATACTATTGTTGTGCGAGTGCGCAATTCTCACGGTAACCCCTGCACGCTCAGCCGCTTTCAGCACGAAATACCCAATCGTATACGCATGACAATGCACCACCGTATACTCCGCGTGCTTCGCGAAGAAATGTCGCAGGAAACTTATGAATCTTGGCAGGTTCTTATCCTCTCGAAAGGTGCATCGGTACACTTTTCCGCCCAACGATTCGATTTCATCGTCATAGAACTGTTTTTCGCTATATTCCACCAGGAAATCGAATTGCACCTTGCTGCGATCAATGTTCTTGTAAAGGTTCATGAGAAAGGCCTGCGTCCCGCCGGCCTCCATGCGTTGAAGCACATGCAACACGCGAACGGGCTCACTCGCTTTAACCGTCACCGTTTTCCTCCCTTCGCAATCGCTTTCGCACGCTTCAGCGCAACGCGCAGCGGCAGCGGCATATTTGCCGCAACGTCGGCCCTCAGTTTCGCCTTCGCAGTGAATGTCCTCTCGTACTCGCGTCTCATACCAGCCGCACGGTCTTCGGCGTAAGCGGTAAGAATGCGCTTCCTAGTATCCCAATCACAGGATGACGGTTTCTCTAGACACCCATTCGAGCGGGAAATCGTGCGCAGACTGCACCTCTTGAGCTCCAAGCCAGCTTTTTTAAGCATCGTTCGACCAAGTTCGGTGTTCGCCAGCGCGCATGAGATTCCCGCCTCAAGCTCCACCAGGCCATATCCCAACCCGGCAGTCTCGGCGCCCCAAAGGTCGCCCACGGTCACATCGCCCGTGCGCCTGCCGCATGCGTAGGGACAACCATAGCAGCTGTCGCGAAGAATCAGCGCCTTCGAGAACATCCAGTAGTAGTAGTAGTAGTAGTAGGAATGAGGTTGCTTCTCCAACGCCCGACCGTCCTGACCAAGAACCACCGCGTTTTTCGTGGACCAACCGCCCCGCTTGTCACGAAAGCGAAAGTCTTTCACGCGCTCGCCGCGCTCGTCCTCCAAGTCATCCAAAAAGTCAGCATACATCTGACGGCTCGGCACGCCCTCACACACCAAATCGACGGTCGCAAGGTTACTGTATTTGCCAAACAATGATTTAATTGCAGCGCACTGGCAGGGCGTTCCAACAAAAAGCACATCACGGCCCGCCTTCAGATCGCCCCGGATGAGACCGAAGACTCGAGACAGATCACTTTGCACGTACTTAGAGCCCTGAGCACGGCCCAGTCCTTTCAAGTCGGAAAGTCTCTCGTGGTGGACGTCCTCTCGCGAGGCCACGCAGCCGTAAACGACACCATCAGTATCAACAACACGTCGCGAAAGCGCGGTAGCTACGCCACCCGATGCACTATTACGCAGTGACTCGGCTTCCTTATCAATCGCACCATAGCACGCTAAGACCCCATCATGCTTCAGGGCCGTAGGGTCCTGCATATGACAGGACCGCAAACATCTATCGCAGTGCACGCATTTATCTTCTTCAACGTGCGGATACTCGAAACCGCAAGCGTCCGGCATCATAGTTATGGCGCCAGTTGGGCACGCGAAGGCACACGCACCGCAACCCGAACAGTCCCGTGAATTCTGCGTCTTAAGATAGCTCCCCATTCTCAATTCGCTCCCGAAGCCAAGGAGATCTGCCCAGTCAAGTATTCGCGTGCCGTCCGTCGCCCCTCGGCGACAACGGCATCAGATACAGACCAGTCTGGCAACGAATCCAGTGTCATAGCAAGGCTTACAGTATCCACTACAGAACGGTTTTCCAGACCGAGACGGCGCAAAAGATCGTAGAGCTTTTCGGAGTTGCCATAACCAGATCTGCGAATGAACACTGCAAATGGTGTATGGGCGATAGTCGAGAAAATCGTGCCATGGAAGGTGTCGGTCACGACGAACTGCGCATGCTTAAAATACGCCAGCACCTCGAAAGGCGAACAGTCAATAAAACGGTCGCACACACCCTGTACGCCGCCGATGTTCAGCACCCTTAAGCAATGCGATTCAGCGAACGACCGAACGGCGCTACATTCGCTATTGGAAAGCCGCCCCGAGTAACCATAGACAATCATGTATTTATCATCGTCGACTCCGTTAGGAATCTTGTCACAGAGTCCGAAGTAATCGTAGGCCAGCACAGGGTCCAGGTTGTAGGTTGGTTCAGAGCCCGTAAGCTCGGCGACCATCGTGCCAGTGTTCGCGTCGCGGGCGGACACGGCATCAAGCTGCTCGAGATACCCGGCAACCTCATCGCGCTTGTCGTAGCTCTCAAGCTTCCCGAGGGTCGTGTTGCCGAATGATGCCGCGTAGGTCACTTTGCGCTTCGCGCGATAGCCTTGGCCGAAAAGCGCAGGGGTGAAACCAACGTTGGCGTTATCCTGTACGCAATTAAACACCTCGTCACTGCCGATGACCAGAAGGTCGATGTCGGGGTCAAGGTTGGGCTCCTCGGTGACGCCGAGCATTGGATAGAAGCGCTGGGCGTAGGTGCGTTTGTAGCGGATGAAGGCGAGTTTATCCCTGAGCGGGGCGTCGTAGCGGAATACCTCAAGGGCCTTCTCCGCCTTGCGAGCGACGCCCTTCTTCGATGACGGGGATGTGACCAGGCACTTGCCAGGCTCGTAGTCAACGAACTGCACATCGCAGCCAAGGGACTCCAGGATGGACTTCAGGCCAAAAGCCTGCAGGAAGGATCCGTAGTTGTAGATCCTCTGCATACTGAGTATGCCGGCGCGGGGTTTAGTCATGCGGTTAAATTCCTTCTATCAGTCTCTCGAGCTCTCGGCAGAACTCGGCATTGTGGCTCTTAAAAGTGACGCCGCGCGAGAGCTCGCGGGCATACTCGATGGCAGCGGAAAGGTCCATCACGTCGTAGACGGGCACGATTCCGCCTTGGCGCTCGGCGACGATGTGCACGAAGTCGGCCTGATGGTTGTTCACGTGCTCGTTAAGGTCGCCCCTGCGGGGCACAACGACGGGTACCTTGCCTGCAGCCATGGCCTCTATGAAGCTTGAGGGGCCGCCGTGCGTGATCACCACATCGGCACCCTCCATGTAGCTCTTCATCTGTAGGAATGGCACGAACTGCGAGTGGTCGCAGTGAACGGGCTCGTACGTCGAGTAACCCGTCTGGATATAGACGGGCTCATCGAGCGTCCCGTCCGCCTTGAGATCGTCAACCGCCTTCACCAAGCGGTCGAACTGTTGCTCGTGGGTGCCCACGGTCACGAATACCATGTGCGTCCCTCCCTAGAAGATAGAGCCGAGGTCAACGGCGCTCTTGTAGACATCGAGCTGCTCTGGCCACTGCACCACGAATAGGTCGGCCACGCCGTTGAGCATGCGACCGGTCATCGTGGGCTTGTCCACGCGGTCGAAGACCTCCACGTAGACGCATTTTGACCCGAGCATCTTTCCGATCAGGAAGAACGGCACCGCAACCGCGGCGCCGGAGCTGATGATTAGGTCGGGACGCTCCTTGCGGAGCACCTTCCAGGCGAGGAGCGTGTTCTTAAACAGGTTCGGGATGTTGCGGTTCGTCGGGTAGTGGCAATGGTAGACGCGCTCGCCCTTCAAAAGAGAATTAGCATCTTCTTTGTCAAAGGTAACCCAAAATCGATTAGCAGCTTTTTCCCAAATTGGTTTAAGCAGCCACATGTGTGTGAGATGTCCGCCACTTGAGCTAGGAATACATATCTTCGCTTTTGCCAAGTCCACTTAGCAAGCACCTCCACCGGTAAAGACCTCAACGACCGTGAGAAGAACAATCTTCAGGTCCGTGATGGGACCGCGTTTGGCGATGTACTCGAGATCGCGGCGGACCATGCCGTCGAAGTCGGTGTCGTTGCGGTCCGTGACCTGCCACCATCCGGTAATACCGGGCTTCACGGCCAGGCGCTGCAGGTCGTACTCCGTATACTCCGCAACCTCATTCGGCAGCGGCGGCCTGGGGCCAACCACGGACATCTGACCCAGGAACACATTCAGGAACTGCGGGAACTCGTCGATGGAATGTTTGCGGATGAACTTCCCGATCTTGGTGACGCGCGGATCGTTCTTCATCTTGAACATGGCACCTGCGATCTCGTTTTGCTCCTTGAGCTCGGCGAGGCGTTCGTCGGCATCTCTGTACATGCTGCGGAACTTCCACATGCGAAAGGTGGTTAAACTACCGTCGGGACGGGTGCGGCCCACGCGGATCTGGCTATAGAACGGGCTGCCCTCGCTCTCCAGGCGGATGAGCGCCGCCAGCACCAAGCTGGGAATCGCGATTACGACGAGCACAGCACCGCTGAACACGATGTCGAACGTGCGCTTCACAGCCCTATAGACAAGGCGCGAGCGATCCCAGTCCATGATGGATTGCATGGCCTTGTAGCGGCCGACGCCCTCACGCCGGTCCATCGCCTGAGCAATCAGCGCCGCCCCCACGGGCGCATTGCTCTCTGTTACTTCTTTAGCAGTCACAGTCAAACTTACGTCCCCGTTCCCCAGGGATCCCCCAATCGGTAAATTCAAAAATGCGAACGAATAGCTGGTGCAACGTCTCCCTTACGTTTTGCTGGGAACGTCGAGCGGTAGCAGCTCCCTAAAAGCAGAATCGCCATCGCCCACGTCTACCAGGCACCAGCGTTTATGACGGTCGATCTTTTTAACGCGGGACTCTTGCCCCACCAAGGGCCCCTGTTCTATGTGCAGCACGCCGTCTTCTATGCGCGCAACGCTGTTACGCACCACGCCGTCGTCATCGAGCACGCTGCGATACCAATCCTGCGCATCGTCCGGCATGGGCATGTACGCCCGCTCCCTACTGCCGGCGATGCGGCAGCCAAAGCTCAGCTGGGCCAAAACCCTATCGAGCGCAGCAGCATCGTGCGTGGCGACGAAGAAATATTCCTTGTACATGGGTTTGGTTTGGAGCGACCAGGCGCCGTCCCGCTTAAACCAGAACTCCTTTTGCATGACAAAAGCGTCCTGCATCAGCTCATGCGGAATAATGTGGCGGACCTTTTCGCAGGTCTCGCGTTCTTTACCATTGGGGGTGTGAACCAGCTACCAGCGGACGCGGCCGTGCTGGCTGTTGGTGGTGGCGCCGTTAAATGCGCCCGGCAGCTGCTCTTGGCGCCGTGCCGTCTGTTCCATGTTCTCGCCCCCCTCTTTTGGCTTTGCGATGCACGCAAATGCAGGGGCGTTTAGAACAGGCTTTTCGCTCGCAGCTAGGCGCAGTCGCAAAAGTACAGGTTTTTGCATCCTTCGACAGACGTTATTATACGAGCAATTAAACAGCGTTTGCCCAGATTACGCAAAATGTACTGCTAGTAGGTACATCTCCATACCCCTCTATAAAAACCTGTACCTTTTTGTGCAACAAAAAAAAGCCGCTCAACCAGCGGCTTTTCTTATTTTGGTAAGAAAAAAAGCGACCGCCCTCTGTGGACGGTCGCCTTTGTTAATTGTTGTGAAGTTTGACTTAGGCGCGAGTCTTAATCTCCTCGAGCACCTTGGCAACAAACTCGTCAACGCTCATCTGAACGGTCTCGTTGGAGCGATCGCGGACGGAGATGTTGCCGGCCTCGACCTCCTTCTCGCCTAGGATGAGCATGTAGGGCACGCGGTCGATGCTGCGGGCCTCGCGGATCTTGTAGCCGATCTTCTCGTCGCGGTCGTCGCAGACCACGCGGATGCCGGCCTCCTCCAGCTTGGCGCACACCTCGTGGGCGTAGTCGCGGCTCTTCTCGGAAACCGGAAGCGCCTTGACCTGCACGGGGGCCAGCCAGGTGGGGAACTTGCCCGCAAAGTGCTCAATCAGAATACCGATGAAGCGCTCGATGGAGCCAAAGCACACGCGGTGCAGCATGATGGGGCGCTTCTTGGTGCCGTCGGCGTCCACGTACTCCAGGTCAAAGTTGAGCGGCATCTGGAAGTCGAGCTGGACGGTACCGCACTGCCAGGTACGGCCGAGCGAGTCCTCCAGGTGGAAGTCGATCTTGGGGCCGTAGAAGGCGCCATCGCCCTCGTTGACCTCGTAGTCCATGTGCAGCTGCTCCAGAGCGGTGCGCAGGCCCTCCTCGGCGCGAGCCCAGTCCTCGTCCGAGCCCATGGAGTCCTCGGGGCGGGTGGAAAGCTCAACGTGGTACTTAAAGCCAAACTTCTGGTACACGGAGTCGATGAGGTTGACCACGCCCACGATCTCGTCGGTCAGCTGGTCGGGACGCACGAACAGGTGGGCGTCGTCCTGGTTAAAGCAGCGCACGCGGAACAGGCCGTGCAGGGCGCCGCGCAGCTCGTGGCGGTGCACCAGGCCAATCTCGCCAGCGCGGATGGGCAGCTCGCGGTAGGAATGCGGCTTGGAGGCGTACACCAGCACGCCGCCCGGGCAGTTCATGGGCTTAATGCAGTACTCTTCGTCGTCGATGACGGTGGAGTACATGTTGTCCTTGTAGTGGTCCCAGTGGCCCGAGGTCTTCCACAGCTGCTTGTTCATGATGAGCGGCGTGGAGATCTCCACGTAGCCGGCCTTGTGGTGGATCTCGCGCCAGTAGTCCAGTAGCGTGTTCTTAAGGATCATGCCGTTGGGCAGGAAGAACGGGAAGCCGGGGGCCTCGTCGCGCATCATAAAGAGGTCCATCTCG
Source organism: Collinsella sp. (assembly GCA_019419605.1). Classification (GTDB taxonomy): domain Bacteria; phylum Actinomycetota; class Coriobacteriia; order Coriobacteriales; family Coriobacteriaceae; genus Collinsella. The sequence continues at coordinate 15,900 of DXZP01000025.1, forward strand.
CGGCCGATCTTGCGGTGATCGCGCTTCTTGGCCTCCTCCAGCATGTGCATGTGCTCGTCGAGCTCTTCCTTGGTGGCAAAGGCGACGCCGTTGATGCGGGTGAGCATCTTGTTGTCCTTGTCGCCCTTCCAGTAGGCGCCCGAGACGCCGGTGAGCTTAAAGGCCTTCAGAGCCTTGGTGTAGCAGATGTGGGGGCCGACACACATGTCGATGTAGTCGCCCTGTTGGTAGAAGGTAATGCGGGCGTCGTCGTCCAGGTCGCCGATGTGCTCGACCTTGTACTTCTCGCCGCGCTCCTCCATAAGGGCGATGGCCTCGGCGCGGGGCTTCTCGTACACGGAGAACTTAAGGTTCTCCTTGACGATCTTTTTCATCTCGGCCTCGATCGCAGGGAAGTCGTCCTCGCTGATCTTGACGCCCTCGGGCAGGTCGACGTCGTAGTAAAAGCCGTTGTCGGTCGCGGGGCCGTAGGCAAAATCGGCCTGGGGGTACAGGCGCTTGATGGCCTGCGCCATGATGTGCGCGGCGGAGTGGCGGATGACGTGCGTGACTTCGTCCTGCGGGAGCTCGGCCACCGAACCGTCATTGTAGAGTGCCTTCATGGGTATGTTTTCTCCTCTCGGATGCCTGATGCAAGTGCGCGCAATGCGCTCGGCGTTTTTGACTTGCATCATTATAGGCAGGTTGCCTTGGTATACAAGCGCCCGCCGCACCTTAATGGCACGGCGGGCGATTTTCTACGCATGCTTCATCGTGTGGGGCGGGGTGTGGGGCGCGCGTGGCTTGCAGTGTGCCCGTGGCTTGCGGCCGGCCCGGCGATGGATGCGTTACTGGATGCGAGTTCGGCAGTAGGGGCAGACCTTCCAGTGCGCATCGAGCGGGCGATGGCAGCTGGGGCACACGTTGCGAACCTGGGTATCGCACACCGGGCAGACCACAAAGTCCTTTTCGATGGGCGCGCCGCACTGCGGGCAGGTGCCGTACTGGGCAAGCTGGCGCTCGCGCAGGGCCATGTCCAGCTCCTGCTCCTCGCGGTCGGACGCGTAGGAGTGCGGGCGCAGGACCAGGTAGGCAATGAGGCCTACAAACGGGATGAGGGCGATGATGCCCCATGCCACGTAGGCGCTGGCGCCGCGGCGGCGAGCGTCGATGAACACATAGACGACCGACAGCACATACAGGGCGATAATAAAGCCAACGAAGGCATAGACGACGCCCATAAACTGCGGCGACATGAGCTCAGAGATGTACTTGGACATTACGGGTACCTTTCGGGATATTTACAGTCCGGTCAAGTTTACCACGGGGTTTGTTTATATGGGACTACGGCTGGGTACGGGTCCGGCGCGGACACAAACATCTCAATCTGTAACAAGTGGGAGCGGAATCCAGGTCTAGGTGTTACAGATCGAGACAAACCATTCTCTCCCCAACTTAAATCTCAATCTGTAACAACTAGGGGCCAGAAACCCTTCTATCTGTTACAGAACAAGACAAAGGAAAACGTCCAATCTCAATATCTCAATCTGTAACAACAACTCGGCAAAAACAGTCCCAGATGTTACAGATTTAGACAAACTACCCTCTCCTCAACTTCAATCTCGATCTGTAACATCTAGAACCCAAAAACAGTTCTTACTGTTACAAATCAAGAACAGATCAAGACAACCAGAATCCGTCGGAACGATTGTCTCAACCTGTAACAGAAAAGACCCAAAAACCTCGGCTTATTGTTACAGATTGAGACGAACGTGCACCTGTGAACTCAGTATCTCAATCTGTAACAGGTAACGGCGTAGACCGCGAGGTTGGGCGGGAGGGTCTCGCGGTCTGGTGGGGTCGGCATCCGTGCTGGGCCGGCCCTCGCCTGCCGTTGGCGGGTGTTGCGGGGCTGTTCGCCGCATTGCCGCCGCACTGGGAGTGTGCAGACCGTAGGATAGTCTTATTGACAGCCTGTCAACTTGTCTGGGAGGCACCGTGGCAGAAACGCTTGATATCGCAATTGTGGGCGCGGGCATTACCGGGTGCGCCATCGCGCGGCAGCTCGCGCGGTTTGACCTGTCCATTTGCGTGGTCGAGGCGGCCAACGACATTGCACTGGGCGCCTCGAAGGCCAACGGCGGCCTGGTTCACGCCGGCTACGATCCGGCTCCGGGAACCGTAAAGGCGCAGGTCAACGCCCGCGGCTGCGAGCTATATGGCACCTGGGCCCAGGAGCTGGGCTTTTTGTTTTGCCGCACCGGATCCATGGTGCTGGGCTTTAACGACGAGGACCGCGCGCACCTGGGGAAGCTGCGCCAGAATGGCCTGGCCAACGGCGTGCCCGAGTTGTCGATTATCGGCTCCGAGCGTATCCACGAGCTTGAGCCGCGTGCGAGTGCCCAGGCGACGTGCGCGTTGTGGTGCCCTTCGACCGGTTACGTTGACCCGTTTGAGGTCGCCATCGCCGCGCTGGAAAACGCCGTCGCCAACGGCGTGACGTTTATGCGCTCCGCACCGGTGGAGGCGATTGAAATCGCGGGCTCGGGCGACGACGCGCGCTTTACGTTGGCGACGCCCGCCGGAAACGTGCGCTGCCGCTACCTGATCAACGCCGCGGGCAACGGCGCCGCGGACATCTCGCGTATGGCGGGCGCTGAGGAATTCCAGATGGCCTGGCGTCAGGGCAACATCGTGGTGCTGGACAAGGAGCCGCGCACGCTCATGCCGCTCTACCCCGTACCCACGCCGGTATCCAAGGGCGTTATCGTGACGGGCACCGTGCACGGCAACACCGTGATTACCGCGACGGCTGCCATGCGCGAGCCGGGCGACACGCAGACCTATGCGAGCGATATGAACGCGCTGCTGACCGGCGCGCGCAAGCTGGTGCCCGATCTGGATACGCGCCGCGTGGTGCGCGCATTTGCCGGAGGGCGCCCGGTCATTAAGGGTACGAACGACTTCTTTATTGGGCAGTCGGCCGTGGTGCCGGGACTTTTCCAGGCGGCGGGCATTCAGTCGCCAGGCGTGGCGAGCGCGCCGGCCATTGCCGAGCGCATGGAGCTTGTGATGCGTGAGGCGGGCGTGGAGCTGCACGAGCGGGCGGACTGGAACCCAATTCGCCGCGCGCCGGACGACTTTGACCGCGCACCACTGGCGCGCAAGGAGGAGCTGATCGAGTCCGATCCCGCGTGGGGCCAGATTGTCTGCCGCTGCGAGACGGTGCCCGAGGCCGAGATCGTGGCCGCGATCCGACGCCGCCCGGGCGCGGTTTCGGTCGAGGGCGTCAAGCGCCGCTGCCGCGCCGGCATGGGTCGATGCCAAAGCGGTTTTTGCCAGAGCCGCGTGGTGGCGATCCTGGCGCGCGAGCTGGGCTGCGACCCCAGCGAAGTGCTGTTGGAGGATGCCGGATCTTGGCTGGTCGAGGGGCCTTTGAAGGGGGTGCGCTAGGATGGCGACGATCGATGTGCGCGGCGGACGCGCGGAGGCCGGAACCGCAGAGGTCGGAGCTGCAGCGCCCGTGCAAACGCAGGCCTTCGACGTGGTCGTCATCGGAGGAGGCCCCGCCGGCATGGCTGCCGCGCTGGCCGCGCATAAGGCCGGAGCGCGCGTGGCCATCGTGGAGCGCGAGCAGCACCTGGGAGGCATCCTGCGCCAGTGCATCCACCCCGGCTTTGGGCTGTCACACTTTAAGCAGGAGCTCACCGGCCCCGAGTATGCGCAGCGCTTTATCGACCAGGTGCGCGCAACCGACATTGCGCTGTTCCTGAACAGCATGGTGATTGGGATTGATTCAGGCGAGCCTACGGAAGGCGCAGCACTCCACACCGTCACGCTCATGAGCCCCGCCGACATGCTGCGGCTCACCGGACGCGCGGTCGTCCTTGCCATGGGATGCCGCGAGCGCACCCGCAGCGAGATCAAGATTCCCGGTAGCCGTCCCGCCGGCGTGTTTACGGCCGGCCTGGCGCAGCGATA
>DXZP01000025.1:19869-30056 GCA_019419605.1 Collinsella sp.
CATCAATATCGAAAATCTCAAACCCGGCTCGCGCGCCGTCATTTTGGGTTCGGGCGATATCGGGCTCATCATGGCACGTCGCTGCACGCTCGAAGGGATTTCGGTCGAGGGCGTGTACGAGCTCATGCCGTACGCCAACGGTCTGCGCCGCAATGTGAAGAACTGCCTGGACGATTTTGGTATTCCGCTGCACCTATCCACTACCGTGACGCGCGTGATCGGGCACGATCGCGTGGAGGCCGTCGAGGTGAGTCAGGTCGACGAGCACCTGGCACCCATTCTGGGGACCGAACGCATTGTTCCGTGCGACACGCTGCTGCTTTCGGTGGGCCTGATTCCCGAGAACGAGCTTTCGGTTGCCGCAGGCGTAGAGCTTGACCCACGCACACGCGGCGCCGTGGTGGACCAGAGTCTGCAGACGGGCGTGCCGGGCATATTTGCCTGCGGCAACGTCCTGCACGTGCACGACCTGGCCGACAACGTAACGACCGAGTCCGAGCGCGCCGGTGCGGCTGCGGCGGCATGGGCGCTGGGTGACGGGGCCGAAACGAACGCGGTCGCGGACACGAGCTGCGAGCTCACGGTCTCCCCTGCAGGCATTGCGGGATACGCGCTGCCAGGACGCATTACGACGACGGCGCTCACCAAGCTCAACTTCCGCGTGCACCGACCGGTCGACGCCGCCCGCGTACGCATTCTGGCAGGTGGCGAGGAGCTGTTTGCCGGCAAGGTCCGCCCGTTTAAGCCGAGCGTCATGGAAAACTTCCCGCTGCCGGCAAAGGTAATTCAGCGCGCACTCGACCTGGGTGCCAGCGAGATTGTCCTGTCCGTCGACCCCGTTGAGGAGGCGTAAGGCCATGAGCATAAACGCGATCGAAACGCTGCAGTTCAACTGCACCACCTGCCCATCCGAGTGCCTCCTGACCGTAGAGGTGAAACGCGACACAGACGGCGCCGTGGCAGAGGTGCGCTCCGTAACCGGCAACAACTGCCCGCGTGGCGACAAGTTCGCACATCAGGAGCTCACCTGCCCCATGCGCGTGCTCACCACCACCGTGGCTGTATCCGGCGGCGACGAAGCCCTGCTCCCCGTGCGCACGGCCGAAGCCATCCCGCTGGCACTCCACGCCCAAGCCATGGCCCTCATCCGAGGTCTAGTCGTCAACGCCCCCATCCGCATGGGCGACGTCGTGCTGGAAGATCTTCTCGGCACCAACATTGACCTAGTCGCCAGCATGGACATCGACCCAGCCTAAGCAGCTAATTAGGGACGGAGCTCTTTTAGCTACTTTTGTCTGCATGCCTGCCAGGCTGGTCATGCTAAGGAGTGTCCCAAGGTGCCGACATAAAAGGAACGTCCCTATGTGCCGGGCTTGGGATACCATGGTGGCAGCCTAGCGAAAGGATGTTTCATGGCACATGTCGATGACCAGCGCGTGGCGCGCGTGCTCGATGCGCTCGAGGCTCAGCACCCCGGTGCGCAGCTGCTCGTGAATGACCCGTGGTCGATCTATTACCTAACCGGCTTTTATGCCGATATGTTCGAGCGTTTTTGTGGCGTGCTGCTCGCGCGCGATGACGAGCCCGTGATCTTGGTCAACGCCCTGCATCAGCTGCCCGAGTACGACAATGCCCGCGTGGCCTACCACACCAATACCGACGTCGTGGCCGACGCCATCGCTCGCGAGGTCGATCCGACCAAACCGCTCGGCATCGACACCGTTATGCGCTCCGGCTTTTTGATGCCCCTTATGGATCGTCACGCCGCGAGCGAGTTCTTCCTGGACGACTTTGCCGTCACCGTCGCACGCGCCCACAAGGACGAAGCCGAGCAGGAGCTGATGCGCGCGTCCTCGGCCGCTAACGACGCCGTGATGGCCGACGCCATCAAGTTCGTCCACGAGGGCGTAACGGAGCGCGAAATTGCCGACCAGATGCTCGGTCTGTACCGCAATCACGGCTGCGAGGGCTTTAGCTTTCCGCCCATCGTAAGCTTTGGCGCCAACGCCGGCGACCCGCACCACGAGCCTGACGACACCGTACTCAAGCGCGGCGACGTGGTGCTGTTCGACGTTGGCGGGCGCCGCCGCAACTACTGCTCGGACATGACACGCACGTTCTTTTGGGGCGAGCCGGACGAGGAGACGGCACGCATCTACAACATCGTGCGCCGCGCCAACGAGGCGGCCGAATCGCTTATCGCACCGGGCGTGCGAATGTGCGACCTGGATCGCGCCGCGCGCGACGTAATTGAGCAAGCGGGCTATGGGCAGTACTTTACGCATCGCCTGGGACACTCGATCGGCCTGCAGGACCACGAGCCGGGCGACGTCTCGCTTGTCAACGAGCAGGTCGTAGAGCCGGGCATGACATTCTCTATCGAGCCGGGCATCTACCTCCCCGGCCGCACCGGCGTCCGCATCGAAGACCTTGCCCTGGTTACCGAATCCGGCGTCGAGATCCTCAACGCCTACACCCACGATCCGGTCCGCCTAGACTAGCCAATGTGGCAAAGGGGCAGTCCCTTTGCCACATTACATTAATGCCGTCACGAAAACGGGTTATTTACTACGTTTAACCCGCATGGGTCGACCATGCGGGTCTTTTTTGAAAATTGGCAAGCCTTTTACCTGCGGTTTTGATTTTGCAATTCTCGGTGTGGTCGGGGGTATCCGGTCAAACGTAGTAGATAGGCCCATTTCGTGGCGAGAAGGCCAACTAGCTACCCTGCGGAAGGGCTCTAGCGGAGCAGCCCCGCCACTTCGCCGGCTAGGGTGATGGTACCGGCTGCTACGAAGGGCTCGCCCGCGGCCTTGAAAGCTGCGAGGGCCTCGGGCACGCTCGCGTACACGCCCGCGAGCTTGTCGGTGTCCACCAGGGCAGCGAGCTCCTCCGCCGGCAGGGCGCGATCGGAATCGGTCTGCGTCACGACCACGCGCGGGAAGGCCGGGATCAGCACATCGACGATACCCGCCACATCCTTGTCGGCCAGCGCGGCGCACAGCAGCGTTGGGCGATTCTCTACACACGGATCGATCTCGTCCAGCGCGCTCACGAAGTTCTCGCAGCTCTGGGGGTTATGGCACGCGTCGATCAGCTTGAGCGGATCGGTTCCCAGCACATCAAAGCGACCCGGCGTGGGGCAGCCCATAAGCGAAGCGTCGAGCGCATCGTGGTCGAGCTCGCGGCCCAGATAGCCCTCGCACAGCATAATCGCGCATGCGGCGTTCTGCGGCTGATACGCCGGCTTAACCATCCTCGACGTATAAATCGCGCGCGGTGTAGTGCAGCTAAACTCCACCGTATCGCCCACATGCGCCGGCGCCTTAGTCGTGGCGTGGCTCACCACAAGCGGCACCACACCGCATTCGCGGCAACGGGCATCCATCACGCGTTGAACGCTCGCCTCATGCGTACCCTCGCCCAAAACAACCAAACGCCCAGGCTTAATAACCGCAGCCTTCTCCCCCGCAATAGCCTCAAGCGTATCGCCCAAAATACGAGTGTGATCAAGCCCAATGCCCGTAATGGCCACGGCGACAGGATCGGTCGCACTCGTGGCATCCCAGCGTCCGCCCATGCCAACCTCGAGCACGGCAACATCCACCGCGGCCTCGGCAAACACCACAAGCGCAGCAGCCGTCAGCAAGTCAAATGGCGTGATAGTATAGGCGCGCTCCCCCGCCGCCACACGGTGCGAATTCACGCGACGCCCCGCCTCAACAGCGGCAGAAACGCCACGGGCAAACACTTCATCGCTCACGACGCGTCCCTCGACCTCCATGCGCTCGGGATAGCGCACCAGCTGCGGCGACGTATACAACGCGGTCTTGAGCCCCTCACCACGAAGAATGGCAGCCGAAAAACGCGTAGTCGAGGTCTTGCCATTGGTGCCGGCGACCTGAATGCAATCAAAATATTCGTCCGGACGCCCCAGCTCATCGAGCATATCGACAACCGTCTCGAGCAGAGGACCAGCATCCCCAGAAATCCGCCCGGTATCAGCAGCAAGCCCCACAGCCTCACCAAACGAAAGCAAATCAAACAAGAACGGCACAGAATACGACCCCGAACGCTTAGCCATAACCCAAAGTCCCCTCAACACAAAAAGAGGCCCGTAAGCAACAACGAGCCCCTCCCATTCAAAATATCAGCCAAACACCGCTTTGCAGCGAGATCAAGGCCACAACCCAGTGGCCCTAACCGGCAGGCAGCGGACGCCCCCGTAAACGCCATGGGAGCGGTTTGGGGCTTTGCTCGATACAAGTTCCGCACGAGCCGAAGGCCACTTAATGTGGCCTTCGTGCGAGCAGGACTGTCCGCAGTAGCGAGCAAAGCCCCAAAGCGCGCCCCCCAGTAACGCCTACGAGAAGTCAGCAACCTGAGCAGTCAGCGCCGCCAGGATCTCCTTGAGCTCAGCTGCACGGTCCCTCTTCTTCTGGACCACCGCGGGCGCGGCCTTAGCCACAAAGCCCTCGTTGGCGAGTGTCTTCTCGCAACCGGCGAGCTCCTTCTGAGCCGCGGCGATCTCCTTCTCCAGGCGTGCTTTCTCGGCCGAAAGGTCGACCTTGCCCTCGAGCACCACAAAGACCTCGACGCCGCTGTCGACCACGGCGATGCTCGCAGCCGGCTTCTCAACGTCGGTACCCATGACCAGCGAGGCAGTGTTTGCCAGCGGCTCGATGGTCGAACGCAGGCTCTCGAGCTTCTCGATGTCCTCGGCGCCGGCGCGCACGACCACGTCGAGCTCGGCCTTGGGGCTCAAGCGATAACGCGAACGGGTGGCGCGGGCGGCAGACACGACGGTACGGCACAGCTCAAACGCGCGCTCGGCGTCCTCGTCAAGATACTTAGCATAGTCGGCGGGCTCGGGCCACTTGGCGATCATGAGCGCCTCGGCGCGGTCCACGTTGCCCTCGGCATCCAGGTCGAGCACGCTCGCCGGCATGTTGTCCCAGATCTCCTCGGTGACAAACGGCATGAGCGGGTGCATCAGGCGAATGGAGGTGTCGAGCACAAAGATCAGGTTGCGCTGCGCTTGCAGACGGCCCTCGCCCTTCAGGCGGGCCTTGGTGACCTCGACATACCAGTCGCAGACCTCGTTCCAGAAGAACTGCTGCACGCCGCGGGCCATGTCGCCAAAGGTATACTTCTCGATACCCTCGGTGACCATCTTGACGGCCTTTGCCAGACGGCTGAACATCCAGGCGTCGGCCGGCGTCTCCACGACGGGCTCGCCGGGCGTGTAGCCCTCCATGTTCATAAGCAGGAAGCGGCTGGCGTTCCAGATCTTGGTCACAAACGACTTGGCCTGCTCGGTGCGCGGGCTGTCGATGAGCTTCTTGGTCTTCTTGTCGATGTTCGCGTCGAACTTGACGTCCTGGTTGTTGGTGCACAGCGTCAGCAGGTTGAAGCGCATGGCATCGGCACCGTACATGCCAATGAGGTCCATGGGGTCAACGCCGTTACCCTTGGACTTGGACATGCGGCTGCCGTCCTTGGCAAGAATCGTCGGGTAGATGACGACGTCCTTAAACGGCACCTCGTCCAAGAAGTACAGCGAGCTCATGACCATGCGGGCGACCCACAGGGCGATGATGTCGCGTGCGGTGACGAGCGCCGTCGTGGGGTGATGGCCATCGAGCAGCTCCGGCTTTTGCGGCCAGCCCTGCGTGGCAAAGGTCCACAGTTGCGAGCTGAACCAGGTGTCCAGCACGTTCTCGTCCTGGTGCACGTGATGGCCGCCGCACTTGGGGCACACGTCGGTGTCCTCGGTAAGGGCGTCCTCCCAGCCACAGTCCTCGCAGTAGAACACGGGGATGCGGTGGCCCCACCAAAGCTGACGGCTGATGCACCAGTCCTTGAGGTTCTCCATCCAGGTGGTGTAGGTCTGCGTCCAGCGCGCGGGGTGGAAGGTGACCTTGCCGGAGTTGACGGCGTCCAGCGCCGGCCCCTTGAGCTTGTCGACGGCCACGAACCACTGCTCGGAAAGCCACGGCTCCAGGGCGGAGTCGCAACGGTAGCAGTGCATGACGGAGTGATCGAGTTCGTCGACGTGATCGAGCAGGCCGTGCTCCTCGAACCACTTGATGACGGCCTCGCGGCACTCGTCGCGGTTCATGCCGGTGAACTCGCCGTAGCCCTCGACGACCACCGCGTGCTCGTCGAAGATGTTGATCTGCGGCAGGTCGTGGGCCTGACCCATGGCGTAATCATTGGGGTCGTGGGCCGGGGTGACCTTAACAAAGCCGGAGCCAAAGTTGGCGTCGACATGCCAATCCTCAAAGATGGGGATCTCGCGGTTGACGATCGGGAGCATGACGGTCTTACCCACAAAGGCGGCCTTCTCGGGGTCCTTCGGGGAGACGGCGACGCCCGTGTCGCCGAGCATGGTCTCGGGACGCGTGGTGGCGACGACGATGTAGTCCTGGCCGTTGACCGGCTCGGTCAGCGGATAACGCAGGTGCCACAGGTGGCCTTTATCGTCCTTGTACTCGGCCTCGTCGTCCGAGATGGCGGTGGTGCAGTTGGGGCACCAGTTGACGATGCGCTTGCCGCGATAGATCAGGCCGTCGTGGTACCAGTCGCAGAACACCTTGCGCACGGCCTGGGCGTAGTCCTCGTCCATGGTGAAGCGCTCGTTATCAAAGTCGACGGAGCAGCCCATGCGCTTGATCTGCTCGACGATGATGCCGCCGTACTCGTGGGTCCAATCCCAGCAGGCGTCGACAAACTTGTCGCGACCGATCTCCAGGCGGCTGATGCCCTCGCTCTTGAGCTTCTTGTCGACCTTGGTCTGCGTGGCGATACCGGCGTGATCGGTACCGAGCACCCAGCGCGTGGACTTGCCGCGCATGCGGGCCATACGGATGATGGCGTCCTGGATGGAGTCGTCAGTAGCGTGACCCATGTGGAGCTTGCCGGTTACGTTGGGAGGCGGAATGGTGACGGTGCAGTCGCCCACGCCCTCACGGCGCTTGTAGTAGCCGCCGTCGAGCCACTTCTGCAGGATCGCCGGCTCGTTGGTCGACGGATCGTAGTTCTTGGGCATTTCTTCCATATATCTCTCCCTGTCCCGCCGGGGAGGAATGTAGGCCCGATTTTCGCTCGGTCAGGTCCTGGGCTCGCTCGAAGACCACATTAAGTGGTCTTCGGCTCGTGCGGAATCTACGAAAATCGGGCCTACATTCCTCCCCTTAGGTATCGATTACTTCAGTCTGATATGACTTCGCTGAGGCTTAAACAAACACACAGAATAACACAGGTAGTTGGGGTTATTGCGCATATATAAAATAGCCTCCGACCGCGGGTGGTCGGAGGCTATTTGCGAGCACGTTTTTGGCTGGCTTACCCGTAGATGCGTTGGGGCTGCTCTTCGCCCTTTACGGAGGCTTCGGTCACGATGACCTTGGTGACGCCCTCCTCGCTGGGAAGGTCGAACATCGTCTGCTGCAGCACGTCCTCGCAGATGGAGCGCAGGCCGCGGGCGCCGGTCTTGCGGGCAAGCGCCATGCGGGCGATCTCGTGCAGGGCAGCATCCTCAAACTCAAGCTCAACGTCCTCGAGCTGGAACATCTTGCGGTACTGACGCACCACGGCGTTCTTGGGCTCGGTCAGAATCGACACCAGGTCGTCCTCGTCGAGCGCCTGCGTCTGGGTAACGACAGGCGTACGTCCCACAAACTCGGGGATCATGCCAAAGGCGTTGAGGTCCTGCGGGAGCACCTGACGAAGCAGGTCGTTCTCGTCGACCGAGGTGGGGCCGGCGATCTCGGAGTTAAAGCCCACGCCCTTGTTGCCCACGCGATCGGCGATGATCTTATCCAGACCCACAAAGGCACCACCGCAGATAAACAGGATGTTGGTCGTGTCGATCTGCAGCAACTCCTGCTGGGGATGCTTGCGGCCGCCGGTGGGCGGAACGCTGGCCACCGTGCCCTCAAGAATCTTAAGCAGCGCCTGCTGAACGCCCTCGCCCGAAACATCACGGGTGATGGAGAGGTTCTCGGCCTTGCGGGCGATCTTGTCGATCTCGTCCACGTAGATGATGCCAACCTGCGCGCGCTCGATATCGCCATCGGCAGCGTTGATAAGCTTGAGCAGAATGTTCTCCACGTCCTCGCCCACGTAACCGGCCTCAGTGAGCGCGGTGGCGTCGGCGATGGCAAACGGCACCTCGAGGATGCGCGCGAGCGTCTGGGCGAGCAGGGTCTTACCGGTACCGGTGGGACCGAGCAGCAAAATGTTGGACTTGGCGAGCTCCACCTCGTCCATATCATCGTCGAGCTGCGAGTCCAAGCCGTCGTCAAAGGCCGAAAGCGCAGCGCCGCCCTCGATGACGCGGCGATAGTGGTTGTACACGGCAACCGACATGGCGCGCTTGGCGTCCTCCTGGCCCATGACATAGGCCGAAAGCTCGTCATAGATCTCGTGCGGCGTCGGCACATGCGTAATGACCTGGCGAGCGTCGTCCTCGAGCTCAAAGCCCTCGGCCTCGGGATCCATGGCAGGCTGGGACGCAGCCTGGCCGTGGTCGTTGAGGAAGCCCGGCAGCTTCCCGTTGCGGGCGGCATCCATAAAGTCCGAAGCCAGCGACTCCTCCAAGATCTCGGAGCAGGCGGCGACGCACTCGTCGCAGATAAAGATGTTGGTAGGGCCCTTTACAAGACGGCGAACCTGCCCCTGTTCTTTTCCGCAGAAGGAGCAGCGGATAGGGTTGCCGTTCTCGTCAAAGTTGTCCTGCATGTTACCGGCCATCCTAGGCGTCCTTCGCGGCGAGGTCGCGCGAGGTGACGATACGGTCGATCAGGCCGTAGTCGAGGGCCTCGGCAGCGGTCAGGTAGTTGTCGCGCTCGGTATCGGCCTGGACCTTCTCGATGGGCTGGCCCGAGGCGTCGGACAGAATCTGGTTGAGCTCGCGGCGGGTCTTCTTGATCTCCTCGGCCACGATCTCGATCTCGGTCTGCTGACCCTGAGCACCGCCGCTGGGCTGGTGAATCATGACCTTGGAGTGCGGCAGGCAGAAGCGCTTGCCCTTGGCGCCGGCCGAAAGCAGCACGGCGGCCATAGACGCGGCCATACCGACGCAGATGGTAGAGACCTGCGGCTTAATGAAGTTCATGGTGTCAAGAATCGCCAGGCCGGAGTACACCTCGCCACCGGGGGAATTGATATAGAGCGAGATATCCTTCTCGGCATCCTGGCTCTCAAGATGCAGCAGCTGGGCAACGACCAGGTTGGCGCTGACGGAGTTGATCTCCTCGCCCAAGAAGATGATGCGGTCGTTGAGCAGGCGCGAATAGATATCGTAGCTGCGCTCGCCGCGCGGCGTCTGCTCGATAACGTATGGCACGAGGGCGGAATCGAACTTAGCGATCATACGCATCTCCATTTCTCTCTTGCGGACCAAATTGGTTCTAGATAAACGTACGGTGCCCGCATGCTATGCATTGGCTGGCACCGTACGAAGCTACCGGATAACCGGTGTATAACTTTACCCCATCACGGGCGCACGCATGCGCTCGCGGGCAAGGTGGCGAGAATTACTCGGCGTCCTTGGCGGTCTCGTCGACCTCGGTCACCTTGGCGTTCTCGACCAGGTGGTCGACGGCCTTGGAGCGACGGATGGACTCGCGGACGGCAGGCATGCGGCCATCGGCGATGAACTCGGCCTTGGAAGCCTCGACGTCCTTGACGCCGGCCTTCTCGAACTCGGCGTTGACGTCGTCCTCGGTGACCTCGATCTTGAGCTCACGGGCGAGGGCGTCGAGAGCCAGGGACTCACGGGCAACGTCGTTGGCCTGCTTGTGCAGGTCGCCGATGAACTGCTCCATGGTCAGACCGGAAGCGGGCAGCCAGGTGTCGAGCGTCATGCCGCGGGCAGCGAGGTTGGACAGGAAGTTCTGGCCAAGCTCCTCAAAGACGGACTGCTCATAGTCGGCGTCCATCTCATCGAGCTGCAGGCGCTCGGCGAGAGCGGAGACGCAACGGTTCTCCTTCTCGGCCGGGAGGCGGGAAGCCTTGTCCTGCTCGATCTCGATCTTGATGGCGTCGCGCATAGCGTCGATGCTGTCGAAGCCAAAGTCGGACTTGACGAGCTCGTCGGTGAGCTCGGGGGTGTTGCGGACCTTGATGCCCTTGACGGTGACCTCGACGGTGTGGGTCTCGGCCTCCTCGCCCTCCTCGAC
>DXZP01000026.1:0-29847 GCA_019419605.1 Collinsella sp.
CCCGCGTACGTGCCATCTGAGTAACCGAGGGGAGGGCGCACATGGGAATGACTGGTGCATACGAGCGCAATCTCGATGCAAAAGGTCGTCTGTCCCTGCCTGCACCCCTTCGCGAGGAGCTTGGAGAGCACGTTCGCGTGTTCAAAGCCCTGGATGTCGATGCTCTGTACGTGTTCTCTGCCGAGGCCTTCGATAAGTGGGTCGAAGGACTCTTCGCGGGTCGTGAGGGCCACGAGGGTTTTAACCCGCGTGACATTAATGACCAGAAGCTCATGAGGGCGATCAACAAGCGCACCACGTCGATGGACGTGGACAGCGCCGGTCGTATCGGTCTTTCCGAGTCTCTCCGTAAGCAGGCGAACCTCGACCGCGAGGTCACGGTTGTGGGCAACTACGACCACCTTGAGGTTTGGGATCGCGCCGCGGCCGATGAGGACGATGACGATGAGGCCCTGCTGGACCTCTTCTTCTCGTAAGGGCAAGGCACGGGTAACGGATGGAGCGTGGGATCTTGACACAAGAATATCGGCATGAACCTGTCATGCTCGGCGAAGTGCTTGAGTCGCTGCGGCTAAAGAGCGGCTCCGTTGTCTGCGATTGCACCCTTGGCGGTGCCGGCCATTCGGTAAAGATGGCCGCGCAGGTGGGGGAGACGGGCCTTTTGCTCGGCGTCGACCAGGACGACATGGCCCTCGAGGCCGCTGGCGCCCGTCTGGACCGCGAGGTTCCCGGCGTTCCGCACCAGCTGCTGAAGGGCAACTTCGGCGACTTGGACGAGCTGCTTTGCTCGGCCGAGGTGCCCGGGGTCGATGGCTTCCTGTTCGATTTGGGCGTTTCGTCGCCGCAACTCGATATCCCTGGCAGGGGCTTTTCGTATAACGAGGACGCCCCATTGGACATGCGGATGGATCCGGGTAATAACACCTTAAACGCAGCTGAGGTCATCAACACCTATAACGAACACGACCTCGCCCGGATTCTACGCGTCTACGGCGAAGAGAAGTTCGCCTCGCAGATCGCGCGCGAGATCGTGCGCCGCCGCGAGCAAGAACCGATCGAAACCACCGGCCAATTTGTCGAGATCATCAAGGCGGGTATCCCGGCTGCCGCTCGTCGGCATGGCGGACACCCGGCCAAGAAAAGTTTCCAGGCCATTCGCATCGAGGTCAATCACGAGCTCGATGTGCTCGAACGAGGGCTTGATGCCGCCACCAGGTGGCTCAACCCGGGCGGACGTATCTGCGTCATCTCGTATCACTCGCTCGAGGACCGTATCGTAAAGAACCACTTTAAGGAGATGAGCCAGGGGTGCACGTGTCCGCCGGAGATTCCGGTGTGCGTGTGCGGCAACGTGCCGATACTCAAGGTCATCACCCGCAAACCCTTGGTTGCCCAGCCTGATGAGGTTGAGCGCAACCCTCGGGCGAGATCAGCCAAAATCCGCGTGGCGCAGCGTCTGTAGGCACGACCGCGCGATATTGGACCTCCCGCTCGCACCATAAACGAAGCTTAAACACACTACCAACGTACTCGGGATGGGAGGCGGCATATCATGGGCTACAACACTTCAAGCGCAGCACTCGCCTATGATATGAACGCCATGCCCGCCTATCGTGAGACGCCGCAGGCCCCCGTTGCTCCCCGTGAGCAGCGCACGCCGCGCTTTGATGTCTACACGGGCGCGGGCCGTCAGGCAAACCAGGCGGTAAGCCCGGTTTTCATGAGCGTTCTTAAAACGTTTTGCATCATTGCGGCCATCTTCATGACGATCGGCGTCGCCCGCGTGGCGCTCGCCGGCGTTACGGCCCAGGTGCTCAACAGCAACGCCGAGCTTACCAACACGCTCGAAAAGGCGACCGATGAGAGCTCCGACCTGGAGGTCATGCATTCGGTCTATGGCGCCGACACGCGTATTCGCGACCTTGCGGGCGCTTATAGCATGGTGGAGCCCAGCGAGAGCGTTACACTTGACTTTTCGCAGGATGCAGCCGCGGGCGCCAACGCGACCGCGACCGCTCAGTAGCAAGACGGTAGCTGAGTATGACAAATGACTATCGCCGCGGTTCCGATGGGGGCCGCGGTTCTGGACGTCCCTCGTCGCGGGGACGTTCTGGTTATCAAGGAACGGGTCGGCAATCTTACAACGCCGGGCAGTCCCGTGGCAACGACCCGGCGTCGCGACTTCGCGGCTCGGGCGGCCCTCAAGTGCATAACACCAGGTCGCGCAAGAGTTCGTCGACCGAATGGCTCACGGGCACGCCTCTGCCTCGCCGCAAAGCCGTCATGGGCTTCATTGGGCTTGGCTTGGGCTTGGGCGTCTTTCGCCTTGCCGACTATCAAATTGTCGAAGCCGATAAACTGCGCGAGCGTGCCGATGCGCGCCGCCTGCTTGCGCAGACCCTCTATGCCAAACGTGGCACCATCTACGACCGCAACGGTAACGTGCTGGCGTCGTCGGTCGAATGTCGCAACATCGCCGTGAACCCCCAGCTTGTCGAGGATGTTGACAAGACGGTGTCGGCGCTGGTCAAGGCAACTGGAATCGATAAAAAGACCTGCCGCAAGCTCGTTGAGTCCGATGGAACCTGGGTGTATATCAAGCGCCAGGTGGACGAAGACGACGCTGCGGCGCTGGAGAAGAAGAACCTGCCCGGCGTGCTTTTTGAGCGGGCCATGAAGCGCGTATATCCATACGGCAATCTGGCATCGCAGGTGCTGGGTGTAGTGAATGTAGACAACGACGGCTTGACGGGTCTCGAAAAGCAATACAACAAGCTTCTGACCGGCACGAACGGTTCTCTCGTACGCGAGCGCGCGAGGGACGGCAGCTATATCGCGGGCGGTGCCTATAAAAAGGTGGCTGCGGTCGACGGCGTTGATATCGTGACGACGCTCGACGTCAATATCCAGCGTGCGGCCGAGGATGCCCTGGCAGAGGCTGTCGAGAAGACAAAGGCCAAGAACGGCTCGGCGCTGGTCACCGATCCTACGACAGGCGAGATCTTGGCAGCCTGCTCGTATCCGACCTACGACCAGACCAATTTGGAAAACGCCAAGACCGAGGATATGAACCTGCGCCTGGTCACCGACGCCTACGAGCCCGGCTCGGTCTTTAAGACGCTCGTGGCGGGCGCCGGCTTCGACTTGGGTGTCGTGCGGTCGAGTACGTCGTTTGAGGTGCCGGCGAGCATCAAGGTGGGCGACGATACCGTCACCGATGCCGACAAGCGCGACTATGCCATGACCATGGATGTGCGCGAGATGATGCGCCGTTCGTCCAACGTAGGCTTTGTCCTGGTGGGGCGCAAGATCGGTGCCGACGACTTTGCCGCCTATGTGGACAAGTGGGGCATCGGTCACAGCTCTGGTGTCGATTTTCCGGGCGAGAGCCTGGGCATCGTCAAGGAGCGTGACCAGTATGACGGCGCCACGCTGGGCTCGATGAGCTTTGGACAGGCGCTGTCTGTCTCGCCGATTGAGATCGCACGTGCCGTGGGCGGCATCGCCAACGGCGGTGTGATGATGACCCCGCACTTCTATAAGTCCAGCAAAGGTGACGAGAAGGACTGGGGCGAAGGCGAGCGTGCGATTTCTGAGGATGCAGCATCCCAGGTGACATCGTGCATGCAGACGGTCGTGTCGGAGGGAACGGGCGTTGGCGGCGCGGTTGACGGCTATGACGTGGCGGGTAAGACCGGTACGGCCGAACGTGCCGACGAGAACGGCGGCTACCTCAAGGAGAACTACATGTCGTCCTTTATGGGCTTTGCACCGGCACAATCGCCCAAGGTGCTGTGCTATATCACGCTCGACGGAACGCCGAGCGGCTCAGATGCCGCTGCGGTTCCGTTCCAGTTCATTATGGCCAACGCGCTCGACGTGCTGGGTATCCCGCACACGAAGTAGGGGGTTACAATCTTTGGGGCGTGGTTTGTTGTCCCATATGAGGGGTGTTCACATGCCCTGCACCACGCATACGCGGCGCTGGGATACAATACGCCGATAGCATTATTAGGTTTACAGGGGAGCTGCAATGATAGAGATCGCCGTCAACAACCTCGCGGCCGCAACAGGGGCCCGAACCGTGACGGGAGAAGCCGATCGGGTATGCCGCGGGTGCGTTATCGACTCGCGCCAGGTCGAGGAAGGGACGATTTTCGTCGCCTTTCCCGGTGAAAACGTCGACGGCAATGATTTTGCTTCCCGTGCCGTCCAGTCGGGTGCCGGCGCCGTCGTGATGACGCGTGAGCCCGAGGCCGAGCTGGTCTCGCTGGCGCAGGACAAGGGCTGTGCCATCTTGCTGACCGATGATCCCGAGGAGTTTCTGCTGCGTTTGGCGCATGCGTATCGCCTGGAGCTTGGCTGCCTGGTCGTTGGCATCACCGGTTCCATCGGCAAGACGACGACCAAGGACGTGCTCGCCGCTGTGCTCGCCAAGCGCTATCGTGTCTGGGCCACCAAGGGCAATTTCAATAACCTGATCGGCATGCCGCTCACGGTGCTTTCCGCTCCGGCCGATACCGAGGTTCTGGTGCTCGAGATGGGCATGAACCATTTCCACGAGATCGAGCGCCTGTCCCAGTCCGCCAATCCCAACCTTGCCATCGTGAGCAAGATCGGCACCTCTCATATCGGCATTTTGGGCAGCCGCGAGAACATCGCCCGCGCTAAGGCCGAGATTGTACAGGGCATGTGCGCCGCCGGCGACTATTTGCCGCTGCTGGTTTTGGGCGGCGAGGACGACTTTACGCCGTTCATTCGCGACACGTTCGCCCAACCTGCTGGTATCGACGTGATGCTGGCCGGTGTCTCGGACGATGATGAGGTCCGCGCCCGCGACGTTCGCGTTGATGACGAGGGCCGTCCGGTCTTTACGCTCGATTTTGGCCAGGGCGAGACAATCGATACCATGCTTGCCATCCCCGGCGTGCAGTCCGTTCCTAATGCCGTTAAGGCCGCCGCGGTTGCCTATCGCCTGGGCGTGACGCCCGAGCAGATCGATGCTGCCTTTAGGGGTCTTACGATCACCGGGCACCGCCAGGAGATCAAGCGCGCCAAGAGCGGTGCACGCATCATCGACGATTCCTATAACGCCAGCGCCGAATCGATGGCAGCCGGCCTCGATCTGCTGTGCTCGCTTTCGTGCACGGGGTCTCGCATGGCGATCCTGGGCGAGATGGGCGAGATGGGCGATGAGGCTCCTCGCATGCATGAGCTCGTGGGCGCCTATGCCGCCGCCAAGAAGCTCGACATGCTGGCGTGCGTGGGTGGTGAGCTGGCCCAGCTTATGGCCGATGCCGCGCGCATGATGGGCATGGACGAGGACCGCATCCAGGTGTTCTCCGATTATCAGCAGGTGCTCGACCGCATGGGCGGCGCGCTTGAAAAACATGATGTTGTACTGGTCAAGGGTTCCCGCTTTGTTGAGCTCGACCGCTTTGTGGAAGGTGTGTGCTAGCCCATGTTCGGCAATCCCTCGTATCCAACGTATCAGGCTTTTTTGGGGCTTGGCATCGCCGCAGCCATTGCGCTGCTGCTCATGCCGTGGTGGATCAAGCTGCTCAAGGTCGAGGGTATCGGTCAGCAGGTTCGTGCCGACGGCCCCAAGCGTCATTTGGTTAAGCAGGGAACGCCCACCATGGGTGGCGTTGTCATCCTCGTCGCGATCTCGCTGACCTGCCTGCTGATGGGCAAGCTCACCACCGAGCTCGTACTCGTGCTGCTCGCCACGCTGGCGACCGGCGTGCTGGGCCTGATCGACGACCTGACCTCCGTTACGCATGGGCGCTCGCTCGGTCTGACGCCCCATGCCAAGATGATCGGCCTAACCATTATCTGTGTCACCTTTACGGTACTTGCCGTCAACTGGTGCGGCGTCGCCCCCGAGATTCGTTTTCCCGGTGAGTTGACGATTGACCTTGGCGTGCTTTCGACTACCATCTGCGGCTATTCGTTCCCGTGGCTCTATATTGTCTTTTGCTGGCTGATGATTGCCGGTCTTTCTAATGCCGTGAACTTGACCGATGGCCTTGACGGTCTTGCTGGCGGCACCTCCATGATCGCCATGCTCGCCATGGCTGCCATGGCGTTTTTGCACGGAGACGTGAACCTGTCCATCTTCTGCACCGCGTGTGCCGGTGCCTGCCTGGGCTTTCTGTGGTTCAACTGCTATCCGGCGAGCATCTTTATGGGTGATACCGGCTCGCTTGCTCTGGGTGCCGCGTTTGCCTGTACGTCCATCATGACTAACACCGAGGTCGTCTCCCTCATCATCGGTGGCCTGTTTATCGTTGAGACCCTGTCGGTCATGATTCAGGTTGTCTACTTCCACTTTACGCACAAGCGCGTCTTCCTTATGGCGCCCATCCATCATCATTTCGAAAAGAAGGGTTGGGCCGAGACCAAGGTCGTCATCCGTTTTTGGATTATCGCTGCGGCATTTGGTGCCGTTGGCCTTGCCCTGTTCTTCCAGTTGGGATAGTGGTCTTTCATGCCTCTTGCTGATGTCTTTAGCCTGCTCGTTTTGGGTCAGGGCAAATCCGGTCTCGATGTCGCCCGCTGGGCGCTGGCACATCCAGAGCGCGTAAGCGCCGTTACCGTGTATGGCGGCGGCACCTCTGAGCCCAATGACGCCACGCGTGCGCTCGAGGCTGCCGGTGCGTCGTTTGTCTATGGGACCGAACAGGTCGAGGGCGCCTATGACGTATGCGTGACGTGCCCAGGCATCTCGGAGTTCTCGGGCTTCTTTAAGGCCGGGCGCGAGCATGCCGCCCAGATTATGGGTGAGCCCGAGTTTGCCTATCGCCTGTCGCCCGATAACTGGATTGCCATCACGGGCACCAACGGCAAGACGACCACCACGTCGCTGACCGATTATCTGCTCAAGGCTTCCGGTGAGGCCAGTGTAGCTGTCGGCAACATCGGCGAGCCGCCTATCAACGAGATTGACGGCCGAGCCCACAACGAGTGGTTTGTGGCTGAGCTCTCGAGCTATCAGATTGCTACGACCACCGAGCTCCACCCTCGCGTGGCGGTGCTGCTCAACATCACTCCCGACCACTTGGGCTGGCATAAGAGCCATAAGAACTATGCGCTTGCCAAGATCAAACTGTTTGACAATATGGTCGATGACGATCTGATGGTCGTCGACGTCGAAGACGCCGGCATTCACGAGTTCGATGAGTACATCTACACGCCGGGTCGTCGCATCTGCAAGGTCGCTTTTGACGAGCCCGAGGGTGCAGACGCCGCCTTTGTGCGCGATGGCAAGATGATCGTGCGCCTGAAGGGCGTCGAGACCCCGCTCATCGCTACATCCGAGCTCAAGATCTCGGGCCATCACAATGTTATCAATGCCCTGTGCGCTGCCACGGCTGTCCTGGCCGTCGGTGCCAATCCCGAGGGCATTTGCCGCGGTCTGGCCTCGTTCCAGCCGCTCGAGCACCGCGTGGAGCCGTGCGGCGAGATTGACGGAGTGCGCTACGTCAACGATTCCAAGGCGACCAACACCGACGCGGTCGAGAAGGCACTGACGGCATTTCCCGATGACAACGTGATCTTGCTGCTCGGCGGCCACGATAAGGGCACGCCGCTCACGGACTTCGCGCGCGTCGTTATGGATAACGTGCGCTCGGTCGTCTGCTTTGGCGATGCGCGCGAGCGCTTTACCGCCGCTATGGACGAGGCCGATGTCGATGGCGATGTGGATATCGCCCAAGCGGATGACCTACGCGATGCCGTGGACGTTGCCCGTTCGCTGTCGAGCCGTGGCGACGTGATCTTACTTTCTCCTGCCTGCTCTTCGTTCGATGAGTTCTCGGGCTATGAGGAGCGCGGCCGCGTGTTTAAGGACTACGTGGCTCAGCTTGCCGCTGCAGCGAAATCGCAAATGGAATAGGGGTTGCCGGTGAGAGAGGAGAGCCCCCGACAAGGTATGAGGAGGCCCGACTCGGACCGTGCTTCCTCGCGGCGTAGCGCGCCGCGTTCCGGTCGCGGCGGGCAGTCGTTTAGCGAACGCTATATTGCCGGCGTTCCCGCCCGCATCATGCGCCCCCGTCTGATATTTATGGCCTGCCTGTTTACTTTGGTGTGCTTTGGTCTGCTGATGGTGTACTCGGCGTCTTCGGTCGAGGCGCTGCACGAGAATGGCTCGGCGACGTTTTTCCTGGGTCGACAGGCCTCGTTTGCCGTGGTTGGTGTTCTGGCGCTGATTGCCATCGTGCGCGTTTTGCCGGACAGCTGGTTTGGGGAGGATGTGCTTAGGATCTTCCTTATCGGCATGATAGGGCTACTGTTTCTGGTGTTCTTGGTGGGCAGCGGCAGCCGTGGCGCCACGCGCTGGCTCAACATCGCCGGTATTCAGTTCCAGCCTTCCGAGTTTTTAAAGCCATTTGCCATTGCGTATTCGGCCATCATGCTTGATCGCTTCTTTTCGCCCGGTGGCAACATCAACGAATTCCTTCGCAAGATGGGCATCTACCTGGGTATTTCGCTCTTTCTGATCTTTATCCAGCCCGATTTCGGTACTGTCCTGATCATCCTGTTGACCCTCATGTGCATGGCGTTGTTTGCGGGTCTCGACCCCAGATTTATCATCGGCGTGCTAATCTTCGGCATTCTCGTGATCGTGATTGCACTTGTCGCAGAGCCGTACCGTATGGTGCGTATTCAGGTTGCCTTGAACCCTTGGGCTGACGAGTATGGTGACGGCTATCAGGCCACGCTTGCCATCATGGCCTTTGCCTCGGGCGGTCTGTTCGGCCGTGGCATCGGCAACTCAACCATGAAGTACTCGTATCTGCCCGAGGCGCATAATGACTACATCCTGGCCATCATTGGCGAGGAAGTCGGCTTTGTCGGAACCGTGCTGTTCTTCTTGGTGTTTGCGATGCTGATCTACTCGGCGTTTCGCATTGCCGAGCAGGCGACCGATCGTCGGGGCGCGCTTATGGCGTCTGGCTCCGCGGTCATTCTCGCGGTGCAGTTTTTGATTAACGCGCTGGGCATCCTCAACGTGTTTCCCATGACGGGCAAACCGTTGCCGTTTATTAGCTACGGCGGTTCATCGATTATTGTGTCGCTTATGCTTGCCGGTCTGATCCTGCGCGTTTCGTACGAGAGCGCCCGTCGCGATGAGTACGACCGTCGCCGCGAGAGCTTTGCCGTTATGGAGGAGAGTGCCGCCGGCGTAGCCCATGTGCGCGGTGAACGACCTTCGCGTAGCGGCTTTACCGTTCTGGATGGTTCTACATCCGAGCCGGCAGCCCGTCCGCGTCAGCGAACGGCGCCGCAAGGTCGTCCGCAGCGCCCAACTCCTCGCAACGCGGGCGGCGGATATAATCGAATCGATTTGAACTCGGACCCGTCGGCGCGTCTGCGCACCGACGACCAGGGACCGCGTGTACGAAGGGACTACCATGACCGATAAAATGACCGTTGCTATTGCAGCCGGCGGCACGGCAGGACACATCAACCCCGCGCTCGCCTTGGCCGAAGAACTGCGTGACCGTGGCCACCACGTTGTGTTCGTGGGCCAGTCGCGCAAGCTCGAGGGTCGTTTGGTCCCCGAGGCTGGGTTTGATTTTGTGCCCATTACGGTCACGGGCTTCGACCGCTCCCGTCCTTGGACGGCGCTGACCTCGCTGTGGCGTGTCAATAAGGCCAAGCGTGCGCTCGCCCGTCATTTCTCAAAGGTCGGCAAGCCCGATGCCGCCATCGGTTTTGGTGCCTATGTCGAGGTTCCGCTGCTGGGGTGGTGCAAGGGCGCAGGCGTTCCGTATCTGCTGCATGAGCAGAACTCTGTTCCGGGCCTGGCCAACAAGATGATGAACTCCCACGCCGCCCGCGTGTGCATCTCGGTGCCGGCAGCGCGTTCGGTCTTTGAGCGCGAAGGTGACCCTGACCACGTGCTCATGACCGGCAACCCCGTACGTCGCTCGGTGATCGAGGGCGATCGTGCTCGCGGCCGCAAGGCACTTGGCGTTCCCGAGGACGCTACGCTGCTGCTCGTCTTTGGCGGTTCACTTGGCGCCCAGCACCTCAACGAGCGCGTGACTTCGCTCAAAAACGAGCTGCTTTCGCGCAAGAACCTCTATGTGTTGCATTCGACGGGTGCCGACGGCTTTGAGGAGACCGAGCGCGCTTTGGCGCTGACGCCCGAGGAGGCGAAGCGTTACCGCGTCCAGCCTTACATCGACAACATGGGCGATATGCTGGCTGCTGCCGATTTGGTGCTCTCGCGTTCGGGTGCATCGAGCGTGGCCGAGATCGCTGCGCTCGTCGTGCCCTCGGTGCTCGTGCCGTATCCGCATGCGACGGCCGACCACCAAACCACCAATGCTCGTTATCTGGTCGACGCCGGGGCCGGCGTGCTCTGCGCCGATGCCGATATCGACGGTTCTGCCTTTGCCGATGAGCTGCTGCACCTGGTCGATGACGCGGCGGCGCGCGACGCCATGCGTCAGGCGGCGCGTGGTCTGGCTCAGGATAGAGCCGCCGCTCTTCTGGCGGATGCGGTAGAGGGTTTGCGTTAGTTAGACGGGATATCTTCGGTCGCCCTCGCGCTGATGCGGTAGGTGCGGTACAGTTAACGGGTTACAGGCAGTGTTTACGCAAGGAGTACACGAGCACATGGCTGATTCCCAGACTGCAACCTCCGCGCCCGAGTTTAAGAGCGCCCACTTTATCGGTATCGGCGGCGCCGGCATGAGCGGCATCGCCCTCGTTCTGCACGAGCGCGGTTATGCCGTTACCGGCTCCGACCTTAAGACGTCACGTTATATCCGCCAGCTTACCCGCGCTGGTGTGAAGGTGCATGTGGGCCATGAGGCCGCCACGATCGACGAGGTCAAGCCCGACGTGGTTGTTGTCTCCACCGCTATTCCGGAGTCCAACCCTGAACTCGTGCGCGCTCGCGAGCTTGGTATTCCCGTGTGGCCCCGTGCCAAGATGCTCTCTGCTTTGGGTCACGGCTACACCACCGTCGCTGTTGCCGGCACGCATGGCAAGACAACCACGTCTTCGATGTGCGCCACCATGCTCGACCGCATGGGTCTGGATCCGAGCTTCCTGATCGGTGGCATCGTCGAGGGCTATGACACGAACGGCAAGAACGGCTCGGGCGACTACTTTGTCGCCGAGGCCGACGAGTCCGACAGCTCCTTCCTGTTCCTGAACCCCAACGTAGTCATTGTGACCAACGTCGAGGCCGACCACCTCGATCACTACTCTGGTATCGAGGAGATCGAGGCAACTTTCGCCAAATTCATGAGCCTGGTGGGCGAGGACGGCACCGTCATCGTCTGCGGTGAGGACCCGCATCTGGTCGAGCTCGCCAAGTCGACGGGCCGTCACGTGCTTTCCTACGGCTTTGCCGAGAGCAACGACATCGTCTGCATGCACCCGGATGTCAAGGGCATCCAGAGTGACTTTATCGTTCGCTTTGAGGACGGCACTGAGCGCGCTGTGGAGATCAAGAGCAATCCCGGTCGCCACAACATGCTCAACGCCACGGCGGTGCTCACCGTCGCCCATGTCCTGGGCCTTGACATCGACGCCGCCGCCAAGGCGCTCTCGAGCTTTGAGGGCGTCCGCCGTCGCTTTACCCACGTGGGCGATATCGATGGCATCACCGTGGTCGATGATTACGGCCATCACCCCACCGAGATCAAGGCGACGCTTGCTGCCGCTTCGTCGCTGGGTTACAAGCACGTCGACGTCGTGTTCCAGCCGCACCGCTATTCGCGCCTGCAGGCCCTGTGCGACGACTTTGCCGATGCATTTGCCAATGCCGATAAACTGCTGCTGATTGATGTGTTCTCGGCTGGCGAGATGCCCATTCCGGGTGTCACCTCTAAGATGCTCGCCGATACCGTGCGCGCCAAGCATCCTGGCAAGGAGGTCGTGTACTGCTCCAGCCGTCTTGAGCTCAATCAGGAGCTCGAGCAGATGGTGGGCGAGGGCGACCTGCTGCTCACCATGGGTGCCGGCGACGTTACGACCGTCGGTCCCGAGTTCATTGAGTATCTGACTGCCAAGAAAGACGCTTAAGTCTAATGGGTCTGTTTAACGCCGTCATGGCGCTCTCGGGCATGATCGACACGGATGTGATCGAGGACGAGCGCCTTGCGCGTCATACGAGCTATCGTATCGGCGGCAAGGCCGACCTCTTTGTGACGTGCCATAGCTATCATGCCCTCCGCCGCGCCGTGGCGGTGCTCGATCGCGAGCAGGTGCCGTGGGTCATCATCGGCAAGGGTTCCAATCTGCTGGTTGCCGATGGCGGTTATCGCGGTGCCGTCATTTCGCTCGGACGTGAGTTCCAGCGCACGGTTGTTGCCGATGACGGTTGTACGCTGACGGTCGGTGCGGGCGTGATGTTTGCGCGCCTGGTCAACGATGCCCTGTCGCGTAGCCTCTCGGGCCTTGAGTTTGCCGTTGGCATTCCCGGTTCGGTCGGCGGTGCGATATCTATGAATGCCGGCACGCGGACCGAGTGGATTGGCTCGCTGGTTGAGGATGTCGTAACGTTTGACCCGGCATCCGGTATCAAGCATTATGCGGGGTCCGAGATCTCTTGGGGCTACCGCGAATGTAGCCTTCCCCGCAATGAGATCATCCTCGAGTGCGTGCTCAAGCTTAAACCGGCGCCCAAGGCCGACATTCGCGAGCGCATGGAGCGGTACCTTACAAGGCGCAAGCGTACGCAGCCCATGGGTCGCGCATCCTGCGGGTCGGTCTTTCGCAACCCGCCCGATGCGAGTGTGGGCAAGCTTATCGAGGATTGTGGATTAAAGGGTTTTTCAATTGGCGGCGCGGAAGTTTCGCCCGTTCACGCTAATTTTATCGTTAATAACGGAACTGCCTCGGCCGATGACGTTGCCGCGGTTATCAGACATGTGCACGGAAAGGTGAGGGAGGCGTATGGCATCGAGCTCAGACCGGAAGTTAAATTCCTCGGCTTCTAGAGCATCGAAACCCACCTTCCGCCGCGCCGGAGGGCGTTCCGGCGCGCCTGCCAAACCTCAACGCAATACCGTCGCGCACTCTAAGTCTGTCGGGCATGCTCGACAGGCCAGTCGTCCGGTCGTCGGCTCGCAGCTCGGTAATCGTCTGGCCGCAAAAAAGTCCTCGCGTCCCTCGGTGACGTCAAAGCCTGTTATGGGCGCCAAGCCTGCCCGTCCCATGGCAACTCCCAAGCCCTCGACGGGAACTAAAGCGGCGCGTCCAGGCCGCACGCTGGGCGCATCGAAACCGCGCTCGCTGACATCGGTGCCGGCTACCGCCAAGAAGCCTTCGAGTAAAAAAGGCTTCAACCCGTTATCTTCACTTGGAGCGATGGCAAATAAAACATCAGACGCCGCTTCTGTCGTTACAGGCAAAGGCAAAATCGTGGGCGGCGTTTTGGCCGTCTTGGCCGTGCTCGTCGTCGTTGTCATCGTGGTGATCAACTCTGGATTGTTTACTGCCACTGATATTCAGATTCAAGGCAGCGAGCATGTGACGAAGCACGATGCTATCCAGCTGATCGACTTGCCCGAGGGAACGTCGCTTTTTAACGTCGATCCCGACCAGATTACCGAGGATCTCAAGCAAAACCCGTGGGTCTCGGGCGTAGATGTCCAGCGCCAGTTTCCCCATACGCTTATCATCACGCCGACGGAGCGTAAAGTTATCGCCATTGCATATATCAGCTCCGACGACCTTGCCTGGGCTATCGGAGACGATGACACCTGGATCGCCCCGCTGTCGACGTCGGTCGAAGTGGACGACCAGGGCAACGTCATCACGACAGGGCAGGGCTCAAATACCTTGACCGGAATCGATGCCGCGCTGGCGCTCGCCAAGCATTATGGCGCGGTGTTGTTGACTGATGTCTCGGCGGATGTCGCTCCGGTTTCCGGCCAGGCGGTGAACTCCAAAGCCGTTAAGGCCGGCCTGGATTATGTGCGTGGTTTTTCGAGCGAGTTCTTGGGACAAGTCAAGGATATTTCCACGCCTTCGGTCGAAGCCATCTCGGCAAACCTCAATAACGGCATTGAGGTGTCGCTGGGCGATTCGGACGATATCGCCAAGAAGGAACGCGTAGTCACCAAGTTGCTTTCGCAGGTAGAGGGCGTAACGTATATCAATGTGCGCTCTCCGGGCAACTACACATTTAGAAATGCTCCGACCTCGTAGCGCTGGTTGATGCTTTGTTGAGGGGCCATACCACGCCGTTTATCTGGTTTGTTTGGTTTTCACGGTCAATTATTTGACTGATACGTTCATAATGTGCAAACATAATACGGTTTACCTTTGCATTTACTTTCAACCTGAAGGTTAATGTGCGCAGGGGTCGACCCATGCTATGGCTATAACCTTTGTTCGGAGGACCGACATGCACGAGACAGAGATCAACAACTACCTTGCCGTCATTAAGGTGGTCGGCGTCGGCGGCGGCGGTACCAACGCGGTTAATCGAATGATCGAAGAGGGCATCCGCGGCGTCGAGTTTGTTGCCATCAACACCGATGCTCAGGCACTCGCGATCTCTGATGCCGATATCAAGGTGCACATCGGCACCGACCTTACCCGCGGCCTGGGTGCCGGCGCCAATCCCGAGGTTGGCCGCAAGGCTGCCGATGAGTCCCGCGACGACATCGCCGAGGCGCTCGCTGGCGCCGACATGGTGTTTATCACCTGCGGCGAGGGCGGCGGCACCGGTACCGGCGCTGCTCCCATCGTTGCCGATATCGCGATGAACGAGGTCGGCGCACTGACCGTCGCCGTCGTGACCAAGCCCTTCACCTTCGAGGGCCGCAAACGTAAGAAGAGCGCCGAGGAGGGCATCAAGACCCTCTCCGATTGCGTCGACACCATGATCGTCATTCCTAACGATAAGCTGCTCGACATCGCCGAGAAGAAGACCACCATGCTCGAGGCCTTCGCGATTGCCGATGGCGTCCTTTCCCAGGGCACCCAGGGCATCACCGACCTCATCACCGTCCCCGGTATCATCAACCTGGACTTCGCCGATGTTAAGACCATCATGAAGCAGGCCGGTACCGCCATGATGGGTATCGGTACCTCTTCTGGGGATACTCGTGCCGTCGACGCTGCCCAGCAGGCCATCTCCAGCCCGCTGCTCGAGAGCTCCATCGATGGTGCCACGCGCGTGCTGCTCTCCATCGCCGGTTCCAAGGACCTGGGCATCCAGGAGATCAGCGACGCCGCCGACGTTGTCGCCAACGCCGTCGACCCCGAGGCCAACATCATCTTCGGTACCGTTGTCGACGAGTCCCTGGGCGATCAGGTGCGTATCACCGTCATCGCTACGGGCTTCTCCGACTCCAACGTCAACCGTCAGGATGAGCTCTTTGCTGCTCAGCAGTCTCAGAGCAAGGCCGCTGCCTCCGCTGAGCCGCAGCGCACCGCTCCGGCTGCCAGCTCGGCTCAGGCCGCTCCGACCCGCAACGTCGGTGGTACCGAGCTGCCCAACTTTGGCAACGACCAGTTCGAGCTTCCCGACTTCCTGAAGCGCGGTAGCTTCTAGTTCGTTTTTCTCAACGACCTGCACGGGGTGTGTCCATTTGGATGCACCCCGTTTTGTTTCTCGTTTGTAAACGAAAGCCTCCAATCTCCTTACGTTCCCTTTACGTTTGGTCCCTACCGCTGCGGGTATCCTTTTAAGGAAGTATGACAGCCGTATAAACGCGGACTGCGCGGCGACGCCGCGGTACTTGTGTTATTAGGAGGCTTTAGTATGGCAGCACGTGCGGACAACGTTTCGCGTGTCGACCATGATGGAGTTACGTTGGTGGAGGGCGCGACATCCGATGTCCGTTTTGCCTTTACCGAGCGCACCGGTGGCGTTTCTGAAGATGCGTACTCCTCGCTCAACCTGGGCTCGCATGTAGGCGATGACCCCTTTGCTGTTCAAGAAAATCGTCGTCGAGCGCTCGAAGCTATGGGTGCCACTGAGTGCGAGCATAATCTGCTCGTGCCCAATCAGGTACATGGTGACCATATCGTTACGGTGACTTCGAACGGCGCCGACGATCTTGAGGCTGTTCGCGAGCAGATTGCTGAGGGCTGCGATGCCATCGTCTGTACGGCCCATGACGTGCCCGTGCTGCTCTGCTTTGCCGACTGCGTTCCCGTGGTGCTGGTGGCCCCCGGCGGGTTTGCCGTGGTGCACTCCGGTTGGAAGGGCACGATTGCACGTATTTCTGCCAAGGCGTGCCAGGCGCTTTGCGATGCTGCCGGCTGCGATGCGAGCGACGTTTCCGCCTATATCGGCCCCCATATCTTGGCTGACGAATATGAGGTATCCCAGGAACTCATGGACCGCTTTGCCGCCGAGTTTTCGTGCATCGATGCGGGCGCTTCTCGCATGCTCGATCTATCTGCCGCCATTCGTGAGGCGTTGGTAGATATCGGTGTGGACGCGGATAATATCGTGGATACCCAGCTTTCGACTGTGCGTCAGAACGACCGCTTTTATTCCTACCGTAACGAGGACGGCACCTGTGGGCGCCATGCCGCGATTGGCGTGATGCTATGAGAAAGATCGTATCGGTCCTGAGCGCCGCTGTGCTTACGCTTACGCTGTGCGCCTGTTCTTCGGGATCTTCTACCTCTTCCATTACCGTGGCCGGCTCCACGACCTGCCTTCCTATCGCCGAGATTGCGGCAGAGGGCTTTAAGGAGGAGACCGGCATCGACGTGCTCGTTTCCGGTTTGGGCTCTTCCGCTGGCATCGAAGCCGTCAGCGCTGGCACGGCCGATATCGCCAGCTCCTCCCGTGGACTCAATGCCGACGAACAGGATCTGGGCCTGACTCCCATCGTCATTGCCCACGACGGTATCGCGGTCATCGTGAACGACGATAACCCGGTCGATAACCTCTCGACCGAGCAGCTCCGCGATATCTATGCCGGCAAGATTACTAATTGGAAAGAGGTCGGTGGCGAGGACCTGAAGATTCAGGTCATCAACCGAGACGAGGCATCCGGCACGCGTGAAGCATTCCGCACCATCGTGATGGACGGCACCCCGTTCGATCGCCGCTCGGCCGTTCTTTCGGGCACGGGCCAGGTGCGCGACGTGGTATCTCGTTCGCACGGTGCCATTGGCTACATTTCGCTCGGCTTCGTCGATAGCCTCAACGCCAAGACCTCGGTCAAGGCCGTCTCGGTCAATCATGTTGAGGCGTCCGAGAAGACGGTCGCGAGCGGCGGCTATCCCATCTCACGCGACCTTTACTTCTTTGTGAAGGGTGCGCCTTCGCAGCAGGCGCAGGATTACATCGACTATGTGACGTCCGAAAAGATGGACAAGCAGATTCGCGAGGCGGGCTTTATCCCCGTCACCAACGACGAGAAGGGGAGTGAGTAGCATGGAAGCACAGGAAAACTCCCAGACTGAGCAGAATGGTCAGGCGCCCAAGAAGCGCGAGCTGGCGCTCGTATCGCGCAGCACCTATATCAAGGAGAAGGCGCTGCAGTGGATCTTCTTTGCCTGCGCGTTCTTGGCGGTTGTTACCGTCATCCTGATTTTTGTCTTTACCACGTACTCGGCGCTGCCCGTCTTTACCGACATCGGTCTGGCGGACTTCTTTAGCTTTACGTGGGCGCCCTCTGAGGGTCACTACGGCATCGTGTCGCTGCTTGCCGGCTCGGGTCTGGTGACCGTCGGCGCGCTCGCCATGGGTGTGCCCCTAGGCGTGGGCACGGCCGTGTATCTGGTCGAGATCGCCAGCAAGCGCGTGCGCAAGCTCATCAGCCCTGCCGTTGACCTGTTGGCCGGCATCCCTTCTATCATCTATGGCTTCTTTGGCATGATCATCATCCGCCCGTTTATCGCACAACTGACCGGCGGTCTTGGTTTTGGCGCGCTGACGGCGTGGTTCGTGCTCGCCATTATGATCGTGCCCACCATCACGACGCTTACCATCGATGCTCTCAATTCCATTCCCATGGGCATTCGCGAGGCATCGTATGCCATGGGCGCCACCAAGTGGCAGACTATCTATAAGGTCGTGTTACCTGCCGCCAAGCTGGGTATCGTGGATGCCATCGTGCTGGGTATGGGCCGTGCCATCGGCGAGACCATGGCCGTGCTCATGGTCGTGGGTAACGCCCCGGTTATTCCCGACAGCATTGCGAGCCCCATCTCGACGCTCACGAGCCAGATTGCGCTCGACATGAGCTATTCCTCGGGTCTGCATCGCTCGGCGCTGTTCGGCATGGGCGTGGTCCTGTTTATCATTTCCGCCACGCTGGTGGGCATCGTCCGCCTGGTTTCCAAGAAGAAGAGGGGGTAGGCTATGTCCGATTCCGTTGACACGACGGTCGATACGACCTCGTCGCGCGAGCGCATCAAGCGTGCCCTTTCCCACGGCAAGAAGGGCCGCATCAACAAGGACCTGTCCAACAAGATCATGCTTGGCGTGTTCCGTGCCGCGGCATACATCACCACGCTGGTGCTGGTCGCTATCATCGCCTACGTGGTCATCAACGGCCTGCCACACATCTCGCTCGACTTTATCTTCGGTTGGCCCCAGGGCGTCAACGCCGAGGGCGGAATTTGGCCCACGATCGTCTCGACCGTCTATGTGACGGCGCTCGCCATGCTTATCTGCACGCCGATTGCTGTGCTGGCAGCCGTCTATCTGGCCGAGTACGCCAAGCAGGGCAAGGTCGTCGAGCTCATTCGCTACGCTGCTGACGCTTTGGCCTCGGTGCCCTCCATCGTTATGGGCCTGTTTGGCTACGCCTTGTTTGTCGAGGCCATGGGCCTGGGCCTTTCGATGGTCTCGGCCGCTCTGGCGCTCGCGCTCTTGATGCTTCCCATCGTCATGCGCACCACCGAAGAGGCCATTCGCGCCGTCCCGCGCTATATCCGTTGGGGCGCGTACGGCCTGGGCGCCACCAAGTGGCAGGTTGTCTCCAAGATTGTGCTTCCTTCTGCCTTTGGCCGTATTGCCACGGGCATCGTCCTCGCCATCGGCCGCGCCATTGGCGAGACCGCGGTGGTGCTCTACACCATGGGCCAAGCCATCAATCTACCTATTTCGCCGCTCGATTCCGGCCGCCCCATGACGGTTCACCTGTACCTGCTTGCCAACGACGGCATCAACGTGAACGCAGCCTACGGCACCGCGCTCTTGCTGATGGTGATCATTCTGGCCTTCAACCTGTTTGCGCGCTTCCTGTCGCGCAAGCGTCGCTAGTTAAGGAGTCCCATGTCCGTTTATCAGTCCGCTCCCACGCTGGAGCAAGCGGCCATTACGGCCAAGGATTTCAACTTTTGGTACGGTGACTTTCATGCGCTGACGGGGCTTGACCTCAACATCGCCAAAAACGCCATCACCGCCTTCATTGGCCCTTCGGGCTGCGGCAAGTCGACGTTTTTGCGCTGCATCAACCGCATGAATGATCTGATCGAGGGTACGCGCGTCGAGGGCACCATGACGCTCGACGGCAATGATATCTATGCCGAGGGCGTCGACCCGGTCGACCTCCGTCGTCGCGTGGGCATGATCTTTCAGCAGCCCAACCCGTTTCCCAAATCCATCTACGAGAATGTCGCCTTTGGCCCTCGTCTACAGGGCGTGACTAGCAAAAGCGACCTCGATGACATCGTGGAAGAATCGCTCAAGCGCGCCAACCTCTGGAAAGAGGTATCCAATCAGCTCAACAAGGATGGTTTGGCGCTCTCGGGCGGTCAGCAGCAGCGTCTGTGCATCGCGCGCGTGCTTGCGGTGCAACCCGATGTTCTCCTGATGGACGAGCCCTGCTCCGCCATCGACCCCACGTCCGTCTCTAAGGTCGAGGATCTGATGGCCGAGCTGGCGCCCGAGATGACGATCATCATCGTCACGCATTCAATGCAGCAGGCAGCTCGTATCAGCGACTACACCGCATTCTTCTTGCAGGAAGTTGCCGGCGAGCCCGCCACGCTCATCGAGTATGGTCAAACCGACGCGATCTTCACCGGCCCGGTGGACTCGCGGACGGAAGACTATATCACCGGCCGCTTTGGCTGATCGGTGCGACTAGTCCCAAGCCGATCGGACCTAGTCCGGTGCGTATTCACTGTGCGGGCGGCATGACCGCACCCAACTGATTGGAGTGAACCATGCGCAAACTGTTTTCCCGTCAGCTCGTCGAGGCCCGTCACGAGATGCTGAGCATCTATGAGGCCGTCGATCTGGCCCTCCACGATGCCGTGAAGGCCTATGTGACCGACGACCGCAAGCTCGCCACCAAGACCAAGAAGCGCACGCTTTCGATTGACGCGCGCTGCGCCAACCTGGAGGCCGTCTGCTACAACCTGATCGCCACGCAGTCACCTGTTGCTTCCGACTTCCGCCTGCTTCAGACGATCATCTACGTCGACTTTAACCTGCAGCGCATGACCGATAAGGTCCGTCAGATCTGCCGTGCCACGCGTCATATGATCAAGGCCGACATCTCGCTGCCCCAGGAGCTTGTCGGCACGGTCGAGGCCGAGGCTGAGGCCGTGTACCAGGTGCTAGGCTCGTCGCTTTCTGCGCTCGTCACCAACGACATGTCCATCATTTGCAACCTGGCCGTCGAGGACGAGCCGGTGCATGCGGCATACGAGAAGTTCTTCCGCACCTTTAACCGTATGGATACGGGCGACTTTATGGACGATGACAGCAACTACGACGACCTGCGCCGCGCCATCATGGTTTCGCGCTACTTGGATCGCATTGCCTCGATCTCTATCGATGCCGCCTGCCGTCTGACCTTCCTTTTGACCGGACAGCGCATGACTGCCGGCGATATCGCCCGTGTGGACGAGGATGAGCTCGAGAGCATGCGCGTGCCTTCGGGCGAGGGTGTTATCATGAGGCCCGCCGTCGACGCGCGCTACGTTGCCAAGGTGCCCGCCAACGAGGTCAGCGAGGGTCTTCGCTACCTGCTCGATCATCTTGAGGACGAGGACGATGGCGAGGACGACGAGGAGTAAGTGACCCCGTTCGTCGAAAGATTGTAAATACCTAAGTGAGCGCGGCCTTGCACATGCGGGACCGCGCTCTTGCGTTAGCATGGGACTACTTGTTTGGCTGTCAGCGGAGGCGATTAGCAATGGATAACTATTTGGACTTGATGCGCGCTCGCCGCGAGCAGATTCTGGAACGTTTTTATGCGGCGCTCGATCGCGCGGGCCGCCCCCACGACGCCGCGCGCCTCATTGCCGTGTCCAAGACCGTTGGTGTCGATGAGACCGTTGCCGCCATCCAGGCGGGGTATCGCCATTTTGCCGAGAACCGCCCGCAGGAGCTGGTTCGCAAGCTCACGGGTCTGGCGGAGCATCCGGAGCTGCCCGAGGTGCGCTTCGATATGATCGGCAACCTGCAGACCAATAAGATCAATGCGGTGCTGGGCTCAGCCGAGCTGATTCACTCGGTGGGTTCGCTGCATCTGGCACAGGCGATCTCGAGCCGTGCTGTCCGCAAGATTGAGGCAGGCGAGCTCGCCGTCCTCCAGCGTGTGCTCATTGAGGTCAATGTGAGTGGTGAGGAGTCGAAGGGAGGCTTTTCGCCCGATGAGATTCGCGCCGCCGCGGGTGAGCTTGCGGAGCTTGAGGGAATTTGCGTGCAGGGGCTTATGACTATGGCGCCCCGGGGGAATAAGGATGTGGCACGCCGCACCTTTGCGGGGCTTCGTGAGCTGAGGGATGAGCTGGAGGCGGCGCATCCCGATTTGAACCTGCCTGAGCTTTCCTGCGGCATGAGCGAGGACTTTGAGCCTGCCCTTGAGGAGGGCTCTACGCTCGTTCGCCTGGGCAGGGTAGTATTTAGCCCGGAGTTTGCAGTAAAATAAGGCTCTGAAGTGCGCACTGATTATCGGGGCGCCTGCACTAAACCGCGAGAGGACACAACCATGGGCTTCCTTGACGAGATTAAAAATAAGATGCACCTGGGCGGCCAGCAGGGTTACGACCAGGGTTATGGCCAGGACGACGACTACGGCTACGATGACGGCTATGACGATGGTTATCAGGGCAACGGCTACAGCGGTGCTTCGGGCGAGGGCTTCTACACCCAAGACGAGCCGAGCAACGGCCTGCTTGGTCAGACGCGCCGTGGTGAAGCTGAGTCGGTTGCCGTGTATACGCGCTCCGGTCAGCTGGTCGGCGATGACTCCCGCCATGCCACGACGTATAACCCGCCTTCGCGCTCGCAGGACAGCGTTGCGAGCGGTTATCGTCCTGGTGCCTATGACACGCCGTCGAGCTACGCCGAGAACACCCGCGCCCGTGCCGCCGCTGCGCCCGCGCCTGCGCCGAGCGATGCCTCGGCCTATGCGAGCAATATCATCAACGCCACGCCGCAGCTGCCGGCCTATGTCCTGCGCCCCGAGAGCTATGACGACGTAGAGACCGTGGTACGCCGCGTTCGCACCAAGCAGCCTGTCGCACTGATTTTTGTGGGCGTACGCACCGAAGTTGCCAAGCGCGTCTTGGACTTCTCTTACGGCTTTGCCTGCGGTCTGGGCGCCACGGTCAAGGAGGTAGGCGACCGCGTGTTCATGGTGCTGCCCGCCGGTTGCGAGGTCAAAGATTCCGATCTCAAGAAGCTTCGTGCCGACGGCTACCTTAAGTAAAGACAAGACGAGGAGATTCCCATCAACATCTACACTATCGTCCAGCTGGTCAACACGCTGTTCAACTTCTATTCCACGCTCATTGTCGTCTACTGCTTTATGACGTGGATTCCCATGAAGCAGGGTGGTTTGCTTCAGGATATTGCCGCGGTGCTTGATAGCGTGTGCGGTCCGTGGCTCAACCTGTTCCGTCGTTTCATCCCGCCGATGGGCGGTATCGATTTTTCGCCGGTCGTTGCGATTATTGCGTTACAGTTGGTGCAGAGGCTGGTTCTGCAGCTTCTTATAGGTATACTCGTGTAGAACTGACTTAGTAACTTACGTCGGGCGTGTAGCGCCGAGGCGATGAAAAGGAGACTTGTTATGGCTATTACCCCTGCAGACATCCAGGCTCAGACTTTCTCTGAGGCCAAGCGTGGCTACGATCCTGCCGAGGTCGACGTCTTCTTGGAGACACTGTCCTCCGAGGTTGACGCTATGCTCGCTAAGATCGTCGACCTTAAGGGTCGTCTGACTGCTACCGAGCAGCAGCTTGCCGATGCGCAGGCTCAGCTTGCCCAGGCTCAGGATGCCACCGCCCAAGCCGTTCCTGCCGCCCCCGTGGCTGCTCCCGCCCCTGACTTCTCCGCTCAGGAGCGCCAGATTTCCGCTGCCCTGATCGCTGCCCAGCAGACCGCTGAGACCATCGTCAACGATGCCAACGAGAATGCTGAGCGTATCCGCAACGAGGCTGACGCCAAGGCCCGCGAGGTTATCCGCCAGGCTCTGACCGAAAAGCAGGCCGAGCTCGAGGAGATCGATCGTCTCAAGGCTTCCCGTGAGGAGTTCAAGGCCGAGTATCTCAAGCTCATCCAGCACTTCATGGACGATGCCCAGAACTCCTTCCCGGGCGACCTCATGGCCTCCACGCCGGTCGGTTCTGCCGCTTCTCCTGCGGTGACTGTTCCCGCCGAGCCGCTGCCCGTCGCTGACCCGGTTGTCCCCGTGGCCGATCCCTTTGCCCCGATCGACAACTTTGCTGCCGACGACCTGGACTAGCATCAGAGCTACAATCTAGTG
This sequence comes from Collinsella sp., assembly GCA_019419605.1. GTDB lineage: Bacteria > Actinomycetota > Coriobacteriia > Coriobacteriales > Coriobacteriaceae > Collinsella. The sequence continues at coordinate 23,679 of DXZP01000026.1, forward strand.
TCCTTAAGAGGAGCTCGCACCTGCGGGCTCCTTTTTTGTGGCTGTATACGGGTTGGGAAACAAAACGCCGAGCTCTGCATGCGATAGGACAGAACTCGGCGAAGGGCGCGTGGTAAAAGGTAGATTTTAAGGTATGTCTAAAAACTACTTGAGGAGGAAGTTGGAGAGGGGAATAGTGCGGGCCTCGCGATGCTCGGGATCGGCGATGTGGTCGGCGGGATAGCCACAGACGAGCATGTGATAGGGATAGACGCCCTTGGGCAGATTGAACTGCTCCTGTGCCACCTCAGGCTTAAAATGGCATACCCAGCACGTTCCCAGGCCCTGCTCGGTGGCCTCCATCATCATCTGGTCGCACACGATGGACGTATCGATTTCACTGGAATTCATCTGGTCATACGGGCGTACCCAAGCATCATCGGTAACGCTGCAAATAAGGAAGACAAGCGGAGCTCCAAAGATAGACCCATCACGAGCAAACCGAGGCTGACAAGCAGCAGCCTTCTCCAACAGCTCAGGCGTATCCAGCACCATCACACGGGCTGGATGATTATTACAAGCAGAAGGAGCAATACGCCCAGCCTCAACAACAGCATCAATCACCGCCCGCTCCACAGCACGATCCTCAAACAAACGACAAGAATACCGAGAACGAGCCAAATCCAAGTAGCTCATAACAAAGCCCTCCAAAGTCAACGAATCAATCCCAAGTCAACCAAAAAGGTACCCAAAGCAACACCCACCCAAACGCTCAGCACAGCCCCAAAGTATTCTTTCGAGCATCAAGGGCCGCATCAGCCAAGACCTCATTACACCCAAACCATCAGCCAAAGTTTCAATGGCGGTACGTAAGGGAGCGGGCCCGGCCACTAATAACCTTTTGAACGACTCTGCTTGCAGCCGGAGTGAAAAAGGTTATTAGTGGCCGGGCCCGCGACCGGTGGGACATGTACCCCCAATTAACTGTTCTTCATGACAATCGAATCCACGACATCGGCCACATTCTCGCAGCAGTCGGCGCAGTACTCCAGGAAGGCGTACACGTCACGCCAAGCGATGACCTCGAGCGGGTCCTTGCCGTTAACGTGCAGGTTACGCATGGCGTTGATATAGAGCTCGTCGGCCTCGGACTCGATGGTGTTGATCTGGATGACGAGCTCGCGCAGCGTCTTGGACTTGCGGTAGTTAGGCAGCTCGACCATCAGGTCCTTCATGGCGCGGCAGGCGTCGGTCACCTTGTGGGCGATGACGATGGCGTCGGGATGGATGCTCTGGATGTTGGTGAAGTAGACGCGCTGCACGACGCCCTCGATACGGTCGAGCACGGTGTCGAGCGAGCAGCTCATCAGATCCAGGTCCTCGCGCTCAAGCGGGGTGATAAAGGCCGTGAGCAGGGCGTCCTCAAGCTCATGGTGCTTCTTGTCGGCCGCATGCTCGATCGCGTGCATCTTGTCGAGCATATCGTGAATCTTCGCGGGATCGAAGTTCTCGAAAATCTTGGTAAGCAGCTCGGCGGCCTGGACGGCAAGGTCGGCGCAGGCGACGTAGTTGTCAAAGTAGAACGAATCGGGTTTCTTTGCCATGAGTGGGTCCTTTCGAGGCGAAGACGGGTGGGCGAAGTTTTGCGGTCCGGATGGACGCTCGTTTTGACTAGATGAACATCATGAACAGCTTGGCCATGACAAAGCTGATGAGTCCGCAGGCGGGGAAGGTGAAGAACCAGGTGAACATCATGTCCTTGACGACGCCGAAGTTGATGGCCGAAAGGCGCTTGACGGCGCCGACGCCCATGATGGCGCAGGTCTTGATGTGCGTGGAGGACACGGGGATGCCGGTAAGGGTGGCAAGCAGCAGGTTCGCGGCGCCCGCCAGGTCGGCGGAGAAGCCCTGGTACTTTTCGAGCTTGACCATGCTCTGGCCAACGGACTTGATGATGCGCTCGCCGCCCACGCTGGTGCCGATGCCCATGGTGGCCGAGCATAGCAGCATAATCCAGATGGGGATGCCGGCATCGCCGACGCTCGTCTGGCCGCTGGCAAAGGCCACGCCTAAAAAGAGCACGCCGATGAACTTCTGTCCATCCTGCGCGCCGTGCATAAAGCTCATGGCCGCAGCGCTCGCGATCTGAGCGTATTTAAAGAAGACATTGGCACGTCGCCTGTTGGCGGCGGCGAAAAGAATCGAGACGAGCTTGCACAGGACCCAGCCCATGACAAAGCCCAGGCCGATGGAGAGCGCCAGGCCGTAGATGACCTTCATCCACTCGTGGACGTTGACGCTGCTCGCACCGCCGAGGGCGATGGCGGCACCGGTCAGGCCGGCGATAAGGCTGTGGCTTTGCGAGGTGGGGATGCCAAAACGCGACGCTGTGGCGCCGTAGACGACGATGGAGAACAGCGCCGCGCACAGGCAGGCGAGCGCCATGGTACTGTTTCCGCCAAAGTCGACAATATGGGAGATGGTGTTGGCGACGCTCGCGTTAAAGTGCGTCATGATGAGCACGCCGAGGAAGTTGAATGCGGCACTCATGAGAATGGCGGCGCGGGCGGGCATGCAACGCGTAGTGACGCAGGTCGCGATGGCGTTGGGTGCGTCGGTCCATCCATTGACGAAGATGGCGCCGAGCGCGAGGATCACGGTGACGGCAAGGACTGGGTTCGACACAAGTTGGCCGAGGAAGGTTGAGAACGTTACGTCCATATATGGGCTTTCTCGAAGTTTGCAGGCACGTTACAGAAACATGATAAATCGTATCACCTCCTGCGGGTTTCTTTACCGAGTTCTGATGGGAGCAGTGAATTTTTTGGCACTAAAATGGAATATTATCCCTGTTGACCGCGGGTGTTCTTTTTTGCTAACACGCCATGCGGACACATGCGCGCGCCCCAACACCCCAAAACCACAGTCTGTTCGCTTTACAATATGCAAACATGCGTTCGATAATAGGAGACATGGAATATCGACAGACAGATGGCAAAACTCGGCGCGTGCACAAGCAGTATGTGGACGTCGTGGCTCGCATCCTCGCGGGCGGACAGGTCGTGCCGGTCACCGTCTGCTGGGTCGACGGTCGTTGCTTTACGATTGACGAGATTGTCTCGTCCACCGGTTTTGGCCTGACGGTTCACGGCATTCGTACGGCGACTTATAAGGTTCGTTTTGGCGGACATGCGACCGAACTGTATCTGGAAGAACAGGCACGCGAGCGACCGGATGGCTCGCAGACTCATCTGATGCGTTGGTGGGTGTGGGCGTTCGACCGAACACTCGAGAGCGAGCGCCGCAGGTAAGAACGCGTGGCGTTCGGGTACAATGGCAGGAAACTTGTCAGCTACGGCGCCGTCGCGGTGCTTTTTGAAAGGACGAAATTATGAACGATATCCAGGGCTATCAGAATGGCCCCATCGAGACCGGCGCAAGCCGTGCCAAGGAGATGTCGCCGCGCGCGTACAACCTTGTCATGTCTGCTCTCATCTTTTTGGGCTTTTGCGCCATGGGCGCCGGTGCTTACTTTACGAGCACCATGTCGTTTGCGCGCATGATGATGAGCGGCGCCGCTTTGCCGCTGGTCTTTGGCTCATTTATTTTGACCATCGTCGGCATGGTCATGATGTCGGCTGCTGCCAGCAAACAGTCCGTGGGCCTGTCACTCGTGGGCTACGTGGTCTTTGCGAGCACCTTTGGCCTGACGGCGTCATTTGGTCTTGCCAACTACGACCTGCCTACCATTAACACCGCCTTTATCGCCACGGCCGCCATCACCTTTGTCTTTGGTGCGCTGGGCGTGACCTTCCCCAAGTTCTTCCAGCGTGTGTATGGCATTGGTCTTGGCATCCTGTTTGCCACGATTCTGGTCGAGATCGTGCTGATGTTCATGGGCGTTTCGCAGTCCATCACCGACCTGATCGTGATCGTGGTGTTCGCCGGCTTCATCGGTTACGACACCTATGTTGCCACGACGGTGCCGCCCACGCTGCCCAACGCCGTGCTCATGGCATCCAACCTGTTCGTGGACATCATCAACGTGTTCTTGCGCATTCTGAACATCCTCGGCCGTCGCGATTAAAGCGCGGCATTGCGATGCTTCCTGCCGGACACGGTAAAACGATGCGAAAGGCGGTCCTTCGGGGCCGTCTTTTTTGTGCGCGGCGGGGTATCATGGATGAGAAAAGCCGATAGCGGCAGCGACAGGAAAGGTGACCACTTATGGCAGACGTCGACAACAGGAACCGTAACCACAGGTCCAACCGAGCGGGTCAGCCCAATCCCAAGCGCGAGGCCCGTGCCAAGGCCGCCGAGCGCCATGTGATGACTGTGTCCGAGGCCTGCGCCAAGGATATCGAGCGTTCGCTTGCCGGTGTTCGCGAGTTTGACGGCATGCCCACCGGCTTTGTCGCGGCGATGAAGGCCAAGGTTCAGACTGCTGTGGCCCCCGAAGAGCAGGTCGCCGAGGACGTCGAGAACGCGGAGACTGCCGAGGTCGAGGCAGCGCCCGAGACCGAGGCGGCGCCCGAGCCCGTCGAGGAGCCTGCCGAGGAAATCGCCGAAGTTGAGTCCGCGCCTGCTGAGGAGCCCGCTCCGGTCCTGCCCGAGGTCACTGTGCTTGATGCCTCCGCCACGCAGGCAATCCTCGATAACGGTCGCGGCTATGCGCAGTTCTGCGACATGGCCGTGCTCGCCTTTGCCTCGTTTACCAATCCGGGCGGTGGATATATTCAGGGTTATCTGGGCCAGGAGGCCACGCTGTGCGCCGATTCGTATCTGTACAACGTCCTCGATAAGCAGCGTAAATGGTACGGTGAGAACCGTCGCCGCAACATCAACTGTGAGCTGTACCGCAACCGTGCGCTGGTGGTGCCCGCGGTGCGCTTCGAGCGCAAGCATGTGCACGCCTATGCCGACGTGATCGTCGCCGCTGCACCCAACGCCAAGCGTGCTCGCCAGGAGTACCGCGTGAGCGACGATGCCTTGCTTGACGCCCTGCGCGACCGCATTCGCTTTGTGCTTGCTATCTGCGATGAGCTTGGCCGCGAGAAGCTCGTACTGGGTGCTTGGGGCTGCGAGAACAACGGCTTTGACGCAGAGGCCGTGGCCGAGCTCTTCCGCAAGGAGCTCGCATCGGGCGACTTCAAGGTCAAGCAGGTCTTCTTTGCCGTGCCCTCTACGCGCTGGGACGAGGACTTCGCCAAATTCGAGCACGTGCTGGCAAACTTCCCCGAGCAAAACGAGGAGTCCTATGCTCAGGTTGCCGCCCGCGCCGCAGCCGCCCGTGCCGCCGAGCAGGCTCAGACCGCTGCCGAGGATGACGAGGATGACGACGACTGGCGCAAGTACCTGTAAACGGTGCTCGTGATGCGATATACCGAGCCGACGGGAGAGGCTGCTCCTGTCGGCTTTTTATTGAGTGGGGAGCTTACGATGAAAAACGTTCTGTGCTTTGGTGACAGCAACACCTATGGTTACGATCCGGCGGGCATGCGCGACGGTACCGCGGTGCGCTATGCGCAGGATGTGCGCTGGTGTGGCGTGGTCCAACGTGACTTAGGCGAGGGCTGGCATGTAATTGAAGAAGGCCTCAACGGCCGCACGACGGTACGCGACGACATGTGCCATCTGGACACTAACCTCAACGGCATTCGCGCGCTTCCGATGCTGCTCGAGGCTCATAAGCCGCTGGACGCCATTGTGATCATGCTGGGCACCAACGACTGTAAGACGGTCTTTAACGTGACAGCTTCCGATATCGCCCGTGGCGCCATGGCGCTGATTCGCGCCGTCCGCGCGTTTCCGTGGACCGACGCTGCGCCTTGCCCGCGCATCCTGCTGATGGCTCCTATCAAGATCAAGCCGCAGATCGCCGATGTATATATGACCGATTTTGACGAGCGTTCCGTCGAGGCATCTGAACATTTTGGCGAGTACTATGCGCACGTGGCCGAGCAGTTTGGCTGCGACTTTTTGAATGCCGCCGAGTTTGCCGAGCCGGGCGATATCGACTATCTGCATATGATGCCCGAAAGCCACGAGAGCTTGGGACATGCCGTGGCAGCCAAGCTCCAAGAGATGCTCGGTGAGTAGCGCGACCCCAAGCCACCGCAAAGGGGGCAGGCACCTTTGTGGTGGTTTTGCCCGGGTAAACGAACGGATTGGCTGCCATATGGGCATGGAC
>DXZP01000027.1:0-29557 GCA_019419605.1 Collinsella sp.
GTCCGCCAAGGGCTGCAGCCCGGACAACGCGGCGATGGAGGGCTTCTTCGGCCTGCTCAAGAGGGAGTTCTGGCACGGCAGGGACTGGACGGGCTGGGCCCCCGCCCGCTTCATCGAGGAGCTCGGTGGCTGGATCGGCCGCTACAATACGGAGAGGCGCAGCGATGCGCTCGGCGGCCGCACGCCGGCCGAGTTCCGCGCCGCGCTGGGAAGGGCCGCGTAGCGGTCCAAGAAATCGTCCGCAGTCCCGGCTTCTGGCGGAAAGCACGTCCCAGAACAGGCGCTCAGAATGGGACACACTTTCCGCTGAGGACCTCAACCGGAAACCGCATCCCAGTTTTTGGCTGGCGGGCGGGACACGCTTTCCCCTATGTTTCCAAATGAATACGCTATGAGCCGAGGAGGACGATTCTCCCCGCAAACACTCTAGTATGCTAAAGTACCCAGAAGACCGGCGGAGCTATGCCGGTCTTCTGCTCTATATGAAACACAGCATGAGGAGGCTTACCAGATGACGGCCACACCGTGGGGATTCCGGGACATATTGCCCGAGGAGGCTCAGGCGCGCGAGGAGATCGCATGTACGGTGAAGGGCTGCTTTAGGGAGCATCATTACCTGCCGGTCGAGACGCCACTGCTCGAGGACAAGGGTTCACTCGAGGAGGGCGGCCGCATTGCGGACACGCCGTTTAAGCTCTTTGACGATGATGGTCGCCTGCTGGTGGTCCGTCCCGACAACACGCTGCCGATCGTTCGCCTGGTTTCGACTCGCATGCGCGCGGCCGATCTGCCGCTGCGCCTGCGCTATGAGGCGCCGGTGGTCCGCGAGTGTCAGCGCAATGCCGGCGGCTCGCGTCAGTTTACACAGCTGGGCTTTGAGCTTATCGGTGCGGGCGATACCGCGGGCGATATCGAGATCGTCTCGCTCGTGGCCGAGGCGGTGCGCAAGCTCGCGCTGCCCGATGCGCGCATTATCGCGGGCAGCGTGCGTCCGTTTAAGGAGTTGCTCGCGGCCTGTGAGGATCGCGAACTGGCTGCCGAGGCATTGCGTTGCGTGCACGCCAACGACTTTGTGGGCCTCGATGCCCGCGTGGCGGCAAGCGCCGAGTCCGATGCCGTCAAGGTTGCCATTAGCGAGCTGCCGCGCTTGCACGGCGGCGCCGAGGTACTCGACCGCGTCGATGTGCTTCTGGCGGCGGCGGGCATTGTCGCGCCGCTCACGCGCGAGCTGCGCGCCCTGGTCGAGGGCCTGGCTCCCGAGGACGCCCAGGTGCTGTCGTTCGACTTCTCCATCATGAACTCGTTCGATTACTACACGGGTCTGGTCTTTAAGGCCTATGCCGGTGGCTTGCCCGATCCGGTCGGTTCGGGTGGACGCTACGACTCCATCTTTACCGGCGCATTTGGCGACGGCATCGAGGTACCGGCGGCGGGTTTCGCCTTTTCGCTCGAGCGTCTGGAGGCTGCGCACACCTCGGCCGAGGACGCTGCTTCCGATGGCGATCGCGCCGCGGGCCGTGGCGCCGAGGGTCCGCTGCGCATTGCCGTGCCCAAGGGCTCGCTTAAGGCCGACACGCTCGACGTGCTCGAGGCCGCGGGCCTGGATGTCTCTGAGCTGCGTGACCCCGGCCGTCATCTAATCGTGCGCGGCCGCGACACGCGTGCCGACGAGGGCACGGTCGGCGATATCGAGTTTGTCATCGTGCGCCCCAGCGATGCGCCCGCCTTTGTGGGCTGCGGCGGCGCCGACTGCGGCATCTGCGGTTGGGACTCGCTCATCGAGGCAGACCTTAACCTGCTGCAGCTGGTCGACTTGGGCTATGGCCTGTGCACGTTTATCGAGGCGGAGCCCGCAGGGCGCGCCGGCCAGGCCGAGCGCAACTATGCCCGTCGCGGGTCGCTTCGCGTGGCTACCAAGTACCCGCGCATCGCGAGTGCCTGGTATGCCGAGCGCGGCGTGAACGCCGACATCGTTTCGCTGCACGGCAACATCGAGCTGGGCCCCATCGTCGGCATGACCGATCGCATCGTGGATATTACCGCCACGGGCGCCACGCTGCGCGACAACGACCTGGTCATCACCGGTCGCATCATGGACTGCACGGCCCGCTTCTTTGTCAACCCGGGTGCCGCGCGCCTTGATCCGCGCGTACGCAATCTGGCAGATCGCCTGGCCGCGGCCGTTAAGGACAAGCATTTTGAGCCCGTCGCGGGCTCGGCACAATAGCGCGAGCGCGCACGGGCGCCCCAACGTACGGGCTGCGGGCCGATTGGCGCCGCCGCCCGGTCTCTCGTTTTTCGAACATAACCTCGACCGATAGGGGATACCGATATGAAGACCATCAAACTTGCTCCCGGTGAGCGCCTCGTTACCAACCAACTCAACCGTAAGGGCGTGCTGCCGCAAAACATCGTCGACGCCGCCCGCGATATCGTGGCCAACGTGCGCGCCAATGGCGATGCCGCGGTGCGCGACTACTGTCGGCGTTTTGACGGCGTTGAACTGCAGAGCTTCCGTCTGCCGCAAGAGCAGATCGATGCCGCGCTCGAAGGCCTCGATCCGGCCTTTGTCGCCGCGCTCGAGAAGGCCGCGCGCCAGATTCGCGAGTTCCACCAGCGCGAGGTCGAACAGAGCTGGTTTACCACGCGCCCGGACGGCACGATGCTCGGCGTTAAGGTGACCCCGCTCGCGGCGGCTGGCATCTATGTGCCGGGCGGTCGCGCGCAGTATCCCTCCACGGTGCTCATGAACGCCATTCCCGCCAAGGTTGCCGGCGTCAAGCGCGTGGTTATGGTGACCCCGCCGCAAAAAGACGGCCTGATCAGCCCCTACACGCTCGCCGCGGCAAAGCTCGGCGGCGTGGACGAAATCTATATGGTGGGCGGCGCCCAGGCCGTGGCCGCGCTGGCATACGGTACCGAGACCATTCCGCGTGTCGATAAAATCACCGGTCCGGGTAACGCTTTTGTTGCCGCTGCCAAGCAGATTGTCTCGGGCGACGTGGGAATCGACATGGTCGCCGGTCCTTCCGAGGTCTGCGTGCTGGCCGATGCCACGGCCAAGCCCATGGTGGTCGCGGCCGACCTGATGGCTCAGGCCGAGCACGATCCGCTGGCAGCCTGCTATCTGGTGACCTGCGACGAGCAGTTTGCGCGCGAGGTCGAGGCGGGTATCGACATTCTGGTAGCGCAGTCGCCACGCGCCGAAATTACGCGTGCTTCGCTTGACAATGAAGGCACCATCGTGGTGGCCGCCGACATGGCTGCCGCCGTCGAGGCCGTGAACACCGTGGCGCCCGAACACCTTGAGCTGCACTGCAAGGATGCGATGGGCCTGCTCGGCGGCATTCGCAACGCCGGCGCCATCTTTGTGGGCGCTTGGAGCTCCGAGCCGCTCGGCGATTATGTTGCCGGCCCCAACCACACGCTGCCCACCGGCGGCACGGCCATGTTCTCTAACCCGCTTTCGGTCGAAGAGTTCGTTAAGCGCTCGAGCGTTATCTGCTATACGCCCGAGGGCCTGCTCTCCGACGCTCCCGCTACGCAGCGCCTGGCCGAGGCCGAGGGCCTGTGGGCACACGCGCTTTCCGCCGCTCTGCGTCGCCGTGTGCTGGAGCAGGGCGAGGATGCCGTGAGTGCCGAGTCGCTGGCCGCGGCCGACCTGACCAAGGTTGCCTGGCCGGGCGACGCCGTGGCGACGGTTGCCGAGGGCGTGGACCTGGCGGCTGCGGGCGCGGATGGCGCCGGTGCGACCGGCGGGGAGGCCTAATATGGCCGAGCTGACGCCCCGCATGAAGGAGCTCGTCCAGCCCTACTTGGCCGGCATTGAGCCCTACGATCCCAACTTTACGCCCACGCGCATCAACCTTTCGGCCAACGAGAACACCTATCCCGTGTCGGCTGGCGTGCGCGAGGCGATCGACGCGGCCCTGGCTGCCACGCCGCTCAACCGCTACCCCGATCCCATGTCCTGTGACCTGCGCGACGAGCTGGCCGCTTGGCATGGTGTGGCGCGCGAGAACGTCTGCGTGGGTAACGGCGGCGACGAGCTGCTCTATAACTGCCTGCTGGCGTTTGGCGGCGCGGGGCGGACCCTGCTCAACTGCCCGCCGTGCTTTAGCGAGTATGCGTTCTTTGCGTCGCTCTGCCAGACTGAAGTGCGCGATGTGTGGCGCGACCCGGCGACCTTTGAGCTCGACCAGGCGGCTATGTTCGCGGCCGCGCCCGAGTGCAACCTGGCGATCGTGACCTCGCCCAACAATCCCACGGGTGACGTGGCACCGCTCGACTTTGTCGCGGCCTTGTGCGATGCGTGCCCCGGCATGGTGATGGTCGACGAGGCCTACGTTGAGTTTGCCGACGATTCGTTTGGCGCGGCCACCACGGCGCAGGGACTTATCGCCGAGCATCCCAACCTGGTGATTCTACATACGCTGTCCAAGGCGTTTGGCGCCGCCGGCACGCGTCTGGGCTATGTGATCGCCGCGCCGGAAGTCATCGACGTGTTCGCGGCGATTCGCCAGATCTATTCGGTCAATGTGCTGAGCCAGGCGGCAGCACTTGCCTGCGTGCGCGCTCGCGATGCGTATGCGCCCGTGGTGGCACAGGTTGCATCCGAGCGCGAGCGCGAGCTGGCCGCCCTGCGCGCGATGGCTGCCGAGGGCCTGTCCGTGGAGGCATGGCCGAGCGCGGCGAATTTTGTGCTCGTGCGTACGCCGCATGCCACGCGCGTGCGCGAGCGATTGCGCGACGAGTATTCGATTTTGGTGCGCGACTTTAGCTATGCGCCGGGGCTCGCGGACTGTCTGCGCATTACCGTGGGTACCCCGCAGGAAAACGACGAGGTGCTGGCTGCGTTTGTCGCGCTGGTGAAGGAGGAGATGTAGATGGGCCGTTATGCCGAGGTGACCCGCAAGACGGGCGAGACCGACATTGTCGTCAAGCTCGACCTGGACGGATCTGGTGTGTGCGATATCTCGACCGGCGTGCCGTTTTTCGACCACATGCTCAACGCCTTTGGCCGTCATGGCCTGTTCGATCTGACGGTGCATGCGGTGGGCGACGTGGAGGTCGACGCGCACCACACCGTCGAGGACACGGGTATCGTGCTGGGCGAGGCGTTTTGCCAGGCGCTGGGCGACAAGGCGGGCATTACGCGCTTTGCCGACGCGGCGATTGCCATGGACGAGACGCTTGTGATGGCTGTTGTTGATATTTCGGGCCGCGGGCAGGCCTACTGCGAGCTGCCCGTGCCGACCGAGCGCGTGGGCAGCTTTGATACCGAGCTGGCCGTCGAGTTCTTCTACGCCTTTGCGCGCGACGCCAAGCTCACGCTGCACGTGCGCGAGCTGGCGGGCGGCAACTCGCATCACATTATCGAGGCCGCCTTTAAGGCCGTGGGCCGCACGATGCGCCATGCCTGTGAGCTGGATCCCCGCGTGCAGGGCATCCCCAGCACCAAGGGCTCGCTGTAACCGCTACAAAGGTAAAACCACTACGAAGGTGCCTGTCCCCTTTGTGGTGGTTTTGGACAAGACGAGGAGGAGGGGTCGCGTGGGCGAACCGGAGATCGTGGTGGTCGACTACCACAAGGGCAACTTGTCGAGCGTCGTGCGCGGGCTTGCGCGCGCCGGTGCCGCCGCCTGTACATCGGATGATCCGGAGCAGATCCGCGACGCCGACGGCCTGGTCATCCCGGGCGTGGGCGCGTTCTATGACGCGATCGCCTTTATGCGTCAGAGCGGCGAGGAGGTGGCCGTGCTCGATGCCGTTGCCGCCGGAACTCCGCTGCTCGGCATCTGCCTGGGCCTTCAGCTGTTTTTTGAGCGCGGCAACGAGGGCGTGCCTGCGAACGAGGACGCGGACGCGGACGACGATGCCTCCGAGCAGGCCGGTGGTCCCTGGGTCGATGGCCTGGGTATCATGCGCGGTTCGTGTACGCGCTTGGAATCGAGTCGTCTGAAGGTCCCGCACGTGGGCTGGGACCAGGTGCGCATGACGCCCGCCGGTGCGGCCGATCCGTTGCTTGCCGGTTTTGCCGAGGGCGCCAACATGTATTTCACTCACAGCTACGCGGTGGCCGACGACGTCGATGCCGCCGATGTGTTGGCGCGCACGCACTATACACGGAGCTTCCCGTGCATCGTGCGCCACGGCAACGTGTGGGGCTGCCAGTTCCATCCCGAGAAATCCTCTGCGCTGGGTCAGCGCATCCTTAAGAACTTCGTGAGCATCGTCGAGGGGGCCGGCCGATGATTCTGTTTCCCGCAATCGATTTGATCGGCGGCAAGGTCGTGCGCCTGGAGCGCGGCGACCGGAGCCGCTGTAAGGTGTATTCTGACGACCCCGTGGCCGTTGCCCGCTCCTTTGCCGAGCAGGGCGCGAGCTGGGTGCACGTCGTCGACCTGTCCGCTGCCTTTGGCGAGGACGAGGACGCGTGCGCTGCCAACTCGGCAGCGATTAAGGCCATCTGCGGCGTCGACGGTCTGTCCGCGGACGTGGGCGGCGGCGTTCGTTCGCTCGCGCGCATCGACGAGCTGGCCGGCTACGGCGCGCGTCGCATCGCGCTAGGCACGGTGCTCGTGACCGAGCCGGGATTTGCCGAGGTGGCGGCGCAAGGCTTTGGCGAGTTACTGGTGGCAGACATTGCCGCCCGTGACGGCCAGGTCAAGGTGAATGGTTGGCGCGACGGCGCGGGTGTGGCGCTCGACGACGCCGTGGCGCAGCTCACCGAGCTGGGCTTTAAGCATCTGGTGTATACCGACATCGCGCGCGATGGCATGCAGACGGGCATCGACGTGGCGGCGTATCGCCATGTGGCCGAGGTCGCGGGCTTTCCCGTCGTGGCTTCGGGCGGCATCTCGACGCTCGACGATATCCGCGCACTGGCCGCGGTGGGCGAGGATGCCATCGAGGGTGCCATTACCGGTCGTGCGCTCTACGAGGGCAACTTTACGCTGGCCCAGGCGTTGGCCGCCGCCCGAGGGAAGGAGTAGCCCATGCTTGCCAAACGCGTGATTCCCTGTCTGGATGTTAAGGACGGCCGCGTGGTCAAGGGCGTCAACTTTGTGAGCCTGCGCGATGCTGGCGACCCGGTGGAGCTGGCGCGCGCCTACGACTGCGAGGGTGCAGACGAGGTCGTCTTCCTGGACATTACCGCGACGAGCGACAACCGCGCGACGACCATCGAGATGGCGGCGCACGCGGCCGAGGAGCTCGCCATTCCCTACGCCGTGGGCGGTGGCTTTCGCGACCTTGTGGGCATGCGAACGATGGTGGCGGCCGGTGCCGACAAGGTATCGCTCAACTCTGCCGCTGTGCGCGACCCATCGCTGATCAGCCAAGCTGCCGCGGCGTTTGGCAGCCAGGCCGTGGTCGTGGCGATCGATGCCAAGCGCGTTGGTTTGCCCGGAGAGCCGGGTGCTGACAAGTGGGAGGTCTTCACGGCGGGCGGTCGCAACGCTACAGGTATCGATGCGGTGGCGTGGGCCGAGGAAGTGGCTCGCCGCGGCGCCGGCGAGATCCTGCTGACCAGCATGGATCGCGACGGCACCAAGGCCGGCTTTGACCTGGCGCTCACCCGCGCCGTGGCCCGCGCGGTGCCAATCCCCGTCATCGCGAGCGGTGGCGTGGGCACGCTCGAGCATTTTGCCGAGGGCGTGATCGAGGGGGAGGCCGATGCCGTGCTGGCGGCGAGCGTCTTTCACTTTGGAACCTTCAGCATTCGCCAGGTCAAGGAGTATATGGCCAGCCAGGGAATACCTGTGAGATTGGATTTCTAAATGGAGCAAGTGACAACCGCGGCAGAGCTTAAGTACGACGACCGTGGGCTGATTCCTTGTGTGGTTCAGCAGTATGACACCGGTGAGGTGCTTATGGTTGCTTGGGTGAACGAGGAATCGGTGGGGCTAACGCTCAAGACCGGCACCACGTGGTTTTGGAGCCGCAGCCGCCAGGAGCTCTGGAACAAGGGCGCGACGAGCGGCAACATGCAGGAGGTCAAGGAGCTCTGGGCCGACTGCGATAGCGATACGCTATTGGTCAAGGTCGATTCTCCGGGTCCGGCCTGCCATACCGGCAACCGTACCTGCTTCTTTAAGAAACTCGCGTAGGGCAGGCGCTCGACTAGGCGCTTGGCCAACCAGAAAGGATTGAACTATGGGTGTGCGCACCGCAAACGTTCAGGATGGAAATATCGGAGAGACGCTGACAGGTCTGGCCGAGGTGATTCACGGTCGTCGTGATGCATCGCCGCAGGAAAGCTATACCGCTCGCCTGCTGACCGATGTCGAGGACGAGTTGCTCAAGAAGCTTGCCGAAGAAGCGAGCGAGGTGATCATGGCCTGCAAGGATAACGATCACGATCACATCCGCTACGAGGCCGGCGACCTGGTCTACCATCTGCTCGTGACGCTCGAGCGCTACGGTATCACCCTCGACGAGCTCGCCGGCGAACTCAACGCCCGCCGCCACTAGTCATTGGGTGTTCTTAAACGACTAGTTAGGCGAGGGGTGTGGATTCCCATTCGCCGGTGGGGTGGGGGATGTCGAAGGTTCGATAACCGCAGTCGTAGGCGTGGGCCTGAGCCTCGCGGATGTTCCAGCAGATGTCGCAGGCGCGGTGTGCGTCCGAGCCAAAGGTAATGGGCACCTCGGCATGGGCAAAGCAGCGCAAAAGGCCGGTCGCGGGGTAGTAATCGTCGAGACCCTTGCGTGGTGCGGCGGTCGAGACCTCAACGCGGTGGCCCGTATCGTGGGCACATTCGGCCATCTGCTTCCAGAACGGCGCGGGGTCAAAGTCGGGCGCAAAGCCCTCCTTCGAAAAGCGCATGACCAGGTCGGGATGGGCCATTACATCAAAGTTGAGTGAGCTTTCGCAAGCACGGCACCAGTCGTCGACGTAGCGCTCCCACACGCCGCGCACGCCCAGGTTTTCCCAAACATGCAGGTTGGCGTCGTCATCGATCCAACCGCAGCGCGAATCGAGCGTATCGGGACGAGCGACGTCCTCCGTCCCCGCCGTGCCCGCAGCACCTGCCGCAATATCGCCTGGGTTACCAATCCAATGCACACTGCCCAGGCGCACGACGGCGCCTCGGGACCAGCGCTCGACCAAAGGCTCGCAGCCCTCGTACCAATCGCATTCAAAGCCATAGATAAGCTCGAGCTCCGGCGCGATCTGCGCGGCAAGCTTGCGGGCATCCTCAAAAGCCAGACGATGTGCCGGCAGGTCGCCCTCGACAACCTGCACCTTGCAATTGGAATCCATGCTGGCGGGCAGGGTAAGGTGGTCGGTTGAGACCATGGCACGGCACCCGGCAGCGACAGCGGCACGGACGTTGTCCTCAAACGAGGCGTGCCCGTCCGAAAACGAGGTGTGGGTGTGGCAATCGACCAGCGGGCAAGCAGACATGGCAGCTCCTTTGCGTCAAGCGAATCCGCTTCATTGTAATGGCGCAGCTCTCAACACGCCGAGCATGCCGGGGGTCGAAATCGAACGGAAAGGCTGCGCGGTGCGCGGTGCGGCCTCGCTTGCGCTCTCAAAACATGTACATCAGCCTCCAAAAGCTGCAAAAAATGACATGTTTGGAGGCTGACGTACACGTTTGAGATGAGGACGAAGGGCGGGGCGGCGCGTGCCGGCGCCGGCGACTACTTGCTTCGTGCCGCCACGCGTTTGGCCTGCACCGTTACCATCGCGTGTCTTACGGCGGTGATGGGGCGATAGCGGATCATACGCGGTCCCGACCAGCGCATGATCTCGCGGATCTTCTCGCGCATGGCAGGCCGGTAGCAATGCGAAGGACAGGCCGAGCAAAATGTCTTGGTGCCCATGTGCGGGCAGTGCTCAATGCGCGCGATGGCGTATTTCTGCAGCTCGGCGCATTCGGGGCAGAGCGTAATGGTCCGAAGGCCGAGCTTCACGCGCACGGACTCATCGTCGCCAGCCTGTTCGACCGCATGCCCGCCGCCATGATGCCCGCGGCACCACAACGCGATCATCTGCGACACCATTTGGGCCTCGCGCTCACGTTTGCGTGCCAGCTCCGGTGTGTCGACCGGGCGTGCCATTAGCTCAGCCTCCCGTGCTCGACCGAAAGCGAGAAATCGGCAAACGCGCAGGTGCTGGCACGGTGGCTTACGAGCACAATGGTCTTGCCGCGGCGCTTGAGCTCGTCAACGGCCTGCATTACGGCTGCCTCGTTGAGAGCGTCAAGTGCGCTGGTGGGCTCGTCGAGCAAGATGAAAGGCGCGTCGTTGAGGAAGATGCGCGCAAGGCCAATGCGCTGGCGTTCTCCACCCGAGAGCGAGTCGCCCAGCTCGGCGACCGGGGTGTCGAGGCCCTGCGGCAGGCGGTCGATAAGAGCGGTGAGCGAGGCGGAGCGGCAGGCATCGAACAGCTCGGCATCGGTGGCATCGGCGCGTGCGACGAGCAGGTTGTCGCGCACGGTTCCGCAGAACAGGTGCGTATCCTGCGTCATGTAGGCCTCGTTGTCGCGCAGGCTCGCCGTGTTGATGCGGCGGGCATTGACACCGCTTACCGTGATGGCACCGGCGACGGGGTCCCAAAAGCGCATGAGCAGCTTGAGCAGGGTCGATTTACCCGAACCCGAGCGCCCCATGATGCAGGTCATGGTGCCGGGCGCAAAGGTGAAGCTCACGTTGTCGAGGATAAGATCGGCTGCGGATGAGGCCGGGCACGCGTCGTCTGCAGAGTCCGCACTGTGCCCGCCCGCATAGCTAAAGCTCACGCGCTCGGCCGCGGCACCGTCAAAGTCAACATCCTCGCCGCCTGCGACCTCGGCGCATGGGGGCTTCTCGTCGAGCAGGTCGAGCACGCGTGCACCCGAGGCGAGTGTCTCTTGCAAAGAGGCGCCCAGACGGCTCACCGCCATCACCGAGCCAAAGGATGATACAAAGGTAAAGACTGCGACAAACGCCGAGGCCATGTCGATTGCGCCCGCGGCCACCAGCTGCAATGCGCGGGCGAGCATCACCAGGTTGGCGATAAGAATGAGAGCGTCGGCCACGGCTTCGCTCGCTGCCTGGCGGCGCTTGAGGCGTGCATCGATGGCGCCGACCTGCTCGGTCAGCTCGGCCAGTTCGTGGCTGCGCTCGCTGCCGCCGGCAAACTGGATGGTCTCGCTGGCGCCGCGCAGGCTGTCGAGCACAAAAGCGCCCAGCTTGCCCGCGCCCTCGCGGCTCTGACGCCCGATGGCGCCACATGCCTTGGACGAAACCAGCGGCAGCAGCACGCCCAGACACAGATAGCTCACCAGCGCGATGCCCGCGAGCTGGGGGCTTACAGAAAACAAAAAGGCCTCGAACACGATAGTGCAGACCAGGGCGATGGCGATGGGCGAGATGGTGTGCGCGTAGAAGACCTCGAGCAGCTCGATATCCGAGGTGACGAGGCTTACGAGCTCGCCCTTGCCACGACCCTCGAGCTTGGCGGGGGCCAGCTGGCGCAGGGCGCCAAAGACCAGGTCGCGGATGTGCGCGAGCAGGCGAAACGCGATGTAATGGTTGCAGAGCTGCTCTCCGTAATGGAGCGGTCCGCGTGCGGTGCCGCAGACGGCGCAGGCCACGCATGCGGCGACAAGGCCAAGCCCCAAGGCGTTGTCGCCCAGCGCAGCCATAAGGCCAAAGCCGCCAAACGCCGGAACAAATGCGGCGGTGAGCATGCCAATGCTGCCCAGGGCAACGGCCAGTACAAGCCAGCCGGCAAGCGGGCGCACGAGCCCCATCATGCGCCACATGATGGACGGCGCCGAGCGGCGGGCGTGTTCGGCTGCCGGCGCCGCGGCGGGTGACGCCTCGCCGGCAGCGCCTACATCGATCGCACCCATGCCTGCGGTGCTCTCGGCAGCAATCTCGACGCCATCGCCCTCATCCCCGGCACCCTCATCATTCGCATAAGCATATGCCGAGAGCTGCTCCTGGCTATTCCACATGCGCGCGTAGACGCCCGCGTCTGCAAGCAGCGTGCCATGGGTGCCACGCTCGGCAATGCGACCGCGCTCCAGCACCAAAATCTGGTCGGCGTCCACGATCGTCGACAGACGATGCGCCACCACGATCACGGTGTGCTCGCCAGCGAGTGATGCAATGACCTCGCCGATTGCGGCCTCGCTTGCGGCGTCGACGTTGCTGGTGGCCTCGTCAAACACATAGATGGGGGAGTCGTGCAACAGAGCGCGGGCCATGCACACGCGCTGACGCTGGCCGCCCGAAAGGTTGGTACCACCCTCGTTGATTTTCATATCAAGTCCGCCGTTGGCCCGCACAAACGCCGCAACGCGCGTACGGCCGAGTGCACGCATAAGCTCGGTATCGGTGACCTTGGGCTGGGCGAGCAGCAGGTTGTCGCGCAGGGTGCCGGCAAACAGGTAGCCGTTGGTGGGCACCAGCGTAACGGCACGCATGAGCGAGTCGCTCGTGGCATCGCGCAGCTCGACGCCGCCGATGCGAACGCTGCCACGGTAGGCATCCTTGCGGCCCGCGATAATCCCCGCGAGCGTGGACTTGCCGCCGCCGCTCTCACCCACGAGCGCCACGAGCGATCCGCGCGCAATGGTCGCGCTGGCGCTGTCCAACACGGTGCGATCGCCGTACGCATAGCTCACGCCGTCAAGCTCGATATCGCCACGACCGTCAATCTCGACATCCCCATGCTCGGGCTCGGGCGTATCCAAAATGCCAAACATGCGGCGCGAGGCGGCCATGCCGTTCATGGCCGTGTGGAACAGCGACCCCAGGCGACGCATGGGCAAAAAGAACTCCTGCGACAAAAAGACGATAAGGAAGGCGGCCTCAAAGCCAATCTTTCCGCTGACGAGCTGTACTACCGCCACGATAATGCCGAGCGCGGCACCCATGTAGACGACCAGGTCCATCACGCAGATGGAGCGCAACTGCATCACCAGCAGGCGCATGGTGGCGACGCGAAAGCGCTCGGACTCGACATTGATGTGCTTGTGCCAGGCGCGGTCGGCCTGGTACACCTTGAGGGTGGTAAGGCTCTGAACGGCCTCTAAGAACATGCCGCCCAGATCGACATAGCTACCCCAGTATTCGGAGCCGATCTTTTTGGCGTTGCGCATGACCATCATGATGGAGATGGGAATGACCGGAACGCACGCGAGCAACAGCGCGGCAGGAAGGCCCGCTTGGCCCACGAGCAGGGCGAACAGCGTGATGGGCGCCAGGCCGGCAAAGAAGAGCTGCGGCAGGTAGCCGCCAAAGTACACCTGGAGCTGTGCGGCGCCCTCAACACTGGTTTGCACGGCCTCGGCGGTGGGGACGGTCTCGGTATAGGATGGGCCGAGCGCGGTGAGTTTGTCATAGACGAGTGAGCGCACGCGGCGGACGGCCTCGAAGGCGGCCTTGTCACCGGTGCGCTGCGCCAGGTAGATGGCGGCGGCACGCACGATGATGACGGCGGCGAGCGGTAAGGCTGCCCGAACGAGCGCGTCGACGGCGAGTACAGCCGGCAGACCGTCGGTGACGATGCCTCCCAGAATGCGCGCGAGCACCCACATCACCGTGATGTTTGCCATGAGCGCGATCCACTTAAACAGGACGCTTGCCATAATGTAGGGCGTTGCCTGCGGAACCAGGGAGAAGAGCCGCTTCTCGAACATGAAACCTCCGATGCCGTAACGGTGCCGGGCGGGGTCCTCGGCAGCCGATTAGTTAGCCAAATGCAACTAGAGTAACATCGTGCAGCAGGTAAGTATGCCGAGGGTAATTTTTTAGCCGATGAACTGCGTAGAAAGTCCAAAATTGTTGAGTGCAGCGAACTTTATGGCGGACGGAGTGCAGGCGCAATTCTGATCGTGTGCGGCCCCGCTCCAAAACGTGTACGTCAGCCTCCGAAAGCTGCAAAAAATTACATGTTTGGAGGCTGATGTACATGTTTGGATAGGGGCGAGGGCGGCGACGGACGAAAGTCACGCCTGTGCCACGTCCGATGTGCTAGCGTTTGGGTGAACAAAACGAGCCCGTGCGGAAAGGATCCGGACCGTATGCAACGTGGAAGTACATCTCCGCTGTCCCGCGAGACCGATGCGCCCGAAACCATCGTCAAGCTGGAGTGCGACATCGACGATGCATCGCCCGAGGTACTCGCCTATGCCGCCGACCGCCTGCGCGAGGCAGGTGCGCGCGAGGTGCACTGGCTGCCTCTCTACTGCAAAAAAGGTCGCCCCGGCTGGCAGCTGCAGGTGATCTGCTCGCACGAGGATATCGAGCGCCTACAGACGATTATCTTTTTGGAGACCACGACCAACGCCGTTCGTCGCCAGGTGATGGAACGCGTCTGCCTGCCGCGTCGTTTTGAGCAGGTAGCGACGCCTTGGGGCGAGGTGGCCGTCAAAGTAGCCACCCTGCCCGACGGCAGCGAGCGCGCGGCACCCGAGTACGAGGACTGTGCTCGCCTTGCCCGCGAGCACAACGTGCCGCTCCAACGCGTGATGCAAGCGGCCCAAGCCGCGGCGTTGCGATTTGAGTGATGCGGGCGAGTGACGCGCCGCGCCAATCCAATTAACCCCACCGAAAGGACTCCCCATGAAATACCTCATCGCTTCCGACATCCATGGCTCGGCATACTGGGCCGAGCGCCTCTGCACTGCCATCGAATCCGAACAGCCCGACCGCATTGTGCTGCTGGGCGACCTGCTCTACCACGGCCCGCGTAACGACCTGCCGCGCGACTACGCCCCCAAACGCGTGATTCCGCTGCTCAACGCCCTGGCCGACCGCATCATCGCGGTGCGCGGCAACTGCGACGCCGAGGTCGACCAGATGGTCCTCGACTTCCCCGTCATGGCTGACTACGCCACACTATTCGACGAGACCGGACGTGAACTGTTCCTGACGCACGGCCACGTCTTTGGCGCCGGCATGCATAACAGCGTTGACCACGCGCCCGCGCTGCCCGAGGGCTCCGCGCTCGTCTACGGCCACACGCACATCAAGGTTAACGAGGCAAGCGCCGCGCACCCGGGCCTGTGGCTCTTCAACCCCGGCAGCGTGAGCATCCCCAAGGACGGCACACATAGCTACGGCGTCTACGAGGGCGGCGCGTTCCGCCATGTGATCATGGGGGAGGACTAACCATGGCCGAGCATATGGCTCAGCAAAATGCCGAGGGTTCGCGCGACCTGTCCACGCTGGTAGACGCGTCGGCCGAGCTGCAGCATCTGGTGCAGACCATCTGGCGCCTGCGTCAGCCCGACGGCTGCCCGTGGGACCGCGAGCAGACGCACCACAGCATTGGCAAGAACATGATCGAGGAAGCCTACGAGGCGCTCGACTGCATCGAGGCCGATGATGCTACGCATCTGCGCGAGGAGTTGGGCGACGTGCTCATGCAGGTCGTACTGCATGCGCAGATTGCGGCGGACACCGGCGAGTTTACGCTGGCCGATGTGGCGCACGATATCGACGCCAAGCTCATCCGCCGTCACCCGCACGTGTTTGGCGATGCAGATGCCGAGAACTCCGACGAGGTGCTCAAGATCTGGGACGAGGTCAAGCTTGCCGAGAAGGCCGCCAAGGACAAGGCCGTGGCGGCAGGCGAGGCTGCGCCCGAGGGCCTGCTCGACGGCGTGCCCACGCATCTGCCGGCGCTGATGCAGGCGCAGAAGGTGTCGCGCAAGGCGGCTGCCGTGGGCTTTGAGTGGGAGACGGTCCAGGATGTGTGGGACGAGGTCGCCGAGGAGCGTGCCGAGTTTGAGGCCGAGGCTTCCGGCTCGCCCGAGCGCGAGATGGAGTTTGGCGACCTGCTCTTTGCTCTGGTCAACGTTGCGCGCAAGGAGGGAATCGACGCCGAGAGCGCCCTGCGTGCCAGCACGGCAAAGTTCCGCCGCCGCTGGGCCGCGATGGAGCAGATGGCGGCCGACGCCCACGTTGATCTGGCCGAGCTTTCGACCCACGGCCTCAATGACCTCTGGGATGCCGCAAAGGCAGAGGAGTAAGACTGCGGGGGCGACGGGACGGACTTGTCCCATCGCCCCTATTATTTTTTAAAAAGATTGTATCCCTTGGCTAACTTAGGGCATAATGCAAAAAGTGCGATAAGGCTAACTTATGAACCTGCGCGCCACTGTAGCGTGCAAGCCGTGTCGCCAAGCATTCAACCCGTTTCCAAGTGAGAGGGAGACAACATGAGCGATATTTTGGACGTCTACGGTCGCGAGGTGCTCGACAGCCGCGGCAATCCCACTGTCGAGGTCGAGGTCGTGCTCGAGGACGGTAGCTTTGGCCGCGCAATGGTGCCTTCGGGCGCTTCGACCGGTGCCTTTGAGGCCTGCGAGCTGCGCGATGGCGACAAGGGCCGCTACCTGGGCAAGGGCGTTTCGCAGGCCGTCGAGCACGTCAATAACGAGTGCGCTAACGCCGTCGTGGGCCTCGACGCCTTCGACCAGCGCGCCGTCGATGCCGCGCTGATTGCCGCGGACGGTACCCCCAACAAGACCAAGCTCGGTGCCAACGCCATCCTGGGCGTGTCGCTGGCCGTCGCCCGCGCCGCTGCCGAGTCGGCGGGTCTTTCGCTGTACCAGTACCTGGGCGGCGTCAACGCCCATCTGCTGCCCACGCCCATGATGAACATCCTCAACGGCGGCGTGCATGCCGACAATAACGTCGACTTCCAGGAGTTCATGATCATGCCAGTGGGCGCCCCGAGCTTTGCCGAGGGTCTGCGTTGGTGCGCCGAGGTCTACCACACCCTCAAGGGCGTGCTGCACGAGGCCGGCCTGGGCGGCGGCGTGGGCGACGAGGGCGGCTTTGCGCCCAACCTTAAGACCAATGCCGAGCCGTTCGAGTACATTACCAAGGCCGTCGAGAAGGCTGGCTTTAAGCCCGGCGTCGACTTCATGTACGCCATGGACCCGGCCTCGACCGAGTTCTACAACGCCGAGACCGGCATGTACGAGCTCAAGGGCGAGGGTGTGGAGTACACGAGTGCCCAGATGGTTGATTACTGGGAGAAGCTCGTCGACACCTACCCCATCATCTCCATCGAGGACGGCATGGCCGAGGAAGACTGGGACGGTTGGGTTGAGCTTACCCGCCGCATTGGCAACAAGGTGCAGCTGGTGGGCGACGACCTGTTCGTCACCAACACCGAGCGCCTCAAGAAGGGCATCGAGCTGGGTGCCGCCAACGCGATCCTGGTCAAGGTCAATCAGATCGGCACGCTCACCGAGTCGCTCGAGGCCATCGAGACCGCCAAGGAGGCCGGTTACGCCTGCATCGTGAGCCACCGCTCCGGCGAGACCGAGGATTCCACGATCGCCGACCTGGTCGTGGGCGTCAATGCCGGCCAGATCAAGTCGGGCGCCCCGTGCCGCAGCGACCGTATCGCCAAGTACAACCAGCTCATTCGCATCGAGGACGAGCTCGAGGGCAGCGCGCGCTACGCCGGCAAGGCCGCGTTCTACAACATTCGCTAAACGGGCGAATTTGGCGAGGAGGAGGCTGACTCGGTTCCGCCCCGCCTTGGCTGGACGCCGCAAAGCGCTGTGGGCGCTGGGCCATATGGCTCAGCGCCTTTTTTATGTCGAGCAAAGGCTGGCGAAGGCGGTGCGGGCGCTCGTGCTATAACTAAAGGACTTAGCGCAAACAAACCTCAACCGCACAAGGCGCACATGGATCAGATTTACGACAACAGGTACTATTCCGCCGGTTCGCGCGAGCCGTCGCCTCGCCGTGCGCGCACGGTGCAGCTCGGTGGGTCCGCCTACGCCGGCGTCGACCGCCCCGCGCAGCGCCCGACAAGTACCTCGCGCCCCAATGCTCAAGTGAATACTTCGACAGATGGACCGGTGCGCCCGGCACGTTCGTCGCATACGTCGCGTCCCTCGACTCAGGCACACGACAAATCGAGCAGGCCCTCGAACCGTCTTTCGGGCTCGGACTTTATGCATTACGCCAACGACAACGCGGTGGTCAAGGCGATCTATGACTTTACGCATGGCTCTCTGCGTCCGCTGTTTATCGGTATCGTGGTGGCGCTGGTGCTCGTGAGCCTGTATTTTCCCGTGCGCGATCTGTACGTGGCAAAGCGTTCGAGCGATATCTTGGCCAAGCAGGTCGAGATTCGCCAGCAATACAATGATGAGCTGCAAAAAAGCGTCGACAAGCTGCTCTCGGAGGAGGGTATCAAGGACGCGGCGTCCGAGGACCTGGGCCTGGTGATGCCCGGCGAGAAGAAGATTGACGTGCTAGGCTTGGACGACGATTCTGACTCGTCGTCGAGCAAAAAGTCCTCAAACGCCAAGAAGGCCAGCGAAGTGGCCAAGGAAATCGAAGAAGTCGGCAAGGACGCGCCGTGGTACATCCAGGCGCTCGACATGCTGTTTGGGTTTAACGGCGTCGAGGGTCAGACGGTCGTGTCCAACGGCAAATAGCGCCCGGAGGGGAGCCCGCAATGACAAATTGCAAACGCTATAAGGTGGCCGCGATCGACCTGGGAACGGTGTCGTCGCGACTGGTGTTGGCCCAGGTCGAGGGCGGAGCGATTGTGGAATCGTCCAAGCATACCGAGATTACCGACCTGGGCGAGGGCGTGGACGCGACGGGACGCTTTTGCGAGGCGGCCGTTGAGCGCGTGTTCGCTGCGTGCCGCATGTTTGTGGATGAGGCCCGTGCCTTTGGCGCCGCGTGCATTTGCACCACGTGTACGAGCGCCGCGCGCGATGCGTCCAATGCTGCGCTGCTGCTGGACGGCCTGCGCGAACTGGCGCTCGAGCCGCAGGTGATTCCGGGCGAGGTCGAGGCGCGCCTGACGTTTTTTGGCGTGGCGCACGACTTTGCAGGCGAACGCATTATCGTCGCCGATTCGGGCGGCGGCTCCACGGAGCTCGCGACGGGCGTCTATGCGCCTGAGCGCGGGGTCTTTGCGCTGGAGGGAACGCGCTCGCTGGACATCGGTTGTCGCCGCGTGACGGAGCGCTTTTTCTCCGCGTTGCCGCCCGCGGATGGCGAGCTTGCTGCCGCTGCCGCGTGGGCAGGCGAGCAGTTTGCCGCCTATTTTGAAGGCCTGCCCAGCGACTTTGAGCGCGCCGAACGCCTCGTTGCGGTGGGCGGCACCGTCACCACGCTCGTGGCACTCGTTCACGAGCTGGAGCCGTATGATTCGAGCTTTGTGCACCTGCGCGAGCTTTCGATGGAGCAGGTTTCGGCCGCTATCGAGCGCATGTCCGCGCTGGATGTTGCGGGCATTGCCGCTCTGCCGGGCGTGCAACCTAAGCGCGCAGGCGTGATCTTGGCAGGTGCCGTGGTAATTCGCGAGCTCATGCGAGCCGGCGGCTACGACACGCTTACCGTAAGCGAGAACAGCCTGCTCGCTGGCATGGCCACCACCATCAACGAGACCCTCGACGGCGAGGCCCCCACCATCAACTGGACCCCCAGCCTCAGCACCCTCCAAAACTAGTCTTTTTGGGGTGCGGGCAGTCTTTTTGGGACGGGGCTTTTTTAGCTACTTTTGCCCGCGCTTTTCCGCAAATGAGTTTTCTGGGACGGGGATTAAAAAATCATTCTTTGGACAGTTCCCTTGAAAAATGTGCGAGACAACCACGTTTTTCCATCGAAAAATGTGGGAGTATCAATCTGAGTTGGAGGCTTCCAAAAGAAACGGACCCGCATCCCCGGGGGACACGGGCTCGACAGCTTCATATGGTGGGGGCGGTGGGACGTCTGCGTATTTGCTGCGCAAATCCGCACCGGCTTCGGCCGCCTGCCGGCGCCCTCGCCGGCTCGCTACGGACGCTGCGCGTCCGCTTTACGCTCGCCCCCTCGCGGGTTCGAGTCCCACCGGCATCCAAATGAAACGGGCCCGCATCCCTTGGGGGATACAGGCCCGTAAACGATACATGGTAGGGGCGGTGGGACTCGAACCCACAATCCTTGCGGCGAGGGATTTTAAGTCCCCTGCGTATGCCAATTCCGCCACGCCCCCGTGAGACTAGAAGTCTAGCACAAGCCGTCCGTTACGCGTTGACGGCCATCGAGTGTTGGCCCGACTTCTCGAGGAACTCTTGGAACTTTGCCTCGTCGCCCTTGTTTTGGTACTGCAGGGCCAGCAGGTACTCCAGTCGGCAGCGCTTGACCGGGTCATCGCCGGCGTCCTTGAGCATGCGCTCCAGCTCGGGGATGTCGTTGTGGCGCTTGAGGATCATCGTGTCGTACATCAGCTGACACTCGTGCGCGACCGCCTCGGCCTGACCGCCCTCAAAGCCCTTGATCTCGTGCAGCAGCTCCTTGGACTTTTTGCGATCCTCCTGCCCAACGTAGTAGTTAAAGGCCTTGATCACCAGGTCGACGCGCTGCATCTTGGGCAGGTTGAGCCCCAGCAGCAGGTCGAACATCTCGTCGACGCGCTCGTGGTCCTCGCGCAGCAGATAGGAGTTCAGGCGCAGGTAGTCACGGTTGTAGCGCGGGTACAGCATGCTGGTGAGTTTGGCGTCGAGCAAACGATCAAACTCGTCCCACTGCTTGGCGGCCATAAGCTGCTGCAGGCGTTTGAACGTGGTGCGTTTTTTGACGCTAAAGAACACCGACACGGCGATGCAGATGATAACGACGGCGGTCCAGAGTGTGCGGGAATCGGGCATATTGGGATCCTTAGTCGCTCATATAGCGAGCGGTATGACAACACGTACTAGATGTATTATACGCAGCGCGCAAGCAAACTGGCATAAAAGCTCATCGAGGCTGAGTGCCATCGCTCGCTGCGGTACACTTACCTAAAGTAAACCATGAAGGGAGACATTACCTATGAAGAAGATCGTTTTGGCTTGCGGTGCTGGCGCTGCTACTTCCACGCTCGTTGCCCAGAAGGTCGCTACCATGCTCGACGCCAACGGTTATGCCGGCAAGTATGAGATCGTGCAGTGCGCCATCTCTGAGGCCAAGGACGCTTGCGACGAGGGCGCCGACCTGCTGATCGCCACCACCGTTGCCCCCGAGGGCCTCACCTGCCCGTACGTGAGCGGCGTGCCCTTCATGACCGGCATGAACCGCGTCGCTGCCGAGAAGGCCGTTCTCGACGTTATGGCTCAGTAGGCGCTGCCTGTAATGAATGAGCAGAACGCCAACCCGGTAGAGCTCTTTGGCATGCGCGTCGCCCACGTGGGCATTAACGCCACCGACCCGGCCGATGCCCTGGAGATCGCGGAGCTGTTCTCGACGATGATGGGCCTACCCGTTATCGAGACCCCGGTTTCGTACTTTAACGATTCGCTGATCGAGGTCATGAAGCAGAACGGTCGTGGCACCAAGGGCCACATTGGCTTTGCCGTCAACGACATCGATGCGGCCGAGAAGTGGTTTGCCGAGCGCGGGCTCGAGGTCAACGAGGAGTCGCGCGTGCTGCTGCCCGACGGCGGCACCAAGCTCGTGTACTTTAAGCGCGAGTTCGCCGGCTTCGCCGTGCGTCTGTGCCGCGAGTAGCGCACAGGCTGCTATAGCTAGCAAAAAGGGATAGAGCCGCCTGGCCCTATCCCTTTTTTATGCCGAGGGGCTTCCTACCGCGGCAGGCGAATCGTAAAGCGGCTGCCGACGCCCTCGACTGAGGTCACGCCAATGACACCACCATGGCTATCGACGATCCACTTGGCAATGGCAAGCCCCAGACCCGAGCCCTGCGCGCCGGCATCGCGTGCGTTGTCGGCGCGGTAGAACCGTTCAAACGCGTGAGCTGCGGATTCCTGGTTCATGCCGATACCCTCGTCCTCAACACTTATGTCGATCGTGCCTGCGCCCGCATCCGGCGCTACGCCAAACGAGATGGGCGTGCCCGCGTCCGAATACTTGGCGGCGTTTTGCACGATCACGCGCAGAGCCTGCTTCACGAGCGCCACGTCAACGGGCGCGTCGCAGCGCGGGTCGCTGACAAGCGCAGCGTCGTACGCCAGTCGATACGTGTGCGCGGCATCGATCATCTGTGACTCCTCGCATACCTCGCCGACCAGCGCGGCCAGGTTGGTATTCGCACGCCGCAGGACCGTGCGTCCGGCGTCGCCGCGTGCCAAAAACAGCAGCTGTTCCACGAGCTCTTGCATGTGCTCGCTTTCGGCCTTGAGGGACGCGATGGATTCTGCCAGCACGTCCGGGTCGTCTTTGCCCCAGCGGTCGAGCATGTTCACGTAGCCCTGAATCACCGCGATGGGCGTGCGCAGCTCGTGGCTCGCGTCGTTGACAAAGCGCATCTGCTGCAGCTTGGCCTCTTGCATCTGGCGCAGCAGGCGGTTGAGCGCGACCTCGATGCTTGCCAGGTCGGCGTCGCCGGTGGTGACGCTCGGCGAGTCGACGCTTGCGCGCTCGATGGCCTGCTCCAGTGTTTCCATCTTGCCGCCGGTGAGCTGCATGCGGCCGAGTTCGTCCACGCGCAAGGCAAGGTCGTTGAGCGGTGCCATGGTGCGGCGCACGCGACGGGCGCCTCCGAGCATGTTGAGCACGCTGATGACCTGCCCGCCCGCAACGACAAGGTAGAGGGGCCACAGCGCGACGAGGTCCTGCGCGAGGGGGAAGGTCTTGGCGGTGCGCGCAAGCTCGACGGTATAGGTGAGTGTGGCCGGGTCCCAGCCACGCGCGGGAGCCAGCGACATGCCGTGAACGGTGGCGCTGGGAATCCATCCCGCGGTAAACGCGCCGTCGGGCAGCGTCTGGTTATAGCCGTAGACGAGAATCGCCGCCGCGGCGACCAGCAGCCACAGATCGAGCCAGACGTAGCTTATCAGGCGGCGCCACATGTAGCTCCAGTTGATGGCGCGGGCGATGGAGGTGACGCGCTTGGTCTCGTCGTTACGCGCGGCAGACATAGCCCACCCCGCGCACGGTCTGGATGATGCGGGCACCGCCGGCGTCCTCGATCTTGGCGCGCAGATGCGCAATGTGCACGTCGACGTTGTTGGTGTCGCCCACATATTCGTAGCCCAGCGCCTCGTGCGCGATGCGCTCGCGCGTGAGCACGGTCTCGGCATGCGCCATAAGCAGGGCGAGGACATCGAACTCGCGGGCCGTGAGCGCGATGGGCGAGCCGCCGACCGTGACTTCGCGGCGGTCGGGGTCGAGCGCAACCGAGTCAACGGTAAGTGCGGCGGGGGAGGGCGTGGCAGCGGACTGGGCCGTGTCGGTTGCCGGGGACATTGTGGCGATACCGGCGGCCGTGCCGCTCGCTACGCCCGCCCCGGCCCCGGCGCCGCCAACGCCCGAAGCCGCCCGCACGGCCTCCGAGCGCTTCAGTGCCACGCGGATCCGTGCGAACAGCTCCTCAATCGCAAATGGCTTGGTCAGGTAATCGTCGGCGCCGGCATCGAGCCCGGCCACCTTGTCCATCACGGCATCGCGCGCGGTGACCATAATCACCGGCACATCCTTGTGCTTGCGGACACGTCGCAAGACCTCCATGCCGTTGAGCTGCGGCAACAGTACGTCGAGCAGAATCAGATCGTAGTCGCGCTCCAGCGCCAGGTCCACGGCAGTGCGGCCATCGGCGGCGTGTTCCACCTGGTAGCCTTCGTGCTCCAGCTCGAGCGTCACAAAGCGGGCGATTTTCTCCTCGTCCTCTACGATCAGGATCCGTGCCATGCGTGCCCCCGTCTGCGATTACTTGTCGTCGTTGAGATTTTGCTTGATGTCGTCCGCAGCGTTAGCAGCGCTATCCATAAGGTTGTTGATGCTGCCGGGCACGTCGCCGTCGCTGTCGATGCGGTAGCGCATGCCAAAGAACAGGCCAATCAGCATCAGCCATATCGTGGCGCCCCAGGCAAACAGCGCGACGATGGGAATCAGGATGGGGATGTTGAGGATGATCGCATCGCGGCGCGTGGCGATAAACTTGGTGTCCAGACTCAGGCGGAAGAGCTTTTTGAGGTACTCCCACGCGCTGTCCATCTTCTTGGAGAAGTCGGTCTTTTCGCTCGACTTTTCGTAGGCTGCCTGCGCGGCGACCATCTCGGCAGAGGGCTCATCGACTGGCGCGGACTCGGTGGCGGCATGCGCCGACGTGGTCTGGGTCTTGCCCTGCGACTCGAGCCAAATGATGGCATCCAGAACGTTGCCGTCGGCGGCGTCGAGCGCTGCCTTGGCGTCGGTGTAGCTCACGTTGCACTTGGTGCGGATGGTTTCAACTTTTTCGAGGTCGTCCATGACCTGTCCTTTCGTTCGATGGGCGCGACGCCAGGCGATCTGCTCGGGCGCGAGCGTTGCGTTCGGCGGCCTGCGTTGCGCGGTGCCGCCCCGCCCTTGGTCGAACTCTATAGTGCAGGTTATAGATTAAGCGATTCTTGAGCCAAGATTAATGTTGGATGAGTTTTTGGGTGTGTGGAAGGGGATTATTCTTTATGGTTGGCGGCGAGGTCTAATACTTTTCCCGAGAAGTGAACGAGCAAAATCGGACCCCCGAAGCATTGACACTTTGAGGGCGCCGTTCTCTGCGGTTTTGATGCCAGAATCCTGCGTTTATGCCGTTGAAAAATGCGGATGCTCCAGGGGTCCAAAAACAGACGCTCACTTCGCGGAAAAAGTAATAGAGCCCGATAGCGGGGGATGGGGTACCGATGCAAAACGGCGTCAAGGGTTGGTCGAGCAGGCGGTTTCTCCATTGATGTCCGCACGATATGTGACACTTACCCTGCCGCCATGCTCCGTCGCGGCGGCATGCATCTGAAAAACGACCCTCTAAGGAGTTCGATATTGATGAG
Source organism: Collinsella sp. (assembly GCA_019419605.1). Taxonomy (GTDB): domain Bacteria; phylum Actinomycetota; class Coriobacteriia; order Coriobacteriales; family Coriobacteriaceae; genus Collinsella. Next base: position 24,717 of record DXZP01000027.1, read on the forward strand.
TGGCAACACCAAGCACCTTGCAAAGAAGTGCGTCAAGGACGCAGGGCCGTGTCTTGTGCTGTGCGCGGCCGGCGTGGCGGTCGCGCTGCTGGCTGTTCTGGGACCATTTGACGTGCTCCGAAGTGCCAGTTCTCTGCATGTTTGCATGGCCCTTGCCGGTGCCATGATGACCAGCGGCGTGCTCGATCTGGTTTTTTGGGTGCTTGACCCGTGTGGATGGAAGAGCGAGGGGTAGGTCCTAAAGGATGGAAGGGCTGGAACGGTTGGCTTAGTGATCGTGCAGAATGTGGGCTAGCGACTTACAGGGAAGTGGTAATCCGATGACGGTCTATGTGACGGGCGATATTCACGGCGGCCTCGACATGCAAAAGCTGCGCGATTGGGATCTTGGGGAAAGCCTGACGAGCGACGACTATCTCATCATTGCCGGCGACTTTGGCTTTCCGTGGGATTTCTCTGCCGAGGAGTGTGCCGACATCGCTTGGCTGGAGTCGCGCCCCTATACCGTGCTGTTCGTCGACGGCAACCACGAACGTTTCGACCACTGGGCGGAGCGACCCATGGAGTTGTGGCACGGTGGGCTGACGCAGCGCCTGTCGGATACCTCCCCCATACGGCGCCTGACGCGTGGCGACGTTTTTGAGCTCGACGGCTCAACGGTCTTTACCATGGGCGGCGCCACGAGCGTGGACAAGGAATACCGCATTCCGTATTCCAGCTGGTGGCCGCAGGAGTTGCCGGACGAGCGCAACTTTGAGGAGGCACGGACGAAGCTCGACAGCGTGGGCTGGAAGGTCGACTACGTGGTCACCCACACCTGCTCTACGCGCATGCTTTCGCCCACGCTCTATCCGGCGCCCGGCTGGAATTGCCCCGCCGTCGATCGACTTACGGCATTTTTTGACGAGTTGGAAGACCGCTTGGACTACAAGCGCTGGTACTACGGGCATTTTCATCGGGATGCCAACCCGACCGAGCGCCATACCGTGCTCTACGACTGCATCGTTCGCCTGGGCGACGAACTCCAGCCTTGGGATGTTGCGTAGGGGTGGGGCGTATTTGGCTACTCGGCCGTTACAGTGATGTTCTCGCGGTGCGCGCGGATGACGTCCCAGCTAAAGTGCTCGACCAGCCGCTCGGCAGAGCGCGGCGTGGTGTCCGGCGCGATGCCCGTTTGCCCGGCGAGCCAGCCCAGCAGCGCTTCGGGCGTGCCAAAGCGGGCGCGGAGTTCGCCCAGGTCCAGATCGCGGTCTCGTTTGGAAAGGCGGCGGCCGTCCGGTGCCATGAGCAGCGGAATATGTGCGTAGTGCGGCGTGGGCAGTCCCAACAGGTGCTGCAGATAGATCTGGCGCGGCGTGGACCCCAGCAGGTCGCATCCGCGCACGACCTCGGTGACGCCCATGGCAGCGTCGTCGACCACCACGGCTAGCTGATAGGCAAACACGCCGTCGCTGCGGCGCACCAAAAAGTCGCCGCACTCGGTGGCGAGTGCTTCGCATTGGGCGCCGTACGTGCGATCCACAAATTCGATCACGTCGTCTGCGAGGTCGTCGACGGTGGGCACGCGCAGACGTGTGGCCGGGGCGCGCAGGGCGCTGCGGCGGGCCACCTCCTCGGCCGAAAGACTTCGGCAGGCGCCACGGTAGATGGGCGTGCCGTCGCTCGCGTGCGGTGCACTCGCGGCGTGGAGCTCGGCGCGTGTGCAAAAGCAGGGATAGGTGAGGCCGGCGTCTTTCAGCCGGCGCAAGGCGCTCTCGTACAGGTCTAGGCGGTCGTGCTGGTAGTAGGGGCCTTCGTCCCACTCCAGCCCCAGCCAGGCCAGGTCGTCAATCAATTGGGCGGCAAGTTCCGGGCGCTTGCAGCGATCGTCCAGGTCCTCGATGCGTAACACGATGCTGCCGCCCTGGCTGCGGGCCGAAAGCCATGCGCACAGGCAGCTGAACACGTTGCCCAGGTGCATACGGCCCGAGGGCGACGGGGCGAAGCGCCCCACGACGGGCGCGGGAGCGGCCGGCGTCGTTGGCGCGTCGGCGGCGGTTGTTGCTATGTTGCGTGCGTTGATGTCCATGCGGACGAGTATAGCGCGGGGCGCGGTGGGGGAGACGCTGCCGTGGCCTGCAAGTTGCTGAGGCCGCGCGTTGCGCGTGCCGGACCACCGGCTCGGCACCTTAATCGTCGTCAATCAATTTAGCCCTCAAACGACAGAAACCCCGGCAGCTCTTCGCAACTGCCGGGGTTTCCGCGGAAAAGGGGGACATGATCCTCGAGCGGACGGCAAAGGGGCAAACCGTTTTCGCTCAACTGCTTTATGCCCCTCAACTGGCGGCTCAATCAGCGCATGCCGCGCCCACACAAAGCCGCTACACCTGTGATGGAGCTATGAAGTGGTATCTATTGCCGGAGCGGGCTATGCCAAGGAGTGTCCCAGATTGCCGGCAGATAAGGAACGTCCCCAGGTGCCGGCGGCGGGCGTGACTTTCGTCCCGTTTGATACTCCGCTGGCCTAGATGTTCGTCACATGAACCCGCAAACGTGGGACAATGACGCTGTTGGTATCACAGACAAAGGATGTGCCTATGAACGCCCCCGTTGCCCAGCCCTGTCGGCAGCGCCGCCTGTTTGCGCGATTCGCTTCCGTCTGCGCACTCGTCGCGCTTGCGTTGTTGCTGCTGCCTGCCGCCGCGCACGCCGACGGCTACTCCATGAGCCAAACCTATATCGGTGCCACGGTCGAGGCCGATGGCTCGCTGACCGTTGTCGAGGGACGCCAGTTCGATTTCGACGATGACATTAACGGCGTGTATTGGGATATCAATACAGGCTCTAACCAGCAAGGCGGCTCGGTGGTCGTCAATGTGCTGAGCGTCGAGGAAGACGACACTGCGTTTAACAAGGTCGACAGCGCAAACAAAGGCGACGACGGCGTTTACACGGTGGAGCAGTCCGACGACGGCGTAAAGATTAAGGTGTTCAGCCCTCACGAGAGCGGCGACAGCGCAATCTACTACGTGAGTTATTCCATGACCGGTGCGGTTATGAACTGGGCCGATACCGCCGAGCTCTACTGGAAATTTGTGGGTGACGGCTGGTCTGCGGACTCCGATGACGTCGAGATGGAAGTCTACTTTGCAAATGCCGCTGCCGGGACGGCCGCCGTCAAGGGCGATAACTTCCGCGCATGGGGCCACGGCCCGCTGACGGGCGACGTGTCACTCGATGCGGACGAGCCCATGGTCACCTATACCATTCCCTGCGTGCATGAGGGAGAATTCGCCGAGGCACGCATCGCCTTCCCCAACGACTGGGTGCCGCAGCTCGCCGCCTCGAGCGAAGAGCGCATGTCGACGATTCTGAGCGAAGAGAAGGAATGGGCCGACGAGGCCAACGCTCGCCGTGAGCACGCGCGTGCGGTTGCCGGCGCGATTGCCGTGGTGTGTGTTGTCGTGGCGGTTGCCTATACCGGTGTGATCGTGATGCTTAAGCTGCGCAGGCCCAAGCCCAAGCCACTCTTCCAGGACGAGTACTTCCGCGATGTGCCCTCGGCCGACCATCCCGCGGTGCTTGCAGCTCTCATGAGCTGGAACGACGTGCCCGATCAGGCATATATCGCCACACTTATGAAGCTCACCGACGACCGCGTGATCAAGCTGGAAGAAGCGACCGAGACCAAGAAGAAGGGTCTGCTCCGTCGCGAAAAAGAGGAGCAGACGTATCGCATCACAGTGACCGACGAGGCCTGGAAGGCTGCCAAGAAGGACGGCATCGATCGCGACGTGCTCAAGGTCTTCTTTGCTGGCGTTAAGCCCGATAAGGACGGAGTCCGTTCGCGCACGTTTAGCGAGTTGGAGGAGTACGCTAGCGAGCGCACCACATCTGTTGGCGACAAGCTCGAGGACTATCAGAGCACAGTTAAGGGCAAGCTGGAGGCGCGCGAGCTTATTGCATCGGATGGCACTATCGCGATGGTGGCCGGCCTGGCTCTCGGCATCATCATTGTCTTTGGCATTCTGGGCTCTCTGTTCTATACCGACTTTGCGGATGCCAACGTCGGTGCCGCTATGATCTCGATCCCCGTTACGATCGTGGGCTTTGTCCTGAGCTGCACCTTCCGCCGTTACACGCCGGAGGGCGCCGAGGTGGCGGCTCGCTGCAAGGCGCTCAAGCATTGGCTCGAGGACTTTACGCGCCTGAAGGAGGCTATCCCCAGCGACCTAATCTTGTGGAACAAACTGCTGGTGATGGGCGTTGCCCTGGGCGTTTCGAAAGAAGTGCTGCGACAGCTGGCCGAGGCCGTGCCTGCGGATCTGCGCAACAGCGACGATTTCTACGACAACTACCCCTGCTACTGGTGGTATTACCATCACTACGGCAACGAGTCTCCGCTCGATTCGTTCAACGAGGTGTATCACGAGACCATCCGCGAGCTGGCTTCGAGTTCCGATAGCTCGAGCGGCGGCAGCGGCGGCGGCTTTTCCGGTGGCGGCGGTGGCGGCGTCGGCGGAGGCGGCGGCGGAACGTTCTAGCGAGCGCTTGCTTTGGGGTGGATCTTTCTGGGCGGTTGCCAGGGAAGATTCATCCCATTTTTGTGCATCGAAACGGGTCAAACTTTCCGCTGCGGACCTTCGCGCAAGGGACAGTGGACAAAAAATGCCAAATATGAGTACTGTTGCTGCGTTGGTCACATATGTTTGCACATAATAATGGGCTCCTAATGAGAGTACTTCTCGTTAGGAGCCCATTTTATTGAACATTTGGGGAGTTATGTCAGCTCGTGCAGCTGGTCGTCATGGTAGCGCGCAGAGATGTGGTGTAAGAGGCGGGGAATGCCCCGCCTCCGCCCT
>DXZP01000028.1:0-27464 GCA_019419605.1 Collinsella sp.
TTGCCGCCCTGGCGGGTTTGCAGCGTCAACTAGTTACGCGATTTGGTAAAACCGCGTAACCCAACTAGAAACGGTTGCCGCGGAAGCCGCCACCGTTGCGGCCGCCACGGTCGCCACCGCGACCGCCGCGGTCGTTACCACGGTTGCCGCCGAAGCCGCCACGGTTGCCACCGCGATCGCCATAGCCACCACGGTTGCCGCCAAAGCCGCCGCGACCGCCACGGTCGCCGCCACGGTCACCAAAGCCGCCACGGCCACCGCGATCGCCACCGCGGCCGCCGCGGTCACCGCCACGGCCACCGCGATCGCCAAAGCCGCCGCGACCGCCACGGTCGCCGCCACGGCCACCGCGCTCGTCACGGCCGCCGCGAGGACCGCGGTCCTCGTCCAGGCCCATGGCGACGAGCGGAGCGATAACCTTATCGAGAGCGGCCATCAGCTCGGTGGCCTCCTCGTAAGAAAGCTCGGGCAGGAGCTTCTCCTTCTTGTTGGCAAGCTCGGTCAGGCCCTCAGCGGCATCCTCGGCAGCGAAGACAACGATCTTGCGCATATCGCCCTCGGCGTCGTCGATGCGGCCGACCAGATCGGCAGCCTCGGCCTCGGCCATCAGACCATCGAGCTCACGGAGGCGCATGCCCAGCAGGTCGGACATTTCCTTCTGCTCCATCTTGGGCTTGAGGTCAAGAAGCTTGATGGCGCGCTCGATGTTCGCCATGCGCTCGGCCTTGGCCTCCTCCTCCTTGGAAATAGCAAAGCGACGGCTACGCAGCAGGCGGGCGGCCTTCTGCATCTTGTCCATCAGCTCTTCGTCATCGTAATCAACGGCGGCCTCGACAACCTCGGCCTCCTCGGCGGAAACCTCGTCAGCAGCCTCAACCTCAGCAGCTTCGGTCTCCACGGTCTCGACTGCCTCGACCTCGGCAGCCATGGTCTCGTTCTCGGTCTCGTTCATGATCTCTTCGTTCTCAGACATGAGACTCCTTCTTGGCCCTCTCGGGCATCATCGCCCCATTCGCGGGGCCCGTCGCGCACTCTTTGCGCTTTATACATTCATGCCTCTCGGCAAAACGTCCATTAGTTTATGGTGTCGCCATCCAATCTAGCTGCAGAATCTATGTGCACACATTAATGCGACATGTGCGACTCGCGGCGAGCGTACACCAGCGACACCGCGAACCCGACAACGGCAATCACGGCCGCCACGCGCACGGCGGCTGCAAATCCTATCGCCTGGGCAACGTCCGACGCAACGCCCGCGGCGCCAGCAGCCACCGCAGAACTCGAAAGCAGGCCGATAAACAGCGACGGACCAAACGACGCGGCAATCATGTTCCACGTGTTGAGCAATGCCGTTCCGTGAGGATGTTCAGCGGCAGGCAGCGTCTCCAAGCCGGCCGTTTGCGAGGGGCTCAACACCAAACCGACTCCGGCATACACCACAACGGTCAGCGCCACGACGACGCCGATGTTCATGCTTGCCGCCGTCATCGAGATGGCAGTCTGTCCCACGGCAATCAGGGCAAAGCCGACCGGCAGCAGCGGCCATGCGCCACGGGCGTCCATCACGCGTCCGCCCACAATCGAGGTCACAGCGTTGCAGGCAATTGCCGGCAAAATGAGCAGGCCCGCAACAAGCGCGGTCATGCCGTATGCGCCCTCAAAATAGAGCGGCAACAAAACGCTCATCGAGAACGTCGTCATCATCGACACCACCACAAGCAGGCACGCAGGCCAAAAGCGAACGCTCGCCATGGGACGCACGTTAAGCACCGGATGTTCGAGCTTGAGCTGACGGGCGGCAAACAGGCCGAGCAGCACAATGGCGGTGAAGAGCGCCACGATACTGGCAATCAGATTGGTCGAGAACTCGCCTACGGAATACACAAATGCCGTAATGCCGGCCGCGAGCAAAACAACCGACAGAATATCAAGCGTAGTGTTCGAGCGCTCTCCAACATTCTGAACAAGCTTTGCGCCCGCCACAGCGACCACAATGCCGCCCACCAGCGGCACTACGAACACCGCCCTCCAGCCAAACAACGTACACATAAGACCGCTGATCACGGGTCCAAACGCCGGCCCCAGCGTAATGCAGGCACCGCCCAGGCTCAGATACAGGCCGAGCTTCTCGCGCGGAGCGCATGACAGCACCACGTTCATCATGAGCGGGAACAAGATGCCCGATCCCGCAGCCTGCAAAATACGACTTGGCAGCAAAACGCTAAACGACGAAGCGACCAGGCACAGGACTTCGCCGGCGACCATGCATCCGCATGCGAAAAACAGCAGCTTGCGCGTCGAGAAACGGCCGGACAGGAAGGCCATGATGGCCGTAAAGATCGACGTCACGATCATGTAGCCCGAAACGAGCCACTGCGCCGTGGTGGCACTCACCGAAAAGGCCGCCATAATGTCGTGCAACGCCACGTTAATGATGTTCTCGTTAAACGCGGCGACAAAGGCTGCAATATACATTACGACGAGAAGCGCCGCAGTGCCCGATGGCGTTACTCTAACTTGTTGCTGAGATTTGCTCCCCATGCATTTCCTTCCTCTTGGAACGACAGTCGCATCGCCCCAGAGGAACAGTCCAGGGCGAAAAATGAGCCCTAGACTTACGCCAGACGCCGTACACGACGAGTCTGGCAACATGGTCCAACGTCGTAAGATTGTAACGCGGACGCGTAGCTTTCCTTCCGCGCTATTATTAAAAGTCCACGAAAGCATAAGACATGAGGAGCCCGCCATGATTAAGCCCATCATGAAATCCGAGTTCTTTTTGCGTCTGCCTTCCGAAGACGCGGGACCCGACGATGCCGCGACCGGGCAGGATCTCCTAGATACACTCCACGAGCATGAGCGCGAGTGCGTGGGCCTCGCCGCCAACATGATCGGCGTGCGCAAACGCATCATCTGCGTAAAGGACGGCAACAGGACGCTCCTGATGTACAATCCTCAAATTCTTGAGCAGGTCAATGCCTATCAGACAAGCGAAGGATGCCTCTCGCTAATCGGCGAGCGTCCCTGCACCCGCTATCGCCGCATTAAGGTTGAGTATTTGGACGAGAACTTTGTCCGCCGCATCAAAAACTTCTCGGGCTACACCGCCGAGATCATCCAGCACGAAATCGACCACTGCAACGGGATTGTTATTTAGTTCCGCCGATTCAAGAAAGCTCCCTGCAGCAAAACAACTGCAGGGAGCTTTTCATAGTGCGGAGTTTCTATCCCCTACGACTGGCGATAATGATCGAAGAAGTCGGCGAGGTCTTCGAGGGACTCTTTGAGTACTTCCATGCGCGGCAGGTACACGATACGGAAGTGGTCGGGCTCAGCCCAGTTGAAGCCGCCGCCACGCGTGATCAGGATCTTCTTCTCGTGCAGCAGGTCAAGGGCGAACTGCTCGTCATCGGTGATGTTGAACTTCTTTACATCCATCTTGGGGAAGATGTAGAACGCCGCACGCGGCTTAACTACCGAGATGCCGTCAATCTTGCTGAGTGCCTCATACACAAAGTTGCGCTGCTCGTAGACACGGCCGCCGGGACGGATGTAGTCGTTAACGGACTGATGGCCACCGAGTGCCGTCTGAACGATCGACTGAGCCGGCACGTTGGAGCACAGGCGCATGTTGGAAAGCATGTTGATGCCCATGATGAAGTCGCTCATGCAGCGCTGGTTGCCCGAGAGCACCATCCAGCCAATACGATAGCCCGCAATCATGTGCGACTTGGAAAGGCCACTAAAGGTAACGCAGGGCAGGTCGGGGGCGAGCGAGGCAATCGAGACGTGCTCGTAGCCGTCCATGCACAGGCGGTCGTAGATCTCATCGGCAAAGATCATCAGCTGATGCCTGCGTGCAACCTCGACGATGCCCTCGAGCACCTCGCGCGGATAGACGGAACCCGTGGGGTTGTTGGGGTTGATGATGACGAGGGCCTTGGTCGCGCTCGTGATCTTGGACTCCATATCCTCCAGGTCGGGATACCAATCCGCCTGCTCATCGCACAGATAGTGCACAGGATGACCGCCGGCAAGGGTTGCGCACGCCGTCCAGAGCGGATAGTCGGGGCTGGGGATCAGAATCTCGTCGCCATTGTCGAGCAGCGCGTTCATCGAAAGCTGAATGAGCTCGGACACGCCGTTGCCCGTGTAGATATGCTCCATCTGAACGTTGGGCAGGCCCTTGATCTGCGAATACTGCATGATCGCCTTGCGCGCGGAGAACAGGCCACGCGAGTTGGAATAGCCTTCGCAGTCGGGCAGCTGCTGGCGCATGTCCTTGATGACCTCATCGGGCGTGCGGAAACCGAAGGGCGCCGGGTTACCGATATTGAGCTTGAGTATGCGCTCACCCTCGTCCTCCATACGGGCGGCCTCGTCGACGACGGGACCGCGCACGTCATACAGGACGTTATCGAGCTTGGTGGATTTAGAAAAAGTACGCATGGTGGTGCTCCTTGCAATTTGAGCTGAGGGATGGGGTTCGGGCTTGGAATCGTTGCGGGGTGATGATGCCTCGCCTTGATCGGCGTCGCCGGCAAGCAGCCAGGTAACATCGACCTCCAAAATACGAGCGAGCAGCTCAGCCACATCGCGCCGCGGGATCGTCTTGCCGCTCACATATTGGCTCATCTGACTCTTGCCGAGTTTTTTGCCGAGCATCTCCGATGCGCGGATCACGTCCGACTGGCGAACGTCGCGATCGGACATAGCCTGTCGCAGGCGATCGCTAAACGTCTCTTGGGCCACAGGAACCTCCTCGCTGGCAAAGTTCAATTTATAGAACACGAATTGAACCGAGGTTCAATTTAGTAAGCAGTATAGCGCCGCGCCTCATTCGAAAGTTCAATTTCATAAGAAAACGTACCGAACTCCGAGGTTTGCCCAAAGCGGACAATGGCGTGTACGCGTTTAGAGGTATTCAAGGAATCGAGCGGCGGCAAGCGAAACGTCAGCCGTGCGATATATCGCATTGATCTGCCGATGGGGATGTCCCTCGAGCGAACGCACGGCAACATCGAACTGACAACGGCGCAAGATGAGCGCGGGAAGAATACTCACGCCCAGGCCGTCCTCGACCATGGCCATAATCGCATAGTCATCCCAGGTCGACAGCTTAGAGCGCACCGCCAGGCCCGCGCGGCGAAACAGCGGCGTAATCTCGTCGTCGCTACCGCGTTCCAGCAGGATAAACTGCTCGTTGGCCAAATCGGCAAGGGAAACGACCTCCGCGGTGGCAAGCGAGGAGTCCGCTGGCACCACGGCCATCAGCTCATCTTGCACCAACGGTCGCGACGCCATGCCGGCGCCGCGTGGCTCGCGCGGAATAAAGCCCAGGTCGCAGCGGCCCTCTGCCACCCATTGTTCGATCTCTGAATAGTCGCCCATCAGCAACTCATAATCGACATCCGGATGATCGGCGCGAAAGCGCGCAATCACCGGCGGCAGCACGTGGGTCGCCACACTCGAAAACGTACCGATGCAGATTTTGCCGCGCATGAGTCCACGCATCTCATCCACCCGTCGCTGCAAGCGAGTGAATTCCTCGCAGAGCGCCTCGACAGCCGGCATGACCTGCCGCCCGTCGGCAGAAAGAGCCACGCCCTCGCGACTGCGGTCGAGCACCTTAAAACCCCAGTCGGCCTCAAGATCGGCCACCATACGGCTCACGCCCGACTGCGAATAGCTCAGGCGCTCGGCAGCACGCGTAAAGCTTCCGGCGCGCACCGTCTCCAGCAGCACCTGCATCTTTTGAATATTCGTTTCCACGGCACCCTTCCACCTTTGCATGAGTTTTTGTCATGTTCTCCATGCATTATATTCGCTTTTCTTCTAGAGCCAGTTCACCCATAGTGAACATGCTCAGATATAGAGGGGATGTCAGCGCATGAACAACGGACTGTTTACGTACTTAGCAGCATTGCTATTGTTTGGCTCCAACGGCATCATCGCCGCTGCCATCGCGCTGCCGAGCTCCGATATCGTGCTGCTACGCACGTTTTTGGGCGCTCTCTCGCTTGTCACTATCCTCGCCATCACCCAACACCATAAGTTGCAGGCGCCATCTCGTCCCCGCGAAGCCGCGGCCCTCCTCCTCTCGGGAGCTGCGCTGGGCGCCAGCTGGATTTTTCTGTTCCGCGCCTACCAGACGATCGGCGTCGGCGTATCCTCGCTGCTGTACTACTGCGGCCCCATCATTGTCATGGCGCTCTCCCCGCTCATCTTTGGCGAAAAGCTGACCGGCGGCAAAATCGCCGGCTTTGTCGCCGTTGCTTGCGGTGCTTTTCTCATTGCAGCGCAAGGTCTAGGCGGCAATATGCCCATTGCGGGCATCGTCTGTGGAATCGCCTCGGCCTTCTGCTATGCATTGATGGTCATCGCCAGCAAGGGTGCGCCGCACATCGAGGGCCTCGAGAACTCCGCGCTCCAGGTGAGCGCCGCCTTTGTGACCGCACTGGTCCTCACGCTCATCACGCAGGGCGCTCCCTCGTTCCTGTCCGCCGGCGTCGCCGCCAGTATTGATTGGCACGCCGTCGCTATGCTCGGCGTCGTCAACACCGGCATTGGTTGCCTGCTCTACTTTAGCGCCGTCGCCAAGCTGCCCGTCCAGACCGTCGCCGTCGTCGGCTACCTCGAGCCGCTTTCGGCGGTCGTGTTCTCGGCCGCCCTTTTGGGTGAAGCCATAACACCGGTCCGCCTGCTGGGCGCCGCGCTTATCATCGGCGGCGCGATTTTTTGCGAACTCGCCGGCAAACGCGCAAACGCCAAGGCTGGCATCGCCCAGACAGTACGTGCTTAAAAAGCCCCTGCTTTGAAATGCTACCTGCGTAGATAAATAATCCCCAGCTGAGGATTATTGTCTAAAATAACCCGATGTGCCAAACTGCTCTTGTATGTATAAAGACGGCATAAAGATTATCTGTCCTAGACAGATAACCGGATGTCAAAGGGAGTCCACGTGGCACACAACAAACTGGAGGCAAGCCCCCAAGACCAGCGTGGTCAAGGCGGGCACGGAGCCATCCTCCTCTCCGCTGGCATGCTGCTCGTAACGCTCGGCGTCGTCTATGGCGACATCGGCACGAGCCCCATGTACACCATGAAATCAATCGTCGCCAACAACGGCGGCATCGGTACCGTCAGCGAAGACATGATCTTGGGAGCGCTTTCGCTTGTCATCTGGACCATGACGCTCGTGACCACGATCAAGTACGTGGTTATCGCCATGAAGGCCGATAACCACAACGAGGGCGGCATCTTCGCCCTGTTTAGCTTGGTGCGCAAAGTGGCGCCGTGGCTGATCCTTCCCGCCATGATCGGCGGCGCGGCGCTGCTCGCCGACGGCATCCTCACCCCCGCCGTCACGGTTACCACGGCCATCGAGGGCTTGCGCACTATCGAGTGGGGCCACGCGCTTTTGGGTGACGGCCAGACCAACGTAATCATCATCACCATCATCATTATCTGCGGCCTGTTTGCCATGCAGCGCGCCGGTACCTCGTCGATCGGCAAGCTGTTCGGCCCGCTCATGACGCTGTGGTTCCTGTTCCTGGCAGGCGCCGGCCTGTTCAACATGCTCGGCAACCTGTCCATCTTGCGTGCGCTCAACCCCATCCGCGGCATCATGTTCCTGTTCTCGCCCATCAACCACTCGGGCATTATGGTGCTCGGCTTTGTCTTTCTGTCGACGACCGGCGCCGAGGCCCTCTACTCGGACATGGGCCACGTTGGCAAGGCAAACATCTATGCATCCTGGCCGTTTGTTAAGGCGGCCCTTATCCTCAACTACCTGGGTCAGGGCGCTTGGCTGCTCGCCAATAACTCCAACCCCCAGATGCTCGCGATGGATATCGTCAACCCGTTCTACATGATGCTTCCCGAGCCCCTGCGCCCCTTTGCCATCGTGCTTTCGGCCGTAGCGGCCATCATCGCCTCGCAGGCGCTCATCACCGGCTCGTTCTCGCTGGTATCCGAGGCAACCCGTCTCAATCTCATGCCGCACCTGCGCATCCACTACCCCAGCGACACCAAGGGCCAGCTCTATATTCCGCTCGTCAACAACATCATGTGGGTCGGCTGCATCTTCATCGTGCTGCTGTTCCAGAACTCCGAGCGCATGGAGAGCGCCTACGGCCTCGCCATCACCGTGACCATGCTCATGACCACGACGCTTTTGACGAGCTATATCGCCGGCATCCTCAAGCACAAACTGGGTGCCTGCGTCTTCGCACTGCTCTTTGGCGCCATTGAGCTGTGCTTCTTTGCCTCGTGCCTCACCATGTTCTTTGACGGCGGCTATGTCATGATCTTCTTGGCCTCGCTGCTGTTTGGCCTTATGTACGTGTGGCGCCGCGGCACCGCCATCGAGCGCACGCAGACGATCCTGCTGCCCGTCTCCAAGTACATTGACCAGCTCGACCGCCTGCGCAACGACGAGACCTACCCCGTGCTCGCCGACAATCTGGTGTTCCTTACCAACAGTCCCGACCCGCTCACGCTCGACCGCGACGTGCTCTATTCCATCTTGGATAAGCATCCCAAGCGCGCCAAGGCATACTGGTTCATCAACGTGCACGTTACCGATGAGCCCTATACGCACGAGTATTCCGTCGAGACCTTTGGCACGGACTTTTTGTTCCGCGTGCGCTTGGACCTGGGCTTTAAGGTCAACCAGCGCATCAATGCCTACCTGCGCCAGATTGTTGGCGACTTGATGGCATCGGGCGAGCTGCCGCCGCAGCACCACACCTACTCCATCTACGAGACGCGCGGCAACGTGGGCGACTTCCGTTTTTGCATGCTGCGCAAGATGCTCGCCCCCGAAACGGACATCAACCGCAACGACCATCGCGTCATGGCCATCAAGTACGCCGTCCGCCGCGCCTGCGGAAGCCCGGCACGTTGGTATGGTCTCGAGAACTCGGCCATCATCATCGAGTACGTGCCACTGTTTGCCCGCATGCGCCCGGCCGTTAAGCTCGTGCGCACCCAGGTGCCGCTCGAGGTTCAGATCGAAGAGGCCGAGGAAATGGAAGTCGATATCTTCTCGGACGACTTGGTCAACGGCAACGAGGCCGGCAAGAGTATGAACGTCGATCCCACCGAGCTGCTCGAGAGCGTCGCCGATACGCCCGAGCAACAGCAACTCGACGGACTCGAGAGCACCCAGCTCAACGACGCCAACTTCTAGCGACGTCACAAATCAACGACAGCGGCCCTGCATCTCACGGGAGACGCAGGGCCGCCTTGCATTGCAGTAAAGCTAGCGGCTACGAACGACGCGGCTCGGGAACCACGAGTCTATCGGGGCTCGCGCCCTCGGCATCCATCAGGCTCACGTAGCGAATCGACGGATCCCCATACATCGCGTAGTAATAATTGCCCGTGCGCGCGCTAAAGCATCCGGTGTAGATAGTCTTCTCGAACTTGCCATCGCCCATCCTGGACGCCCCCTCAATCATCACCACGCCCTCGAGCGAGCGGAACATACGGACGACGTTTTCGGTCTCGCTCTCCTTTTGCGGGTAATTGGCATTGAGATACGCCGCCTTTACAAAACGGCTCGGCGAATAGCAGTCACCCGGAATACCGCGCATGCCGGCACCCGCGCCATAGGGCTTGAGCTCGGCGCCACGCCATGTCGCCGTCTGCGGAAAATCGCTTGTGGCAGTGATATAGGTGCGGAGGTTTTCCATGTGCCACGGGAAGGTCGGCTGGTTGGCAAGGGTGTCGACCGGATCGTCGTATACATGCAGGCCGTCAGCCATCATCTCGACCACGATGCTACGCTGGCTGTCGCCGATAATCCAATGGAGCAGCGACACGCCCAGCCCCTCTCCGGCAGATTTGGCGACAATCACCGTGTCGCGCAGCGCGGCCTCGACCTCATCGACCGTCGAGAACGTCGCTGCCACCCACAGGGGAAACTCATAGGCCGCGATATTGGTCTTACCGTCGACAGGGTCATCGGCATACTCGGCATAACCAGGGAAATTGAGACCCGCCACGGCGAGGCCCGCATCGTTGCCGCAATCGAAGAACATAGGGTAGTTCTTGTAATCGATGCACATACCGATCACCGCGTGTGCCGCTGTCGCGTCGTCGATAAACGAATACGGAATGTGAAACCCACGCGGCATCACGCGAACCTGTTGGCCGTAGTCAAAGCTCCAGTCGAGGTTGCGGCCCAGATACATGTGGCCAGAATTATCGGTAAATCGAATACTCGTACACATAGCGCCTCCTAGCTTTACGTTCTTGCTAATTTCATTGTCTCCAAACAAAAAGGCGCTAAACACAAAAGCCCGGACATGACAACAATGTCACGCCCGGACCAAAAGAGACGAAGTGCGGTGCTTTGGTCCCCTTAGACCAACTTTCCAAGACAGTGGTCGATCATATGCTGGACCATCTGCGCCTCGAAGCCCACAAAGTCCTGCTTGCGCTCGCGCATCTTGCCATCGACGATCTGGTCAAAGGCAACCTTGCACTTGATATAGCGCGTGGACTTGGTGACCTCCTCGTGCGTCAGGCAGCTCTCCTCCATCTTGCTGGCGCCCAGGCCAAACACCAGACGGGGGTTGTAGAGCACGTGGGGCTCGCCGGCGTCGTCCAGGTAGACGCAGACCTTCTTGGTAACGCCGATCTGGTTGGCGGCCAAGCAGCCGGCATCATCGAGCGACTTGATGGTATCGATCAGGTCCTGAGCAACCGACTCGTCCTCGACGGTCGCAACCTCGCAACGCTGGGACAGGATAGCCTCGTCGTGGCAAAGCTCTTTAATCATACGTTCCTCCATAGGGGTCGTTGTAACCGCTTAAGTATACGGTACCCACACATTTTCATGCGATAAATACCGTCCGTCTGTTACAAAGCGCCGAACATCAACATGCGAGGAACAGCAAGGTTGTAAAGGCGATATAGTAAATGAGTTCGTGTCAATCGGCCTAAACTCGGGGCCGAACAAGGAAAGGGTATGCATGGACGAACTTTTTCACGTCAGTGAGCGCAAGTCCACAATCGGGACCGAACTTCGCGCTGGACTGACAACATTCCTGGCGATGGCCTACATCATCGCCGTCAACCCCGCAGTGCTCTCGGGCGCTGGCATTGATGCGGGAGCGCTCGCCTGCGCCACCTGCCTGGGCGCCGGCATCATGACCATCTGCATGGGCATCTTCGCAAACCGCCCGCTCGCCTGCGCGTCGGGCCTGGGCATCAACGCCATGATCGCGGGCATCGCCACCACCATGTGCGGCGGCGACTGGCACGTGGCCATGAGCGTTATCTTCCTCGAGGGCATCGTCATCTTGCTGCTCGTCCTGTGCGGCCTGCGCGAGGCCATCATGGACGCCATCCCCGTGGTCCTGCGCCACGCCATCTCGGTGGGTCTGGGCCTGTTTATCGCCATGATCGGCCTGTGCGACGCCGGCATCATCACCGCTGGCGCCGGTACGCTTGTCGGCCTGGGCGACATCACCTCCCCCACCTTTATCGTCGGCATCATCTCCATCGTCGTGACGGTTGCCCTGGCTTCCCGCAACGTGCCGGGCTCGCTGCTCATCGGCATCATCGTCGCCGTTATCGCCGGAATCCCGCTGGGCGTCACCCATGCGCCCGAGGGCCTCATCGCACCGCTCGACTTCTCGACCTTCGGCGCCCCGTTTGCCAGCACTGCCGACGGCAACCTTGCCATCGTGAAGGTCCTGACCGACCCGATGCTGCTCGTCGTTGCCTTCTCGCTGCTCATGAGCGACTTCTTCGACACCATGGGCACCGCGATGGCCGTCGCCAAGCAGGGCGAGTTCTTGACCGAGGACGGCAATGTCGAGGACATCCGTCCCATCCTGGTCGTCGACTCCGTGGCCGCTGCTGCCGGTGGCTTTATGGGCGTCTCCTCCATCACCACCTTCGTCGAGTCCACCTCTGGCGCTGCCGACGGTGGCCGCACGGGCCTCACCTCCGTCACCACCGGTGTGCTGTTCATTCTCGCCGCGTTCTTCTCCCCCATCGTCACCATCGTTTCCAGCGCCGCCACCTGCGGTGCTCTGGTCTACGTCGGCTACCTCATGATGAGCGAGGCCTCCGAGATCGACTGGTCCGACGTGTCGCAGGGTTTCCCGGCGTTCATGATTGTCGCCGGCGTGCCCTTCACCTACTCCATCTCTGCCGGCATTGGCCTAGGCTTTATCGCCTACGTGATCGTCGCGCTCTTTAAGGGCGAGGCCTCCAAGATCAAGCCGCTCATGTGGATCGCAGCCCTTGCCTTCCTCGTCTACTTCTTCGTAGCGTAACGGCACAGCCTGCCAAAGCAAAACCATAAGGCGCAGAGTCGCACCAAGCGGCTCCGCGCCTTTCTTTTAGCGTCTGCCCCCGTGCCAGCGTGCGACAATTGAGGCTGTCAATATCACAGCACCGAGAGAAGCCTGCCTTGGAAGCGCATCATAAGCAGATAACCGTTTATCCAGAGTGCACAGAAGGAGCGCCCGTCATTTACCTCCCCGTGGTTATGGGCGACGGTAATGAAGTCTACGAGCGCTGCCGAGAGCTCGACTGCCCGCCGTTCACCCTTGTCGCCATTGGAGGGCTCGATTGGAATCACGAGCTGAGCCCCTGGGAATGCGACGGAACCATACGAGATGCCGAGCCCTTTGGCGGACAGGCTGCTGGTTTTCTTGACGAGTTGTTGAAGCAGATAATCCCAGAGGCCGAATCATCGCTCCCGCAACCGCCCACCTGGCGCGGCGTTGCCGGCTACTCGTTGGCGGGTCTTTTTGCACTGTGGGCACTTTGGCAAACAGATGTCTTTGAGCGCGCGGCGAGTGCATCGGGGTCGCTGTGGTTCCCCGGCTTTATCGACTACGCGCGCGAGCGCACGATGACAGCTACGCCCGACGCCGTCTATCTGTCACTCGGCAAAAAGGAAACCAAGACGCCCAACCGCATGATGCGGCACGTACTCGACGATACGCGCGCGATGGAAGAGCTGTTTATCGAGCGTGACATTCCAACAACGCTGGAGCTCAACCCCGGCAATCACTTTACCCAAACTGACCTGCGCATGGCACGCGGCATCCACTGGATACTGACGCATTAAAAATGGCATCCACGCGTACATACGCATGGACGCCATTTTTAATTTGGCTGAACGCAGCTGCTATTCAGCAGTCTCCTCAAGCTCGGAAGTATCGAACTCAAAGTCGTTACCGGGCAGGATGGCGTTGAGCACAATGCCCACCAGCGAGCCCACGGCAAGGCCCGAAAGCGAAATCGTCACGCCGCCCAGCTCCAGCACGATGGCACCGGCGGTACTGTAGGCAATGCCGAGCGAAAGCACGAGCACCAGAGCCGCCACCAGCACGTTGCGGTTGTTCTGGAAATCAACCTGGTTCTCGATGAGGTTACGTACACCAACGGCGCTGATCATGCCGTAGAGCACGAGCGACACACCGCCGATAACGCATGCCGGCATGGCGGCAATCACCGCAGCAAACTTGGGGCAGAACGAAAGCACAATGGCGCAGCAGGCGGCAATGCGAATCACACGCGGGTCGAACACACGCGTCAAGGCAAGCACGCCGGTGTTCTCGCCATACGTCGTATTGGCAGGAGCGCCAAAGAGCGATGCCAAGATGGTCGCCAGGCCATCGCCGAGCAGGGTACGGTGCAGGCCGGGATCGGCAATATAGTTGCGCTCACAAGTCGATCCGATGGCGGAGATATCGCCAATGTGCTCAATCATGGTCGCAAAGGCCAGTGGCATGATGGTGATAATGGCCGTCGTGGCAAGACTGCTATCGAACTGCGGTCCAAAGAGCGCAAACACGGTGTTGTCCCACACGACGGGCAAGCCAACCCAGGGGGCGGCTGCGACGCCAGAGAAGTCGACCTCGCCCAGCGCGGCCGCAACGGCATAGCTCACCACAACGCCCAGCAGAATCGGCACGATCTTGACCATGCCGCGGCCCCAAATGTTGCAGATGATGATCACGGCAACGGCAATAGCAGCAACAAACCAGCTGGTCTGGCAGTTAGCAATGGCAGAGCTTGCCAGGATCAAGCCGATGGAAATGACGATGGGGCCAGTCACCACCGGCGGGAAGAAACGCATGACACGCTTGGCGCCAAAGGCGCGGAACAGGGCCGCAAGCACCGGATAGAGCAGGCCGGCACAAGCTACGCCCAGGCAAGCGTAGGGCAAAAGCTCAGCCTCGCCGTTGGGCGCAATGGCGGCATAACCCGCGATAAAGGCAAACGAGGAGCCCAGGAACGCGGGCACCTTACCGCGCGATAGAAAATGAAACAGCAGCGTGCCGATGCCGGCGAACAGAAGCGTCGCCGAAACGGAAAGGCCGGTGAGCACGGGCACGAGCACCGTGGCTCCGAACATCGCAAACATGTGTTGCAAACCCAACACAAACATGCGCGGGCGGCCGAGCGACGATGCATCGTAGATGGCATCGGTGACGGCGGGCGTCGAAGACTGGGACATGGAAGTCCTTTCGAATGGAAGGGCGATCAGGCATATCGGATAACCTGCCCGAACGATACGATCCGAACCATTGTACGCGATATGCAGTACCTCGCACGCGCCGCCACCTGCAAACGCTAGCGCTATTTCCAAACGCGCTCGGCAATACGCCTGACCAGCGCAATCTTTGCCCACTGCTCGTCCTCGGTCAGCTTATTGCCAATCTCGCAGCTGGCAAAGCCACACTGCGGAGACAAATACAGGTTCTCGAGCGGCACATACTTAGCAGCTTCGCGGATGCGCTCGACGATGGCATCCTCGTCCTCGAGCTCTGGCGCCTTGGTGGTCACCAGGCCCAGCACGACCTTCTTGCCGGGAGCGACGTACTTGAGCGGCTCAAAGCCACCGGCGCGCGGCGTATCGAACTCAAGATAGAACGCGTCGACATCCTCGCGCGCAAACAGGTACGGTGCAATGGGATCGTAACCACCCTCGAAGGCATACGTGGAGTGATAGTTGCCGCGGCACACGTGCGTGTTGATGACCAGATCGTCGGGCTTGCCCGCGATGGCGGCATTGTTGAGTGCCACGCCCAGCTCGCTCACCTTTTGCAGGTCAACCGGGCTCATGCCGGTCTTGGACACAAAGTCGCTATCGCAATAGATGCCCCAGGTGCAGTCATCAAATTGGATGTTGCGGCAGCCAGCGGCATACAGGTCGGCAATCACGGTGCGATATGCTGCGGCGATGGCATCGGCGAGCTCTTCGTCGGTCTTGTAGACGGCGCGCAGACTCTCCTGCTGGCCATCGCAGCGGTCGAGCGTGACTTCGGAGAACGTCTGAATCGGCGCCGGAATGGTCTGACGTGCGACCTGGCCCTCCCCCTCAAGCGCCTTGACAAACTTGAAGTGCTCGACGAACGGATGGTTCTCGCCGCTAATGGGACCGGTTACCACGGCGGTGTCGGCGGTAGTCTCCTCATCGTGGAACATATAGCCCGTACGAGAGGCACGATGCTCGACGCCGTTGAGCCCCCACATAAAGTCGAGATGCCAATAGCTGCGGCGGAACTCGCCATCGGTGATCACCTGCAGGCCGGCGGCCTTCTGCTTTGCCACCAAATCGCGAATGGCCTCGTCCTCGACGGCCTTAAGCCCCTCGGCATCAAGCGTGCCTGCTGCATAGGCAGCGCGGGCGTCCTTTACGGTCTGCGGACGAAGAAAGCTGCCGACGATATCGGCGCGAAACGGCGCGTTCGGTTGAATCGAAGTGCTCATAGATATCTCCCTTTGCATTGGTTGCTTTACTGGGACACAGTATGAGCGTTCATATGGCCATCGTAAAATATACGTTTATAACAGTTTGATATAGATGCTTCCTATATCACTCTGGACTGCCATAAAGAGATTTGACCCGTGCAGAACGCAGCAGCCTAGATGTGCTGACGAATCGCGTCGATATAGGCCTGCCCATAGCGCGTGAGCGTCGTGTTCTTGCGTGTGATAATACCGATCTCCATGTACTCGTCCACATCGAGCGGAATCGAGATAATACCGGGACCGTTAAGTTCATGGCTGATCACGCCCGAACACACCGTGTAACCGTTAAGGCCCATAACTAGGTTGAACAGCGTCGCACGGTCACGCACACGGATATTCTTGCGGCGCTCAAACGTCGAGGTCAGCTCCTCGGAATAGTAAAACGAGTTGTAACTGCCCTGCTCGTAGGACAGGAACGGATAATCTTCCAAGTCCTCGAGCGTCACGCTGGAGCGGGCCGCCAGCGGATGGTCGGCGCAGACGAAGACATGCGGCGTGGCGCAGAAGAGCCCTTCGAACACGAGCTCGTTGGCCACCAGCATGCGCTCGATGACCTCGCGGTTGTGCTCGGACAGGTACAGAATGCCCAGTTCGCTTTTCATATGCGCGACGTCCTCGATAATCTCGTGAGTCTGCTCCTCGCGCAGGGTAAAGTCATAGCGCGCGGCATCGAACTCACGGATCACATCGACAAACGCGTTAACGGCAAAGGAATAATGCTGGCAGCTCACACTAAAGTGCGGCACCTGCTCGGACTCGCCCTTGTACTTGCCTTCGAGCAGATCCGCCTGGTCGAGCACCTGGCGCGCGTAGCCCAAGAAGGTCTCGCCCTCCTCGGACACAATGACACCCTTGTTGGTGCGCTCAAAGATGTGCACACCCATCTCGTTTTCGAGATCGCGGATCGACGCGGTAATCGAAGGCTGCGACACAAAGAGCCGGCGCGAGGCCTCGGTGATGCTGCCGCATTCGGCAACTTTGACGACATACCTGAGCTGTTGAAGCTTCATGATGGCCTCCCTAGACGTCCGCGAAACCCGAACCCGCCGCATCTGCCTGACGCATAAACGACGGCATCTCCCCCGTCGCGGCGCAGGCGGCAATCTGATGCAGAGCCCCGGCAACCGCATCGTCTGCCGCAGCGCCGATATGCCAGCGCGCGGCAGCCGTGACGGCCTCGTTGGCATTGGCGACTGCAACGGAGTTGGGGACGGCACCGATCATGGGCAGGTCGTTATCGGAATCGCCAAATACGGCCACCTCGTCGGACGTCAGGTCCAAAGCGCGCGCCAGCTCCAGCGCAGCGCAACCCTTGTCCCAACCTGCTGGAAGAATGTCGAACAGGCGCACACGATTGTTGGGAAACACGAGCGAGAGTTCCGGCACCTCAGCGGCAACGCGCTCGCGTAGCTCCGCGAGCTCCTCACGCGAACGAGCACTCCAGATATTCGCCTTGAACACCGACGCGTCATCGACGACAGGACGGCACGGGGCCTCTTCGCCCTTGAGCCATGCGTTGCCGCCCGACTCCATGGCGCGGCGCACGCGCTCGGGGTCGCTCGTCACACAATAGGCATCGTTGCCCCAAAAGTCATCACCCAGGCCGTAGACCTTCAGATACGTATCGTCGGTCTCTTGCTCCAAGTAGTCAGCCAAGCGCATAAGGGCGGCGTTATCGGTCGCATGCGAGGCTACCACCTCGCCGTCCACAAACATGACCTGGCCGTTGCAGAACGCGCCGGTCGAGAAGCACTCGGCGCGATTGCGGAACATCCAGCCCATCGCGGAGGGCTGGCGACCCGAAACCGGGCCAAAGTGCAGACCCGCCGCCTGCATGGCATGAATGCCCTCGATGGCGTAGTCGCTGGCGCCGTCATGCCCGGCTGGAATCAGCGTATCGTCCATATCGGTCAGCACAAGTTTAATCATAAGGCCCCCTCGGTCATTCTTAATCCCGTCTATTGTACCGACCTGCCAAAAAGAGACAGGTTTATATTGGCAGGTTTTATCTGGGAAAACGCAAAGCCCCAGTTGTTACCTGCCAAAATAAACCTGTCCCTTTTTGGCAGGTGCGCTAGTATAGGGAACAACAGATTCGATGCGGGAGTGCCGGCGGTGCAAACCACAAGGCTGAGAGGGCATGGGGCCCAATCCTTTGAACCTGTCAGTTAATGCTGGCGTAGGGAGCATGCCGCCTTTTTAGGGGCGCTGTCTATGCACAGCGCCCCTTTTCTATGCCAAGGAGGCATGTGCAGTGATCGATTCGAAACAGCTCAAGCAAAACGTGGTCAAGGCCGTGGAGGAGATTCGCGCCACCAATCCGATGGCGGGCTCCATCACCAACACGGTGACGATTGACTTTGTCGCCAACGCGCAGCTCGCCGTGGGCGGTTCGGCCGCCATGGTCTATCTGCCCGACGAGGGCGAGGCGCTCGTTGCCGGCGGCGGCGCCATCTATCTGAACATGGGCACACTCTTCCCCATCTACGAGCAGACGATTCCCCGCGCGGCCAAGGCGGCACACGACGCCGGCAAGCCCTGGGTGCTCGATCCGGTGGGCCTGGGCATCGGCAGCCTGCGCACCCAACTGGCAAACGAACTCAAGCAGTACAAACCCGCCATCGTGCGCGGCAATGCCTCCGAGATTATCGCGCTCGCCGGCCTGTGGGGCCTTGAGGGCGAAGCGGCCGATCTGAGCCGCGTGCGTGGCGTCGACACCACCGACACGGTCGACGCCGCCCGCGATGCCGCCGTGACGCTCGCCCGCTACACCGGAGGCGCCGTAGTGGTCTCGGGCGAAGTCGACCTGATCACCGACGGCACGACGGTGGCCAAGTCCCACGGCGGCAGCCCGCTCATGTCCAAGATCACCGGCTGCGGCTGCTCGCAGGGCGGCGTGCTGGCCGTGTACGCCTGCGCCGCCGACCCGTTTACGGCAGCCGTCTGCGGCACCGCCGTCTACAACGTTGCCGGCACGCGTGCCGCCGCCGTCGCCGATGCCCCGGCAAGCTTTAAGGTCGCCTTTATCGACGAGCTCTACCGCGCGACCGCCCAGGATATTGCCGATAACCAACTCGAGCTCGAGGAGGCATAAGCCATGTCCGAGCCCACAACCAATGCCGGTATGAACACGCTCGTCGCCGTGGCCATCGCCCCGTGCGGCACCGGCGACGAGCTGTCCGCCGAGGTCGCCGAGGTCGTGCGCGTCATTCGCGAGAGCGGCCTCCCCAACCGCACCACCTCGATGTTCACCGAGATCGAGGGCGACTGGGACGAGGTCATGCAGGTTGTGCGCGACGCGACCTTTGTGTTGGCGAGCAAGGGTATCCGCACCGAAGTCGTGCTCAAGGCCGATATTCGACCCGGATTTACCGACACCATGACCGGCAAGCTCGAGCGCATGGAAGCGCAGATCAAAAAGCAGGAGGAAGCACAGTGAGCATCCGCGACAACCTTGATATCTCTGCCTATCTGGTACTCGGCCCCGAAAACACCCTGGGACGTCCCGTGGGCGATGTGGTGGCCCAGGCACTTGACGCCGGCTTTACCTGCATCCAAGTGCGCTCCAAGGTGGCAAGCGCCCGCGAGATCATCGCACTGACGGGCGATGCCGCGCAGGCAATCGCGCGCGCCGGCAAGACCGGTCAGGTCGCCCTGTTAATCGACGACCGCCTTGACTGCGTACTCGCCGCACGCGAGCAGGGCATCGCTGTCGATGGCGTGCACGTGGGCCAGAGCGATATTCCCGTCGAGGTCTGCCGCAAGCTGTTGGGCCCCGACGCTATCGTGGGCCTTTCGGCCCGTTGCGAAGAGATGCTCGAGTACGTCAAGACCGCCGACATGAGCCTGGTCGATTACCTGGGCGTGGGCCCGCTCCACGAGACCGAGACCAAGCGCGACTGCGGACGCGCGGCAGATGGCTCCATCATCACCAAGAGCTTTGAGGACCTGGCTGCCCTCCATGCGGCAAGCCCCGTGCCCATCGTGGTGGGCGGCGGCGTCAAAACGGTCGACCTGCCGCAGCTCAAGGCCACCGGCGTCGACGGCTTCTTTGTGGTGAGCGCCGTCTGCAGCGCCGACGACCCCTACGCCGCAGCCAAGGAGCTCGTCGATACCTGGCAGCAGGCATAGGCATAAGCCGAGCAGCTGATTCGCAACCTCATATCTTCAATAGCGGAAAGCGCATCCCGGTTCGAACGTCCATTCCGGGATGCGCTTTCCGCATGCGACTCTTACTCCGCCAGATACGCTTCCAGCGCGGGCAAGGTCGCCTCCGCATCGTGGCGGCCGACCTGGTAGATGCGCTCGAGCTCATCCGGTTCGCGGCACAGCGACGGCACCTTCACCGATTCGCTCGGCCGCACCACAAAGATTTCGCCGGCAGCCTCGCGACGTGCCAGGTCATCGAGCGTGGCATTGTAGACCTCATGCCGATGCTCAAGCGCTGCAACAAACTCCGGATAGTGACGGAACACGCGCCGCAGCATGGACATCACACTGTTGGGCTGCTTCACAAAGCCCGCCGGCTGCGTGAGCACCACGATATTGCGGTCATACCCCTGCGCAAACAGCCATGCGCTGGGGATAGAATCAGCCACGCCACCATCCAGATACTTATGCCCGTCAATAGCAACGGGACGCGTCGCCACAGGAATAGCAGACGACGCCCGGATCCACTCGATATCGCGCTCGTCGCCATACGGCAAATCGTGATAGACAGCCTTGCCCGTCTCGATATCGGTACACACGCACGTAAATCGCATGGGACAGGCGCGATACGCCTCCAAGTCGATGGGATCGCGCTCAATGGGCACCTCGTGATAGGCAAAATCGGCATTGAACATGTCACCGGTTCGCAGCCAGCTTGTCACGCTCGCATAGCGCTTGTCGGCACAATAGGCCTTGTTGTAGCGAATGGCGCGCCCAATCTGCCGCGATTTAAAGTTGCAGCCAAACGCCGCGCCCGCCGAAACGCCCACCATATGGTCGCAGGTCAAACCGTGCTCCATCCAAACGTCGAGCACGCCCGCCGTATACATACCGCGGTAGCCGCCTCCCTCGAGCGCAAGCCCCACCGTGCGCGTCGTATCTGGCTGTGCCATGCAACCATCTCCGTTCCTGCGTTTTAAACCGGAACAAGTATACCCGTCAACATATATCGCCTCGGTCGCATTTATATCGAGCATCGCATCGTCACGCTACCGATTGGCGAATAATAGCCATCCGCGGCAGGGGCACCCATATACAATCCAATATTGTTGTTTATACTACTGAACAGTCATCGGCAGCGAACACGGACCGACAAATTAAACCAGCGACGCGGCAAGGGGGCCTGGATACACGCAAAACGTTGAGCAGCAACGCGTGTGCACAAAGAGCTCGCCCGACGCAATCCGCCCCGACCTCAGAAAGCCGCTTAGAACATGGAAACTGTCAGCAATTACACCGAAACGCTCGAAAAGACCGTCCGCGACCTTCTCGAGCGTCAGGATGATCTGATTAGGACCGCCTTTACCGACCAGCTTACCGGACTTGGCAACCGCGGCGGCTTTGCCCGTTCCCTCGAGGAGCTCTGGGAGCAGGACGCTCCCGTTACCATGGCGTTCATCGATATCGACAATCTCAAGCACTGCAACGATGTCTTTGACCATGACGAGGGCAACCGCTATATCTTGCAGGTAAGCCTTTATCTCAAGCTGTATATGAAGGTAGACGAGGCGGCATTTCGTCTGGGAGGCGACGAGTTTGCCATCCTATCTACGATTGCGACCGAGGACGACCTCGCCGAACGTCTGGAACACTGCCGAACGATCCTGCTCAAAAACAACGATTCCGAGATGCCCCACTCGTTTAGCTACGGAGTGGCACACGCCGACCCCGCCCTGGGCGAAGCCTCCAATCGCATGACGCTCGATGCCGACCATCGCATGTACGACTACAAGCTACGTCATGCCATGCATCTTGATCGACGTAATATCGCGCAAGTCCACACCGACGACTTCGAAATAAGCGACCGTATTTTCGACGCCTTTTCGATGCTCAACGAAGGCCGCTATTTCTTTATCGAGAACTTGGACAAGGACCGCACCCTTTGGTCGCAAGGTGCCTTGCGCGATCTCGGTCTTCCTTCGGAGCACATAGACAGCTGCCGCGATTTCTGGAAAACGCGTGTCCATCCCGATGACCTCGAGGCCTACGCCAACGACATCAACCAGATCTTTAACGGCTCCAAACACCGCCGCGTCATGCAGTACCGCATGCGCAATGCCGCGGGTGACTACGTTCTCTGCCGTGCTCGCGGGTTTCGCATCGACGGCGACGGAAATGCCCCCTCGCTCTATGTCGGCGAACTTGTCAACCACTCACTTGCCGAAACCGTCGACGCCGCCACGGGCCTCGGAACGCAGCGTATGCTGATCAACGCTATCGATGCCTGCCGTCGCGACCGCTGCGAGACAGGGCTTATAGCGGTGCGCGTTCGTGGCACGACAAAGCTCAACGAGCTCTACGGGGCCGAGGCTGTCGACAACATGCTTGCCGAATACGCAGGCCGCATGCTGTCGATCACCCGCGGCAGGAGCCGGGTCTACCGTTCACGAAGCGTCCAGTTCGTCGTGCTCAGCAACGACTTGGACCACGAGGCATTCGAGCAACTGACCCGCCACCTTAAAGAGGCCGTTTTCGCTCCTGTTCAAATCGCAGGCGACACCATTACTCCCGTCTGCCTTGTCGTCCCGGCCTTTTACGAGCACTTAACCCATCAAGCGACCGCCGTTTTAGGCGAACTCGACCGTCGCCTTCGCACGGCCGGCGGGCTTGTTCCCAACGACAGCCTCCCCATACCCGAGGCGGAGCGCAAAAGCGCCATCGCCGAACGTATCGACTCGCTCACGGGCCTCTATCGACCCAGCGAGTTTATGCGGCGCGCCAACGCATTTCTCGAGGCAAGGCGCGACGACACCTGGTGCATCGCCACCGTCGACATGGGTCACATGCGCCTGTTTAATGAATGGCACGGCCAGGCCGAGGGCGACCGCGTACTCGCCGATGTGGGCACGGTCCTCAAGGACATCGAGAATGCCGATATGGGCGTCGCAGGGTACTGGGGCCAAGATGACTTTTGCGTACTCATCCCCTTTAAGCACATCACCGTCCATCAAATCTACAACCGCGTTCGCGAGGCAGTAGCCAGGCATGATGACGGCGTAGGTTTTTGGCCGTCCATGGGCATTTACCCCATCGACTCCAATGAGGAGATCACCATCGATGCGCAGGCAAAGGCCATGTTTACCAATCGACGCGCCAAAAACGACTTCAAGGAGCGCATTGCTATTTTCCGCCCCGAAGAATATGAACACGAGATTGCGTTCCACCGCACGCTGACCGAGTTCCAGTACGCGCTCTCAAATGGCCGCATCACGTACTACCTGCAGCCCCAGGTCGATATGGAAACCGGCGAGATCATTGGCGCCGAGGCACTTACGCGCTGGATTGACAAGGACGGCTCTCTCATTTCGCCCGCAACGTTTATTCCCGCACTCGAGGAAAGCGGCTTTGTGGTGACGCTCGACAAGTACATTTGGCAGGGCGTTGCCTCGTGGCTGCGCGAGCGCATCGATCGAGGGCTTCGCGTGGTTCCGATCTCGCTTAACGTGTCGCGCGTGGATATCCTTGCCTGCGACGTTGCCGAACATATGGGGACACTCGCCGCACAATACAACCTACCGCCCGAACTCATACGCATCGAGATCACCGAGACAGCCTATACGGGAGAGTCCGAGGCCGTGGATAAGCTGACGGCCGACCTGCACACCCGCGGCTTCTCGACCTATATGGACGATTTTGGCACCGGCCAGTCCACGCTCGCGATGCTCAAGAACGTGAATGTCGACGTCATCAAGCTCGACCGCACGTTTATGCCCACCGACCGTGATCAAGGCCGCGGCGCGCAGATTGTGTCATCGATGCTCGAGATGGCGCAGTCGCTCCATCTGCCCGTCGTGGTCGAAGGCGTCGAGACAAATGAGCAGGCGAACATGCTACGCCAAATGGGCGCCCGCTACGCTCAGGGCTTCCTCTACTACCGTCCCATGCCGGCGAATGATTTTGAGGCATTGCTCGATGGTGGCAAAAACAACTAATACGCTCGCGCGCAAAACACCACCGCCGAAGGGGACATTTGTCTCCATTAGCTAACTTATATCCCAATTCAAACCGAATTGCGGATATGATACAAACCGTTGTTCTGCCCAAGGAGGTTATTCATCATGAACGAGTCATATCGCTTGGGCGAGCAATCGATTATTGCCTATCTTCAGCGACTTGCGAATGGTGTCTCGACCGCCGAACTCGATGTTTCCGTGCTGCCTGCTGAGCTACGCGCCGTTGGTGAGCAACTGCAAAAGACGCATGCCATCCTGCAACAAGAGCGCCAGCTGCTTGAGTGCAACGCCTATATCGACTCGCTCACCAATCTTGGCAACCGTGGCGGACTCGACCGCCATGTCGATCAGCTCTGGCGCAAAGGAACCCCCTTCACCTGCGCCTATATCGATATCGACCGCCTTAAGCATTGCAACGATAAGTTTGGCCACGCCGAGGGCAATCGCTACATTCTGAGCATCTGCCGCGCACTCACCGAGACAATGGAGCACGATGAGCTGCTGTTCCGTATCGGTGGAGACGAATTTGTACTTATATCCCCCACGACAGACGAAGCCGAGCTCGAGCAGCGCCTGGAACGGGCGCGTGCCAATCTTATCGAGGCAACATCAGGCGACAAGGCGCCCATGATCGCCAGCTTTAGCTTTGGCTGCTCGCGCGTCGACCCACTTGCAGGCGATACGCGTCGCCAGATGACAAAGGACGCCGACCGCAAAATGTATCGCTACAAGCTCATGTACCGTGTGCAACAACCGGAAGAAGGCGATGCGCTGCAACGCCCGATCACCGAACAACCCCCCCCCTGCAACGACCGAGTGTTCCAAGCGATCTCCATGAGCTCCGAGACACGCTATCCGTTCATCATTAACCTCGACACCGGCGAATCGCAATGGTCGGTTAATGCCGTGCGCGATTTTGACCTACCTTCCCAGCATCCCTACAACTCGCTCGATATATGGCTTGCCCGCGTTCACCCCGAGGACCGCGACAACGTACGTGCCGAGCTCGATATGGTGGTAAACGGCACGTGGCACTTCCACTGCATGCAGTATCGCGTCATGAATACCGCCGGAAAATACGCGCTTTGCGACTGCACGGGTTACCGCCTGGACGGCACCGATACCGAGCCCAACATGTATGTGGGCATTGTCACCAACCGGAGCTTGGCAGATACGACCGATTCCGTGACCGGTCTGGGCGATATCCACGCCCTGGTCAACGCCATTGGCGAGATGCGTCACGTGGCACGAAACGCGAGCTTGATCGCCATTAAAATCGACGAAATCGCACAGGTCAATGCCCGCTTTGGCTTTGATGCAGGCGACCGCGTTTTGGCAGAAAGCGCCGCCTGCCTCATGGATTGCTCGCGCGGCAAGGGTCGTCTGTTCCGCTCGACCGGACCGATGTTCGTGGCGCTCTTTGACGAGCTTGATCCCGAAGAGACCGACGCGGTTGCAGACGAAATCGAGCGGTTCTTGGGATCGCCCGTGCTCTTGGGCTCATTTGAATATCAGCCGCCCCTTCGCGTGGCGACGCTTCATCTGGACGCCGTCGACCGACAGCCCGCTTCCATTTTGAACGAACTTAATGCGCTGATTAGAGAGGCGCCACAGGTACCGGGCACCAAGCTGGACTAGCGTTATGGGGCGCATGATGGTTAATTTCCGATCTCAACCGAACACATTGGGCAAATAGGTCGTACCCGCAGTTAGCCGAACGTCCCCGCAGTCCCTCCCGGGGCCCGGGGCACCGTTTTCCCAGTTGAAAGAATGGTGGAGATGCGTTTCAATGTGTCCGGTGGCCATACTCCGCCCACCGCCCGACATCTTTTCCCGGGCAAAGTCGAACGGTCGGTCCGCCTATTCCGTTTCCCCTAGGCTAGTACAGCGGGGGTTCCGGAGCCGCCCATTACATTCGTTCGAGAGGCGCTAAATTCATATGGAACGCGAAAGAGTTGTTCACCCGATTATTATGCCCGCCTTAAAAAACAACCAAATATACGTCCCAATATCATTCCAGCACAACCAGGAATCCATTATTTGGCCAATTCAATAGCCCCCTCACCGCTCATTACCAAAATATGATCGGCGACATCGAGCAATCTAGAATCATGCGAAACGATCAAAAAGGCCTGACCTCGCTTATTTTGTTTAATGTACTCTATCAGGCAGCCACATGTCGATCCGTCAAGATCATTGGTCGGCTCATCGAGAATTACAAAATCCGCTTTTCGGCATAACGCCATAGCCAAGCGCAACCTTTGCAGCTCTCCTCCAGATAGATTAGAACATTTTTCCCATCTTTTTTTATCAATTGGTTCGAAACCGCATTCCTTGAGAAACGACGCCATTAACTCATAGCTAATGCCGTATTCATGCAAATAGTCTTCAACTGTGTCGCCGGGGACGAAAGCCGTTTGCTGCATAGCAGAGAAACACTCCGACCGAACTCGGTCAAGATTGATAGCGGTCAACTTTGTGCAATCGTACTCGATATTGTCATTTGCATGCTCATAAAAACCCAGGAGCAGCTTTAATAGTGTGCTTTTTCCAACACCATTAGGGCCTGTAATTACATACGTTCTGCCCACGTCAAATTGAAGATTCGCCCCGCATGTTATATCAACCAGCTCTTCATCGCGAATTAAACTGAAGTCTAAATCTAGGACCTGTATGCGGCCCACATTATTAAGCGCAAGGCAATTTCGGTAATCCCGTTTTCGCGCCTTTATTTCATTCAGCCTAGCTATTGATGCCCTCGTTTCCTGCAAAGACTGAAAGACGCCGATATAGTACTTGCCACAGCTCATCAATAGGGAATAATAAGAATTTATCATGGTAAATTCCCCAATTGTCATAGCTCCTGTGGCTATTCTTGCTCCCGAAACCAGCAACAAAACAGCTTGAAATCCCGCCGCCGCCATACGATCGCTAGAACTTACTATACTTTGTACTTTCGCGAGTGCGAGAACTGAAGGATAGTACGCAGCATCAAACTGTTTTTCTACATGCTCGAAGCTGCTGTCATAACCGGCTAGCAGCTTAATCTCGAACGTCCGTTCGATACGTGATGCTATGGAGCTGAACAGGAACCCATCTTCCTCTTTCTTTTGAAATGAAGCGGCAAGTAGTGAGGGCTGGAGCATAAGCACCATAATGCAATACGCCCCAAGAAGCGTTATGCCGACGGTGCATATCGATAAATCGAGAGAAGCGATTAGCAGAAAAACCGCAATCATTGTAATCGCATTCATGAACAATGGAATCATGTTTACGACAACAAACGATGTTATTGAAGAGGTGTCCGAGTTTATTTTCTGAGCAGAGTACAACGGGGAAGTCGACTCTATGTCTGTAAGTGGCAAATGTTGAAAGTCTGACACGATTTCTTTTAAAAAACTGAAATACGAGAGGTTCAGGACTGACGTCTGGAGCATCTTTGCAAAGTAAGAGAAGGGTTGATTTTCAATCTCAACGCAACAGCCTGAACGGGCCCCGCGTTTCCGCAGC